>NZ_PXZH01000002.1 GCF_003950325.1 Vagococcus humatus
CAACATAGTGTGGTGGCGATAGCAAGAAGGATACACCTGTTCCCATGCCGAACACAGAAGTTAAGCTTCTTAGCGCCGATGGTAGTTGGGGGTTTCCCCCTGTGAGAGTAGGACGTTGCCACGCTTTGTTATTATATTATTATTATGGAGGTTTAGCTCAGCTGGGAGAGCACCTGCCTTACAAGCAGGGGGTCAGCGGTTCGATCCCGTTAACCTCCATATGACTCGTTAGCTCAGTTGGTAGAGCATCTGACTTTTAATCAGAGGGTCACTGGTTCGAGCCCAGTACGGGTCATCCTAGCATGCGGGTGTGGCGGAATTGGCAGACGCACTAGATTTAGGATCTAGCGCCTAACGGCGTGGGGGTTCAAGTCCCTTCACCCGCATCAAGAAGATAATAGCCGGCTTAGCTCAGTTGGTAGAGCATCTGATTTGTAATCAGAGGGTCGAGGGTTCAAGTCCTTTAGCCGGCATTATGCGGAAGTAGTTCAGTGGTAGAACATCACCTTGCCAAGGTGGGGGTCGCGGGTTCGAACCCCGTCTTCCGCTTTCTACGAACAAAATTATTAAGCCGGGGTGGCGGAACTGGCAGACGCACAGGACTTAAAATCCTGCGGTAAGTGATTACCGTACCGGTTCGATTCCGGTCCTCGGCATTGTGCGCCCATAGCTCAATTGGATAGAGTGTCTGACTACGGATCAGAAGGTTAGGGGTTCGACTCCTCTTGGGCGCGTTTTATATTTACGGGAAGTAGCTCAGCTTGGTAGAGCACTTGGTTTGGGACCAAGGGGTCGCAGGTTCGAATCCTGTCTTCCCGATAGTTTTTGTTAATAACGCGGTGTAGCTCAGCTGGCTAGAGCGTCCGGTTCATACCCGGGAGGTCGGGGGTTCGATCCCCTCCGCCGCGATCATTTTAAAACGTTGGCACTTGGACCTTTAGCTCAGTTGGTTAGAGCAAACGGCTCATAACCGTTAGGTCGTAGGTTCGAGTCCTACAAGGTCCACTAGTTCAAGTGGAGGATTACCCAAGTCCGGCTGAAGGGAACGGTCTTGAAAACCGTCAGGTGTGTAAAAGCACGCAAGGGTTCGAATCCCTTATCCTCCTTTAAAAATATCGCGGAGTGGAGCAGTTGGTAGCTCGTCGGGCTCATAACCCGAAGGTCGTAGGTTCAAGTCCTACCTCCGCAATTAACTGAAAGGTTCCGTGGTGTAGGGGTTAACATGCCTGCCTGTCACGCAGGAGATCGCGGGTTCGATTCCCGTCGGAACCGTTTCATATTTGCGGGTGTAGTTTAGTGGTAAAACCACAGCCTTCCAAGCTGTTGTCGCGAGTTCGATTCTCGTCACCCGCTTTAGTATTTTTTTAGGGCCTATAGCTCAGCTGGTTAGAGCGCACGCCTGATAAGCGTGAGGTCGATGGTTCGAGTCCATTTAGGCCCATTAGATTTTGGTTTGGGGAAGTACTCAAGAGGCTGAAGAGGCGCCCCTGCTAAGGGTGTAGGTCGGATAATACCGACGCGAGGGTTCAAATCCCTCCTTCTCCGTTTTAGCAAATTTATATTTTCCATGGCCCGTTGGTCAAGCGGTTAAGACACCGCCCTTTCACGGCGGTAACACGGGTTCGAGTCCCGTACGGGTCATTAACAGTCATGGAGGATTACCCAAGTCCGGCTGAAGGGAACGGTCTTGAAAACCGTCAGGTGTGTAAAAGCACGCAAGGGTTCGAATCCCTTATCCTCCTTTAAAAATATCGCGGAGTGGAGCAGTTGGTAGCTCGTCGGGCTCATAACCCGAAGGTCGTAGGTTCAAGTCCTACCTCCGCAATTGACTTAAAGGTTCCGTGGTGTAGGGGTTAACATGCCTGCCTGTCACGCAGGAGATCGCGGGTTCGATTCCCGTCGGAACCGTTTAGGCTCGGTAGCTCAGTTGGTAGAGCAACGGATTGAAGCTCCGTGTGTCGGCAGTTCGATTCTGTCCCGAGCCATTTAAGTACTTTTGCGGGTGTAGTTTAGTGGTAAAACTACAGCCTTCCAAGCTGTTGTCGCGAGTTCGATTCTCGTCACCCGCTTTGGTAATTATTTTTAGGGCCTATAGCTCAGCTGGTTAGAGCGCACGCCTGATAAGCGTGAGGTCGATGGTTCGAGTCCATTTAGGCCCATTGTTTCATTTTATAATATTGGCCCGTTGGTCAAGCGGTTAAGACACCGCCCTTTCACGGCGGTAACACGGGTTCGAGTCCCGTACGGGTCATAAGACATCTAATATATATTAGATGTCTTTTTTTGTTTAACTATAAAAAATAGAGCCTCTTTAAGTTAGATTAGCACTCTAATTTAAAAAGACTCTATATAGAAATATGCAAAAGGTATTAATTAAATACCATACCACCATCAATAATTAAGGCTTGACCTGTCATATAATTAGAATCAGGTCCTGCTAAATAGCTAACACAGGCAGCTACATCTTCAGGTTCAGATAAACGTTTTAATGTAATATCTTTAGCAAATTGTTCCATTCCCCATTCAAATGGTTTTCCTGCTTCATCAGCTGTTTGTTGTGCAATTCCCATCATCATAGGTGTTTTAACAATACCAGGACAATAAGCATTGACAGTAATACCAAGAGGTGCTAAATCTTTAGCAGCTGTTTGTGTAATACCACGGATAGCAAATTTTGTTCCACCGTAGACAGCTAAGCCAGGATTACCTACTTGACCTGCTTGTGAAGAAGCATTGATAATTTTTCCGCCATGGCCAAGTTCTTTAAAGGCTTTAACAGCAGCTTGTATTCCCCAGTAAGTTCCCCCAACATTGACATCGTAGACTTTTCGGTATTGTTCATAAGTAATTTCTTCGATTGGTGTTTGAGGTCCTAATCCAGCGTTGTTGACAATAACATGTAAATCACCTAAAGATTCTACTGTTTTTTCAACGGCTGCAAAAACTGATTCTCTATCAGCAACATCCACTTGTACTGGAATAGCTTGACCACCATTATCATTAATAGTGTTAGCAACACTAGTAGCTGTATCTAAATTGAAATCAGCTACAGCAATTTTAAAGCCATCTTGTGATAAACGTTTACAAATAGCTTCTCCAATTCCTTGCCCTCCACCAGTAACGATTGCAACTTTAATTTGTTTTTGTTCCATATTATAGCCTCTTTTCAAATTTATAGTGGTAACGAATACAAATTTATTATACTACAAGAGTTATTTTTCAAAAAGTAATAACTGTTTTATTTCACAAAATATTTTATAACAATTATTATAGTTGAAAGTTTGACTTATGAGGTAGTTAATGAGAAAATTAAGACACAATTAAATAGAACTTACCATCACAAAGGGGTGCCTATTGGCTGAGATAGGGCGTTAGCTCGGACCCTTGGAACCTGATCTTGTTAATTGCAAGCGGAGGGATTGTGATGGAGTAGAGAGATATCTAATAATCTACTCCGCCTTTTTGTTGTATGGGAAGTGTTCTATACATTTAAAAAGGAGGAGTTTTTTTATGAACCCAGTCGTAACGGGATCAAAAGATTTAAGAGTTTGGATTGAAGGGGCAATTGTGGCAGCTTTAGCGATTATTTTATCGCTGATTCCTTTAAAAATTGGGAGTAGTTTTTCAGTTTCTTTAGGTATGATTCCTTTAACTATTTATGGAATTCGTCGAGGGTTAGTTCCAGGTCTTTTTTCAGGACTAGTTTGGGGGCTACTGCATTTTGCTACAGGAGATGTAACTTATTTAACTGTTAGTCAAGTGTTGATAGAATATGTGGTAGCTTTTACTTTTGCTGGTTTTTCAGGACTGTTTTCAAAAAAAATCCAAGAAAAAAATTCGATTTCTATCTCGTCACTAATAGTGTCTACTTTAGTAGGTGGTTTAGCTCGTTATTTTTGGCATTTTATAGCAGGAGTTATTTTTTGGGGAAAATACGCTATGTGGGGAATGAGTCCTGTTGTATTTTCTTTAGTTATGAATGGTATTAGCTGTCTAGCTACTTGTGGAGTAACGATAGGTGTACTAATTTTGTTGAACCAAATGATGCCTAGTTTATTTATTGTTAAAAAATAAAAAAGAATAGCTCTAGGGCTATTCTTTTTTTGGGGGTAAAACTGTTGACTTGTTGACTAATGTGATTGTTTATAAGTAGGTTGTGTGGCAGGAGATTCTTTGAAGAAAAATCTTGAAAGCCAAACAACGAATATAAGAGGAAGAATAATATGAATGGTAAATCCAATTAATCCACCTAACATGGTAAACAATAAACCAGTGACAATAATAAAGCCCACAACAGTACAAGTATATTTAAAGATGTTTTCTATAGTCATTGTTTTTCTCTCCTTTTATTATCTGAATTTATTGTAGCATGAGATTAAAGGATCCCCATCCTACTTAAGTCGGATTTTTATTCCAACGTAGGACTGATTCTGTTAGTTTTCTCAAATTGATTTATGCTATAATACAACTATCAGTTGTAAGGAGGTTTATGATGAAACAACCAATCTTTCTAACCCCTGTTTTCAAAGAAAAAATTTGGGGTGGTAATCACTTAAGTACAGAATATGGCTACACCATTCCTAGTGATAAAACTGGTGAATGTTGGGCAATTAGTGCCCATCCTAATGGTGTTTGTAAAATTGCAAAGGGTATTTACGAAGGAAAACTCTTAACAGATATTTGGGATAACCATAAAGAATTATTTGGAAATCCAAAAGAAGATCGCTTTCCTTTATTGACTAAGATTTTAGATGCTAATGATGATTTATCGGTTCAAGTTCATCCAGATGACACTTATGGTCTCGCTCATGAAGGAGATTTAGGTAAAACAGAATGCTGGTATATTTTATCTGCAGAGCCAGGAGCTGAAATTATTTATGGTCATCATGCGCAGACAAAAGAAGAATTACGCTCTATGATTGCTTCAGGACAATGGGATAAATTATTACGCCGAGTACCTGTTAAACAAGGAGACTTCTTTTATGTGCCGAGTGGAACTATTCATGCGATTGGAAAAGGTATTATGGTGTTAGAAACACAGCAAAGTAGTGACACAACTTACCGAGTTTATGATTATGACCGATTAGGTGATGATGGCAATAAACGAGAATTACATATTGATAAATCGATTGATGTGACTAATGTTCCTCATCAAGATCCTGCTTTGGTTCAAAAAGAAGTGTTTCAGGGGAAATCTAGTCGATTAGATTTAGTCCGTTCTTCTTTCTTTAATGTTTATTTATTAACAGTAGTCGATCAGTTGAACAATAGACAAAGTGCTCCTTATAGTTTGGTTAGTGTAATAGAAGGTAAAGGGCAGCTATTGATTGAAGAAGAACACCAGTGGACAACTTACTCTTTAGAAAAAGGGCAACACTTTATTTTGCCAAACGGAGTAAAAAATTGGAAATTAGAAGGAAATATGACATTAATCTTAGCGGAAACAGAAGACGGAAGAATCTAACAATAGTTGATTTTTTCAGTAAGATTAGTTATACTATGAAACGTATTAATAGAAAGCCGAATTCGGTTTTCTATTTTTTTGTGAGAATAAATGGATATAAGGAGGAAATTTACATGAAAAAATTCAAAGATGTTGCTTATGTGACTTTAGGTGCTTTTTTACTAGCGATTTCAATCAATTCATTGCTTTTACCTAATCATCTAGTAGCAGGTGGAGCGAATGGTATTAGTATTATTATTAATAAATTATTTCAAGTGCCTCTAGCAGTAACACTTTATGCGATTAATATTCCACTGTTGATTTTATGTTTTATTATGTTGGGAAAAGAAGTTGGGATGAAAACTATTTATGGTAGTATGCTGTATCCTTTTTTTGTCGCAATTGTAGGTCATTTTCCAGTATTTACTCATAATCAATTATTAGGTGCTATTTTTGGTGGTATTATTACAGGGATTGGATTAGGATTAGTCTTTAAAGGGAATGCTTCCACTGGTGGTACAGCCATTATTTCTCAAATAGTGCATGAGTATGTAAAAATACCTATGGGCTTAGCTGTTTCTTTGGTAGATGGTTTAGTTATATTAAGTGCTTTTATTGCTTTTGATACGGACACGGTATTTTATTCATTAATTTGTTTATTTGTGATTGGAAGAGTGATTGATTTAGTCCAAGTTGGCTTAGGAATTTCTAAAAATGTGTTTATTATTTCATCTGAAACTTTAGAAATTAAAGACATGATTCATCATAATATTAATCGTGGTTTAAGTGTGATTCCAATCGAAGGTGGTTACCAAAAAGAACATAAGGAAATGATTATGTGCGTGCTACCAGAAAAAGAATTTCAACAAGTAAAAACTAAAGTATTATCCATTGATCCTGAAGCTTTTGTTATTGCTACAGCAGCGAGTGATGTTATGGGGCGTGGATTTAGTTTAAATCGATTAACGACATAAATGTATCGGCAAGGGAGATTCTCCCTTGCTTTTTTTTTTATTTAGTATATCATATTTCCTATAAGGAAAAGGAGGATTCTTAATTGGAAATAAAACAACCTTATGGTGGCGTGTTAATTAAAGCATCAAAATTGTTAACTATTTTATCTGATTATCATACAGATAAAGCGGGGTTAACTTTGACTGAAATTGCTGAAAAAGCTAGCTTTACACCATCTACCACATTAAAAATTTTAGATACTTTATTACTTATTGGTTATGTACACAAAAATGAAGAATTGAAAACCTATACATTGGGAGCTAGATTAGCTAGATTTGGCAATCAATATTTACATGAGTCAGAATTAATCAGAATTGCTAGACCTTATCTGAATCAGTTGCATCAAGAAGTAGATGAAACGATTCACTTAGGTTTACTTGAAAACAATCAAATTGTCTATTTAGACAAGTTAGAACCAGAAAGACAAACGATTGTGATGTCATCAAGAATAGGTAATACTCGTCCTTTGTATGGTTCAGCTATGGGGAAAGCCGTATTAGCTGTAATGGATGACAAAAAAATGACAAAGTATATAGAGCAAGTAGATATAAAAGTTTATACCCCTAATACTATTTTAGATAAATCAGAATTATTAGAAGAAATCGAAAAAGTTAAAGAGACTGCTTTAGCTTATGACAATGAAGAGTTAGAAAAAGATTGTTTTTGTATTGGTATGTCCTTACCAATGGGGAATAATGAATACGGAGCATTCAGTGTAAGTTTACCTAAATTTCGTGCCACACCTGAAGAAATTGACCGTATTTCCACATTGATGAAAGAAACACAAAAAAATATTATAAAACTATTGCAGAAAGAAGGAGAATAGCATGTTAGAACTATTGATTCAGGATGTAAATGGAGAAATAAAAGCACAACATCGAGGAAATGATTGTGCCTATTTAGGTTATAAAGGAACTTATAATGTAGGAGATAAAATTATTATTAAAAATGATTCAGCTGATAAAGATTACTTAATGGTTAAATTAGATGCTAGTTTGGATACAACTTTTATTTATATGCCAGGAGCTGAATGGCATTATACTATTCCTGAAGTACATGATAGAACTGCTTATTATCCTTTTTCTTTTAAAGGAGAGCGTCATTATATAGAAGTTCGTTACGCTAAGGAATATGAAATTTATCAGTATCGTAATTTAGCACTAAATCCTCATGATCAAAAAGAAGATACAGGGGTTTATCCTCATGCTAGTGCTAATGTTGAAACTCGTAATGAAACAGTCTTTTTTGCTAGAAATGCTATTGATGGTGTTTTAGCAAACGATTATCACGGCCGCTATCCATTTCAATCTTGGGGTATTAATAGACAAGAGGATGCCTATCTTAAATTAGAGTTTGGCCGCCCAGTCAATATTGATACAATCGAACTGGTTTTAAGAGGAGATTATCCTCATGATAGTTACTGGACAGAAGCAAGTTTAGAATTTTCAGATGGAACTGAAGAAAAGGTGTTATTAGATAAATTATTAACACCACAATTAATGTCTATCCAAAAAGAAAATATTGAATGGTTGATATTAAAGGATTTAATTAAGCATGAAGATGAGTCACCGTTCCCAGCTCTTACTCAATTAAAAGTCTTTGGAACTGAAGGATTTTAAGCTTGTTAAATGAAACCCCTTGCTTTTTCGAAAGACTCCGTCTATAATGAATTTAGATTTCTTAATAAGATATATAGATTTCCAAATAAGAAAAGACGGTGGAATGATGAATAAAAGCAATGTGTTGACTCAATTAGGAAAAAATGGTGTAGTAGCAGTTTTACGCGCCAAAAATCAAGAAGAAGCAGTTAAAATGACCAAACATTTGGTTGAGGGTGGAGTTAAAGCGATTGAAGTAACTTTTACTGTCCCAAATGCAGATGAAGTTATTGCTAATCTTGTTCAACAATATGATCAAGATTCAGAAGTAGTCATTGGAGCGGGAACTGTTTTAGATAGTGTGACTGCTCGGATTGCTATTATGGCTGGTGCTAAATTTATAGTAAGTCCATCTTTTGATAAAGATATTGCAAAAATTTGTAATCTTTATCAAGTACCTTATATGGCAGGATGTATGACTATTACAGAAATGACAGAAGCAATGAAGTATGGAGTTGAAGTTATTAAAGTCTTTCCAGCTAGTGTTTACGGACCTTCCTTTATTAAAGCTATTAAAGCACCTTTACCACAAGCGAACATTATGCCAACTGGTGGTGTCAACTTAGATAATATAAAAGAATGGTTAACTAATGGAGCTGTTGCGGTAGGAGTAGGTGGTAATCTAGTAACATTAGATGATGAAGGCTATGAAGGAATTACCCGACGTGCTGAAGCATACATGAAAGCCTATCGTGAAGTGAGAGGGTAATCATGACAAATAAAAAAGTAGTATTAGTAGGGGAACTGTTACTAAGATTATCAACAGATTATGGTTGTTTAATTCAAAATAGTTCTAGTTTTCAAGCTCATTACGGAGGTAGTGAAGCTAATGTAGCAATTAGTTTATCTCAATTCGGTAAAAAAGCCCAATTAGTTAGCGTGCTTCCGACCAATGATTTAGGTAAGGGAGTAAAAAAACATCTATTGGCACATGGAGTAGACTGTTCTCAAGTTCTTGAGAAAGATGGACGGTTAGGGACTTATTATGTAGAGTCTGGCACCAGTGTTCGCTCTGCAAAAGTTATCTATGATCGGCAAGACTCTGTATTTATTAAAAGTCAATTATCAGACTGGGATTGGTCAAGCATTCTAGAAGATACTTCCATTTTACATATTTCGGGAATCACTCCAGCATTAACAGAAGAGTGGCAAGAAATGACACTTAGTATTGTGAAAGAAGCAAAAAATCGTGGTATTTCTGTTTCTTTTGATATGAATTATCGAGTGAAACTTTGGAGTCAAAAAGAGGCAAGTCAATTTTTAATGAAGTTACTGCCTTTTGTAGATTATTGTTCTATGGGAAAAATGGATGCTCTTTATTTACTGAATATTCCTAAGTGTGAAGAAAGTTTAACAACAGAGGAAGAATTAATTTATTACTATCAACAAATGCAAACTAAATTTCCTAATATATCGGTATTTTATTCAACGATTAGAGAGGTTTGTTCTGCTAGTGATAATAATTTGACTGGAACATTGTGGATGAACCAACAATTGTTCATGTCTAAAACTTATGCGATTACAAATATTGTAGATCGAGTAGGCGGAGGAGATGCCTTTACTTCTGGAGTCTTATATGGATTATTAGAAGGCTTAACTCCACAAGAAACGATAGATTATGCAACAGCTGTTTCAACTCTTAAACATACGATTGCAGGAGATGCTTGTATGTTTTCAGATCAAACAGTTCGTGATTTTATAGAAAGTGGATCTAGCAAAATTGTTAGATAAATATGAAAGGAAAGATAAAGATGAAAATGGAAACACGTTATGCACATAGCCCTGAGGATATTAGACATTATTCTACAGAGAAATTAAGAGAAGAATTTTTAATAGAAGAAATTTTTACACCAGGAAAAGTTTGTTTAACTTATACACATAATGATCGCATGATTTTTGGTGGCGTTACACCAACAGATAAAGCGTTAAGTATTAAATTATCCACTGAATTAGGTGTGGATTATTTCTTAGAACGTCGTGAGTTAGGAGTTATCAACATTGGTGGTCCTGGAAGTATTATTATAGACGGTCAAGAAGATAAGATGGTTAAGCAAGATGGGTATTATATTGGGAAAGAAACTAAAAATGTTGAATTTACATCAGATGATGTGAACAATCCAGCTAAATTTTACTGTGTTTCTGTTCCAGCTCACAAAAAATATCCAAATGTAAAAATTGCTATTGCAGACATTACACCAATGGAAACAGGTGAGCAAAAAACATTAAATGAGCGTAAAATTCATCAATATATTCATCCAAATGTATGTGAAAGCTGTCAATTACAAATGGGTTATACTGTTTTAGCAGAAGGAAGTTCTTGGAATACTATGCCTTGTCATACTCATGAGAGACGTATGGAAACTTATTTATACTTTGATATGGATCCAGATACACGAGTATTCCACTTCTTAGGTACACCAGATGAAACCAAACATTTAGTAATGGGTAATGAACAAGCAACTATTTCACCAAGTTGGTCTATTCATACAGGCGTTGGAACAAGTAATTATACTTTTATTTGGGCAATGTGTGGCGAGAATATTACTTATACAGACATGGATATGGTTCCAATGTCAGAATTAAAATAATAAAAAGCAGTCGGAGGATGTAAATATGTCATTAGATAATTTTTCAATGGACTTTTTTAGTTTGAAAAACAAAGTAGCGATTGTAACAGGTGGTAATACAGGTCTTGGGCAAGGATATGTGGTTGCGTTAGCAAAAGCTGGAGCAGATGTGTTTGTTGTAACTCATGATACTGATTGGGAAGAAACGAGAGAACTTGTTGAAAAAGAAGGTCGTCAAGTAGAATTTTTCCAACAAGATTTAACAAAAGCAGATGCAGCTAAAGATGTAACTGAAGCTTGTTTAAAAGCATTTAATAAAATTGATATTTTAGTAAACAATGCGGGAACTATTCGTCGCTCACCTTTACTTGAATATAAAGATGAAGATTGGAATGCTGTTTTAGACATTAACTTAAATGCTGTTTATCACTTGAGTCAAGAAGTAGCAAAAGTTTATGCGAAACAAGGTTACGGTAAAATTATTAATGTTGCGTCTATGTTGTCATTCCAAGGAGGAAAATTTGTTCCTTCTTACACAGCTAGTAAACATGGAGTTGCAGGATTAACAAAAGCATTTGCTAATGAATTAAGCGAACTAAATATTCAAGTCAATGCTATTGCACCAGGCTATATTAAAACAGCTAATACTGCACCTATTCGTGCTGATGAAAAACGTAATCAAGAAATTTTAAATAGAATTCCTGCTAACCGTTGGGGAGAACCTTTCGATTTAATGGGAACAGTAGTCTTTTTAGCAAGTCGTGCATCTGATTATATGACTGGTCATATTGTTGCAGTTGATGGTGGTTGGTTAGTACGCTAACCCTATTTCATAAGAAAATAATAGAAGGAGACGTTAATTTTAACGTCTCCTATCTTTTGTATTAGAGAGGAAGAGTGAAGTGTCTTTTTATAAAGAATTATCACGTCAACAAAAGTATATTTTAATTTGTTGCTTTTTTATTTTTTTTGTTAATGGTTTATATGCCATGGTTTTTGGCTCGCTATTACCGTATTTACGTGCAGAATATGGTTTAAACGAAGTAGTGAGTGGTATGTTAATTTCAGGACACCAAGCAGGTAACTTATTAGGAGGATTTATTGCTGGAGTGTTACCGTTGTACTTTGGAGAAAAACGTTCTATTATGTTTTTAAGTATTTTTGTGATGATCGGTTTTTATGCGATGACGGTAACAGGAAATCATTGGATTCTTTTAATAAGTTTCTTTTTTACTGGAATTAGTCGTGGAAGTATTTCAAATTTCAACAACCGAACAGTTAATAATGTATCAGGCAGTAGCCCGGTTGCTATGAACTTTTTACATAGTTTGTTTGCGGTAGGGGCATTATTATCGCCTTTTTTAATTATTGTAGCTAACCAAATAGTTGGAGATAAAAAAGGTTGGAAAGTGGCCTGCTACGTTATTATTGCTCTTATTTTATTTTCTCAGTTTTTATTTTATCAAATGAAGCTACCAAAAGAGTCAACACAACTGAAAAAAGATAATCAAGGAAAACAAGGGTTCACTTTTATGAAAGATCAATTCTTTTGGTTAACAGTAGGAATTTTATTCTTCTACCTATGTGCTGAAGCAGCGATAACAGGTTGGTTAGTGACTTATTTTATTGAGGCTAATATTTTATCAACGTCACAGGCACAAATGATTAGTTCTGTTTTATGGATTGGTATTTTAATAGGACGTTTAGGTTGTATTTTCTTTGGGGATAGAGTTCGCCGAGGTAAGTTATTATTTGTTATTAGTTTGTTAAGCGTAGTATTTTACTTTTTATTATTAGCAAGTACAAATGGTTTTACTATATTATGGATTGTGTTAGGCTTAGGTGCTTCAATGGGAGGGATTTATCCTACTGCTATGACGATTGCAGGCAAATCGATTGAAAAACATCCAATGGCTTTAGGTTGGATTTTGGTTATTGGCGGTTTAGGAGGTATTTTAATGCCGATGTTAACAGGAGTACTAGCTAGTCAATATGGGATTCAAACAGGAATGAGTGCGATTGTAGTTTCCATCATTCTAATGTTTTTAGGAGTAGTTTGGCATAACCGATTAGAGAAAAAACAAATGAAATAAAGTTAGGGTGTTGGCATGAATGAATAAACAAGATTATTTAATTTACTTAACAGATAAATACCAGCAAATTGATACATTAGATGAAGCAACCTGCAGTTTTGCAACGACTCAGTCTATTTCTGAAAATGTGGGGAAAAAAAGTAATGTAGTCAATCATCATTTGAATAATTTATTCAAAGAAAAAGAGCTTATTAAAATTAATACAAAACCTGTTTATTTTATTCCGGTGTCTATATTGCCTAAATTAATAGGGAGTTTTCCTGAAAAAGAGATGTATGACTCTTTCGAAGAACTTTTAGAAGAATCAGGAGAATCCGATGTATTAGAGCAACTTATTGGCTCAAAACATAGTCTGAAAACTGTTTTAAAACAAGGAAAAATTGCTTTATCATATCCGCCTAAAGGAATGCCTTTTTTGTTAACAGGTCCAACAGGTTCTGGTAAAACGTATTTAGTTAAACAATTTTATCAATATGCAGTTGATACTAGTTTATTAGAAAAAGATGCCCCTTTTAGTATTTTTAACTGTGCAGAGTATGCTGATAATCCAGAGTTATTATCTTCTAAGTTATTTGGATATAAAAAGGGAAGTTTTACTGGAGCAGATCGAGATCAGAAAGGTTTGTTAGAATTAAGTGATGGTGGGCTCCTATTTATTGATGAAGTTCACCGGTTGTCACCTGAGAGCCAAGAAAAACTTTTTTACTTTATTGATGAAGGCCGTTTTAAACCTCTTGGAGAAAATGAACATTGGAAACAAGCAGAGGTAAGGCTGATGTTTGCTACAACGGAGAATATCGGAGATTATTTGCTAGATACATTTACCCGACGAATTCCCATCGTAGCGAAAGTTCCTTCTCTTGATGAACGTGGGACAAAAGAAAAAAGAGAATTTTTATATTATTTTCTAAAACAAGAAGCGAAGCAAATAGGAAAAAATTTGAAAATAGAAAAAAATCTGTTTACATTTATGATTACTTATCAGTTTAAAGGTAACGTGGGAGAACTTGCTAATCTTGTACGCTATATTTGTGGTAATGCTTATGTTAGACAGTTAGATGAAGATGAACTAACTATTTCAATTACGGACTTACCAGAACGTTTGAAAAAACAAGCAGTTCAATTGGTTGATTTATACAATAAAGAGGTATTAGAAATTAAAACAACTGGTCAAGTGATTGATCCAGGTTATTTCTCTCAGCGAGATATGTTAGAGCAAATGTATGATGAGTTAAGGCTGATTGGCGATGTCATGCTTAAAGGTAATCTAAGTTTTAGTCGTTGGTTAAATGGTTCTTTTGAAGAGATAGAACGGCATTTAGATAAGTTTAAAGAAGACATTTTAATAGATAAAATACTTGAAGTAAAGCTACAATATTTAATTGATGAAGTCACACAAATCATGTATGAATCTCATCAAATTGAAATATTACCTGAAATAAAGACGATTGTTCTAACGTATTTAGAGCTACTTATTTCACAAGATCAAGCTAGTGATTATGAATTAAAAGAGCCAATCGCATATAACCGAATTTATTTAGAAAAAATGCCCTATATCAATAAACAAGTAGGATTATTTGTTTATTTGCTAAATGAAATCTCTGACTTATCAGATATTTATTTCACTGAATGGGATTATTTTGTTTTACAAACTATTTTATCCTATTACAATCGGTTAAAACATAAAGACCAAATTAATGGGGTCGTGATTTGTCATGGAAGTAGTACTGCCTCAAGTATTGCAGAAACAGCTAATATTATGATTGGACAAAAAGTGTATCAAGGAATTGATATGTCTTTAGAAGTTAGTTTTAAAGAAATAATCAAAAAATTACAAAGATATTTATCTTTGCATGAAACAGGGAATGGCACAATTATTTTAATTGATATTGGTCATACGCAAGATTTAAAGGAAGCTCTGCAAGATCGGTTAGATGGTCCTATAGCGATTATTGATAATGTTTCTACTAAACTAGCATTAGATGTCGGCTTTAAAATTATTAACCGAGAAAACATTGAGTATATTGTTGAAGAAGCTACTAGACATCATGTCTCTCAATATGCTTTGTTTGAGCCAGACAAAAAACGTCCACCAGCATTGATTATTTCTTGCCAAACAGGTATGGGGACAGCTAAAAAACTGCAAGAAGTTATGAATGAACATTTACCAAAAGATTTAAATTTAGAGTTGGTTACAACAGACTATCAACATTTGAAAAAAATGAAAAACAACACAACTATGTTTAGCCGCTATGATATTATTGGTATTTTTGGAACAACAGATCCTCATGTGGAAAGTGTTCCTTATATAGGATTAGATGATGTGATGTCTCAAGATGGTCTTAAACATTTAACGCGAATTTTTGGCCAGTATTTATCTACGGAAGAAATTCAAGGGTTGAATAATGGTATGATGAAAACCTTATCTTTAGAAAATTTGGTAACCATGTTAAGTATTTTAAATCCTGAAAAGACAATAGAACTTATATCAGAAATGATAGATTATTGGGAATTAACTTTTAAAATTAAAATCCCTAATAATTTAAAAACAGCGTTATACATTCATATTAGCTGTATGATTGAACGAGTTATTACTCGAACTTATGTTGAAGATGAACATATTGACCGAGAATTGTTTATCCAAGAGCACTCTTTCTTTATCCAAACAATTAAAAAAGGTTTGGAAACTTTTGAATCAGTTTATCATGTAGAAGTTGATTTAGGCGAAATTGCTTATTTACATCAACTTTTTCAATTAAATCTAATTGGATTTGCTTATTAACAAAGCAAATCCAATTTTTTTATTTCACTTCCAATAATTATCTAAAAGAAAGCTAATTTATCAAGGAAATAAAAGTTGGCATGATAATTGCTTATATAAGAGTGAGAAAAGAAAAGGAGAGAAGGAATCATGAAGAAAGAGCACTTGTTGGATGCACAGAAATATTTTCAAACAGGGTTAGTGACAAAAAGTGAAATTAAACAAGCGTTAGATCAAGCAGTAACGTTAGTTGATCACAACATGAAAAAATTTGGAGAGATGTTTCCCACTCCAGCAACTAAACATGGACAATATGAACTGATTAAAAATATAGAATGGACAACTGGTTTTTGGACAGGCATGCTGTGGCTTGCTTACGAATATACTGGAGAAGATAAATATCGCGTATTAGCAGAAAAACATGTAGATGATTTTTTAGATAGAATCGAAAATAAAATCGAAGTGGATCACCATGATTTAGGGTTTTTATATATTCCATCTTGTGTAAGCGCATATAAATTAACTGGAAATGAAAAAGCTAAACGTGCGTCTATTTTAGCAGCAGATCAATTAATATCACGTTTCCAAGAAAAAGGTGGATTTATTCAAGCTTGGGGAGAACTTGGAGCAAAAGATAATTATCGGTTAATAGTAGACTGTATGTTAAATATTCCACTCTTATACTGGGCGTATGAAGAAACTGGCGATAACAAGTATAAAGAAATGGCAGATCGCCACTATAAAACAACTGTTGCTAATGCTTTTCGTGAGGATGCCTCAACTTTCCATACTTTTTATTTTGATCCGGAAACGGGAGATCCAATCAAAGGAGTTACTCGTCAAGGGTATGCAGATGATTCTAGTTGGGCTAGAGGACAAGCTTGGGCAGTTTATGGGACAGCGTTACAGTATTACCAAACAAAAGATAGCACCATCGTTCCTGATTTTAAAGCAGTGACTAATTACTTCTTAAATAGATTACCAGAAGATTTAGTTCCATACTGGGATTTAATTTTTACAGATGGTAGTGGCCATTCTAGAGACTCTTCTTCAGCAGCGATTGCTATTTGTGGGATGAGCGAGATGTTAAAATATTTACCAGAAACTGATGAACTTGCAATGACTTATCGATATGCGATGCATGCTATGTTGAAAGCTTTGATGAGTCAGTATACTTACCAAGACTTAGATAATGAAAATGGTTTATTAAGACATGGTGTTTATTCATGGCATTCTGGTAAAGGGGTAGATGAAGGAAATATCTGGGGCGATTATTTTTATATGGAAGCATTAATCAGATTTTATAAAGATTGGGAATTATACTGGTAGGAGGAGATTATCATGACAGAACCAAATATTAAAATGATTAGAATCGACGAAAGACTTATTCACGGACAAGGACAACTATGGATTAATTCACTAGGGGCTAATTTAGTTATTGTAGCCAATGATGAAGTAGCAAAAAGTAGCATTCAACAAACACTAATGAAATCCTTAATTTCAAAATCGATTGGTATGCGTTTTTTCACTATTGAAGAAACTTGCGATAAAATTTATAAAGCATCACCAAAACAGTCTATTTTCTTAGTAGCTAAGAATCCAAAAGATGTATTACGTTTGGCAGAAGGTGGCGTACCTATTAACGAATTGAATGTAGGGAACATTCATTTTGCAGAAGGTAAAAAACAGTTAACTAACTATATTTCTTTAGGGGATGAAGATTTAGAAGCCTTGAAAGAATTGAAAACCAAACATGGAGTTACTTTTAATACAAAAACAACGCCAATGGGTGGAGACTCAGGTGTAAGTTTAGATTTAAACAATTATGTAGAAACACATTAGAAATTATATTGGAGGGAAAAATATGGATGCATCATTAGGTCAAGCGTTATTAGTAGGTCTTTTTGTTTCATTTTGTTTGATAGGACAATTAATAGGTATCTATACAAACCGAGCTATTTTCTTAGCTTTTGGTGTTGGATTAATATTAGGAGATGTACAAACAGGTCTTTTAATGGGAGCTACAGCAGAGCTAGCTTTCATGGGATTTGGTGTTGGTGCAGGAGGAACTGTACCGCCTAACCCAATTGGACCAGGGGTAGTAGGAACTATTATGGCGATTGCAATGAAAGATTCAGGGATGGATGTTGCAACAGCGTTATCACTATCTTTCCCATTTGCAGTGATGATCCAATTTGTGATCACTTTTATTTATTCATTAAATGCAGGCTCACTTAGTTGGGCAACAAAAGCAATTCAAGAAGGAAATTACAAATCATTTAAATTAACTTCTAACTTTACTTTTATTGGGTTTGGTGTATTTGGGTTTTTAATCGGTTTAGTTGCAACAATGAGTATCGATGTTTTACGAGCATTTGTTAATATTATTCCTGAATGGTTAATCTCAGGTTTATCTGTAGCTGGTGGTTTATTACCTGCCATTGGTTTTGCCATGATTCTAAATGTTATGATCAAAAAAGAATATATTCCAGCTATTCTATTAGGTTACGTATGTATTTCTTACTTAAGCATGCCAGTTATTGGTTTGGCTTTTGCTGGAGCAATCCTTGCGTTTAACAATTTCTTTAATAAAGGTAACGGAGGTTCAGCAATAGAACAAGAGGAGGTTATTGAAGATGGAATCTAATCAACAACCAGTATTAACGAAACAAGATTATTTTAAAACAAGTTTACGTTCATATGTCTTACAAAATGGGTTTAACTATGGTAACTACCAAGGAACAGGATATGCAAATTCTATTTTTCCTGCTCTTAAAAAAATCTATAAAGATGACGAAGAAAAATTAAAAGAAGTTACTATTTCAAATTTAGAGTTTTATAATACGAATCCACAGTTGGTGCCTTTCATTACTAGCATGCAGCTAGCAATGTATGATGGTGGTCAAAGTGAAGATGATACACGGGCTATAAAATTTGCGTTGATGGGTCCTTTATCAGGTATTGGTGACTCTTTATCACAATTTGGTTTAGCTCCATTATTTTCAACAATCGCTGCTGGAATGGCACTGGATGGTTTAATTGCTGGTCCAATCTTCTTTATTCTATGTATGTTTGGTATTACATTTGGTTTACGGATGTTAATGGGATACTTAGGATATAAATTAGGAACTAGCGTAATTGATACATTAAGTGAAAAGATGGCAAGTATCTCTAATATTGCAACAACTATTGGTGTAACAGTTATTTCAGGGTTATCTGTTTCATTTGTTAAAGCAAATCTTGCTTTAGAATATGTGACAAAAGTGGAAGGAAAAGAACAAATTGTTGCTCTTCAAACAGTATTTGACAAGATTGCCCCTAACTTATTACCTGTTTTAATTACATCAGGCGTTTACGTGTTAATTAGAAAATACAAATGGTCTACATATAAATTAATTGCATTATTAATTGTAGCTGGTATTTTATTATCAGTTTTAGGAATTTTAAAATAAACTAGGTGGGGAAAAAAATGTTTGAAATATGCATTGTCGGTCATGGAAATTATCCTAAAGGTGTTTGTTCAGCCTTAAAACTTTTATCGGGAACAGAAGAACATGTTACAGCATTTAATTTAAATGAAGAATTGTCACATGCTGATTACGAAGAAAAGATGGGGGCCTTTTTAGATAATCATCGTAATGTTATTATTTTCGCAGATATGACAGGCGGTGCACCGCATCAAATTGCTAGTCGTTTGTTGTTAGAAAAAAATAACCGTAGTCAGTATATTCTATCTAGTGTCTCTCTAAACTTAGTGTTAGATACTTTAATGAAAAATAATTTAGGTATGTTAACAGAAGAAAATGTGGCAGAAGAGCTAGTTAAAAGTTTAGAAGAAAGTCGTCAAATGATGATGATGATGCCTGAGGTAGAAAATATCTCACTAACGACTGAAATTGATGTAGAAGACGAAGGGATTTAGTATGAATAATATCTTAATTATTGGCATGGTTATCATAATGATAATTCTTTATCTAGTTGTACTACCTATAACTAGGAAAAAGCAACAACAAAAAAATATTACCCAAATGAAAGAATTTATAAATAATTTGCGTAAGCATGATAAAGTAATGATGAATTGCGGTATTATTGGTAAGATAAAAACAATTCATGAAGAAACGATTGAATTAGAAATTGCCGATAATACGGTTATTACGATTGATAAAATGTCACTGATTGGGAAAGTATCTGACTAATCATGTTAAAGAAGCACTCATAAAGGAGTGCTTCTTTTTTAATAGGAAAGAGGAGTTATTATGTTTCAATTATTTGAAAAGATAAAGGAACAAAATTTAATGGCAGCTTTATCTAATAGCCAGTTATTAATGCAAAATCAGTTTCAATTTGTACATCCATATGATATGGAACCTTGTAAAGATATTGTCCAACTAGACAAACATTTAAATTGGACATTTACGCCTAATGGGGATCCTGAGTGGATATTTATGTTAAATCGTCAAGAATATTTACTAGATTTATATTTGGCCTATCAAGTAACTAGCGAAACAGTTTATTTAGAAAAAATAAAATATTTTATATTAGATTGGATTAGAAAAAATCCTTGTGTAGGAGATAGTTTAACGTGGCGGACTATCGATACAGGTATTCGTTTAACTTACTGGTCTCTTGTGCTAGATGAGCTTATTACAAAAAATATACTGACTATAGAGGAACAAGTTGTTATTCAAAATAGTGTTTATGACCAAGTCATGTATCTAGATGAATCATATATCGAAAAATATGAGTTAAGTAATTGGGGTGTTTTAATAGTTACAGGGAGTTTGTTAGTGGGTAATTATTATCCAGACTGTATAGATGAAGACTTAAATAAGCGTTTATTAGCACGTTTGACGAATCAATTGCACTTACAAATTAGTCAAATGGGCTTACATTGGGAGCAGTCTCCTCTTTATTTTATGGAAGTTTTTAGAAGTTTCATGTTTCTGTATTTGTCAGAGGGAGTATCTTCAACAGTGACTTATAACTTGTTAGAAGAAGTTGTTTATAACATGTATCACGCTTTACCACATTTTGTTAGCCCTAGCGGATTGACCATTATGCAAGGAGATACAGATTTAATGTGTGTAACTGATGCTATACAAACGGCAGGTGTGTTACTAGATGAGCCGATACCTATGTTGTTTGGAGAAGACATACTTGTTGATTATGCCCAACTATATTGGAGTAAAAAACAGATAGATCCTGTTCAGTGGCAACATAAAGTGGCTAGTCAGAAAACAACTAATTATCCGTTAAGTTTACATGATAATCAAACGGGTAATTATTTTAGTAGAACTAGTTGGGATAATCAAGCGAACTATTACCATATTTATAATGGACCTTTAGGAAGTGGGCATGGACATATTAGCCTAGGACATGTCGACTTGACTTTAACAGGTCAAAATATTTTAGTGGATTCTGGTAGATATACTTACCAAGAAACAAAAGAACGATACGCATTAAAAGAGGCGACAGCTCATAATACTATTCTTTTGAATCAAACACCTTATGGTAAAGTAGTTGATTCTTGGGCTTATAAAAACATACCAACTAGTTTAGGTAATCAAGTATTTGAAGATGAGAATTACCATGTTACTCAAATCATGTATTTAGATGAAACAACTCCACATATAACCAAAGTAGTTCGGACAGCTATTTTGATAAAAGGTATGGATACTTTTATTTTATTTGATCAAATCATTCCAAGTAGTAAAGAGTTAACCAGTAGCAAAATGACTAGATTATTTCATTTGGATCCAGCTGTTCAGTTGGTTCATTTGTCTAAAGAAAGTGCTCAATTAGCTGTATCTAAAAGTTTAAATTCTCAAAAGACATCACATTTTTGGGTTTATTTTTCTGAAGGTAATGTGACAGAGTCAAAATTCCTTTATTCTCCTTTGTATAATGAGTTATCTAGTGGGACTTTATTATCGCATGTGGGCCAGAAACGAGAGGCTTATACGGTGTTTTCAGGAAGGAAAGACATGCAGGTTAGTCGACCAACTATTAGAAAATCGGATGGAAAATTGGTTGATTCTACAAAATGCAGTGGCATCACTTTATCGTTACAAGACAAAGTTTATTCATTTTCTTCCAATGTTCAAGATACATTTGAAGGGCATAAATTATATTATATGAATGATATTCCTGTTTACGGGAAATTATGTGTCGTTGAAGAAACAACAAAAACCTATCTCCGTATTTTTTAGGAGATAGGTTTTTTGATTAGTTAGAATATTCGTGAATAATAACTCCTTTTACCACTCGGTTAACAGTGCCTGTAGGAGAAGGTGTATCAGGTTTATTATCTTGTTTAATAGCTGTCAATAAAGATACCACTTGGCCAAAGATAGCAAAAGGTAATGCTAAGTAGGCATCAGGTAAATCTTGATAATTTTCAGCTAATATAAAGCCATTTCCTTCTAGTTTTTCAATTTGACCAACACTGATTGGCATAGCTTTTAACGCGATGTTATCGTGATAAATTTCTTGAATCATATCCCGATCATATTGACGTGTATAAGGATTGTTTGACACAAATAAGAAGACTAGTGCCTCTTCATCAACAAATGATTTAGGGCCATGTCTAAAGCCTAATGAACTATCAAATAGTGTCGCGACTTTCCCTGCAGTTAATTCTAAAATTTTAAGCTGTACTTCTCTAGCTAAGCCAGCTAAGGAACCTGAACCTAGGTAGATAACTCGGTTAAATGGTAGATTGACTAAAGCTTGAATTTCATCTTCACGTTCTAATACGTTGTTTCCAGCTGAAATAATTTGTTTTACGAAATGCTCTTTTTCTGCTAAAGAGTGTTTTTCGTCAAATATTAGTAAACTCATTAAGGTCATACAAGAGAAGCTACCTGTCATCGCAAAACCTTGATCGTTGGATCTTTCAGGCATAAGTAACAATAAATTGTTTGGATCATTTTCAGAACGTTTAGCCAATTCGCCTTCTTTAGCACAAGTGATAGTTACTTGGTAAAAATCTGTGACTAGTTGTTGACCTAATTCTACAGTGGCTACACTTTCAGGACTGTTTCCGCTACGTGCATAAGAAACTAGCACAGTTGGCACATTTTTTTTGAAATAATGTTGTGGATTAGCAACTAAGGTGGTGGTAGCAATATCTCTAAAGTTAAAATAATTTGTATCACCAAAATCTTGAACAAAAGGTTCTACTACTTCACCAACATAAGCAGATGTTCCAGCACCTGTAAAAATAACAGATAAATTAGAATGTTTTTCTTTTAATGTTTGAATAAAAGTCTGGATTCGTGTTTCATTTTCCTGATAAATAGAGAACGTTTCTTGCCATAATTCTGGTTGCTGAGTGATTTCCTGTGTCGTGATATGAGCACCTATTTTTTTTAAAGCGTCTTGAGTGTCGTGTAACAAAATAGATTCCTCCTTTTTATAATTAATTCTTTTAAAAAGAATTTGATTCTTATTTTCAACTGGTTATTACCAGTTGATTAAATTATATAATGTAAGCGGTAAAATGTCAAATATTATCTGTACAGATAATATTTGTAAAAATAAGTAAGCTTCCACATTTTAGATAGCAGAAAAATGGTTATATAAAAAACACTTCTATTTAATTTTAATAAATAGAAGTGTTTGATTAATTAATAAAAGATGAATTACGCTTTTTGAGCAGCGTATTCAGCATTACGTTTTTTCATTTGACCTGCATACCAAACAAAAATACCAAGATAAAGTACTAAGGCAACTAAGGCATACATTATAAATTTAAATTCACCAGTTGAAGCATTACCTACCACGTAAGCTAGGAATTTTTCAATAGGCCCTTCCATAGTTGTATGAGAAATTAGTCCCATATTAGCATATTTTGCTGGATCAATTTGCGTAGCTGTTTTAGTAATAAATTCTGCCATAAGAGTACCAGACCATAAGAATAGAGGTAATTCTAAAGCTCCGATAACAATCATACGAATTAATTTACCGCGAGTTACTACTAATAATGCAGGAGTTACACCCATCGCAATAATACCACCTAATGGAAGTAATTTATTACCTGGTAAAATCATTGCTTCTAAAAGCATGATTGGAGCTAAAACGTTAGCAGCAGCCCAAACTTCAGCACGACCTGCGATAAATGGCCAGTCTAAACCAATGTTAAATTTACGACCTTCCATTTTTTTGTTAGCAAAGTTAGTAATACCTTGAGATAAAGGTTCAACAGAAGCGATGAACCAAGAACCGATAATTGAAAATAGCTCTAGAGAAGCACCAGCTGTAAAGGCTAAAGCAAAAATTTCTTTCGGAGTTTGACCGCCTAAAATACCTACAAAGACTCCTAGATAAACACCAATAGCGAATTTACTTCCCCAAAAACCGATTTTTTTGTTAAGTGCAGCAGCATCAAAATCGTATTTATCTAACCAAGGGAATAATTTATCAAAAATTTTGTCCAATAACATGATAACTGGATTCATCATGTAGTTCATATGAGTAGTTGTCATAGGGTTAGCAGCAGGAGCTTTTAATAAATCATCAAAGGTTGGTTTCATTAGGTCTGAATTGATAATTTTTAAAACACCGATAAAGACAACAAGTAAGGTTGCAATAATAATATTAGCACCGCAATACATAGCGAACAAGCCAACAATAGATAAATGCCAAATATCAAAAATATCTACATCTAACGTATCTGTTTTGTTCATCATTAGCATGACAATGTTAACAATAACCATAATAAGTAAGAAAAATAGTGTGTAAGGAGATCCCCAAGTAACAGTTGCCAAAGGAGCCCACCCTACGTCAGTAATACTTAAATCAAAACCAGTATTTTTTACAAATGCTTGCATAGCATCAGAAAATGATCCAGTTAAAATTCCCATAATAAGACCGATACCCGTTAAAGCAATGGCTAATTTGATACCGCCTTCAAGAGCTTTTGAAAATTTAACACCGAAAGCCCATGCTAATAATGTTAAAATAATTAACATTAATACAGGTGCTCCCATGTCGATAATTGGTTGAAATACCTTGTTTGAAATATCTACAATGGTTTGAAACATGTTTTTCTCCCCTTTAATTAACACTTATTAGTTTATTTTCCTAATGATTTGATTGTTTCTTCCATTTGATTGTAGACAGGATCTGCCATCATTGGAATACGGTAAAGAATAGGACCACAGTCTACTATTGGAATGTTGATATTGAAACCTAAGTCAGTTTGTGCGATAGGTGCAAAGATATCATAGTGTGAAATCATATCTTCATTAATATCTTTAACCATGACAGCATCACATTGGACCTCATAACCACGATTTCCCATTTCTTGTTCAAGTGCACTTTTAATTTGATGACTAGAGTTAACTCCTGCACCACATGCTGCTAAAATTTTAATCATGTTAATTCCTCCTAAAATAGTTTGTTATCAGTTATTAATTTTAAATTGATGTTCTAAAAATTGATTAATTTCTTTTGTATCTGTTAATGTGAAGAAATCTGTTAATGTTTCTGGACTAGTTGATGTTAAAAATTCCATAATCATAGCTAGTAAGTTAGCTTGACCTTCTGGGTCGTTATTTAGAATCATAAATAGATAAGAAACCTCTAAAAGTTCATCGGGTTTAATCATATTTGAAAAAGTAATCGGCTGATTTAATTTAATTGGGACAATTAGTTTAGCTTTTACAAATTCTGGTTCGGTATGTGGAATGGCAATATTTTTTAATAAAGGGTTTACAATTTCAAGGTCCATACCAGTTGGATAATTTTTTTCCCGATCAATTAGATTTTTTTCAAAATCTTGTGTAACAAGATCTAAGTCTAAAAGTTTTTGACTGACTTCTTTAAAAACTTCTAGTTGAGTTTTTTTATCACTAACAAAAGTAGCTTGTTCATTAAATAGATGTGTCATAGTTCTCCTCCTTTTTGTTTAATTATGTTTAATTATGTTTACGTTCACATTATATTAAGTTTGATTTTGTTTGTCAATATAAAAATGATAGCATTTTCTTTTTTCGTTTTTTATAAAATTTAGAATTAAAACCTTGCTATTGACAAATTGTTTGCTATTTGTTAAATTATAAGTGTAAACAAACAAAAACAAACATTCAGATACCTTTAGAGAAAGGAAGTGAGCTTGTGCTCAAGAAAGAACGGCTACGTACTATTAGTGATATGGTAGAAAAAAGAGGTATTGTGACAGTGGCAGACATGATGAATGAGCTAGATGTGTCAGATATGACAGTCCGAAGAGATTTGGATGAATTAGAAGCAGCAGGGCATTTAGTTCGGGTTCATGGTGGGGCCCAAAGCATTAGTTATAGTGAAACGAAAGAATTATCTCACTTAGAAAAAAAAGAAATCCATATTCATGAAAAAAAAGAAGTAGCTAGAATAGCAGCTTCCTTTATTGAAGAAGGAGATACAGTCTTTTTAGGTCCAGGAACAACTATCGAATTAATGGCAGACTACTTAAATGTGTCCTACTTGCGAGTTGTTACCAATAGTTTACCAGTCTTTGAAAAAATTCAAACCAATCATTTAGCAGATGAGTTGTACTTAATTGGTGGTAGTTACCGAGAAAGAACTGGTGCTTTCGTTGGGAGTATAGCCAACGAAACTATTCAACGGTTAAAAGTAACAAAAGCGTTTATCGGAGTGAACGGCATTCACAATAATCATGTGTTTACTTCGAATATCGAAGAAGGTAAAAGTCAAAAATTAGCGCTAGATAATGCTCATAAGAAAATTATTGTATCAGATCACCATAAGTTGAATAGAGAAGATTTCTATTCTTTTTATGAATTAACAGAAGCTGACTATTTGATTACAGATACACAAGTTACTAATGAGTTAAAAAAATATTATTCACAATATGTGAAAATAATAAGTGATAAAGGAGAAAAATAACATGAAAGTAGCTTTAGGTGCAGATAGAGAAGGATTTGAGTTAAAAGAATTAATCAAACAAGAGTTAATGTCACAAGATAAGATAGAAGTGGTAGACGTTAGTGAAACAGCAGCTGAGGATTTTGTAGATTCTTCATTAGCTGTAACAGATGTAGTATTATCTGGTAAAGCTGATTGTGGTGTTATGCTTGATGGATACGGTGTTGGTTCATTTTTAGCAAGTAATAAAGTTCAAGGAATGATTACAGCTAATGTAACAGATGAAAATTCTGCTCGTATGACACGAGATCATAACAACGCTCATGCTATTTCAATTGGGGCTAATATTGTTGGACCAGCTTTAGCACTTAATTTAGTAAATGGCTATGTTCACGGTCAATATTCTGGTGGCAGACATCAAGTTCGTGTAGACATGCTAGATAAAATGATCTAATAAACAACATATAGGAAAACAGATATATTAGGAGGAATTATAGATGAAAATCGCACTAGGTTGTGACCATATTGTAACAGATGTAAAAATAGCTATTTCAGATCACTTAAAAGAGCAAGGACATGAAGTGATTGATGTCGGAACATATGATTTTACAAGAACTCATTACCCAATTTATGGTAAAAAAGTAGCTGAAAAAGTAGCGACAAAAGAAGCTGATTTAGGCGTTGTTTTATGCGGAACAGGTGTAGGGATTACTACGTCAGCAGTTAAAAATATTGGTTCAAGAGCTGTATTAGTCCGAGACGTTACCAGTGCTGTTTATGCTCGTAAAGAGTTAAATGCTAATATTATTGGCTTTGGTGGTATGATTGTAGGTAAAAATCTAGCTAAAGAAATTGTAGATACTTTCTTACAAACAGAATATGTCCCAACTCCTGAAAATGAAAAAATTATTGCGAAAATTGATGCGATTGCCCCAACTGATACAACAGGGCAAACAGGAGATGACCGTTTCTTTGATGAAGAATTAACAAAATGGGACCAAGGTTACTACCACGACTAATTAAAGTAAAGGGAGCAAGGTGATGACATGATTCTATCAGTTACCATGAATCCTTCAGTGGATATGTCTTATCCACTAGAAGAATTTCATTTAGATACAACTAACCGAATTGATAGTGGGAAAGTTAGAAAAACTGCAGGTGGCAAAGGATTAAATGTTTCTCGAGTGCTTCATTTACTAGAAGCGGATGTGTGTTCAACTGGTATTATTGGTGGACAGTTAGGTGGTTATATCCAAAAAGAGTTAGATAAAGATAAAATGAACCACCATTTTTTAGAAATTGATCAAGAATCACGAAACTGTTTAGCTATCTTACATAACGGTAAACAAACCGAAATTTTAGAAAGTGGTCCAGTTATTGATCAACAAACACAAGATGATTTTTTAGAGTTATTTCAAAAATTACTTAAAGAAGCTAACATACTAACTATATCAGGCAGTCTACCTAAAGGAATACCTGCTAATTTTTACAGTCAATTGATTGAATTAGCAGCATCAAAACAAATTCCTACTATTCTTGATTGTTCTGGTCAAGCACTAAAAGAAAGTCTATCAGGTAAAACTAAACCAACTGTTATTAAGCCTAATCATCATGAATTAGGTGCTTTAATTGGAGAAGAGTTAGCAGAAAATAATGAAGATATTTATCAAGCTTTACAGCATCCGATTTTTAACGGAGTAGAACTTATTTTAGTTTCTATGGGTGCTAAAGGAGCCTTTGTCAAATACAAAAATGATTATTATTCTTTAACCATTCCTAAAATAAATGTGGTTAATCCAGTGGGGTCAGGAGATTCCACAGTTGCAGGGATAGCTTATGGATTAGAAAATAAAATGGCCTTAACAGATATTTTGAAAAGTGCTATGACAACTGGTATGCTTAATACTATGGAAGAGAAAACTGGTTTTATTCGAAAAGAAAATTTTGACTATTACTTTAATCAAGTTTCCATTCAAACTTATGAGAGAGAGGCATCATTATGAAAAAATTACAGGTATCTGAAGGAAAATATCAAGCATTAGAACGTTTATCAACTAAAGATGGTATTATTTCGGCATTAGCAATTGACCAACGTGGCGCATTAAAGCGTATGATGAAAGAATCTGGTAAAGAAGCAACTCAAACAGATATTGAAGATTTCAAAAAAATTATCTCTTCTGAATTAACACCATTTGCATCTTCTATTTTACTAGATCCAGAATATGGTTTACCTGCTACAAAAGTAAGAGATAGTGAAGCAGGATTGTTATTAGCTTATGAAAAAACTGGTTATGATGCTAATGCAGTAGGTCGCTTACCTGATTTATTAGTAGATTGGTCAGCACGTCGCTTAAAAGAACAAGGAGCAGATGCTGTTAAATTCTTACTTTACTATGATGTAGATGAAGACGCAGCAATTAATGATCAAAAGCATGCTTTTGTAGAAAGAATTGGTTCTGAATGTTTAGCTGAAGATATTCCTTTCTTCTTAGAAATTTTATCTTATGACGCAACAGATGCAGATAATAAATCAGCTAAGTTTGCGAAAGTTAAACCTCATAAAGTAATTGCTTGTATGAAAGAATTTTCAAAAGATCGTTATGCAGTGGATGTATTGAAAGTAGAAGTTCCAGTTAATATGAACTTTGTTGAAGGATTTGCTAAAGGAGAAGTAGTTTATACTCAAGAAGAAGCAAAAGCTTACTTTAAAGAACAAGCAGAAGCAAGTCACTTACCATTTATTTTCTTAAGTGCTGGTGTTAGTGCAGAAATGTTCCAAGACACTCTTAAATTTGCAGGTGAAGCAGGTTCTAGCTTTAACGGAGTGTTATGTGGCCGTGCTACTTGGGCAAATAGCGTAGAAGTTTTTGTTAAAGAAGGCGAAGAAGCAGCTAAAACATGGATGAATGAAAAAGGTCGCCAAAATATTGAAGAACTAAACGAAGTAGTTAATCAGTATGCAAAACCTTGGCAAGAAAAAGTAAATAAATAATTAATTAATTAAATAGTTAAAAATGCAAACCAAAACTAACTGGTTTGCATTTTTTTATTTTATTTAAGCTAAAACATTGTTTGGTATAATTAGACAAATGTCCTTTGTGTAAGGGACATTTGTCCACTGTGAAAGCGGTATATAAGGGTATATAGTATAAATAGGAGGTAGAAATAAGTTGCTAACTAAAAGACAAACAGATTTATTGCTAGTTTTATTGCAAACTGATGATTTTCTTACAAGTAGTGATTTAGCTAAAAAATTAGATGTTTCCACTAAAACAGTCAAAAGAGAAATCAAAGAGTTAAATGAGCAACTGGAGTTTAAGGATATCCATATATTAGGAAAAAGAGGAGCTGGCTTTAAACTCTCTTCTGTTTCTAAGGATAACTGTCAACATATGCTTTTGGAATTGAGGCATTCTAAAGAACATATTCTGCCTAATTTTCAGAAAGAAAGAGTAGATTGGCTTTTAGATCAATGTGCGTGGCTAACTTTAGACAATGTTATTATTAATCAACAAGATTTAGCCAATCAACTATTTGTTAGTATATCCACTTTAAAGAATGATTTAGAAAAAGTTAAGTGCTATTTGGCTAACTATCAACTAACCCTTACTAGATATAAAAATATCGGGTTGCATTTAGAGGGAAGCGAGCAAAATATTAGAGCATTTATAAGAGATCGTTTTACTAGAAATATGGCAAGTAATGAAAGCCCAATTAGGTTAGATCAGTCATTTGATACAAAAAAGCTTGAAAAAATTTTAAAACAATTATTTGAAACATATGGTATTTATATGACAGATATTGGCTTTATTAACTTGGTAATGCATTTAGAGATATTAATTAAGCGTGTTCAAACGTCTACTTCTCTAAATTTTTATGAGCCGACCTCACATGATATTGATCAACAATCTGCTGAGTATCAGTGTTCAATGGAAATTGTTAAAAGCCTGCAAAGTATTTATCATATTAATATTCCAAAAGAAGAATTGTATAATGTTTATTTTCATTTATCTTCGCAAAAAATGTTAAAACGTAATCAGTATGATACAACGAATCAACAAATCCTAGTATATAAGCAAATTGTTTTAGAAACATTAGCGAAAATAAATACATTATATCAATATGATTTTACTAAAGATCAGTTACTGATAGAAGGGTTATTGGTTCATTTATCTAGTTCGATGAAACGAATCAATTCTCAAATTTTTATCAAAAATGATTTGTTAGAAGATATTCAGCATTCTTATCCCTTTGAAATGCAATTAGCCCAGTTATTAGCTAACCAATTAATGAATTATTTTAAAGTTGATGTGCCAATCAATGAAGTTGGTTTCTTAGCATTACATTTTTGTGGAGCAAGGGAACGTTATCAAAAAAGAGAAGAACAACTTCAAGTTTTGTTAGTATGCACAACAGGGATAGGAACATCTATATTATTAAAAACAAAGATTCAAGCAAATTTTTCTCAATCTATTCATGTAGTTGATACAGTCTCTTATTATCATTTAGAAAACTATGATTTGTCAGGTATTGACTTAATTATTAGTACAATCCCATTAGAAAATCATCTGACACAGGTGCCCTCTATTTATGTTTCCCCTCTTGTAACAGAGGAGGAGCTACAGAAAATTAAAGGATATGTTTATCAAAAAAAATTACCGTTGATTTGGAATATCTTAGATGACAATAATTTTTGGATAGATGTTAAAGCTGAATCTAGAGAAGAAGCTATAACCGTTATTGGGGAGAGATTTGCTGCAAATTTAGGATTAAATGAGCAAATTATTCAAGAAGCACTGGCTAGAGAAAAATTAGGAACAACCGAAATTGGCAATTTAGTAGCAATCCCTCACATGATGAGCGACCATCTAGCTTATTCTCATATTGCTGTTGGTGTATTAAAAGAACCTATCAAGTGGGAGTATCAACAGGTACAGCTAATCATATTTATTTTAATTTCTACGAATGGTCAGGAATTAATCCAAGATATTATGTTAGAACTTTATGAACAGTTGAGTTCCAAAGAAACTGTTCAACAGATTATTCATTCAAAAGATTTTTATCAATTTAAAGAATTATTTTTAGGAGGAAAATAAAATGAAAAAAATTATTGTAGCGTGTGGATCAGGAATTGCTACTAGTACGGTAGCTTTAACTAAAATTAAAACTGGTTTAGAATCTAGAGGAAAATTAGAGGATATTCAATTTGTTCAAACATCCTTATCAGAGCTACCAACGCTTGTAGAGGGAGCTTCTGTTATTGTGACAACTGCTCAAGGTGGAGATGGTTTTGGTGTTCCTGTTGTATCTGGACTAGGTCTTATTACAGGTATTGGTGTAGATAAAGTAATTGACGATATTATTGAAAAAGCTAATTTATAATAAGGGGTTATTTAGATATGTTTAATGAAGAGTTGATTCTATTGAATTCATCAGTTAAGACGCAAGATGAGTTATTTCAGCAAGTTTCTGAATACTTATTAAAAAAAGGTTATGTCAATGAAGACTACGAAATAAATATTAAAAAAAGAGAGGCAACATTTCCAACAGGGATTAATACAGCGGTGTGTGGAGTGGCTTTGCCTCATACAGACAGTGAATATATTGAAAAACCAGGTATATGTTTTGTTCGGACACAAAATGATGTTTTATTTAAAGAAATGGTGTCTAATGAACCTGTTCAGGCTAAATTGTTTTTCTTTTTATTGGTAAAAGAAAAACATCAACAAGTAGATGTTTTAAGTAGTTTAATGGGCAAATTATCTGATGAAACATTTTTGAACACATTACTTATTTTAGATAAAAATGACAGCGTATTACAGTTGTTGAAGACGGAGGTTATGTAAATGTCTGTATTAAATTATTTGGTAGATTTAGGACCTCAAGTGATGATGCCAATTATTTTTACTATTTTTGGATTATTGGTAGGTCTAAAATTTGGGAAAGCTTTAAAATCAGGTTTAATGGTTGGGATTGGATTTATTGGATTAAATGCTATTATTGGGTTATTAACAGATAATCTTGGTCCAGCTGCTGAACAGATGGTTAAAAATTCAGGCTTAAATTTAACAGTAATTGACGTAGGATGGCCTGCAGCCAGTGCGATTGCCTTTGGATCAGCTGTTGGAGTTTTAATGATTCCAGTAGGTTTATTGGTAAATGTAGTGATGCTTTTGACTAAAACAACTAAAACAGTCAATGTAGATATTTGGAATTATTGGCACTTTGCTTTTACTGGCTCATTGGTGTATATGTTGACGAATGATTTGCTAGTTAGCTTACTAATGGCTGCTTTTAATATGATTATTATTATGGTAATTGGAGATAGAACAGCTCCTTACGTAGAAAAAGAACTTGGCTTACCTGGAATATCCATTCCTCATGCCTTTACTGGTTCTTTTGCTCCCATTGCTTTTATTGTTAACTGGATATTAGATAGAATTCCTGGAGTTAACAAAATTAAGTTAGATTATACAAAATTCCAAAAAAAAGTAGGAGTATTTGGAGATCCTGCTATTTTAGGAACTATTATTGGGGCCCTTTTAGGAATTGTTGCTCGTTATGATATTAAAGGAGTTTTAAATCTAGCTGTAGTGACTGCAGCAGTTTTAGTTTTAATCCCTAAAATGGCAGCAATTTTAATGGAAGGCCTTATGCCAGTTAGTGAAGCTGTACAAGCAAAATTACAAGAAAAATTTAAAGGCAATTCCAAATTACTAATCGGGTTAGATTCTGCTATTGGTGTGGGAAGTCCAGTAACTTTAACTATTTCGTTATTGATGATTCCTATTACTATTTTATTAGCCTTTATTATTCCTGGAAATGAGTTTTTACCTATTGCTAGTTTATCAGGTTTAACATTTATGTTTGTTTTAATCACACCAATCTGTCGAAATGACTTTTTTAGAACTTTGATTGTAGGAATTGTGACTTGTGCTCTAGCATTAGTCATTGGCACAAATATTGCACCAATTTTTACTCAAGCAGCAGCTAATGCTAAATTTTCTATCCCTGCAGGCTCTAGTTTGATTTCTAGTATTGATTACGGAGGATCTTGGTTACCTTATGTGATTGTTAAATTAGCTGAGCATAAATGGTTAGGTGTTTTAATTACTGGTGCTGTGTCTTTAGCATTAATGATTTGGAACAGAACACTGATTTTGAAAGAGAATTTAGAATAAAAAAAGAGACTTAAGGCTCTCAGAATGAAGACAAACTAGCTATTCAATTAGAATAGTTAGTTTTTTTTACATTTGCCTATTTTTTTGATAAAAATAGAGCCCTCCTGGTCTCTTAATTTAAGCATTTTGGTTAATTTTTTAATATTAAGACATGCGAAAGTAAGCCCAATTTTCATGTGCATTTTTTCTTTACCTATCAAATTAGTATAGCGTAAACCACGAACTTCTTTAGTCGTTCCAAATAATCGTTTAATTGTTTGCAATTATTATAGATTGCTTTCATTTCAAGGGACTGGTGGATACCCTCACATCGCTCCATGTCATTTTTCCATAAATGTCGTTGAATTAACTTTCTTTTTAAGGTTTTTTTAATTGCTTTTCTCTATCTATTTCAATTTCTTTTTGAAGTGATGTTACGTAAAAAAGTGTTTCTTCCGTTACTTCTTTACTTTCATATTTTTTATTATGAGCATGCGCTTTGATGTGAGTACCGTCAATAAATACTTCTGAGATATTGACTAAATTTAGCCTCAATAGATTGTGTCAAAATACCATAAAAAAGTTGCTTAAAAATGTCTGTCTCTTTAAAACTTCAAGAGTAATCTTTACCGAAGGTTGAAAAATGAGGAACCAAGTCTTGAATGTTTAAACCTAAAAACTATCGATAAGCCATATTCACTTCGACATCTTTAATCGTTTGTCTCATACTTTTAATACCATATAAATATTGAATCAAAGGAAGCTTAATAAGCATAATCGGATCTAAACTAGGTCGACCATTTGATATCGTATTTATCCTCAACAAGTTGGTAAATAAAATTAAAATCTACATATGTATCAATATCTCTTAAAAGATGTTCCTTTGGAACTAAATCCTCTAAGGAATAAAAACCAATTTGATCCCGTTGCCTCATATTTTGCTTTTTCAGCATAAAAAATCACTTCTTTTTTCTATTTTACCAAGAAAAAAAGACAAAGTATCGAAATTATTCAATGCTTTATCTACAATCTAAGAGCCTTAAGTCTCTTTTTTTTATAAGGATATAGCGACTTACCATTGACAATTATGATTAGCTAACTTATAATTTATTTAACTGGTACTAACCAGTTCGATTAACTAGTTGATCGGGGATGAGTATTAGTGTTGAATAAAGAGAAAGCGGTTCCTTTGTATAATCAACTCATTCAACAATTGATGGATGAAATAAAAAATAACATGAAAGCTGGAGATAAACTACCCTCAGAAAGAGAGATTTGTCAAGCTTATCAAGTAAGTCGAACCACAGTTCGGTTAGCCCTTAATGAGTTAGAAGAATTAGGTTATATCTATAAGCATCATGGAAAAGGAACCTTTGTATCTAATTTGTGGCAACAGATGAACGATTTAAGCAATGAGTATAGCTTTACAGAACACATGAAAGGCTTAGGTAAAGTTCCTCGAACAGAAGTTTTAGAGTTTTCTATTACTTATCCTAATCCTGTAGTAGCTAAAGGTCTTCAAGTTAATGAAGAGGATGAAGTTTATAAGCTAGTGAGACTAAGGATTGCAGATGACTTACCTATGATGTATGAAATTAGCTACATTCCTTGCAAGATATTTAAAGGTCTAACTCTTGAAATGATTCAAGAAAAACCACTTTATAATATTTTTGCTCAAGATTATCAAAAAGATATTAAATATGCAGATGAGGAATTTTCAGCATCTCTTGTGAAAGAAAAAGAAGCAAAATATTTAGCAGTGAACGTAGGGGATCCATGTCTTAGGATTGAACGACAAACGTATTGCCAGGATAACTATATTATTGAATTCACGTTAAGTGTAGCTAGAAGCGATCAATTTGTTTATCGAATTAGACATGCAAGAAAATAAATGAGTGTAGGACACTCATTTTTTTAAAAGAGCGTTCACTTATATGGAGTATTTTATTAAAAAATAAATGAGGTGGAATAATGTTAGGAATGATGATTACAGGACACGGTGAGTTTTCTGTTGGTATGAAACAAGCATTAGAAATGATTGCAGGTGAGCAAGTCTTTTGTGAAGCAGTGCCATTTTTTGAAGATATGGAATTGGAAGCGTTTAACTTAAAAATATTTGAGACAATTAAGCAATTAAAAGAACAAACAGATGGGGTTTTAGTTTTCAGTGATTTAAAAGGGGGGACTCCTTTTAACGTAAGCATGCTAGCTATTTCTGAAATAGCTGATACAGCTATGTTAACAGGTGTTAATTTACCGACACTAATTGAAGGAAGTATGCTTAGGTTAACTGAGACAGATCCAGTAGCATTAGCAAAAATATTGATGAATACAGGGAGAGAGGGATTAGAGCAAGTAGATTTTCCAGTGAAACGAGAAGAAACGGAGCAAGAGATAGGAGGGATCTAAATGTGGGAGAACATTCTAGCTTCCTCAATTGTTATGATCGGATTTATTGTTATTATTGTGCTTATTTATGGGATTATGAGTTTTAATAATATCAAAAAGCAAAAAAAATATTATGAAGAGTTACAAACCGGATTGAAAAAAGGACAGTTGGTTTTTTTGTCAAATGGCATTTATGGGAAAATTCATAAGATAAATAAAGAAACCATAGACGTGGAAATACAACCAACAGTGATTATGACAGTATCAAGAAGTTTAGTATCCAAAATTGTTGAGGGAAATTAAAAATAAAGGAGATTTTTACTATGCCAAATATTATGTTAACTAGAATTGATAATCGTTTAATCCATGGACAAGTAGCAACACAATGGAATTCTTCAATAGGAGCAAATTTAATCTTAGTAGCTAATAATAAAGTAGCTAATGATAAAATGCGTCAAGGTTTAATGGATATGGCAGCGCCAAATGGAGTAGCGACTAGATACTTTACTTTGGAAAAAACGATTAACATCATTGAAAAGGCTGCAGATAGACAAAAAATCTTTATTATCTGTGAAACACCTGAAGATGTTTTGACCTTAGTTGAAGGCGGTGTTCCAATTGATAAGGTAAATATTGGAAATATGCACATGTCAGAAGGTAAAAGACAAGTAGCAACAAGTGTAGCAGTAGATGATGCAGATGTAGAAGCATTTAAAAAACTACAAGAAAAAGGGGTGGAATTAGAAATCCGCAGAGTACCAAGTATGGCGGCAGAAGATGTTTCGAAACTGTTTCATTAAAAATAGTAGGAATATGAGGTAGTTGAAAGGAGTGTTAAAGAAATGGGCTACAGTGTTTTACAAATTTTATTAGTTTTTCTGATTACTTTCATTGCAGCTATTGACCAATTTAGTTTTTTAGAGTCATTATACCAACCAATTGTAACTGGAACAGTTGTTGGATTAGTGTTGGGGGATGTTCAGACTGGTTTAATTGTTGGGGGGACTTACCAACTAATGACCATTGGGAATATGCCAGTAGGAGGGGCTCAGCCGCCTAACGCAGTTATTGGCGGGATCATGGCAGCTGTTTTAGCTATTTCATTAAATATGGATGCTAAAGTTGCTGTGGCTACAGCTATTCCATTTGCTTTACTAGGACAATACGGTGTGACGTTACTATTTAGTTTAATGTCACCTGTCATGACAGTTGCTGACCGTTATGCATCCGAAGCTAATCCTAGAGGGATAGATAAAATTAATTACTTATCTATGATTCTTATGGGAACTATATTTGGACTTATTGTAACACTTTTCTTTATAGGCGGAGCTTCATTTGGTAACCAAGTTGTTGCAGCCATTCCTAAACAATTAATGGATGGTTTAGGTGCAGCAGGTGGAATGATGCGCTATGTAGGGTTTGGTATTTTGCTGAAAGTAATGGTATCTAGAGAACTTTGGGGCTTTTACTTTGCAGGTTTTGCTTTAGCTAATATTGTAGCAGGGATTGCTTCTTTAAGTGGTTCTGCTTTGTTATTATTAGCATTTATTGGTTTTGCTTTAGCATTTTGGGATTATCAAATTCAAACACGGTTAAAAGTAGCATCAGAGGCTGCTAGCTATGGAGGTGAAGAAGATGGCATATAGTATTCCGGACTCTTATCAAGATACAACACCTGCTGAACAACTAGATAAAAAGACTTTAAATCGAATGGTTTGGCGTTCTTTATTCTTACAAGCTTCATTTAACTATGAAAGAATGCAAGCTGGTGGTTGGTTATATAGTATTCTACCAGGGCTTGAGAAAATTCATAAAAATAATAAAGATGACTTGGCTGCATCTATGTCACATAACTTAGAATTCTTTAATACTCACCCATTCTTGGTGACATTTGTAATGGGGATTGTTTTATCTCTTGAACAAAACAAAGCAGATATTCCTACTATTCGTGCCGTGAGAGTAGCTGCTATGGGACCTTTAGGTGGTATTGGAGATGCGCTATTCTGGTTTACCTTAGTTCCTATTACAGCAGGGATTACCTCGAATATGGCAATTAATGGTAATATCGCGGCTCCGTTGATCTTCCTATTAATTTTTAACGTGGCACAATTTGCTTTACGTTTCTTCTTAATGAATTGGTCCTACAAAATGGGGACAGAAGCTATTGGTGTTTTAACAGCCAATGCGAAAGAGTTTACTCGTGCTGCAAGTATTTTAGGTATCTTTGTAGTAGGTTCATTAACTAGTTTATACGGCGCAACTTCTTTAAATGTTCAGATTCCAAATGGTCAAACTAACGAACCAATCGAAGTGGTTTCGACTATTAAAAATGCTGAAGTGAAAGATTTTAAAGATAAACTATATGTAGATGGTAAAATGGACGGTGAATTAATCGAAGGTGCTAATGTATTAGATTTGAAAAATGGGTATTCTCAAATTACTTATCATCAAGATCATATGGTACCTGTAACCATTAACTTACAAGAAATATTAGATGGTATTTTACCACAATTAATTCCACTAGCCTTTACATTACTTCTTTATTTCTTACTATCTAAAAAAGGTTGGACACCGCTTAAGTGTATTGGCCTATTATTAATTATTGGTATTATTGGTGGCTATTTTGGTATTTGGGCTGTCTAATAGTGATTAACGTTAAAAAGATGACAAAATTAATTTTGTCATCTTTTTTTTGGATTAAAAGCGTATTAATTGTCAGATTAGGAAATATGCTTTAAAATTAAATATGAAAAGGTATTCATATTAGAAGGAAGTGATTAGATGAAGAATCAAGCAGAACCTAAACAACCTGTGGCAAAACAGGAGCATAATCACGGGAGTGTACCAGTTGTTTTGTTTTTTGTGGGCTTATTTTTATTTATTGTCGGTTTGTTTTTAAGAGGGTTTGACAAGGCACAAATGTTTGTTTACATTGGGGCAATGGTTTTATCTGGTTATCACATTGTGATTGAGGGAGTTGAAGATACCCTTCGTCTAACTAGGAAAGAAAAACATTTTCATCCAAATGTTCATATTTTAATGTCTTTAGCGGCCATTGGTGCAGCAGTTATTGGAGATTATCAAGAAGGGGCATTACTTATTTTAATTTTTGCTGGAGCTCACTTTTTAGAGCATTATGTGGAGAGTAAAAGTAAAAAAGAAATTACCAATCTAATGAAAATGAATCCAACAGAAGCTAGACTTATTTTAGAAACTGGGGAAACTGAAATTGTTCCTGTTCAGTCTTTAAAAATAGGGGATCATTTAAGAGTGTTAAATGGCGATCAAATTCCAACAGACGGGATTATCTTATCTGGTTATAGCAGTATTGATGAATCAGCTATTACTGGAGAAAGTATACCTGTTGAAAAAACAGTGGGCAGTGAAGTGTTTGGTAGTACGATTAACGGAGATGGGACCCTTACTGTTAAAGTAACCAAAGATAGTCAGGATACTTTGTTTGCTAAAATTATTGAATTAGTTAATGAATCTCAGGAAAATATGTCTGTCACAGCTACTAAAATTCAACGACTAGAACCTCGCTATGTTAACACTATTTTAGTGTTAGTTCCTATTTTTATTTTATTAGGCCCAGTTATATTTCAGTGGAGTTGGGAAGAAAGTTTTTACCGAGGAATGGTGTTTCTAACGGTTGCTTCTCCTTGTGCTCTAGCAGCCAGTGCAGTTCCAGCTACTTTGTCAGCTATCTCTAATTTAGCTAAAAAAGGAGTGCTGTTTAAAGGTGGCTCTTATCTGACTAATTTAGCCGAAATTAAAGGAATGGCTTTTGATAAGACTGGTACATTAACTAGAGGAAAACCGGTTGTAACAGATTTTTATTTTGAAGGAGATACAGATAAGCAGCAACATTTTATGGATGTGATTGTTGCTATGGAACAAACGGCTAATCATCCGCTAGCCAAAGCAATTCTAGCTAAATTTAAAGCAAAAGAGCAATTAGATTTAGAAGTAGAAAACCAAATTGGAAAAGGGTTAGTTGCCAGTCATTTAGAGGAGTCTTACCGAATTGGTAAACCCTCTACATTTGGTAAAGTATCTGAGGAGATAGAAGAGAAAAATAAACAATATGCTAAAGCAGGCAAAACCGTGGTCTATTTTGGGATAAATGAAAAAGTTTATGGATTAATTGCCATGATGGATATTCCAAATGATGATGCAAGGGATGTTATTAATTATTTTAAAAACCAAGGAATTCATACGACGATGATCACTGGAGATTCTGAAGTAACTGGTCAAGCAATTGGGCAAGAATTAGGAATGGATGAAGTAATTGGTAATGTTTTACCAGAAAATAAAGCAGCAATCATCCAAGATCAGCAAACTCGTTATGGTCTAGTAGCGATGGTTGGAGATGGGGTTAATGACGCTCCCGCTTTAGTGAAAGCAGATATTGGGATTGCTATGGGGCAAGGAACAGATATTGCCATGGATGTAGCTGATGCGGTTTTAATGAAAAATAAGTTGAAAAAGTTAAGTTATGCCCATAAAGTATCTAATAAGCTTAATCGGGTTGTTCGTCAAAACATTATGTTTGCCATGGTGGTTATTCTCATTTTAATTGTTTTAAATATTATGGGAAAGATGAGCTTACCATTAGGGATTATTGCTCATGAGGGTAGTACGATTTTAGTCTTGTTAAATGGGTTACGTTTACTTCAGCCAATCAAAGATAGCTAAGGGAGAAGAAGAGAGATAACATTATCTCTCTTCTTTTTTCACAAGTATATTTGTTATTCGATTTGTTCTTTTATGGTATGATAGTTATGAAAGGGTTGGTGAAAATAAATGGAAAAGAAAAAAAGAAACGGTAAAATTATCATTATTGGTAATGGAGCAGTAGGTTCAAGTTATGCTTTTAGTTTAGTCACCCAAAATATTGGACGTGAAGTCGGTATTATTGATATTTATAAAGAAAAAGCCCAAGGAGATGCCTTAGATTTATCTCATGCATTAGCCTTTACTTCTCCTAAAGAAATTTATGCGTGTGATTATGATCAGTGTAGTGATGCTGAAATTGTAGTCATTACAGCAGGTGCAGCACAAAAACCTGGTGAAACTCGGTTAGATTTAGTTAAGAAAAATTTAGCTATTTTTAAAGATATAGTTGAAAAAGTAATGGCTAGTGGTTTTAATGGTATTTTTTTAGTAGCCACTAATCCAGTGGATATTTTAACTTATGCGACTTGGAAATTTTCAGGACTTCCTCATCAACAAATTATAGGAACAGGAACTTCTTTAGATAGTGCTCGGTTCCGTCAAGCGATTGCTGAGTTAGTGAATGTTGATGCCAGAAACGTTCACGGTTATATTTTAGGGGAACATGGAGATAGTGAATTCGCCGTTTGGTCTCATGCTAATATTGGTGGACTTCAAATTTATGAATGGGTTAAGGATAATCCTGAAATAGATGAAGAAGCCTTAGTTAATGTGTTTTTCCAAGTAAGAGATGCTGCTTATGATATTATTCAGAAAAAAGGAGCTACTTATTACGGGATTGCAGTGACAATGGCTAGAATTACCAAAGCCATTTTAAACGATGAAAATGCTATTTTGCCTTTGTCAACTTATTTAGACGGAGAGTATGGCTTAACTGATATTTTTATAGGAGCACCTTGTGTCATTGGTAGAGATGGGATTAACCATGTGATTGAGATTCCTTTATCTGATTCTGAAAAAGAAAAAATGCAAGCTTCAGCAGAAACCTTGCATCAAGTCATTGTAGATTCTATTGAATAAAGACAAATAAATTGACTTTACTTACAAATTGTTATAAACTTCAAATAATTACACGGGAGAGGAAGAGTAAGCAATGAAGACAGTTATACAATCATCTATCGCTTTTATTAATACTGTCTGTTGTATGGTATGCTGCGTAAATACCATACCTATTTGCTATACTTAGATATCCTCTTAGACTGTATAATAAAGCGATTGAAGCGACAGAGATAAAACAACCGTTATGTACAAAGAGCTGATATTTAGTCAGCTCTTTTTTGTTTTATCCAAACGATGGAGGCGATAATGATTAAACAATTAAAGTTAGGCATTTTGAATTTAATGTCAAATAAGTTAGAAAGTATCGATCACTTTAATCAGGTGTTCAAAGAAACTGGTATGCCAATAAAGATTACTTATTTCTATCCTAAAGGACATTATCTTGGTAGAGAAATACCTACAGAAGTTAAGGAAAATATGGAGCCTTTAGAATTAGAAAAGCTACAAGCTTTAGATGGGTTTATTATTTCAGGCTCTCCCATTGAACGACATGATTTTGAAGAAGTGACTTATATTCAAGAAGTGAGAGATTTATTGAGTTATTTAGACGAATTTGTCCCTAATCAGTTATATATTTGTTGGGGAGGAATGGTGGCATTAAATTATTTTTATGGGATAGAGAAACAGATTTTACCAAGGAAATTATTTGGTGTCTATAAGCAAACTATTTCTCAATCTAGTAAATTACTGCAAGGATTAACACCTGGCTTTTTAGCTGATCACGCTAGATATGCAGAGATGAATCTTAATCAAATTCAAGCTAATGATAAGTTACAGGTAGTTGCAACAACTGAAGAGAACCACTTGTTTTTAGTGGAAGCTAAACATAAGAAACAAGCCTTTCTTTTTTCTCATTTAGAATATGACAAAGATGGACTGTTAAAAGAATATGTAAGAGAAAGTGAGGCTCATCCTGAGATTACTTATCAAAAACCTGAGAATTACTTTGAAGATACAGAGACATTAACAGGGACTCAGTATAAATGGCAACAAACGCGTCAAGTCTTTTTTAGTAATTGGATGAAACAAGTAGCCGAAAATAAAAATGTACGGAGGAATTATCATGAAAAAAATCGCAAAGTCAGTTGAAGAATTAATTGGAGGAACTCCACTTGTTAAGTTAAATAAAGTTGTGCCAGAAGAAGCAGCAGATGTTTATGTTAAATTAGAATTTTTCAATCCTGGTAGTTCGATTAAAGATCGAATTGCTTTAGCAATGGTTGAAGAAGCAGAAAAAACAGGTAAGTTACAACCTGGTGGTACTATTGTTGAACCGACTTCAGGCAATACAGGAATTGGCTTAGCTTTAGTGGCTGCAGCTAAAGGTTATCGGTTAATCATTACTATGCCAGAAACGATGAGTGTAGAACGCCGAAAATTAATGAAAGGTTACGGCGCAGAACTAATTTTGACTCCCGGTGCAGATGGAATGCCTGGAGCAATCAAAAAAGCAGAAGAATTAGCGCATGAACATGGCTATTTTTTACCGATGCAATTTAAAAATCAAGCCAACCCTGAAGTTCATGAAAGAACAACAGGGGTTGAAATAATTGAAGCGTTTGACGGACAAACACCCGACGCGTTTATTGCAGGAGTTGGAACAGGTGGAACTCTAACAGGGGTAGCTAAGACACTTCGTAAAGTTAATCCCGATGTGAAAATTTATGCACTAGAAGCAGCAGAATCACCTGTTTTAAAAGAAGGAAAAGGTGGCAAACATAAAATTCAAGGAATAAGTGCTGGTTTTGTACCAGATACGTTAGATACTAGTATTTACGATGAGATTGTAGAAGTACCAGGAGATGAAGCAATTAACATGGCTAGATTAGTTGCCCGTCAAGAAGGCTTTTTACCAGGCATTTCAGCAGGAGCTAATATTTACGGAGCAATTGAAGTAGCTAAAAAATTAGGGAAAGGTCATACAGTTGTGACAGTTGCACCAGATAATGGGGAAAGATATTTATCCACTGAATTATTTGATGAATAAATTGGTATGCCTTAACTAGTTGATGATAATAAAAAAGTTTCTCTCAAAATCTGAGAGAAACTTTTTTTGTTGCTGAATTTGTTAATTAGTAGAACTGGCAGGACTCATTGTCTGTCTAGCTTTAGACTGACTAATCTCTTTTTCAAATGGTTTAACATTTAAACATCTCATTGCATTTAAAACAGCAATAACTGTTACACCTACGTCAGCAAACACTGCACCACCCATTGAAGCAATGCCTAGAGCACCTAAAATTAGGAATAAAACTTTGATAACAATCGCGAACACAATATTTTCTTTGACGATTTTCAATGTTTTACGGGACAAATGAATGGCAGTGGAAATCCGCGAAGGTTCGTCTGTCATAATAACAATATCAGCTGCTTCAATGGCAGCATCAGAACCTAAACCTCCCATAGCAATTCCAATGTCTGCTCTAGCTAAAACAGGAGCATCATTGATACCATCTCCTACAAAGGCTAGTTTATGGCCAGCTTTTTCTTCTTTTAATAATGTTTCCAGTTGGGTTACTTTATCTCCTGGGAGTAACTGTGTATAAACTTTAGGAATACCTAAAGAGCTAGCCACTGCTTCACCAGTTTCTTTGGTATCTCCTGTTAACATAACCGTGTTGATACGATGCTGATGTTGTAAATCATAAATGGCTTGTTTAGCATCTACTTTGAGCTGATCTGCAATAACAATATAACCTGCATAGCTTTGATTAATAGCTACATGAACAAGGGTGCCTATTTCTTCAGGCACTAGGTAATCAATTTGTTCTTGCTTCATAAGTTTTTCATTGCCGACTAACATAGACTTGCCAAATACTTTACCTTTTAGCCCGTAGCCAGCTAATTCTTCTAAATCGGTCACTTGATTTTTATCGATATCTTTTCCGTAAGCTTGTTTTAAAGAAGCTCCGATAGGGTGAGTAGAGAAGCTTTCCATGTAAGCTGTTAGCTTAAGTAGTTCTTCTTTACTTAAATTGACTGGCTGAATATGTTGTACTTCAAAGGTTCCCTTAGTTAAGGTACCAGTCTTATCAAAAACAATCGTGTCAGTTTGTGCTAATGCTTCTAAATAGTTGCTGCCTTTAATCAAAATACCTAATTTAGAGGCTCCTCCAATCCCGCCAAAGAAACTAAGTGGTACGGAGATAACTAGAGCACAGGGACAAGAGATAACTAGAAAGGTTAACGCTCGGTGAACCCATTCGCTAAAGTTTCCGCCTGTAAGGATAGGTGGAATAAGAGCCAAAGCTAAGGCTAGGAACACAACCGTTGGTGTATAGTAACGAGCAAATTTAGTAATGAAATTTTCAGAAGCAGCCTTTTTACTGCTAGCATTTTCTACTAAATCTAAAATTTTGTTTACTGTAGAGTCACCAAATTCTTCTGTTACTTTTAATTCTAAAACACCGCTTGTATTAATACAGCCGCTTAAAACGGCATCTTCAATGGTTACTCGCCGAGGAACAGACTCTCCTGTTAGAGCAGAAGTATCTAGTAAACCACTTCCTTTAGTAACCACACCATCTACTGGCACCCGTTCTCCTGGTTTAACTAAAATAGTATCGCCAATTTCCACTTCATCAGGGTCTACTTGTTCAAAAGTTTCCCCTATTTTTAAGTGAGCGTAGTCTGGGCGAATGTCCATTAATTGACTAATGGATTTTCTGGATTGGTTGACAGCGTAACTTTGAAAAAGTTCGCCTATTTGGAAGAACAGCATAACAGCTACCCCTTCAATATAGTCTCCCACAAAAAAAGCGCCAATGGTTGCTACTACCATTAAGAAATTTTCGTCAAAAACTTGTCCATGAATAATATTTTTGACAGCTTTTTTTACAATGTCTCCACCAATGATCCCGTAAATAACTAGATAGATAGCTAATTGTAAATAAGAACGATCTGGAATAGGAAGAAATCCGTTAATTATAAGTAAACTAGCACTGATTAAGATTTTTGCGAATATTTTTTTATTTCGGTTCATTTGACTCACCTAAGCCTTAACCATGTCGACATCAGGTTCTAATTGCTTAACGGTTTTTTCAGTCTCTTTAAGAATCTCAGGCATGTTTTCTCTATCCGCTCTAATACTTAATTTGGTTGTCATAAAATTAACTGAAGCTTCGTCTACTCCTTCGATTTTTTTGACAGCATTTTCAATTTTCATTGCGCAATTAGCACAATCCAAGCCTTCTAATCTAAACGTTTTTTTCATGAAAAACCCTCCTAAATAATAATATGAATGTATGAACATTTTTTCATACTTAACTCTAATTGCATTATATATGAATATGCGTTCATGTGTCAATGGTTAAAAAAGCGCTTTTATTGTTTGTGTATAGTAAAAAACACATGAAGATTACTGGTAGGTAATAGCCATGTGTTTTTATAGCATAAAAATAACTAGAAATTTTTATAAATTATTTTAGGAATCTGGTTTTTAGAAATTGGTTCCCAATGAGTTATTCCTTTTTTAGGAGCATATAACACTTTTAAGTAGGTATCTGGTGTAAATGATTGAGCTTGTTTAACAGTCAAGTTAGCTTTAATTGGTTGATTATCTTCTCCGTATAAACGAAGTTGATAAGTGACGGTTTTATGTTTAGTCTCTGTTTGTTTAGTCTGGTTATTAATTTTAGTATAGTAACTAGCTGAAACATAGTTATGTTGATACCAAGTTAACATAAAAGCAATGGCTAGCATTAGGATGACTAATGTTCCCATTTTTTTAATACTTAAATCGAGCTGAAAGTCCATAAGATTAATCCTCCTTATTTTGCATTATAGAGGAAATAGCAGTAGGAAACTAGTCCTCTTGCATAAAAAAATGAAGAACTAATCCTTGGTGTTAATCTGACCAACTGTTTCTCGTTGAATAAGCCCATAAGTCTGAATAATGACAGGTTGCTGGCGAGTAGTTGGAGTAGTTAGTTGAGAGACGAGCTGCTTAACGCTAGCAGTTGCAAGGTCATGGATTTGGATATCCACGCTGGTCAAAAAAGGATGGGTTAAGGTAGCTAAAAAAGAATTATTAAAACTGATGAGAGAAAAATCTGCTGGGATTTCATAACCTATTTGGCTTAAAGCCTGAATAGTTTTTAAAGCTAAACCTTCATCCATGACAATAGCTCCAGTTATGCCTTCTCTTTGAATCCATGGGATAAATTCTTGCCAATCTTGTTTCTCTTGAAGTATCTTGGGAGAAAAAACAGGTAAGTTAGCTTGTTTTAAAGCAGATTGATAGCCTATATATCGGTCAATAAAGACTTGATCTTCTTGGCGGTCTGTTAAAAATAAAATTTTTTGATGATGATGCTCTATTAAATGATTTGTGCTACAGCGACCTAATAACTGATTATCGTTGTCTACATAAGAGAGGCCATCCCTTTGAGAACAAGGTTTACCAATCAAGGTGACTGGGATAGTTTCTTTCATCAAATAATGAAGAATTGGATCGTTTTTAATAGAGTAAGTTAAAATAAAACCATCTACTTGTTTTTGAGCATACATTTGTTTGACATGGTTAAGTAGTTCTTCATTATCTTTGCCAGTAATAATAACCGTAGCTAGCTGCAAGTCGACAGCAGCTTGGTTAATGCTATAAATAAGTTCTAAGTAAAATGGGTTTCCTACTTGTTCTTTAGTAAGAAAAGGAGGAAGAATAATTCCAAGAGCATTAGCAGATTGAGTGCCTAGATTTCTAGCAGAAATATTAGGCACATATCCCATGTCCTTCATTATGTTTCTAACTTTCTCTTTAGTAGCAATGGAAATACTAGGATGATCGTTAATAACACGGGAAACAGTGGAAGTCGCCACCCCTGCTTTTTTAGCCACATCTTTTACAGTAATAGTCATAGTTCAAACACTTTCTTTCTAAAGTATCATAAGTCTAAGGTTGAAAATTGATAGATAGTTTTTCTAGTATAACGAGTATTAGGTAAAGCTTCAATTGTTCCCCAATGCGGAAAATGAAGGATGTCAGGTAGATGTTGGGGTTCGATAGCTAAACCTAATTGACTACACATTTTTTGTCCTGTAACAGTGATAGGACTGTTAAAACCTGTTGTCGAAAATAAAACAAAACTAGGTTGATCGGTAAAAATTTCTAACTTTCGACCAGAGAGTGGTTCAGATAAGATAAGGTTAGGCTCATTTTTAGTAAGAGTTTTTAAAATAAAAGGATCATCTAAGCCTTGGGGAATTATTTGAAATAAGTCGGACAGTCTAACTTCTTTTAAGAGAAGGGGGATAATCTTGGAAGAAGTTAAGAGTTTTCCTGTTGGTAGCTTATCTTTATCTAATTCTAACAAGCCTTTGGTTTTCACAGTTAAAAAGTGTTCCTGAATCTTTCTTTTTCCATTTCCAGATAGGTTAAAATAAGTGTGACTAGTTGGATTAATCCAAGTTTGTTTTTCAGCCCAGTAGTCCATCTCCATAATAAGTTGATTTTTTTCTAGGGTATAGTGGACAGTTACATGAATAGGTCCAGGATAGCCAGAAAGAGTGTCAATTAAAGAAAAACTAACACGAGAAAAATCTTTTCCTTCAGCAGTAGTAACTGACCAAAATTGAAAGGACCAACCATTAGAGCCACCATGAATATGATGTTTCTTTTCGTTTTTTTCTAAAGAATAGTTGTGGCACTCTCCCTCTCTGATACGTCCTGCCACAGGTCCTACAACTGCACCAAAAAAACTAGTATCTGTTAACAGCTGTTCTTCTTTATCTAAGGTTAATAAAATATTTTCGTGTTTAAAATGAGCATCTGGAGCCCAAAGTTCATACATTCTAGCTCCGTAATTGACAAAAGTAGCAGTTAAGTAATCGTTGCTTAAAGTAATTTTTTTTAAAAGAGGGTGGTTACCAGACTCAATTTTTATTCCCATGTGACGTCTCCCAAGAGTTTACTAAAAAGTTAAAGGTCAGTTGAGTTGTATTGGGAACAAGAGATAAATCTTTTCCTAATTCTTCTGGAGTCCCTACTCCTATAGGATAAGCACCACTTGCTTTAATTCCTTGAATGCCGGCTTTGGCGTCTTCAATCCCAATACATTGGTCAATCGGAACCTTTATTTTTTCCGCAGCTAAAAGAAAAATATCTGGAGCTGGTTTGCCGTTTTTAATTTCTGCCGGATTAGCAATGGCATCAAAATAAGGAAGTAGCCCTAATTTTTTTAAAAGAACTGGGCCATTTTTACTGGCAGAAGCTAAAGAAATAGCGATATTTTGAGCTTTTAAATCAGATAGTAAAGCTAAAATTCCTGGATAAACATCTTTTGGTGAGACTTTTTGGATCATTTCAACATATAAGTCATTTTTCTGCTTAGCTAGTTGAGCAAATTCTTCTTTTGAAAATTGATCAAGTTGGTTACCATGTTTTAAAATTAAGGTGAGAGAATCTTCTCGACTAACTCCTTTTAATTGTTCATTAAAGTCACGGTCAATGTGGATACCAAGATGATTGGCTAATTCTTTCCAAGCTAAATAATGGTATTCTGCTGTATCTGTTAAAACTCCATCTAAATCAAAAAGTACTCCTTTAAACATAAAATTCATCCTTTCAAATGGCTGTTGTGGTTTAAATATGAAGGTCTTGTAAGTAACTCTATCATAAGCGCAACCGGTTGCGCTAGTCAATCTTTTTCTTATGAGCTAAAGGTTGAATTAAGACATAATAAGCTATTTAATTTTATTTGTTTGATAACATACTTAACTATCTATATAATGAATATAAAAAGGTATGATTATATATGGGAAAATATGAGGATTCTTTTCTAGAAAAAAGCATAACAAGAAATATAAAAAGAAACGTAAATCCAAAGTAAAGAAAAAAAGATGACAACTAAGTTGCCATCTTTTTTTTATTATTTCGTAGGAAGATGAAGAGAGCTTTCATTTAAGTTAATGGAGTAGCTAAGGTCTTGATTCCCTCTAATTGTCATACTAAAGTCCGTGCTATAAATAACTAAACCGAGTTGTCTTCCTTTTGGTAAATGATAAAGGGTAGGCTGTAAAGCAAACTCTACTTCCACCCATTGATTAGCTTGTAAGTCATCATTTTTCCAAGGGTTTTCTCTATTTTGAAGATTAATATGACCGACAGAAATTAATTTAAAGTCTGTTTCTTTATCTAATTTAAATTCTTTCAAATCATCTTCTCGCCATTGATAACCTAGTGGCATTGCTTTTAGTCCTAAGGTATCAGCTTCTGGTTTTAAGCGTTTAGCAGTTCCAAAATCAACTAAACGAACACTTAGCATTCCTATATCTTGGTTAGAGGCTACTTTTAATTTCACAGTAGGTTCCCCAGAAAGAATTAATTCTTCTTTTAATGGAGTAGATTTCATCAAATAGCGATGTCCATCTAGAGGGCTACCTTCTGTGCATAAATCTTTCTCCCATTGAGTGAAGTTCTTTGTATAACTATCAAAGAGTACCGGATCCAATTGATCGCTAAAGGTGACTACTTCAGAGGTTTCTTCAGCAACCAGTTGTCCTTTATGACAGTTGAAAGTGACTGTTTCTTTTCCAGTCCAATCTGGACGAGTTAACCAGTTTTCAGGTTGGGTATTATCTTGATAGATTACATCAGGCAGTAATTCTTTAGCATGATTATCTAAATCGTATAATTTATGACTAAGCCATAAATTCATCATGTCGTTAAAGTCAAGAGAAGGCATGTTGTTAATATAGATATGTTGTCCTTGGTGTAGAATTATTTTTTTAGCAACAGGGACTTCTTTTAACGCTTCCCATAGTTGATAAACATGACGTGGTTTAACGTTCCAATCATTTAAGCCATGAACCATTACAACGTCAATTTTAATATCTTTGACATGTGGTAGATAATTTCGTTCGTCCCAAAAAGTATTGTAGTTTCCAGTTTCACGGTCTTGAAGACGTGTCAGCTCTTTTTGAGAAGCGTTGAAGAAATCTTTGATACGTAAGTAGTCACCAGGAGTGTGCATACGGCTAAAGGTTAATTCAGCTAATACATCTGCATCTTCACCAGGAAAACCTCCAGGTGCAACGACTAATCCGTTATCTCGGTAGTATTGATACCAATCAGAGATAGCAGCTTCTGAAATAATCGTTTCTAGACCTGCTACACCAGTTGTAGCAGCTGCAGTGGCTAATGTGCCTAAATAAGAACGGCCAGTCATAGCTACTTTATGATTACTCCACCAAGCTTTAATTTCGATATTATCTGTTCGGTTAGTAAAGGCCCGGCGATTGCCAGCTAACCATTCGATAACAGCAGTCATAGATTCTGTTTGTTCTACAGAGCCACAAGTTTGAATACCATCAGAGTCTTTAGAACCAATTCCTGCAGAATAAACAGCCGCAAAACCTCTAGGTAGAAAATAATCATTAAAGGTGTAGGATTGTTCTCTCATAAATGTTTCACTAGCTTCAGTTGTTTCACCTTGAACTAGTCGTTCGTTAGGTAATTGTTTGTCTGTTGGAGTGAATTGAATAGTTTCATAAGTCACATCATTCGGTTCTTTTCGGGTTAAAGGTTGATTAGGATTGTGCATCATTTTATCGCTAGCTTCAGGATTAATGCCTTGGCAATAAGGGCTAGCTGTGAAAAGACTTGGAACTTTAAGACCTGTTTCCGTTTCTTTTGGTCGCAAAATTTCTACTTTAATCAAATCTCTTTTTCCGTCTTGGTCTGTATCTAGAGAAGATTCTACATAAACCACTTCCCGGATAATTTCATTTGTATCAAAAACAGCTTGAGCTTTTCCGTTAAAGAATAAAGGGAGCGGCCATTTTTTATGAGAATAATATCCTCGGCTAGCTAATGAATCAATAAATGTTAGCGCTTTTTTATTGTGGGTATTTAATAACATATACCAAGCTTTGATTAAGTCTTCTGTCTTATCAAAAGAAGCGTCTAATACAGGTATGCCAATCTTTTTAGCATCAGCTAAACAAGTGTCACTATTAAAATCAATAGTTAATTGGAACTCTAGTAATTGTAGTCCGACTAGATAGAATACTTCTTGTGAAAGAGGAAGATTCTCTTGTTTAAATTGGTATAAATCAGTTGTAGAATTAGCTAAAAGATTACGATACTTGCTAGCTAAACCACCTTCACTCGTTACTTCTGGAAAACTTTTCTCTAATAAATAAAACCATAGTGCAGTTACATCCTTTGGCGCTTGCTCATCTAAAAAACCAATCTTAGTTAATTCATCTACTGCTGTTTGAAAGCTTTCTTCTTTAAAACCAAATTGATTCAATTTCATCCACATCTGCCTCCTTAAGTTATCTTTATTATACCAACAAGTCAGTAATTTCAAACAATTAAATGTTAAGTTGTTTAATAATTAGCTTATTTTTATTATGAAAACATAACATTTGATGATAACGCTTAAAAAAGAAGCTAACAGTGCTATAATAGAAAAGAGTCAGTAGATAAATATTTATCAGAAAAGGTGGGGCTAACACGTGCTAACAATTGAGAATGATCAGTTAACTGTTGTAATTAATCCAAAAGGGGCGGAATTAACTCATGTTTATCACCGTCAAGAAAACTTTGATTATATTTGGAATGGAAGTGAATGGGCAAAGCATGCACCTGTTTTATTTCCAGCTATTGGACGGTCAATGGATGACCACTATTTAATAAAAGGGAAAGAATATCCTATGCCACAACATGGCTTTGTTTCTGGCTATGAATTTGAGGTCTTGTCACATGAGAGTGATCGTTTGGTGTTATCTTTAAAAGATAATCAAGAAACTTACAAAATGTATCCGTTTCATTTTGAATTGCAAATAGAATTTGCTTTAAAAGAGTGTCAACTAGAACAAAATTTTTCTGTTATCAATTTAGATAATGAAGCGTTATCCTTTTCTATAGGATCTCATCCGGCTTTTAATGTACCTATAGATGAAACCGGTGAGTTTTCAGATTATTATTTGAGTTTTTTAACAAATCAGGGAGAAAAAGTAGAGCAGATTGATGTTTTTGATATTGTAAAAAAACCTCATCCTTACCGAACTGGTAATTTAACTCCTTTAGCTGAGCTGACATCTGGTAGATTAGCTTTGAACCATGCTTTATTTGATGAGGGTTTACTGATTTTAAAAGGAGAAATGAAACAGATCGAATTAGCTTCTGAAAAGACAAATCATAAAGTAAGACTAAATTTAGGTGATTTTCCTTATTTAACTCTTTGGACAAAAGAAGGGTTGAATTTACCTTACTTATGTTTAGAACCTTTTTATGGCTTGCCTGATATTTATGATCAACCGCAAGAGATCAGTCAAAAAGAAGGAAATGCTATAGTAGCTCCAGGCGAAACCGGTGTTTATCAGTATCAACTTTATTTTGATTAATAAACTTAATAAGAGAAAATAAAAAGTCAAAAGGGCTAGCCCTTTTGACTTTTTTAAAAGATTTTTGCTAATTTTTTTGCTTCTTCTTGTGCATTGGCTAAAATAGTTGTTTCTTGATCAGGTGTATAGTCGATGCCTTCAATAAATAATTGATGGTGTTCAGGAATTCCCATAAAAGCAAAAGAGGCTTTCACATAAGAAGAACCAAAATCTTGTCCCTGGTAAATACCACCATTTGATTGAATGTGAAGTGATTTTTTAATGTCAGAAATACCCACAGGACCATTTTCTGTATACTTAAATGTTTTTCCAGTAACATAAATAGCGTCAAACCAATCTTTTACTCGGCTAGGAATAGTTAAGTTCCATAAAGGATTAGCTAAGATGATTTTGTCAGCTTTTAAAAATTGATTTAAAAGAGTCGTTGATTGGGCCATTATTTCTTGTTCTTTTTCAGATAATTCTTCTAAAGAAGTTCCTTGCATTAATTTTTTGCGAGCACCTAAAAAGACTTCTTCAATTTCAGGAATGTCTGTTTGGTAAAGATCTAACCATTCAATGGTATCTTCTGGATTGTTTTGTTGATAGTGGGTTAAAAAAGTGTCTAGTGTTTTTAATGTGCGAGAATTTTCTTTTGTTAAAGGATGTCCCTTAACTACGAGCACAGTTGTCATATGTTGTTCCTCCTTGAATAAATTACATCTGTAATAATAGCTTTTTATCTTACTAAAAGAAAGAAAAATGCTCACAAGAAGCGGAAGGATAAGGCGTATAAAAGGGGATGCTTGTTCCTTTTGTTGATTTAGATTAAAAAAATAAAAAAAGACTTGTTATCTAGAGAAGAAGTCTGTAAGATTAAGATTAAAAAAATCAAAAGGAGTCGATTACTTGGATACAGCTATCATTCATCAGTTTCCCAAAGTAGATCTTCACTGTCATTTAGATGGCTCTGTTAGCTTAGCTACTTTAGAAAAATTCGCAGAAAAAGAAGGTCAGGATCCTTCTCAAGTTATACAAGCGGTTGCCCCTGAAAAATGTGAAGATTTAGCCGAGTATTTAAAAAGTTTTGACTTTATTTTATCTCTCCTTCAAACGAAAGAGAATTTAACTGAAGCAGCTTATGATGTTGTAAGACAAGCTGCAGAAGACGGAGTTTGTTACATTGAGATTAGGTTTGCTCCGTTACTTCATCAGCAAAAAGGACTGACGGTACCTGAGATTATCTCTTCTGTTTGTGAAGGAATAGAAAAAGGTATGACTACTTATCAAGTAGAGAGTAATGTGTTAATTTGTGGGATGAGACATCACAGTCAAAAAGATAATCAACAACTATTTCAAGAAGTTAGTCAATTAAATCAAGCTAGGATTGTAGGGTTTGACTTTGCTGGAGATGAGAAACAAGTCTCCAATCAGAAAATTGCAGAGTCCATTCAGTTTGCTAATCAAACTGGTTATCAGCTGACTATTCATTCAGGAGAATGTGGGTGTTACCATAATGTGTTAGAAGGTATTCGCTTAGGGGCAACTAGAATCGGTCACGGAGTTGCTATTAGACAAGATAAAGCAGCTATGGCATTTTGCCGTGAAACCAAAACTTTATTAGAAATGTGTCCAACTAGTAACCTTCAAACCAATGCCATTTCTAGCTGGGAGGAATATCCTTTACGCTTATTTATGGAGGAAGGAATTTTATGTTGCATTAATACAGACAACCGAACTGTTTCTAATACTAATTTGACACAAGAGTATCAACTTTTAGCGACCCATTGTCAATTGACTTATGAAGAGATGAAACAACTAAATATTAACGGCATTACTGGCTCTTTTGCTGTAGACTCAGTGAAAGAAAAAGTTTTAGATAAGATTAATCGGCACATTTAGTGGCTTTAGACAGAAAGAAAACAGTCAGTCACAAGTTGACAGAAAACTAAGAGTATGTTAATTTTAGGAATATTATAAGAAGGTGCCAATATGTTTTATTCTGTCTACTTAAAATTTGTTAGAAAATTTGCTCTTAACAAGTGAAAGATGAAGCCGTGTTAAGAGCCTATAAATAGCTTGCTTCATCGAAACTTCCTACTAATTCTGGTGATGTTAAACAGAGAAAGTTAGGTTTATTCGGTGAACATTAGACTAAGTAAGGTGCTGTAAACAACTGCTTTTGTTTACAGCCTTTTTGTTTGGAAACAAGAAGGTGAGATAGTGGCCTTCTTGTTTTTTTATTTAGCAAAAGAAAGGAAAGAAAAAATGAGTGTTTTAACATTAACTGATATTTCCCATCAATTTGGGGATAAATTATTATATGAAGAATTAAATTTACAATTAAACCGAGGAGAACACGTGGGCTTAATTGGGCAAAACGGTGCAGGAAAAAGTACCTTAATCAAAATGATTACTGGAGAAGTGTTACCAGATGAAGGGAACGTTAGCTATCCTAAAAATTTACATATGGGCTATTTGGATCAATATGTAGAAGCTGACGGAGAGTTAACTATTTATGAATTTTTACAAACGGCTTTTCAGTCTGCTTTTGAAAAAGAAAAACGCATAGCAGATTTATATGAGGAGTATAGTCAAACATTAGAAGATCAACTCCTTGAAAAAGCTGGTAATTTGCAAACGGAATTAGATCAAAGTGGCTTTTATGAGATTGACACAGTTATCAATGAAATGAGTTCAGGATTAGGTCTAACTGTTCTAGGACTAGAGTCAAAAATTTCTACACTAAGTGGTGGTCAACGATCTAAAGTGATTTTAGCTAAGTTATTACTAGAAAAACCAGAAGTATTAATTTTAGATGAGCCAACTAACCATTTAGACGATGAACATGTTACTTGGTTAACGCAATTTTTACAGGAATTTGAGGGAACTTTTTTAGTTGTTTCTCATGACCGAGAATTTTTAAATCAGATTACCACTCATATTGCTGATATTGAATTTGGCCAATTAACAAAATATACTGGTAATTTAGTGCAAGCCTTGAAACAGAAAGAACAAAATAGAGAAGCATATTTGAAACAATATGATAATCAGAAAAAGAAAATTGAAAAAACAGAAGCCTACATTCGTAAATATAAAGCAGGTTCTCGTTCCACTATGGCTAAAAGTCGGCAAAAACAATTAGATAGAATGGAACGGTTAACTCCGCCTGAAACAACAGCTAAACCTATTTATGATTTCCCTTATGCTCCGATTGTGACGACTTTAGCAGTGAATACAACAGACTTAGTGATTGGGTATGAAAAAGCGTTACTACCACCTCTTAATCTGACTATTCGCTACGGAGAGAAAATTGCTATTAGAGGTTTTAATGGAATAGGAAAGTCTACTTTGTTAAAAACCTTATTAGAGATGATACCTGTGATTGACGGAGAGTTTCACTTTCCGCAAAATACTAAATGCAATTATTTCTCACAAGACTTAGTCTGGGCTAATCCCTATGAAACGCCTTTGCAATATTTAAGTGATAAGTTTCCTAAAGCGACGATTAAAGAATTGCGTCGCCATCTTTCAAAGGCAGGACTGCCTAATCAATTGGCCCAAGAACCCTTATCTTCCTTAAGTGGAGGAGAACAAACTAAGGTTAAGCTATGCCAAATGACTATGATTACAAGTAATTTTCTAATATTAGATGAACCCACTAACCATATTGATCAAGATACAAAAGAAAGTCTTCAAACAAGTTTAGCTAACTTTGAAGGAACGGTTATTATCGTTTCCCATGAGCAAGAATTTTATGAAGATTTAGTGGATAGAGTAGTGGATATTCGGCAATAAATAAACTGAAAGAGTTTAGAGATAACCAGTTCTCTAAACTCTTTTTTTATAGGATAATAGATAAGTGAAAGTAGAATCAATTATAATAAAAGACAATCAAGTTTCTAACCTAAGGAGTTGAACCAAGTGAATAGCTTAGACCATATTTTAAGTCTGTATCCCACATTTTCTTTAACGGAGAAAAAAATAGCGGATTATATCATAAAAGAAACAACTAGCATTCCAAACTTAACGATTGCAGAGTTAGCTAAAAAGAGCCAGGTTAGTGAGGCTTCTATTACTCGTTTTTGTAAAAAAATAGGTGTGGCAGGATTTCATGGTTTAAAAATTAATTTAGCTAAAGTAACAACAGAAGAAGTACCAAATAAAGAAGAAACAAAATTATCCCAACAATTAAACCGAATTAGAACAAACAAGTTAGAAGAAATCAATCAAACCCTTAATTACTTAGATGAGGAGCAGCTACAATTAGTGTTAACTCAATTTAAACAAGCTAAAAAAGTAATTTTTTTAGCTTATGGAAATACCATTCCAGTAGCAATGGACGCGGCCTACCGGTTTAATCAAATTGGTATTTTTTCTGTAGCCTATGATATATGGGATACAAGTTTATCGGCTTTGATGAATGCAACTAAGGAAGATTTAGTCGTAGTTATCTCTAATTCAGGAGAAACCAAAGAGATTATTAAAGCAGTGACTTGGTGTCAAAAACACCAAATTAAAGTGATTGCTATGACTAACAGTCCAACCTCTCCAGTGGCTTTGCTTGCAGATATTCATTTAATGACAGCAACAAGAGAACGAGTCTTTCAAAAAGATTATTATTTTTCTCGCATTTCAGCGATGTTGCTTATGGAAACAATCTTTTTATTGTTATCTTTTGAGGATTCTGACAGATTAGATAAAATCAGAAACCATGAAGAACTTATTTCAGATAGCAAAATATAAATCATCAAGATAGAAACGTTTGACTAAATTTAATTTCAATATTATAATTTATGTGAAATTAAATTTCTTTTAAAAGGACATGAAGGAGATATCTTGATGAATAAGAAAGCTTGTGCAGAAAAAGCTGCCACCCTCATTCAGCCAAATACTGTGATTGGTTTAGGAGGCGGTAGCACCATAGCTTATCTAGCAGAAATCTTGTCACAACAAGCCTTAAACCTACAAATTGTCACCCCTTCTCACAAAACAAAACTATTATGTCAAAGATTAGGGCTCCAGGTAATAGAGACTTGTTTAGTAGATGAAATACCTATCGCATTTGATGGATGTGACGCGCTAGATCATGAATTAAATGGATTAAAAAGTGGCGGCGGCATTCATACTGATGAAAAAATTATAGCTAGTATGGCAACCGACTATGTGTTGTTAGCAGATGAAGAAAAGTTAGTATCTAACTTAATGGAAACTAGCCTTCCTATTACTTTAGAAGTGTTAGAGTCTAGTCAACAAGTCGTTCAAAAACAACTCTTAGCATATGACTGTTCTGTGGAATTTCGTAGTAGTTCTGTTTTAGCTGATGTTACTCGAACGAAACGTGGCAATTTATTATTAGATATGTACCATTGGCCAAAAGAGTTATCACTAAAACAATTAAATCAGTGGTTATTAATGATGCCAGGAGTAGTAGATACTTCTTTATTTTATCAACAAGCATCAAAAGCAGTGATTACCTCACAACAAGGTGTTGTGATATTAGAAAGGAAAGAGCGAGATGACAAGCTATAATTGGGGAATTGTTGGAACAGGTTGGATTGCACATGACATGGGAGAAGTATTGGCTAAACGAGACGGAGAAATTTACGGAGTATGTGGTTCTAGTTTAGTAAAGGCAAAAGAATTTGCTAAAGAGTATCCAGTTAAAATGGTGTACAGTGATTTAGACGATATGTTAGCCGATCCTCACATAGATATTGTTTACATTGCCACTCCTCATAACTTACATTATGCTATGATCAAAGCTGCCTTATTAAAAGGAAAGCATGTCTTTTGCGAAAAGGCGATTACAGTGAACTCTCAACAATTAGAAGAATGTGTCAACATTGCCAATGAAAAACAATTAGTGCTATCCGACGGAGTAACATTGTTCCATATGCCTCTTTATAAAAAATTACGACAAGTCGTTCAAAGTGGTAAATTAGGAAAAGTTAAAATGATTCAAGTGAACTTTGGTAGCTTAAAAGAGTATGACGTAAACAGTCGTTTCTTTTCAAAAGAATTGGCAGGTGGCGCACTACTTGATATTGGTGTCTACGCAGTCTCCTTTGCGCGCTATTTTATGACTTCTCAGCCAGAAGTGATTTTAACTAGTGTGGAATATTTTGAAACAGGTGTAGATGAAAGTTCAGGCATTATTTTGAAAAACCAAGAAGGTGAGATGGGAGTCATTGCCCTAACTATGAGAGCCAAACAGCCTAAACGAGGGGTGATTGCTTGTGAACATGGGTATATTGAAATTAACGAGTATCCTCGAGCAGATGAAGCGAAGATTATTTATACCAACACCGGTGAAACAGAAGTCATTAAATTAGGAGATAGTAAAGAAGCTCTCCACTATGAAGTATTAGATATGGAAAACTATATTTCCACAAAAACTGGAGCAGAAAATTTACAAATGATTCAAGATGTGATGACTATTTTAACAAAAGTCAGACAAGAATGGGGAATGGTTTATCCCTTTGAATAAATAAAATTATAAAAAAGATAGTCTTTTGAGATAAAAGAGACTATCTTTTTTGTTTAATAAAAAAAGGACTATTGAAAAAATAAACAACAAGCGTTATAGTATTAATATACGAATTGTGAACTTTTACACAATAAATGCTAATCTATAGATAGAATTTATGAAGTTAAATGTTAGTCAGTAAAACGATTTACTAAATAAGTTAATAGATTTCAAAATAGTTAGGCCAATTGGAAACTATTTTAAATAAAAAAATGAGATAAGGGAGTAATCAAATGAATGAAAAGTATTTAGAAGAAGCTGAGATAGCCTACACTATTAATACCGTCATGGAAGAAGCACAACGCTGTTTACTATGTCATGATGCCCCATGTTCTAAAGCCTGCCCAGCTAAAACTGATCCAGCTAAATTTATTCGCAGTGTTCGGTTTAGAAACTTTAAAGGAGCAGCAGAAACTATTCGAGAAAACAATGCAATGGGTTCTATTTGTGCCTTAGTTTGTCCGACTGAAAAATATTGTCAATTAGGTTGTTCACGTTGCGGGATAGATAAACCAATTGATATTGCAGGTATTCAACGATTTGTTACTGATTTTGAGCAACAATTAGATATGAAAATTTTGAAAAAAGGCGAACCAAATGGTAAACATATTGCCATTGTAGGAAGTGGTCCCGCTGGTCTACAAGCAGCAGCGTCACTGTTACAAAAAGGTTATGCTGTGACCATCTATGAACAAGCTGAAAAACCTGGTGGCTATTTAAGATATGGAATCCCTGCTTACCGGTTGCCTGATGTTATTGTAGATTATGAAATTGACAGAATTGTAGAATTAGGGGCCAATATTCTTTGCGGAGCTAAAGTTGGTCAAGAGACTAGTCTAAGTGAATTAAAAGAAAATTTTGATGCGGTATTAATTGCTGTTGGAGCAAGTGAAGGAAAAATGTTAGAAATGTTTGCAGATAATCCTTATACTGAAACAGCTGTAGATTTTCTAGCAAGAGTGAGAGATAACCAAGGAGACATCTCATTACCTAATAGTGCGTTAGTCATTGGAGGAGGAGATGTGGCAATGGATGCTGCAACGACTCTTAAAGTGCTAGGAGTAGAAAGTGTCACAGATGTTGCTTATGAAACGTTCTCTGAATTTTTAGCTTCTAAACAAGAATTAGCTGGTGCTCAAGCTAAAGGTGTAACAATCATTGATGGTTACCTACCAAGCAAAGTATCTGATAAACAAGTGACATTCAAACATCGTCACAATCAAAATGAGTTAACGATTACTGCTGATTTAATTATTTTAGCTGTTGGCCAAAAAGTAAACGCAGAAGAGTTAGCTCTTCCGATTGAACATAATGAAGTTACTTTTGAAGGTTATCAAACAAGTGATCCACAAGTGTTTGTGGCTGGAGATATTGCTAAGGGAGATAAAACAGTTGTATGGGCTGTTCAAAAAGGTAAAGAAGCAGCGGCCGAAATAGATGCTATGTTAGGAGGTAAAGCAAATGATTAACAAAGACTTATCTATTGATTTTTTAGGTGTTCACTTTGAAAATCCATTTTGTCTGTCATCATCCCCTGTAGGAAATTGTTACGATATGTGTAAAAAAGCCTATGATACTGGTTGGGGTGGCGTTGTTTTTAAAACAATTGGGCCAGAACATTTTGTTGTAGATGAAGTATCTCCTCGGTTTGATATTTTAGATAAAGAGAGTACGCCGTTTGTTGGATTTAAAAATATGGAACAAATTGCAGAACATACTTTAGAAGAAAACTTAGCCGATTTAAAAAGACTAAAAGAAGACTATCCAGATAAAGTGTTAATTGCCTCTATTATGGGAACTAATGAAGAAGATTGGGTAGAACTTGCTAGATTAGTAACTGAAGCAGGATCTGACATGATTGAAATGAACCTATCTTGTCCCCAAATGACGTCTCATGAAATGGGATCAGATGTGGGAACTAACGCTGAATTATGTAAAAAATACTGCCAAGCAGTTAAACGTGGTTCAGATTTACCAATGATGGCTAAAATGACTCCTAACGTAACCGATATGGTGCCAATTGCAAAAGCCTGTTTAGAAGGCGGAGCTGACGGTATTGCAACTATTAATACGATTAAATCTGTAGCTAATTTAGATTTAAATCGAAAAATTGGGTTGCCAGTTGTTAACGGAAAATCAGCTATCTCTGGTTATTCAGGTAAAGCAGTTAAACCGATTGCTCTTCGTTTCTTACAACAATTACGCTCGGCTGAAGGCTTAGAAAACTTACCTATTTCAGGAATTGGTGGGATTGAAACGTGGGAAGATGCTGCTGAATTTATTCTATTAGGTTCTTCCACTCTTCAAGTCACTACAGGTGTTATGCAGTACGGTTACCGTATTGTAGAAGACATGAAAAATGGCTTAATGCACTATATGGAAGAACAAGGAGTAGACCACTTAGAAGAATTAGTCGGTTTAGCTAACCCTAACATTATTCCAACTGAAAACTTGGACCGAGATTATAAAGTATACCCAGAAATTGACCATGAAAAATGTATTGGTTGCGGCCGTTGTTATATTTCTTGTTATGACGGAGCCCATCAGGCAATTATTTGGGATGAAAAAGAACGGAAACCTTATTGTGATAAAGACAGTTGTGTAGGCTGTCATTTATGTTCATTAGTTTGCCCAGTTGGTGCTATTACGAAAGGTGAAGTTGTACTAAAACCAGGACGGACAGGTAATCCAGCTGACAAAATTATTTAACTTATCTTAAAAAAATAAATCAAAAGCTAGTTATTCTATAAGAGAATGCTAGCTTTTTTATTTTCTTCCGTTTATCTTTAGTAGAAACTTTTGTACAATAAAGTAGCTTGCGAAGGAGGCGTTTAAATAAATGAGTACATCATTAATCACAGAAATTACCCAGTATCAAACAGTCAATGAGCAAGAAGAACGGGACAAAGCGTTGATTTTAGCAGAATTAACTAACAATCCTCAAGTTTTTCTAAGAGAAAGTTCTTTAGCTCATATGACAGCTTCAGCTTGGGTTGTGAATGAAGATAAAACGAAGGTATTAATGGTTTATCATCACATTTATAATTCTTGGTCTTGGCTAGGAGGACATGCTGATGGGGAAGAGGACTTGTTAAAGGTTGCAATCAAAGAAGTCAAAGAGGAAAGTGGATTAAAACAGGTTTCTCCTGTTTCTACTAATATCTTTTCTCTAGAAGTGTTAACAGTTGATGGACATATAAAACATGGCCAATATGTTTCCTCACATTTACATCTCAATGTGACTTATTTACTAGAAGCAAAAGAAAAGGACAAACTAGTGATTAAACCAGATGAAAATAGCGGCGTAGCCTGGTTTCCTTTAGAAAAAGCCGTAGAAGCCTCAACAGAACCCTGGTTTCAGAAACATGTGTATCAAAAATTAAATGCTAAGTTAGTTGAAAGGAATAAGAGATGACTAAAAGAAGATGGGGAATGTTGTTAATTGTTGTAGTCATAGGATTAGGAGTCGGTACGATAGTTAATCAAAAAAGATTAGATGATCAAAAGGTGCATCGCGCTAGCAATTATTTAGCTGATATAAAAGGGATAAATCAGCAAGAAATAACTGCTCAAAATATAAAAGTTAATCAAAAACAAGTGAAACAATTATCAGACAAGACTAATCAATTATTAGTAGATAATCTGTTTAATAAGCAAGAGAAAAGAAATGTGAAAAACGAAGTAGCACAAGAGTTAACTCTTTATAACAAGCGTTCGCTAATATTTACAAAAGAAAAAGAAAGAGTAGCAAAAGATGAGTATTTAGCAGAGTTAAGTGATTTAGAAGCAACGATTATTAAAGAATTTGATTGGCAATTTCCGCCTTTTACTGTGGAAGAGATAGAAGAGGTTTTGAGAATTGAACAAAAAAGACTAGCAGACTTTAACTATTATAAACAAGAAGTTCAAGAAAGATTTACACAATTTGAAGAGGAAGTGACTGACTATATAGAAGCCTATCAACTAAGGGCACATTCAACGAATAGTAAGGTGGTTGGCTTTGATGAGTTGCCAGAAGGAACACAAGTAGCAGTTATTGCTAATCAGTTTGATCATAGACTATCAATGGTTGACGGAGGAAAGTCTATGTATTTGTGGTATGACATTCAAGGAAATGTGCTGATTTTTAGAATTCATAGTGGTGTAGGAAATGCACATCCTTTCCACAAAGTAATGTTGTATGAAGATGGAATTGAATTGTCAGAAATATATTCTAGAGTAGGAGATCATCAAGATTATGAAACTAATTTAGCTAAAGGCAGACAAAAAGCTGAATTATATGCGGATTACCTTGCTAATCAACAGTTATATGATAGAGTCGGAGCAGCAGTTGAAGTCTTACCAGAGATATTCTCTCAATATATAGAGGGAACCCAAATGTCGGAAGAAAAATAGTGTTTTGACTAATCATTGAGTAGAAGTTTAACTAAATGAAATACCGTCTAAAGGAAATGTATAAGCTGTCAAATTTATGATAAAAATCATTTGTTTGACAGCTTTTTTAATTCGCTGATTATTAAAAAATTATTGTTTTTTATTAAAATAACTAATAATAGTAGTAGTATAACTATAAAAAAGGAGATTATAAAGGTAAATATAAGTATTGAATTAGGTGAATTAGCAACACTTTTCTGTACAAAAATTATAAGGTATTTATTTTCTTCAAATAGTTATTTTATAGTCTCCTAAATAGCTTGTTTCAACTCTCAATCTAAACGATAATTAATCGGGTATTGGTATCCAAGTTTTTTATGTTTCCTAAATTTGTTTTGTTATAGTGATGACTGAGAAAAATTAGTTTCATTAACACTGTCTAATCAATGGGATGATGAGGAAAATGATAATGCAGTATTATTTGAAAGAATGAGTTAAAAAAAGAAGGTATTTAGCCTTATTTTTTTGTTTGGTATAATGATAATGGATGAATTTATAGGGGGGATAAAGTGAATAATAGAGAAAAGCTACATGGTGAATTGAAAGAATTTATTGTAAATGTTGGTTGGACCCACAAAATCCATATCGTACGAGCTGATGAATATGTGTCTTATTCTAAAGCTTTTAAAATTATTCGAATTGTTTTAGCATCATTGACATCATCCGGGCTAATTGGGATTTTATTAATCAATGATTCATACATTCTTAAATTGGTGACTGCATTATTATCATTTGCGACTGCATCGATGAATGGATTTGATAAATCTATAGACTATGATAAATTGTCAAAGAAAGAGCAAGTTGATGCAAATAAATTTTGGGAACTTAGAGAGAATGCAAAATCCTTATTATTTGATGTAGTGTATGAAACAAAAAAATTAGATGAGATAGAAAACGATTTAAATGAATTAAAGCAGGCGAGAATTATTTATAATAATGAATTAGATAATGACATTCCAAATAGAACTGTTAATAAAGCGTCTAAAAGACTAAAAGTCAGAAATGATAATGTTTACGAGGAAGACTACACAAAATTTATTTCAGCAGATTTATTAAAATTGAAAAAAGGAATGTGATAGAACTATGGGATTAGGCAAAGAATTTGAAGAGTTTTGTTCTGATTTATTTATGGATGATGAAGAGACTGAAGAATGGAATAATCGAATAAAAAAAATAACTAAAAGATTAAATAAAAAATATTATGAAAATAATGATAGCGATTGTGAGCATATGTTAATAGTTGGCAGTGTTGGAAGAGAAACAGCACTACATAAAGTTAGTGATTATGATTGTATTTTTGAGTTACCCTCAAGTAAATACAAACAGTTTAATGAATATTCTGGCAATGGGCAGTCAGCGTTGCTCCAAGAAGTGAAAAATGAAATTAAATTATTGTATCCTAGTACTAAAGTTAAAGGAGATGGACAAGTGGTTGTCATATCATTTAACTTTGGTGATATTGAGCTTGTTCCAGCATTTAAACAGAGTGATGATTCTTTTAAGTATCCAGATTCCAATAATGGTGGGACTTGGAAGACAACTAAGCCAATTCCAGAAATTGACGAATCGATTAAAATGAATGTAGATTCAAATGGTACATTTGTTGATTTTAGTCACTTGATGAGACGGTGGAAAAATCAAGTAGGCTTTAAATTTAAAGGATTACTTATTGATACATTTGTAAAGAAATTTATAGATAAACAAGAAAACAGACTATCCTTATCATTTTCTGATTATTATAGAGAACTTATTGAGTTTATGAAATATCTTTCAGAACAGGATGAAGAAGCTTCTTACTGGTATGCTTTAGGTAGCAATCAACAAATTTATAATGATGATAGTGGTAAATTTATTAAGAAAGCCAAAAAAGCCTATAATAAGATTAAAGACATAAATGAAGACTCTGATGACGCAATTGTAGAACTAAGAAAACTTTTAGGGAAAGATTTTGCTAAGGATGTTGCTGTTGCCAAGAGTAGCTACTATATTGCTAAAGCCGAAAATGAAGAATTTATAGAAGATAAGTTTAGTAGTGTTAACATTATGTATAACTTGAAAGTTGATTATACTGTAACTCAAAACGGTTTTAGACCAAAAAGAATGAGATATTTTATTCAGAATAGATTAAAGCTAAAAGCTAATAAAAAATTAGATTTTATGATTGAAGAAACTAATATTCCAGATTATATGGAAAAAGAAGTTAGTTGGTATTGGAAGGTTAGAAATGTAGGTAGTGAAGCTATTAAAAGAGGTCAAGAGAGAGGGCAAATCGTTCAAGGTGGAAAAACTATTTCAGAAAGTACTAATTTTTCAGGAGACCATTTTGTAGAATGTTTTGCGGTGTATAATAATATTGTTATAGCTAAAGAAAGAGTAAAAGTACCTATTGATACATATTTTGGAGAAGATTAAAAAAACCCCGCTAAGCTTTTCTCTTGGCGGGGTTTTTCGCAGAAAACTATTTTATTTTTTGATTGATATTTACCTTTTTACAACGACTAAAAAGGTGTTAAATCAAGATAAACAATTCAATTTATATTTATGAATTACTCCCACTCAATGTAAGTTGGTATATAAAAACCTTTATATAACAACATTTTGAAGTGTTTATCTTCATTTTAGTAGGGAAAAAGTAGAGGTTATTTTTTTATTGCTTGATTACCATTAAAATTCGATACATTTGATTTTGTTGCAAAGGTAAAATTGATATTGCCTGTCATTTGTTCAGCTATCACTTCATCATTTCTACTCCATAAATGTGCATAATGTTTTAACGTGATTTCGGGACTTGAATGTCCAAGTCGTTGAGAAACAACAAGGATATCTGCATTAAACTCATTAATTAAGTAACTGACATGTGAATGTCGTAACCCTTTTCCTTGAATAACAGGTACTTTAGCAGACGTAGCATAGCGTTCAATGATTCGTTGAACGGTTGACCGATAGAGTGGAAGGTCAGTATAGCTAAGAATAAAATGTTCTATGCCATGCCTGTTTTGTGTATTCTTCCATTCTTTTAAGATTGATACAGTATCGTTATCAAGTGTGATAGTTCGCATACCATTTTCTGTTTTTGTGTAAGGTTTTCTAATGAAATTATTTTGATTTTGCATTTCAAGAGTATGATGAATTCTCAATTTCTTTCGTGATAAATCAACATCATCCCATGTAAGAGCCAATCCTTCACTCACACGTATTCTCGTCATGTAATACAACCAAATCATTACAAAACACATATGTTCATAGAAATCATTAGTGTAAATGACAGATAATACTTTTTCAAATTCTTCTTTAGACCAGTATTTAACGCTTGTTTTTCCTTTTGAAATAGCTTTTGTTCTTTTAGAAATATTTTCATTTAAGTATTGTAATATTACAGCATAATCTAGAGATTTTCTAAACATCCCGTATAGTAAAGGTGCGCAGCCTTGTGAGTATCCACTTGAATTTAGTAACCAAATTCGGTAGTTTTCACAATCTCAAACGTTTAAATCACGTAGCTTAGTATCTTTGAAATAATCTGAAATTTGATACAATCCACATTCTCTAGAATTCCAAGTACTTTTTTGCACACTTGCTTGATAATAAGGGATGTACGTATTTTTCATAAACTCAGCATAAGATAACTCATAATTTGCATAACCATTGTTAACTAGATATTCGTTTTTAATTCGAGTAACTTCTTTATGCGCAGAGCGTGCAGAAGTGAATCTTTTTCCATGCTGATCTTTAGTTCCTTTTTTCTGAATTCTTTTTCCAGTTAATTGATCATTTCCTAATTCTACTAAAAAATAAAATCGTCCGTTTTTGTCTTGATACACGCAAGGATACTTTGTTTTCGCCATTGGTTATTCCTCCTGATTTAGAGGGATACCGATAATTTCTTCAACGATGTGTTTGGGGGCAACCCCTACAAGATTATTATTATAATATGCATAGCCATTATTTACCATTTATTGCTTTGCTTCTCGTATGATTGAAGTTGCTTGATGTGTTTTAAAACCTAAATTTTCAAGTTCAGTTTTTGAAATCATATTACTCAAAACTAGAATACCCCCTTATGTGTCGTTCTTCCTTATTTAACAATGGAATTAACCTTGTATTAGGATTAAAATTTTTCATATTTGGTGCTTCGAAAATATTAACAGTAGGAGTACCTAAAGAAAACCAGCCTACTCCGAAAGAATCTAGTGGAGGTTGAATCCAATTAGATTGTTTACCAAATATCATTTCTCTAGTGGAAATAGGTGTGGTGACTCCTAAACATATTTTTAAACTGCATTGTTCTCTTATTTCAGTAGGTAAATTGGTGGCATTAGGTTGTTGTAAAGAGAATACTACTTGAATTCCAGCACTTCTTCCTTTTAAGATAATATTTTTTAATAACGATTCGTAGTGTTGTTTAGTTTCTTTTTTTGTTATTTGAGTTGTAAGGGCAGCTAACTCATCATAAAATAAAACAACAGGATGAAACCCAAGAGAGTAAGCATCTATTCCAAATCTCTTAGAACTGACAATTTCTTTTTGTCTATCATTCATTATTATCTCAATACGTTCTAAAATACTTATAGTAGAATTTGTATCGGTTGCTAAATGACCATTCGGCAAAAATTGACCAAGTTGAAATAAATCAGAAATTTTAGGGTCAATAATGTAAATTTCTGAGTTTAATTGAGCAAATTTATATAGTAAATAGATTAAAAGCATGGATTTTCCACTGCCACTAACACCACATACGATTGCATGTGGTTGATGTGATAGATTCCAAATTGTATTTTTTTGAAGTTGTATATTCATATTAGAAATCCTCAATTCTCTGTGAAGAGGTTGATTCAAAATAATAGATAAAAAATTTATTATCTTCAATTACAAGGGAATCTTGTGGTTGCAGTCTATATCCCGCAGGTAAAGAGGCTCTAACGACGGACTCAATTTTAAAATAATCTTTTTCTGTTGGCATAATAGGTTTACGATGATAATTGGGACTGTCGATAAGGGGTCTACCTGTTTCTATTCTAATTTTATTTCTATCATAAAGTACTTGCACCATGCCACCTTGAAAGGAATAGTTAAATTCAATACCTAAATTCAATACCTAAATTCATACATCTGTTGACCACCATGTTTGTAAAATCAACGCGATCATAATTTGTAGAGTGTGTATTTTTAGAGGGTGTTTTTTTCTTTGGCAACAGCATTTTTTTATTAAGTTAATAAACATTTTTTCTCTCCTTTTATTATAGTCACATATAGAAAGTAGCTACAGCTATACTTTCTATACGTAGAGTATCGTGTTATAAATTTTTTGAAATATTGTTATATCGCTTATTGAGTTTTTGTATCTCAGATTCATCTGCTTGAGTCAATAAAAGCTTTATTAACTCAACTAATTCTAGTTTGTCTTTAACATCTAGAAGTTTTAATCTAACCTCAAGAGCGCAAGCAGTTTGTTCTGTTATCACATCAAAATAGATTGAAGTAGCTGCACGTAAATAGCCGTTCGGGTTGTTTTTTATTTCTTTTCTCATAAAATCTCACCTTTAGTTTAATAGTTCTTTTAGTGAACAAAAAGAGTTAGTATCCTCTTGAGTAAAATTGAGTTTAAATGTTTCTGAATCAATTTGTTTAAATTTATCTAGACTTGAATCATATTCATACTCTATCAGTATATCTTTTCTTACTTCTATGATTTTTTCAAGTCGTCTATATAGTTGAAATGCTTTATCTATCTCTTTATCTAACCCTTTTATTTTTTCAAAAAATAAATAAGGTGGGTAAGGAGTTGTGATAATGATAGTTGTTGCAGTGAGAGGTTTATTGAAATATCTTGAAGATACAACCACATCAAAAGTATGTGGATCAAGTATTTTCAATAATTCGTTGTAAGCAATGATATTCGGTCGTAGTTCATCGAGTATGATTACTGATTGACCTTCATAATGTTGAAAAGGGTCATTATTACTACCTGACAAATAAAAATTTTCGCAGTTTTTCTTAGCTATTTTTTTGCTAAATATGTCTTACCTGTTCCAGTCTCACCAAAAATCCAAAATATTGATTTTTTTATATTATTGTCTTTCGTTTCTTTTTTAAATTCATTTGATTTTTTTTAAATGCATCTTTTCTATAGAAATGATAGTTTTTTCATTATGAGCATATTCAATACCTGATAAATTTTCAAGTAATGCTTGCTTATCGATAATTTTTAAATCAAAGAGTTCAATTAATTTGTTTACTTCATTTTTTCTCTTGTTTTTTAAGTCTTTATTATTCGATAAGATAGTTTCAATTTCATTTATACTCATTTCAAAATCAAAATTGGCTACAACATTTTTGGGTGAATATTGTTTTTTATTTTCTTTTCTAGCTTCATCAGTTCGATGTAATAAATAACTATAAGCATTCTTTATACTGCCTTTCCACACTTCGATATATTGAGGTTCAATATCTAAAAGCTTAGCAATTGATGTAATATGACGTGCATTTTCAAATTCTAAAATAATGTGAATATGTTTGAATTCTTCATTATCATCATGAATAATAAATGCATATCGTTTTGCTTTAACTATCTTTTCTAACACTTCTGTGAGTTCTATTACGTCTAAATTAAAGTGTTCAAGTGATTGATTTATCATCATATTTCTTGCTCTAATAAGCCTCACCTCCTTTTGTTTTGACACATTGACACTTTATATCAGCGTTGATAACAAGCCCTCAACGCTGATATAATAAGTTTTCTTCAAAGTTTGACACAACAAACTTTAAAACGATTATTATTTGAATAAGTGTTTTCACTGTGTCGCTTAACTTTGTTAGCTCACGTTGCAACACTTGTTCAATAAGTTCGTTCTAGTTTGTGGTCATTATTTTGATAATTTAATGACTTTTTCAATTTTTTCAGCGGTTACAGAGAGACCTGTAGAATAATCGCCCCAGACAGTTGCTTTTGAAATGTTAACAATTTTGATTGAATTGTTTCGTTTAAAATCAACGGGTGGTTGAATCAGCTTACAAATGAATTTTTCATATTGATTAATTGATTCTTCGTTAAGCCCTACCTCAGAATAATCAGTATTATCTTCCATGATAATTAGTTCAACCTTGTGTAACCCTATTTTTTCATCAATACCTTTGTCAGCAATAAAAGCTAATGATTTGTCTTCAAAAAAACTTTCTGTATCAAAATTTAAAAATCTGTTTAAGTTCTTCATGATTTCACCTACTTTTTGCACTAGAAATTTCATTTCTAATGTTTATATATTTATCTTAAATTATTAGATATTGTTCTTCAATTTGAAATATGCAACAATAAATTGAGATAAAAAACTCTTAGAAACGTTGATGTATCAATGCCTATTTTTTTTACTCAAAATTAGAGGGAGAAATTGAAGGAGGATGCTGATGAATAATGATGAAATAAAAAATTATTTAGATGGATTTTATACCAGAGAACAGATATGCGATAAATTAGGCATAGCTATGAATACTTTAAAAAAATATGAACAAGAAATTGAACAAGAATTTAGTAATTTAGATAACTATGAGTCTATTAATATTGAAGGTAAGCATTATAATCGATATTCTTGGTATTATTTTACAAGTATAGATTCTTTAGAAAAACATCTTAAAATTAAATACGTCGTTCCAGATTGGGATAAAAACAGGGTTGTTCTGTACAAAAGCTCTAAAAGGGGGAACCCAACATATTTTAATAAAAATTATTATGAAATAGTAAAGTATAAAAAAATTTTAAGGAGAGAAATGTTACTAAAAATTTAAGTAAAGCTCAACAGAGAGATAAAATTATAGAACTAACAACAAAAAATGAAGCTTTAGAAAGGGAAATTAAATTATTAAAAAGTTGTTATACACGTGAAATAAAGAAAATGATTAGAAATGACTACTCAAAATTGAAAATAGCAGAGCTATCATTTGTTGTGACAAGTTATTTAAATAGTGCAACAGATAGTAAGTTTAACAGAAAAAAGATATGAATACTTACTAAGTAGTATAGAAGACCTTAATATTTCTTATCAAGAAAATAAAGGGTTTCGAATAAAAAATCAAGATGAGTTGTTTGAATTTTTTGAAAAAAATCCTGATGAGTTCATAGAATAATAGAGGAAAAAAATAATATTCTATTTACTATTCTGTGATTATCTATTTATGTTGTTCATCATCTTTATATTATATTCACATAAACGGCTAATAATGAATAATAACTTTAATACTAAATATGTTTCGATTATGGTAAAATATTAGCTAATGGTTTTATAACAGAAAAGGTGAAAATAATGATAATAGAAGATAATTTTTATAGTAATTTAGAATCAAATTATAAAGTGACATATCCTGAACAAGAGGGAGCAACTTACACTAGTTTGCTGAATTTTTCAGATGAAGGAAATAAATTTAGACAAAGATGGTACAGGTATAAAGAAGGATACTCGGTTGATTTAATAAAAATATTAATAAACGAATATAACAAAAATGCTAATGGTATAATTTTAGATCCATTTTTAGGTAGTGGGACAACGGTAATGGCGGCTAATGAACTAGGGTTGAAAGGAATAGGGTTTGAGGTTAATCCTTTTTCCTATTTTTTATCTAAATGTAAGCTAACAAATTATACTGATTCAGAAAAAATGGAATTTAAAACAGCAGCAGTTGATACTCTGATAGAAGCTGAAAAACTATCAGAAAAAAAAGTAATATTATTACCTAAATTATCTATAGCTGAAAAAGTATTTAACCCTAATATTCAAAATTATTTTATGGCAATAAAAGAAGTTATAGATAGATATAATGGTTCTGAAAATGTTAAAAATTTATTGTTACTTGGTTGGCTTGCTAGTCTTGAAACGATTTCACAGTATAGAAAAGCTGGTAATGGTTTGAAGAAAAAATCATTGAGTAAAAATAAGATAGATAATATATTGTTAGTTACAGAAATAATTAAAGGCAACTATGATAACATCTATAATGACATTACTGGGAATACTTTGAAATTTAATGCAGAGCTTATAAATGATAGTTCATTAAATTTATCTAGCTACATTGACAAAGAAAGTATTAGTGGGGTTATTTTTTCACCGCCATATGCAAACAGTTTTGACTATACTGAAATATATAAATTAGAACTGTGGTTTGGCTCTTTTGTAAAAGAATATTCTGATTTAAAGAAATTACGTGAAATTTCATTTCGTTCTCATTTGAATGGCTTGTCATCTAAAACAGATATATCTAAATTAGATTTAAAAACGATTCCTGAATTAGATACTTTAATTAATGTTCTTCAAACAAAAGAACTGTGGGATAAAAAAATTCCTATTATGTTAAAAATGTATTTTTCAGAAATGTTTGAATTATTAGATAGAATTTGGGAATCTCTAGAGTGTGACGGTTTTTGCTCAATTGTGGTTGGAAATTCAGCCTATGGTGGGATTATATTCCCTACTGATTTATTGATAGCTAAATATGCTGAAACAATCGGATTCACGGTAGATAAGATTGAAGTGGATAGATATATTATCACTAGCTCACAACAATATCATATCACGTTAAATACAAAGAAATATCTAAGGGAGAGTGTCATATGTCTAGTGAAATCAAAAAAATAGAAGAACATATCATAGTAGAAAATTTACCAATCAATATAGTGGAGGACGCAACCTACTCAATTAGTCAAAACAACCCTAATTCATATACCCACGGTTTTTTTAAATATCCATGTAAATTCATCCCTGAAATTCCAAGATGGGCAATTAAAAAGTATGCAAAAAAGAACGCACTAGTATTTGATCCATTTTCTGGATCGGGGACAACATTATTAGAAGCTCAATTACAAGGATATGATGCTTTTGGTACTGAAATAGATCCTATAGCTAAAAAAATTATTCAGACTAAAACTCAAAAATATATAGAAGAAGACCTAAAAAAAATTGATATAGTATATAACCAAATTCTTATGACTTTTGATGATGAACATGATCAAACAAAAGTTTTTATTCCAAAAATTAAAAATTTAGAGCACTGGTTTAATAAAGAAAATGCTCATATTTTGGGTAAAATTAGAACAATAATTGATGAAGTTGAAAATGTTAAGGTGAAGTCTTTTCTTGAAATTGTAATGTTATCAATTATTAAATCAGTTTCTAATGCAGATGATACTTCTCCAAAGCCATATGTTTCATCGAAAATTGTAAAAATACCACCAAATGCTTTGGATCGTTTTAAAACTACCTTTGTAAGATATAGAAAAATGTTACAAGAATATTTTGAAAAACAAGTAACCAATGAAGTTAAAATCGTGGAAGGCGATGCTCTAAATACAAAAACCAAGTTTTTAGCTGATCTTGCAGTTACTTCTCCACCATATATTAATGCATTTGATTATCCTAGAACTCTAAGACTAGAAAATTTATGGATGGAGACGCAAACGGAAGAATCGATTCTTGAATCAAAGGGACAATATGTTGGAACAGAACGTTTTAGTTTGAAAGATGAAAAAGAAAAGGATTTAGATATCTTAGAGCTTTCTGAGACGTTGAAAGAAAAATTTGAATTAATTAAAGAAATTGATGAGAAACGCGCTTACGTTGTTAAAAAATTCTTTGAAGATATGAAAAGAAATATGCTTAATGTTAACGATCACCTAATTAATGAAGGACACTATGTAATAGTAATAGGAAATAGTGTAATAAGAAAGAACTTAATTGAAAGTTGGAGCATATTAAAAGACATAGCTCCGTATACGGGCTTTTCTTTTGTCGAGCATTTTTCTTATAATATTAAGAATCCATATATCAGAATTCCTCGTTCTGGTCGTGGCGGAGAAATAAAAAAAGATCATATTATAGTGTTAAAAAAAAATAGTTAGGAGGAGTATTTTTATGGCTAGTAGAAATAGAGATAAACAAGTTTGGTTTGTTCCCAAGCGGGCTAATGTACACCAAATGATTGCACTTCTTCATGGAATTATTAGTAGAAAATATGATGGTACAACTTGGAATACTTCAAAGCAAGATAATCTTAATTTAGAGTTAAAAAAACTTGGAGCTACACAGAGTGGAAATAAAATTGCTCCCCAGGGTATGCGAACATTATTAGCTTCACTTCACTACTTAGGTTTTGTTTATTTAGATACAACAACAACCCCAACTACTTTAAGAGTAACTAAAGCGGGATATAATTTTTATTCAACTCACCAAAATGATTTAAGACCTATGGATAAGTTAACTAAAGGCCTAACTATAGATTATTCTGAATCAGTACTTTATCAAATGGCTAAATTGCAAATAACTAATCCAATTATTTTGCCTCATTGCGAGGATATATATGTTTTTCCTTTTAGAGTTACGCTGCAGATGCTAAGAACGTTAAATTATTTAGATATGGAAGAAATTGCAATGTTTGTTTTTCATACTCGTGATATGTCAGAAATCGAATATAAAATATCTGAAATTTTGAATTTTAGAAATTTAAATTCCAAGGATAGAGAACATCTTGTTAATCAGTATAAGGCAACTAATATTGGAAATCTTACGCTTAAAAAGGCTCCTAGTGCAGGATATTTTATGGCATTTTGTATGGGAACAGGTATAATGACAAAAAGTCGAGTTGATACGAATGGTGGAAATAAAGTTGGGGCAATTTCTATTAAGAAAAATATGCTTCAATGGGTTGATGAATTACTCGAATTTCATAAAAATACAGAAATATTTGATTTCGAAGATAATTTAAATTTATGGATTAGTTATTTTGGAAATCCACTTAGAGATTTCCCACCTACTTTAATGAAGATTAATAATTATGTTAATAATGAGTTATACATAGAAATAAATGATAGTCAAGATAATCTTATTGATACTACAATTATTAATGCCAACGATAGATATTTTACCCCTATTTTTGAAAATGAAAATTATACAATTAATATTTACAATATTACTGATGGTACTTTAATTTATTCAAATTCATTTATTTCTATCAAACATCAGCAATTTACAATAGATGATCAATTAATTTTAAAAGGAAATTTTGTAAATGAAAAACCCATGTTTTTATCATATTCAACTTTAGAAACTAATCGTTTAATTAATGAAATACTTGATCATAGTGCTAGTAAAAATTTTTCGGATAAAATGCTTATTAAACTGAGGTTACTTCAAACTAAACTAGGAATCGATAAATTCAATGATAAGTCATTAAGAGGAGCCCAATATGAATATTTGTTTTATCTGCTGCTTTCTCAACTTAAAAATAGAAAGATAATTGATGAAGTTATTTGGAATGGAAAAATAGGAAATTATAATTTACCAACTCAAGCGCCGGGTGGTAAAACTGGTACACCAGATATTATTTTTATACTCAATAATGAAAGATACATTCTTGAATTAACAACTATTAAATCAAAATCAATGCAATTCACAGCAGAGGGTTCTTCAGTACCTGATCATATTAAGATTTATCAAGAAGAGTATCCAGATGTTGTTGTTAAAGGAATATTTTGTGCACCAATGGTTCATGAAAGAGTTCATGCAGCTATGAATTCTATTCTATCAGGATATAATATTCCATTGATTTCTATATCAGATGTAGAATTATTAAATATTTTAAATTCAGAAAGCAAACAAGAATTGTCTCAAAAATTAAATAGTATTTTTAATTGATAATTACTTTCATCAGAAGACAATTAAATTAGATATTATTAATAAAATGTTTTATATTGCATAAAAAACCTGCTGAAATTCAGCAGGTTTTTTTGGTAGGGAAATGGTAGGGAACTATATAGTTTTTAATGATTTTCAAGCATTTTAAGTATGCTAAAACGTTGATTTTTCGGTATTCCTCATCCTTATAAAGTATGTTCTTTATTCCCACTCAACAGTTGCTGGTGGCTTACTTGTAATATCATACACGATACGGTTAACGTGATCGACTTCATTCACGATACGAACAGAGATTTTTTGTAACACATCCCAGTCAATACGAGCAAAGTCAGCAGTCATTCCGTCAATAGAAGTAATGGCACGAATACCAATTGTATAGTCATAAGTACGACCATCTCCCATAACTCCTACACTACGAATACCTGGAAGAACAGTGAAATATTGCCAGATATCGCGGTCTAAACCAGCTTTTACGATTTCTTCTCGTAAAATAGCATCACTTTCACGAACGATTTCTAATTTATCTTCCGTTACTTCACCAAGCACACGAATACCAAGACCAGGTCCTGGGAAAGGTTGACGCCAAACGATTGAGTCAGGCATACCAAGTTCAGTTCCTAAAGCACGTACTTCATCTTTAAATAAAGTGTTTAAAGGCTCAATTAATTGGAACTGCATATCTTCAGGAAGTCCACCTACGTTATGGTGAGATTTAATCACTTGAGCAGTATCAGTACCACTTTCAATAACGTCTGTATAAAGAGTTCCTTGTGCTAAGAAATCAATACCGTCTAATTTAGCTGCTTCATCATCAAAAACATAAATAAATTCATTTCCAATGATTTTACGTTTTTGTTCTGGATCAGAAACACCTTGTAATTTATCTAAGAAACGTTTTTGAGCGTCTACTTTGATAATATTTAAACCAAATTTTCCGCCAAGGCTTTCCATTACTTGATCTGCTTCATTTTTACGAAGTAATCCATGGTCAACGAAGATACAAGTTAACTGGTCACCAATTGCTTTTTGTAACAATACACCAACAACACTAGAATCAACCCCACCTGATAAAGCAAGTAGGACTTTTTTATCGCCAACTATTTGACGAATTTTATTGATTTCCATGTCGATAAAGTTGCCCATAGACCAATCGCCTTTACAACCACAAATGTCAAAAGCAAAATGACGTAATAAATCATTTCCGTATTCAGAATGACGCACTTCTGGGTGGAACTGAACAGCAAAGAATTTTTTATCTAATTGTTGCATAGCAGCAATCGGACAATCTTGGCTAGTTGCGACTACTTCAAAGCCAGCTGGAACTTCTGTTACAAGGTCCCCGTGACTCATCCAAACTTGTTGTTTTTCAGGTAAGTCTTGGAATAATAAAGCCTCTTGGCTAGTGATGTTGATGAAAGCTTGTCCATACTCCCGTTTAGAAGCAGACTCCACTTTCCCACCAAAATGTTGTGTCATTAACTGCATGCCATAGCAAATGCCTAAGATAGGAATACCTAATTCGAAGATTTCTGGATCGATTTTAAAGGCATTATCATCATAAACGCTATTAGGCCCACCAGAGAAAATAATACCTTTTGGATTCATCTCTTTGATTTCTTGAGCAGAAATTTTGTGGCTTAATAATTCAGAAAATACACCAAACTCACGAATGCGTCGTGTAATTAACTGATTGTATTGACTACCAAAGTCTAATACGATAATTTTTTCTAACGTAGTGTCTTTTGTCACAATTTTCACCCTATCTGTTTCTTTATTTAAATATTAATATTTAGTTAAGTAAATGTCATCTATCCGGTGATTCGTTGTTTTGTGGATAATGACGTCTGCATTGTTGCGTGTTGGTAAAATAAACTCTTCTAAGTTTTTCAAGTTAACATTTTTCCAAACGCGTTTAGCCATGTTTAAGGCTTCTTCTCTTGGGCCTGTAGCATAAGAGTAATAGAAATTATCTTTGTCTTGAAAAGCAGTATCTAATAGTGCTTCAAACCGTTCTAAATACCATTCTTCAGCTTGTTCAGGCTCGGCATCGATATAAATCGAGAAGTCAAAGAAGTCACTCATATAAATTTGTTGGTTACTAGGAAGTTGTAAAACATTAATCCCTTCAACAATAACGATATCTGGATCAACTAAAGTTTCAGTTGTATCAGGTACAATATCATAAATTTCATGAGAGTAAACAGGCATGTCTACTTTTTCTTTACCACTTTTTACTTCATCTAAGAAGTTAATCAGTTTTTCCATGTCATAACTTTCAGGAAATCCTTTTCGGTTCATAAGCCCTTGTTCTTCTAACACTTGGTTAGGATAAAGGAAGCCGTCTGTTGTAACTAGATAAACATTTCGTCTTCTAAACGTACGAGCGATAATCATTTGTAGCAATCTAGCAGCTGTACTTTTACCTACGGCTACACTTCCGGCTACGCCAATAATAAATGGTGAGGATTCCCCAGTATAAGATTGCATAAATAATCCCTTACTAAGTTGTAGGGACTCGTATTCTTTCATATAAATATGAATAAGGTGGGTGAGTGGAATATAGATGTCTTGGACATCTTGTAAGGAAATATTATCGTTAAAGCTTTTGATTTGTTGCAATTCTTTATCGGTTAAAGGCGGGGTGCCATTTTTCCGGTAAAAGCTTTTCCACTCATCTCTTGAAAAGCGATAATACTTCTTTGAGTTTTCCATTGGGTACTTGCCTCCAACAAATAATCACTAATTGAGCTGTCTAATGGGCTTATTCTAACATAAAAAAATAGGAAATACCTAACATTTTCAAGAAAAAGTAGAAAAAGTTAGGAAATTTTCATTTTTTACGCCCAAGGCACGTCATATGATACGGCTTTAGCAAATTGCTCTTGAAAATCTCTTTCTTTAAGTCGTTGTTGACGGCGTTCTTCATAACCTGCACACACTAGTTTTTCTTCCTCTGATTCTGGAATAACTCCAGGCACAGTAATATCTGTTTCCCAGTTCATTTTAGAAGGGACAGCAACGAAAGTCATAAAACAAGTAGCAGCTAAGTAACGTTCTCCAGTTGCTAAGTCTTCTCCCATAATTTTAGCGAAAACCTCCATAGAACGTTTCCCTGTTCCAGAGATAAAGGTTTCAACACAAACAGAATGATTTTCATAAATAGGATGTAAGAAATCAAGTCGGTCTGTTGAAGCTGTCACTGCTCCTCTACGGCAATGTCTTGATACAGAGATGGAAGCTGTATCATCAATATAAGCCATTAGTTGTCCGCCAAATAAAAAGCCAAACGGATTTAGTTGAGGGGGAAAGACACGGTGAGTTTGAATTACTTTAGACTCTTTGCAGTATTTTTTTTCAATATGTTCCATAAAAATTACCTCCATAATCATTTATCAGTAAAGATATACAGTAGAAGTATAGCACAAGAATTAGCCTGTGCTAGTAATTTTGTTTGGTGTAAGGAAGAAACCTAGTTAAATTTATGGAAATAGTGTTATATCACTATAAAAATGCCTGTTATTCATGTTAAAAATGTTAAAATCATGGTAAGATAAATGACAACTTGTTTCTCTTTGATTAAAGATGTAAAGGAAGTGATTAAATGTATAAAATTATTTTATTTGGAGATAGTATTACTGCAGGTTATTACCATCAGGAAGTGACAGATCTATTAACTACACGTATCTCTCAAGCTTTTCCATTAGCAGAAGTAATCAATGCGGGGATCCCTGGAGACACCACAGTAGATGCTTTAGAAAGAATTGACCAACATGTTTTAACATATAAACCTGATTATGTGACAGTCTTTTTTGGGGCGAATGACATGGCAACCCACCATTTAAAGACCTCAGAAGATTACCGAGAGAACTTACAAAAAATAATAGATTTAATAGGAAGAGAAAAAATCATTTTAGTTTCTCCCCCGGCTAATAATCCTTTACTGCATGTATTAGACCGACCAGAACATCGGCTAGAAAAATATGTGGAAGTGGCTAAAGAAGTGGCAGAGCAAAATGATATTCCGTTTGTGTCTTTATTTGCTGAGATGAAAAAACAAGAATCATTACGGCCTTTGTTACAAGAAGATGGTCTACATTTTTCTGAGGAAGGCTATGATTTATTAGCTCTTCTTATGAACCGAGCGTTACGAGAAAAAATAAAGGAAGGAGACGAAGATTAATGGGAGATCATTATTACACAAATCAACCTAGTGCTACTCATCATTTAGAGACTTGGTCTTTTCCGTTAAAGGGAAAAACCTTTTATTTTACAACGGACAATGGTGTTTTTTCAAAAAAAACCGTTGACTTTGGTTCTAGAGTATTGATTGAAGCATTTCAAGATGAAGAACTACCAGAAGGTTCTATTTTAGATGTTGGATGTGGCTATGGTCCGATAGGGTTAAGTTTGGCCAGTCAAACTCAACGTGAAGTTGAAATGGTAGATGTTAACGAACGGGCTTTAGAATTAGCTAAACTTAATGCAGAAGCTAATGATATTCAAAATGTCAAAATTTATTCATCAAATATGTACGATCAAGTAACTAATCAAAACTTTGCGGCAATTGTTAGTAATCCCCCAATTAGAGCGGGAAAACAAGTGGTTCATGAGATTTTAGAAAAAGCCTATGATCATTTAGTTGATAAAGGAAAATTAACCATTGTGATTCAGAAAAAGCAAGGCGCTCCAAGTGCAGCTAAAAAAATGGAAGAAGTTTTTGGTAATGTTGTGACATTGACCAAGGAAAAAGGCTATTATATTTTACAAAGTCAAAAATAAAGTTGACAAATCAAATGAAATACATTAGAATAATTAGATGCAAAAACTGTCTTAGATTACGGAAAATAGGGGATGAAATATTGTCCATTCCTTATTTTTGGAATAAAAAGCAAAAATAGAGATCAGAAAAGACTGAATATCATCTATTTTTGGTTTTTTTTTGCCTTTAAAAGGTATTGTTACATACCGGTAATATAAACTTAATATTTGTAGCAATAATGTAATAAAGATGTGGTTTTGGAAAAAATTCAGAGGGGTGAAGAGCTTGGCTGGACACGTAGTAAAATACGGCAAGCATCGCGAAAGAAGAAGTTTCGCACGTATCAGTGAAGTTTTAGAGTTGCCAAACTTGATTGAAATTCAAACAGATTCTTATCAATGGTTTTTAGATGAAGGATTAAGAGAAATGTTTGAAGATATTTTACCAATCAGAGACTTCAATGACAAGTTATCGTTAGAATTTGTTGGATATGAACTAAAAGAACCTAAGTATACAGTAGAGGAAGCTCGTGCGCATGATGCTAATTATTCTGCGCCAATTTATGTGACACTTCGTTTAGATAACAAAGTAACAGGTGAAATTAAATCTCAAGAAGTATTCTTCGGAGATTTTCCATTAATGACTGAAATGGGAACATTTATTATTAATGGTGCCGAACGTGTTATCGTTTCTCAGTTGGTTCGTTCCCCAGGAGTTTACTTTAACGGAAAAGTTGATAAAAACGGTAAAGAAGGTTTTGGTTCAACTGTTATACCAAACCGTGGTGCTTGGCTAGAAATGGAAACAGATGCCAAAGATATTTCTTATGTGAGAATTGACCGAACACGTAAAATTCCTTTAAGTGTGTTGGTTCGAGCATTAGGTTTTGGATCTGATGATACTATTTTAGAGATTTTTGGTGAAAATGAAAGTCTACGTCTAACTTTAGAAAAAGACATTCATAAAAATGCATCAGATTCTCGTACAGAAGAAGGATTAAAAGATATTTATGAACGTCTACGTCCGGGAGAACCTAAAACAGCGGATAGTTCAAGAAACTTGTTAAATGCTCGTTTCTTCGATCCTAAACGTTATGATTTAGCTGCAGTAGGACGTTATAAAGTTAACAAAAAATTAGACTTAAAAACACGTTTATTAAATCATACCTTAGCAGAAACATTAGTTGATCCTGAAACAGGTGAAATTCTATTTGAACGTGGCACAGTGATTAGTCATGAAGTCATGGATCAATTAGGCGAACATCTAGATAATGGATTAAACAGTGTGACTTACTATCCAACAGAAGATGGTGTAGTAACAGAACCGATGACAGTTCAAGTTGTTAAAGTTCTATCACCAAAAGATCCAGAGCGTGAAGTGAATGTGATTGGCAATGGTCAACCAGCTGCAGACGTTAAAACTATTCGTCCAGCTGATATTATTGCTTCAATGAACTACTTCTTTAACTTAATGGATGGTATCGGAAAAGTAGATGATATTGACCATTTAGGTAATCGTCGAATTCGTTCAGTTGGTGAGTTGTTACAAAATCAATTCCGTATTGGTTTGGCTCGTATGGAACGGGTAGTTCGTGAAAGAATGTCTATTCAAGATACTGAAACACTAACACCTCAACAATTAATTAATATTCGCCCAGTAGTGGCATCAATTAAAGAATTTTTTGGTTCTTCTCAGTTGTCACAATTTATGGACCAAACAAACCCATTAGGTGAGTTAACTCATAAACGTCGTCTATCAGCCTTAGGGCCTGGTGGTTTAACTCGTGATCGTGCTGGTTATGAAGTACGTGACGTACATTACTCTCACTATGGTCGTATGTGTCCGATTGAAACACCAGAAGGTCCAAACATTGGGTTAATTAACAGTTTGTCTAGTTACGCTAAGATTAACCGTTATGGTTTTATCGAAACACCTTATCGTCGTGTTGACCGTAAAACTGGCCGTGTAACAGAACATATTGACTACTTAACTGCCGACGAAGAAGACCATTACATGGTAGCTCAAGCAAACTCTCCGTTAAATGAAGATGGAACCTTTAAAGAAGAGGCAGTTATGGCTCGTCTACAAAGTGAAAACTTGGAAGTTTCTACAGATAAAGTGGACTACATGGACGTATCTCCAAAACAAGTAGTTGCGGTAGCTACATCATGTATTCCTTTCTTAGAAAACGATGACTCTAACCGTGCGTTAATGGGTGCAAACATGCAGCGTCAGGCTGTTCCATTAATTGATCCACATTCTCCGTTTGTAGGAACTGGTATGGAATATAAAGCAGCCCATGACTCAGGTTCTGCTCTTGTATGTAAACATGATGGAGTAGTTGAGTTTGTAGATGCGAAAGAAGTTCGTATTCGTCGTAGTAACGGCACATTAGATAAATATATGGTGACTAAATTCCGTCGTTCTAATGCAGGTATGTGCTACAATCAACGCCCAATTGTTAGATTAGGTGAAAAAGTAGATGCAGGAGACGTTTTAGCAGATGGTCCATCTATGGAAGAAGGAGAACTTGCTTTAGGTCAAAACGTTTTAGTAGCGTTTATGACTTGGGAAGGTTATAACTACGAAGATGCGATTATCATGAGCCGTCGTTTAGTAAAAGATGATGTGTATACTTCTATTCATATTGAAGAGTATGAATCAGAAGCACGTGAAACAAAATTAGGACCAGAAGAAATTACTCGTGAAATCCCTAACGTAGGGGAAGATGCACTTAAAGATCTTGACGAAATGGGTATTATCCGAATTGGTGCTGAAGTTCGCGATGGTGATTTATTAGTTGGTAAAGTGACACCAAAAGGCGTGACTGAGTTATCAGCTGAAGAAAGATTACTTCATGCGATCTTTGGAGAAAAAGCTCGTGAAGTTCGTGACACATCTCTTCGTGTTCCACATGGTGGTGGCGGAATTGTTCACGATGTTAAAATCTTTACTCGTGAAGCCGGTGACGAATTAGCTCCTGGCGTAAACATGTTAGTTCGTGTTTACATTGTCCAAAAACGTAAAATTCATGAAGGAGATAAAATGGCGGGTCGTCATGGTAATAAAGGGGTTGTTTCCCGTATTATGCCAGAAGAAGATATGCCATTCTTACCTGATGGAACACCAGTTGATATCATGTTGAATCCATTAGGGGTACCATCTCGGATGAACATTGGACAAGTGTTGGAACTTCATTTAGGTATGGCTGCTCGTCAATTAGGTATTCGCGTAGCAACACCTGTTTTTGATGGAGCCAATGAAGATGACGTTTGGGAAACTGTTAAAGAAGCTGGTTTAGCTAAAGATGCTAAAACAACTCTTTATGATGGACGTACAGGTGAACCATTTGATAACCGTATTTCAGTAGGTGTCATGTACATGATTAAATTAGCCCACATGGTTGATGATAAACTACATGCCCGCTCAACTGGACCATACTCTCTTGTTACTCAACAACCATTAGGTGGTAAAGCACAATTTGGTGGACAACGTTTTGGGGAAATGGAAGTATGGGCTTTGGAAGCTTATGGTGCTGCTTATACTTTACAAGAAATCTTGACATATAAATCAGATGACGTTGTTGGTCGTGTGAAAACATATGAAGCGATTGTAAAAGGTGAACCAATTCCAAAACCAGGCGTACCTGAATCATTCCGTGTATTAGTCAAAGAGTTACAAGCTTTAGGTTTAGATATGAAAGTGTTAGATGGTGAAGATCAAGAAATCGAGCTTCGCGATATGGATGATGAAGAAGATGACTTGATTACAGTAGATGCTTTAGCTAAATATGCACAAGAACAAGCAGAAAAAAAAGCTGAGAAAAAAGACTAAAACTGAAAACTATCGAGCTTGTTGGTCAATAAATGAAACGGAGGGAACACCTTTTGATCGATGTAAATAATTTCGAAAGTATGCAAATAGGGTTAGCTTCTCCTGAAAAAATTAGAAGCTGGTCATACGGTGAAGTAAAAAAACCAGAAACAATTAACTACCGAACATTAAAACCAGAACGTGACGGTCTATTCTGTGAAAGAATTTTTGGACCAACTAAAGATTGGGAATGTTCTTGTGGTAAATATAAAAGAATTCGTTACAAAGGGATTGTTTGTGACCGTTGTGGCGTTGAAGTAACACGTTCTAAAGTTCGTCGTGAAAGAATGGGGCATATTGAATTAGCTGCCCCTGTTTCACACATTTGGTATTTCAAAGGAATTCCAAGTCGAATGGGTCTTATTTTAGATATGAGCCCAAGAGCATTAGAAGAAATTATCTATTTTGCTTCTTATGTGGTGACTGAACCAGGAGATACTGCTTTAGAAAAGAAACAGTTATTAACTGAACGGGAATACCGTGAAAAACGTGAACAATATGGTCAAAGTTTCCAAGCAGGTATGGGAGCGGAAGCTGTTAAACGTTTGTTAGATGACGTTGATTTAGAAAAAGAAGTAGTAGAATTAAAAGAAGAATTGAAAACTGCTTCTGGTCAAAAACGAACACGTGCCGTTCGTCGTTTAGATATTTTAGAAGCATTCCGTACATCAGGAAATAAACCAGGTTGGATGATCATGGATGTTGTGCCAGTTATTCCACCAGATTTACGTCCAATGGTTCAATTAGAAGGTGGCCGATTTGCAACAAGTGACTTAAACGACTTATATCGTCGGGTAATTAACCGTAACAACCGGTTAAAACGCTTGTTAGACTTAATGGCACCAAATATTATTGTTCAAAACGAAAAGAGAATGTTACAAGAAGCAGTGGATGCTTTGATTGATAATGGTCGTCGTGGCCGTCCAGTTACTGGACCAGGTAACCGCCCATTGAAATCTCTTTCTCATATGTTGAAAGGAAAACAAGGTCGTTTCCGTCAAAACTTATTAGGAAAACGTGTTGACTATTCAGGTCGTTCAGTTATCGTTGTTGGACCAAACTTAAAAATGTACCAATGTGGATTACCAAAAGAAATGGCTATTGAGTTATTCAAACCATTTGTTATGCGAGAACTAGTTCACCGTGAATTAGCTAGCAATATTAAAAATGCTAAACGTAAAATTGAACGTCAAGAAGACGAAGTGTGGGATGTATTAGCTGATGTGATTCGTGAACATCCAGTTTTACTTAACCGAGCACCGACTCTTCACCGTTTAGGTATCCAAGCTTTCGAACCAGTTTTAGTTGAAGGACGTGCTATTCGTCTTCACCCATTGGTTTGTGAAGCCTACAATGCTGACTTTGACGGTGACCAAATGGCGGTTCACGTACCATTAAATGAAGAAGCTCAAGCAGAAGCTCGTTTGTTAATGCTTGCTGCTCAACATATTTTGAACCCTAAAGATGGTAAACCAGTTGTAACTCCTTCTCAGGATATGGTTTTAGGTAACTACTACTTAACTATGGAAGAAGAAAATCGTGAAGGTGAAGGAATGATTTTCCGTGACCGTAATGAAGCAATTATGGCGTGGAAAAATGGCTATGTTCACTTGCATACACGGATTGGTCTACAAACCACTTCTATGCCTGACAAACCATTTACAGATTGGCAAAAAGAACGTATTTTAATTACTACAGTTGGGAAATCTATTTTTAATGAAATTATGCCAGCTGAATTCCCATACTTGAATGAGCCAACTGATTATAACTTAACTGTTCAAACACCAGATAAATATTTTGTTGAACCAGGAACAGATATTCCAGCTCATATTAAAGAGCAAGAATTGATTGATCCATTCAAGAAGAAAAATCTTGGAAATATTATTGCAGAAGTCTTCAAACGTTTCAAAATTACTGAAACTTCTATGATGCTTGACCGAATGAAAAACTTAGGATACCGTCACTCTACGTTAGCTGGTATGACTGTAGGGATTGCAGATATCGTTGTTTTACATGAAAAAGAAGGCATTATTGAAGATGCTCATAACCAAGTAGCAACTGTTACAAAACAATTCCGTCGTGGATTAATTACAGATGATGAGCGTTATGAACGAGTTATTGGTATTTGGAATAACGCTAAAGATAAAATTCAGTTAAAACTTATGGAAAGTTTAGATGTGAAAAACCCAATCTTCATGATGAGTGATTCTGGAGCCCGTGGTAACATCTCTAACTTTACTCAGTTAGCAGGTATGCGTGGACTGATGGCTGCGCCAAATGGTCGTATCATGGAACTTCCAATTATTTCTAACTTCCGTGAAGGGTTAACCGTTTTGGAAATGTTTATTTCTACTCACGGTGCTCGTAAAGGTATGACCGATACAGCTCTAAAAACAGCCGACTCAGGTTACTTAACTCGTCGTTTAGTAGACGTAGCACAAGATGTTATTATTCGTGAATCAGATTGTGGTACAGACCGAGGATTAGAAATTGCAGCTATTCGCGAAGGTAATGAAGTTATTGAAACTTTACAAGAACGTTTAGTTGGTCGTTATACTCGTAAAGCTATTCTTCATCCAGAAACAGGTGCAGTGATTGTTCCTGCTGATGAATTAATTACAGAAGAACTTACGAAAGAAATTATGGATGCAGGTGTGGAAACAGTTACGATTCGTTCAGTCTTTACATGTAACACTAAACACGGTGTGTGTAAGAAATGTTACGGACGTAATATGGCGACTGGTACAGAAGTTGAAGTTGGGGAAGCAGTTGGAACAATTGCGGCTCAATCTATCGGTGAACCAGGTACTCAGTTAACTATGCGTACATTCCATACTGGGGGGGTTGCCGGAGATGATATTACTCAAGGTCTTCCTCGTATCCAAGAAATTTTTGAAGCACGTAATCCGAAAGGACAAGCTGTGATTACAGAAGTAACAGGTTATGTAGCTGAAATTACAGAAGATGCTGCAACACGTAGTAAAGAAGTAACCATCAAAGGAACAACAGATACTCGTACTTATCAAATTCCTTATACAGCTCGTATGAAAGTAGCTGAGGGAGATGAAATTCATCGAGGCCAACCAATTACGGAAGGTTCTATTGATCCTAAACAATTGTTACAAATTCGTGATGTGATTTCTGTTGAAAACTACCTATTGCGCGAAGTACAAAAAGTATATCGTATGCAAGGGGTAGAAATCAGTGACAAACATATTGAAGTAATGGTTCGTCAAATGTTACGTAAAGTTCGTGTGATGGATCCAGGTGATACAGATATTTTACCAGGTACTTTAGTAGATATTGCTGATTTTAAAGCACAAAACTATCAAACCTTAATTGCTGGTGGTATTCCTGCAACAGCTCGTCCAGTGTTACTTGGTATTACAAAAGCATCTCTTGAAACAAATAGTTTCTTGTCAGCTGCTTCTTTCCAAGAAACAACTAGAGTCTTAACAGATGCTGCCATTCGTGGTAAAAAAGATCCATTACTTGGGCTTAAAGAAAATGTTATTATCGGTAAGATTATTCCTGCTGGTACTGGTATGCCTAAATACCGTAACATGGAGCCTAAAGAAGTGGGAGTAGCTAGTGAAAATGTTTATAGTATTAGTGACATTGAAGCTAAAATGGCTGCTGAAGATGCTTTATTAAATGGATTAGATCCTAAATAGCATGAATGAAAAGTCTGGCATTTATTTGCCAGACTTTTTTTATGTTCTAGAAAACCATTGCCACAAATAAAAGCTAACACTTAAAAAGGGAATAAAGGGTAAAGGAGCTTGCGTGGTTTTTTTCTTTAAAATAGTACAAATGAGCCAATAACAACCTGCTAACAAAATAGCTCCTAATAAAATTTTTTGAGTAAGAATAACTCCTAATAAACCACTCCAAAAAGCTAGTAATAAAATATCTCCTTCTCCTAATAAAAAATGACAAGTATTTAGTAGAGTATAAAAAGCGTAAATAATGACACTTTTTTCTAGATGAAAAGAGTAGGAGGTAAGGATAAACTGCATCAATAAAATAGATAATACATACATTAGTAACGTACTTTGCTGGATATAGCAGCTCTCTTGGTCTTCCAAACTTAAAATAATATGCCAAAAAATAAAGAATAAATCATAGGGTAATTCATTAGCAGCTCTGTGGAAAACAGCATATAAACTTATCCAAAAAAAACTAAGCATTAACTTGTGGATAAGTGTTTGATAGGGAGTTGTTTGGTAAAAAAAGTTATCCACAGAAAATGAATGGTGGATAAAATAAATAATTAACATGCTGAAATAGATAAAAATGATCATGTTCATACCTCCTTCTATAATAAAATTCGTTTAAAGGCAGGTTTTACATTGAATAACTAACTAATTTATCCGATAATAGAAAAGAGAATGAATAAAAAAGGATGTGGGAAACCATATTGTTTTACACAATATGCCTATATGAAATTTAATAAATTAAGTCTAATAGTGCTTGTCGGTGGGCTGTTTGTTTTATTAACAAGTTGCCGCTCAGCAGCAACACCAGAACAAGCCGGAGTTCTTTATGTGAACCAATTAATTTACGCTGATCAAGATCCTCGTTTTAGTAAGACCTTTAAACAAGGAGATCAAGTTGTTCAATCTTTGGATAAAAAAAGAGATCGGTTGATGAAAGAATTAGTGACTAATCTTAGCCTTGGAGCAGATGTGTCGCAAAAACAAAAAGAAGCTTTAGGGAAAACTTGGTATGATAGTATTCAAAAGAAAACGTCTTATGAAATTGACCAAGTCAAAGTTATTAAGAAAAAAACAGACTATCAAGTTTTTTACCAAGTAAAAGGATTAGATTTTACCCAAGTTTATACTGAAACGATGAATCAATTGATTACAGAAATGCTTAAAGATGAAAAATTAGCACAAGATAATCAACGGTTAAATGCTTTAACCATGAAGCTTTTAACGAAAGAATTAAAACAAGCTCCTGTAAAGAAAGAGTCTCTAAAAGTTTCTCTTCGGTTTAAACGGGTAGGAAAACAGTGGGAAATGGTCGAGATGAGTCAAAATGAAACAGACGTGGCTAATGTGTTATTAGCCTTTATGGTAGGATCAAATAATGTAGAACATTATACAGAAGAAATGAGTTTAGCTGTAAAAAATTCATTAGAGGCTGCCTATCAAAAAGTGAGAGGAAAAGAATTGCAACCAGAGAATCAACTATCTGAGGAAAAGTCAAAAGAATCTAAAAAGAAGGAAAAAAAATCAGATCCTCAAACGAAAGAGGAAGTTGAAACAGTTGAAACTTATGAAAAATAAACAAGCCAAATCCTTGGCTTGTTTATTTTTTAGTTCCTCTCTATACATGGTATACTGAAGAACGTAGGAGGATATTTCTGAAATGAATGATGTAATAAAAAATAAATTAGCCTTGTTACCAGACCAACCTGGTTGTTATTTGATGAAAGATAAACATGGAAGTATTATTTATGTAGGTAAAGCGAAGATTTTAAAAAATAGAGTTCGCTCCTATTTTACAGGTAGCCACGATACTAAGACAGAGAAGTTAGTCAGTGAGATTGCTGATTTTGAATATATTGTGACGGAGTCTAATATTGAGGCGTTGCTGTTAGAAATTAATTTGATTCAGCAAAATGATCCTAAATATAATATCATGTTAAAAGATGATAAAAGCTATCCATTTATTAAAATAACTCATGAAAAGTATCCGAGATTATTGATCACTCGTAAAGTCAAAAAAGACAAAGCTTTATATTTTGGTCCTTATCCAGATGTTAGAGCAGCTAATGAAACTAAAAAGTTATTAGACCGGTTATATCCTTTACGTAAATGCAAAGTGTTACCAAAGGAAGTTTGTCTATACTATCATATGGGTCAATGTTTAGCTCCCTGTGTCTTTAATGTTGAGAGGCAAGTATATGAAGAGATGGTTGAAGAAATTAAACGATTTTTAAAGGGAGAATACGAGCCTATCCAACAAGCACTAGAAGAGGATATGCGACAAGCAGCAGAAGCGTTAGAATTTGAGCGGGCAGCTGAACTAAGAGATCAAGTAGCAGCTATTCAAACAGTTATGACTAAACAACGAATGACTAATACAGATTTTGTGGACCGAGATGTGTTTGGTTATGCAGTAGATAAAGGCTGGATGTGCGTCCAAGTATTTTTTGTTAGACAGGGAAAAATGATTAAAAGAGATGTTTCTATTTTTCCTTTTTATAATGAGGCAGAAGAAGATTTCTTAACCTTTATCGGTCAATTTTATCAAGAAGATCAACATTTTATTCCTAAAGAAGTGTTTATTCCTGACCGAGTGGATTTGACCAGTGTTGAGGCTCTTTTAAATACAAAAGTTTTCCAACCAAAACGTGGAGAGAAAAAAAAGTTAGTAGCTTTAGCAGATAAAAATGCAACGGTATCTTTGCAACAAAAATTTGATTTAATTGAAAGAAAAGAAGAGCGAACTCTGGGAGCAGTTGAAAGATTAGGTAAAGCAATGCAGATTCCTAATCCTGTTCGAATAGAAGCCTTTGATAACTCTAATATTATGGGAACTAGTCCAGTTTCTGCTATGGTTGTTTTTATAGATGGAAAACCGGCTAAAAAAGAATATCGCCGGTATAAAATTAAAACGGTGGTCGGCCCAGATGACTATGCCTCTATGCGAGAAGTTATTTACCGAAGATATTCTAGGGTGTTGACAGAAGATTTACCTTTACCAGATTTAATTTTAATTGATGGGGGAAAAGGACAAGTAGATGCTGCTTTAGATGTTTTGAATAACCAACTGGGTTTAGATGTACCCATTGCAGGATTAGCTAAAAACGATAAACATAAAACTAGTGAATTGTTATTTGGCTCTAATCTAGAGGTAGTCCCTTTAAAACGTAATTCCTCTGAATTTTTTCTATTACAACGGATTCAAGATGAGGTTCACCGATTTGCTATTACCTTTCATCGGCAAGTGCGTAGTAAGAATACCTTTGCTTCTTCTTTAGATGATATTTCAGGTTTAGGACCTAAAAGAAAGCAACAATTATTTAAAACGTTTAAATCTGTTAAAAAAATTCGAGAAGCTAGTGTGGATGAGTTAATTCAGCAAAGTGGCTTGCCAAAATCAGTCGCCCAAAATGTTTATGATCATTTTCATCAAGAGTAACGTTGGTACCAAATTCTGAATAATTTATTAAGACGGTAGAAAAAAGTAAAGTTTAATGGTACAATTTTTTTAACTTATCGAGACAGCACCGAATGAGTAGCTGACATACCTTGATTTAAATTGTTATTCTAATAAGTATCTAGTTGTTATCATTCTAGATGAAAGAATACAGGTAAGAAAAATAGAAAGCTGGAAGTGTACTTATGGGAAGAATTGTTATTGAGTTAATTTGTAGTGTCCTTATGTTAGTTTCGATTGGTGGCTATTTTAAGTTATTAGCTAAATATCGTAACCAGGCAGAAGGATTTAAAATTTTAGCCAATGCTAGTCAAGTGACCTTTAGTGCTTTTATTATTGGTTTTGCTTTGATTATGATTTGGATTAATGTTTTAGGTTTAACACGAGGGAAATTTATTTTAAGTATGATGTATCATGCTACTTTTGTCAGTGTAGTTAATGTGTTAAGTATCTTATATTACAGTAAAACACTAGACTCTAAAAAATAGTGCCAATTGAATAAATAAAGGATAATCAGTCCAAACAACATCTTTCATAACAAAAAGATGTTGTTTTTTTTGTCTAGTAAATAGGTAAAAAGTTTTTAAAATCACTATAATATAGTATTCTTAACATAGCTAAGGAGGAGAAGTTATGAGAGAGAAACGACCAATTATTATTGATACTGACCCTGGAATAGATGATGCTGTGGCATTAGCTTTTGCTTTGTTTTCTGAGGAGCTAGAGGTTAAATTGATTACAACTGTGGCAGGTAATGTATCTTGTCCACAAGTAACAGAAAACACATTAAAATTATTAACTTTTTTTGATAAAGAGGTTCTGGTTGCCAAAGGAGCTAATCAGCCACTTGTGCAGCCGCAAATAGATGCTAGTGAGATTCACGGGGATAGTGGGTTAGCGGGCTTTGAATGGAAAGAGTATAACCGTCAATTATTGACAGAAGTGCCAGCTGCTATAGCTATTCATCAAGCTATTCAACAGTCAAGTGAGCCAGTCACTTTACTAGCTTTAGCTCCTCTAACCAACATTGCTTTGTGGTTACGTTTATTTGAAGAAGATAAAGAAAAAATAGCAGAGTTAGTCATTATGGGAGGCGCAACAGGAAGAGGAAACTCTGGTAATTTTTCTGAGTTTAACTTTCATGCAGATCCAGAAGCAGCTGAGATAGTGTTAAATAGCCAACTCCCTATTACATTACTACCTTTAGAAATCGGAAATAAAGCTCGGTTAACTTCTGAAACGATTAAACAAGTTAAAAAGGCAGGAAAAACAGGTAAAATGTTATCCCAATTGTTTGAACATTACCGAGGAGGAGATATTGTCACTGGTTTATCTATGTATGATAGTACTACTTTGGTTTATTTATTAGCACCACATCTAGTGGAAACCACCCCTTGTCAAATGGCTATTGAGCTAGCTGGTCAAGTGACACGCGGGGCTTCCAGTGTAACGTTTATTGAAGAATCTTCCTGTCAATTAGTAACTGATATTCAAGTTGAAGAGTTTCAGCAATGGTTTTTACAACAAGTAAGTCAGTGTGGTTAAGGAAATGTTCATGTTTTTTTCTTGCGTATCTGTACAAAAAATGATAATCTTTATTAGGTTTCAAATCGTAAACTTTACGTTTTGTTAAAGGAGGGGAATCGATGCATTATGTACAAGTTGAAAATTTAACATTTTATTACGGAGAAGAGCCGGTATTAGAGGACATCTCCTATCATATTGATCCAGGTGAGTTTGTAATTTTAACTGGTGAAAACGGAGCAGCTAAGTCAACTCTAATTAGAAATACATTAGGCTTGTTGAAGCCGGCAGCAGGTAAGATTACCTTATCAAAAGTCAATCAGGAAAATGAGCCTTTAAGTGTGGGGTATATTCCTCAACAGATTGCTTCGTTTAATGCAGGCTTTCCAAGTACTGTACTGGAATTAGTTCAGTCTGGACGATTTTCTAGAGGCAAGTGGTTCAAACCTTTAGATAAACGAGACCATCAACATGTTGAACGGGCCTTAAAATCTGTGGATATGTGGAATATGCGACATAAGCGAGTAGGAGAACTTTCAGGAGGTCAAAAGCAACGTATTTGTTTAGCTCGTGTTTTTGCCACAGATCCTGATTTATTTATTTTTGATGAGCCTACTACTGGGATGGATGAAAAATCACGCACTCAATTTTATGAATTATTGCAACATAATGCTCATGATCACGGCAAAGCTATTTTAATGGTGACCCATGAGCATGAAGAAGTAAAACAATATGCAGATCGTCATATTCATTTAGTGCGAAAGGAGGATTCTGAATGGAGATGTTTTCATTTGAGTTCATGAGAAAAGCTTGGTTAGCTGCTGGTTTTATGGCTGTTATTGCACCGATGTTAGGTGTTTTCTTAGTGGTTAGACGTCAGTCTTTATTAGCAGATACCTTGTCTCATGTTTCTTTAGCAGGAATTGCGTTAGGTTTTTTTCTTAATCAAAATCCAACCATGACCACTTTATTAGTAGTTATTATTTCTGCTGTTGTTTTAGAATATTTAAGAACGATGTATCAAAGCTATTCAGAAGTATCTACTGCTATTCTCATGTCTGGTGGCTTAGCTGTGGCACTGTTACTCATGAGTTTGACCAAAGATAATGCTCCTATGAAAATTAATCAGTATTTATTTGGCTCTATCATAACGATTAGTCAATCACAAGTTAAAGTATTAGGTGTATTATTTGTTATTATTATTTTGCTATTTCTGTTGTTTAAACGCCCGATGTATGTGTTAACCTTTGATGAAGATACTGCTCATGTAGATGGACTGCCCGTTCATAGAATGTCACTTTTGTTTAATATTATAACCGGAGTAGCAATTACGCTGATGATTCCTATTGCAGGAGCTTTATTAGTATCTGCTATCATGATTTTACCGGCTACTATTGCGATGAACTTAGGGAAAAGTTTCAATCGAGTGATTTTTTCGAGTATTGTGATTGGTTTAATTGGCATGCTATCTGGACTAGTATTTTCTTACCAATTAAATACCCCGCCTGGAGCAACTATTACTTTAGTATTTATTGCCATATTAGCTTTAGTTTCATTGGGACAAAAAATTCGTCATAAGTAAAAGGAGAAGATTAAAAGACTTCTCCTTTATTTTTTTATTATAATTACGAACGTTTTCTGTTAAAATTCATTTAGTACTATGATTTTGTTCAGTTTAATCATATAATTGAATGGAAAGTCACAGCAAGTAGGAGGAAAATCATGAAGGTTAGAAGAAGTGAACGACTAATCGATATGACGCAATATTTATTAGAACATCCACGAACATTAATATCACTGACTTTTTTTGTGAAAAGATACGGAGCAGCCAAGTCTTCAATTAGTGAAGATTTAGGGATTGTGAAAAAAACTTTTCATGAAAGAGGGACTGGGATTTTAGAAACTATTGCAGGAGCAGCTGGGGGAGTGCAGTTTATCCCTTCTATATCAGAAGAAGAAGCTCATGCAACTATTTTGTCACTATGCGACAGATTATCAGAAAGTGACCGCTTATTACCAGGAGGCTATGTTTATCTGTCTGATTTATTAGGAGAACCTAGTTTACTTAGAAAAATTGGTCAAATTATTGCAGCCAAATATAAAGATCAAGAAATCGATGCTGTTATGACAGTGGCAACTAAAGGGGTGCCTATTGCTCAGGCTGTTTCTTATCATTTGAATGTGCCTTTTGTTATTGTTCGTCGGGACTCTAAAATTACTGAAGGATCAACAGTGAGTGTTAATTATGTTTCTGGTTCTTCTCAACGAATTGAAAAAATGGAATTATCTAAAAGAAGTTTAAAACGTGGTTCACGTGTTTTAGTAGTAGATGATTTTATGAAAGGTGGCGGAACAGTGAATGGGATGACTGGTTTGATTGAAGAATTTGAAGCAGAACTAGTTGGCATTACTGTTTTTGCTGAGTCAAGTTTTAGTGGGCGACGTGTGGTAGATGATTATCAATCATTATTGTGTGTAGAAGAAGTAGATACTCATACTAAGACAATTAAAGTCGTACCAGGAACTTATTTTGATAAGTAAAGGGTTATTTATTAATGTGGAGGTAACAAGATGAAAAAACGTTATGCGGTTATTTTAGCAGCTGGCCAAGGCTCACGCATGAAATCAAAGAAATATAAAGTATTACATGAAATTTTAGGTAAATCAATGGTTGAACATGTGTTAACCCATGTAGAAAAATTAAATCCAGAAGTCATTGTAACAGTAGTTGGCTGTGGAGCTGAGCAAGTTAAAGAAAAATTAGGCAACCGAACAGATTATGCCTTACAAGAAGAACAACTAGGGACAGGCCATGCTGTTTTGACAGCTGAACCATTTTTAGGGGATAAAGAAGGGACTACTTTAGTTATTTGTGGGGATACTCCTTTGATTACAGGAGAAACAATTGATGCGTTATTTAAAGAACATGAAACAAGTGGGGCTAAAGCAACTATTTTAACAGCCCATGCCGATAATCCTTATGCCTATGGTCGTATTATTCGCAATGAAAAAGGTCATGTTGCTAAAATTGTCGAAGAACGAGATGCAACGGAATCAGAAAGACTGGTACAAGAAATTAATACAGGTACTTTTTGTTTCGATAATCAAGCCCTATTTAAAGCGTTAAATCAAGTGGGCAATGACAATGACCAAGGTGAGTATTACTTACCAGACGTAATTGGCATCTTAAAAGAAGCAGGAGAAATTATTTCTGCCTACCAAATGGCTGATATTCAAGAGTCAATTGGAGTTAATGACCGAGTGGCTTTAGCTAAAGCCACCCAAACTATGGTTCAACGTGTTAACGAAAAGCATATGAGACAAGGGGTTACATTGATTGATCCGAGTCATACCTATATTGATAGTGAGGTTGTAATTGGTCCTGATACAATTATTGAGCCAGGAGTGTTTATAAAAGGCAACACAGTGATTGGGAGAGATTGTTTAATTGGAAGTAACAGTGTGATTGTAGATAGTGACTTATCTGACTCTGTTCAGGTAACTTCTTCTACGATTGAGTCTAGTGTCATCCACTCTGGAGCAGATGTAGGCCCTTATGCTCATTTACGTCCTCAAACTGAGTTAATGGAAGATGTTCATATTGGTAATTTTGTTGAAATAAAGAAATCTAAAATTGGTAAAGGTACTAAAGTAGGGCATTTGACTTATGTGGGAGATGCGACTTTAGGGGAAGAAATCAATGTAGGATGTGGGACTATTTTTGTTAATTACGATGGTAAAAACAAGTTCCATTCAACAGTGGGAGATCGTGCGTTTATTGGCTGTAACGCTAATATTATTTCCCCTGTTCATATTGGGAAAAACGCCTTTATAGCAGCAGGTTCTACTGTAACAAAAGATGTACCTGAAAACGCTATGGCTATTGCTAGAAATCGTCAAGAAAATAAATTAGATTATGCAAAAAAATTACCTTATTCAGAAGACATCTAGAATACCCCTTGATTTTTCACGGAAAAATGACTACTATTTATAAGGAAGTAAAAAAATATTCTCACCAAAAAGAAAGCGGAGGTCCTCATGTCCAATCATTACTTTGATCCAAGATTGAAAATCTTTTCACTAAATTCAAATCGTCCATTAGCTGAAAAAATTGCAGCAGCTGTCGGTGTTGAATTAGGTAAATGTTCAGTGAAACAATTTAGCGATGGCGAAATCCAAATCAACATTGAAGAAAGTATTCGTGGTGATCATGTTTACTTAATTCAATCAACTAGTTCACCAGTTAACGACAACTTAATGGAGTTGTTAATTATGATGGATGCTTTACGTCGTGCAAGTGCCAAAACAATTAATGTGGTACTTCCTTACTACGGTTATGCTCGTCAAGACCGTAAAGCTCGTTCTCGTGAACCAATTACAGCGAAATTGGTAGCTAATATGATTACAGCTGCAGGAGCAGATCGTGTGTTAACGCTTGACTTACATGCATCTCAAATTCAAGGTTTCTTTGATATTCCTGTTGACCATTTAATGGCAGCTCCTTTATTAGCAGATTACTTTATGGAACATAACTACGTTGGAGACGATACAGTGATTGTCTCACCTGATCATGGTGGTGTTACACGTGCTCGTAAATTGGCAGAATTTTTAGGTTCTCCAATTGCTATTATTGATAAACGTCGTCCAAAAGCAAATGTTGCAGAAGTGATGAACATTATTGGTAATGTAGAAGGCAAAAAATGTATCATGATCGATGACATGATTGACACAGCTGGGACAATTACTCTAGCTGCTTCAGCTTTAACTGAAGCTGGCGCTACAGAAGTTGTAGCTTGTTGTACACATCCGGTTTTATCAGGTCCTGCTTTGACAAGATTAGAAGAATCATCTATCAAGCAAGTAATCGTTACAGATTCTATTAACTTACCAGATGATCGTAAGATTGATAAAATTGTTGAAGTAAGTGTGGGCGAATTAATTGGTGATGCAATTAAAAGAATTCATGAAAATAAACCAGTTAGTCCTTTGTTTGAAACTAAAAAAATGTAAGAAAAAACCTTTAAGAGAATATTCTCTTAAAGGTTTTTTTCATCAGATGGTTGAGTAGCAGTTGGTGTTTCTTCTGTTTTAGCTACTTGATTTTGCACAGCTAGTAGATCTCTAATTTCTTTTAAATATTCTTGAGTTGGATCAACTTCTGGTACAACCTCTTCTTCTTCTTTTTCTAACATATTTCTAGCAGTGTTAGCTGCTTTGACGATTAAAAAGACAACAATGGCGGTAATTAAAAAGGTAATAATAGCTGAAATAATAGCATCAAAGTCGAAAACCACTCCTTTAAATGCCACAGATAAACCTTTAATTTCCCCGTCTTTGTTACCAGTTAGTAATTTAATAGGTAACGCTACTAAAGGTGTAATTAAACCTTTAACAATAGAATCTACAATGGCGGTAAAAGCACCTCCGATAACAACCCCGACTGCTAAATCTAATACACTGCCTCGCATAATAAACTCTTTAAATTCTTTTAACATCTCGTCACTTCCTTTCCTTATTTATTGTCTTACTTAATATTATAGCTAAAATAAAAATTGAAGAAAACAAATATACTCACAGATATGCAATAACTCTGTTAATTGTGGGATAATCATACATGAAACATAAGGATTTAATTAAGAAGAATAGTTTCCGTTGTCAAGATTAGTGAGATTGATTATGATAAGATTAGGAATAGAGAGGAGTTATGCACATGAGTATTTCTTTGGTGCCGGGAGTGGATTTACATGTAATTCCCACAACTAAGTACAAGACTATTAAATTATATATTCGTTTTGCTGAAACATTATCTAAGGAGACAATTAGTCAGCGAACTTTATTAAGCAATTTACTAGAAACCAATAGCTTAAATTATTCAACGCAAGCTGATATAAGTAAAAAATTAGCAGATATGTACGGAGCAAGTTTTGGTTTTCAGGTAAGTAAAAAAGGTGACAGTCACTACCTTACTTTAGTGTTAAATATTGTGAATGAAAAATTTCTTCCCCATCACGAAAACATTTTAGCTGAAGCCATTGATTTTATTAAAGAGGTTTTATTTTATCCGAATAGATCTGAAGCAGCTTTTGATTTAGAAACTTTTGAACGGGAAAAAACTAACTTAATAGAATATATAGAATCTATTTATGATGATAAACAAAGTGAAGCAGCACTAAAATTACAAGATTTATATTTTCAAGATAACGATCAACAAACCCCAAGTTTTGGGACTATTAAAGATTTAGAAAAAGTCACAGCTAATTCTTTATCAGCTTATTATGACTGGATGTTAGCTAATAATGCAGTAGATATTTTAGTAATTGGGGATGTAGATGAAGAAGAACTTCTTTCTTTAGTGAAGATTTTACCTTTTGAACCTAGAACATCTCCATTTTCTCCAGGTTTTTACCATCAACCAGCTCGTCAAAATTTATTAGAGAAAAAAGAGCAACAACCTGTTGTTCAATCTAAGTTGAATTTAGGATTTCGTACAGGTATTTACTATCATGAAACAGATTATTTCCCGCTACAAGTATTTAATGGATTGTTTGGAGGATTTCCTCATTCTAAGCTATTCATGAACGTTCGGGAAAAAGAAAGTATGGCCTATTATACTTCTAGCTCTATTGATACCTTTAGAGGCTATTTAACCGTTCAAACAGGGATTGAAGGTAAAAACAAGGAACGTGTTTTAGAATTAATCCAGGAGCAGCTAGAGAGCTTAAAACATGGGGACATAACAGATGAGGAGTTACTTCAGACTAAAGAGATGTTAAGAACTCATTATATTTTGTCACTAGATAACGGAAGTGCTTTATTAGAAAAAAGTTATCTCATGTCTAAATACCCTAAAGCTTGTTTAAGTGATGAAGAATGGTTAGCTTGCTTAAACCAAGTAACAGTTGAGGATATAAAACGAGTAGCTAATCAAGTGACTTTAGAAGCAGTTTATTTCTTGGAAGGGAGTCTTTCCTATGAAGAAGATTAATTATCCAGTTGTAGAAGAAACGTTGTATCAAGAAACATTAGACAATGGCTTACGTGTGACGTTATTACCAAAGCCTGATTTTCATAAAACATATAGCTTATTTACGACTGAGTACGGTTCGATTGATAATAAGTTTATTCCAATTAATCAAAAAGAATATTGCCAAGTGCCAGACGGTATTGCTCACTTTTTAGAGCATAAAATGTTTGAAAAAGAGGACGGGGATGTGTTTCACATCTTTGGAAAACAAGGAGCCTCTGCTAACGCTTATACCTCTTTTACTCGGACAAGTTATTTGTTTTCAACGACTGATCAAGTTGTTCAAAATTTAGAAACCTTATTAGATTTTGTTCAAGAGCCTTATTTTACTGAGGAAACAGTGGAAAAAGAAAAAGGAATTATCGCCCAAGAAATTCAAATGTATCAAGACGATCCTAATTGGCGTTTATTTTTTGGCATATTAAATAACTTATACCCTAATCATCCATTACATGTGGATATAGCAGGGACAGTAGAGAGTATTCAAGAAATTACTGCAAAAGATTTATATACGTGCTACGAAACCTTTTATCATCCAAGTAATATGAATTTATTTATTGTAGGGAATATTGAACCTAATGCTATTATGAAAGTGATTAAAGACAATCAACTGAAAAAAGAGTTTGAACCGAGTGCTCCTATTAAGCGCGATTTACCAAGTGGGACAGAGCCAGGGATTATTAAAGAAAGCAGTTTAACTATGCCTATTAGTAAGCCTAAAGCAGTTTTAGGTATCAAAGGAGTGACTCCTTTACCTACTACAGAAAAAGAACAATTGATTTATAAAACAGCAGCGTCTTTATTATTCCAATTGTTATTTGGTTCAACCTCTCAAAACCAATTAAGCATGTATAATGAAGGGTTGATTGATGATAGTTTTTCTTATGAATTCAATCTAGAACGGGATTTTTATTTTGCAGATATTAGTACAGATACTAAAGAACCCGAACGTTTTGTTAAAACGATTGAAGATATTTTATTAACAGCTAAAACTAGTCCAGATGTAACGGACGAAAGACTAGCTTTACTTAAAAAACGTTTGCTTGGAAAACATTTACAATCGCTAAACTCATTAGAATATATTGCTAATCAATTCAGTCAATTAACCTTTGAAACAGTGACTTTATTTGATTTAACTGAAATCATTGCTCAAATTCAATTAGCAGATATTTATCAGGTAGTGGATACATTTTTCCTTGCTGAGAACTTTAGTCATTTCTTTATGTATCCAGAAGAAGTGAAGGAGTAGGAATAAGTATGAAGTATGCATTAATTTTAGGGGCTAGCGGAGATATTGGTAGAGCCTGTGCTAAGGCTTTGGCGGAAGATGGTTGGTCCCTTTATTGCCATTATTATCATCATAAAGAACGTGTAGTAGAGTTGAATGAAGAACTTCGTCAGTTATATCCTAAACAAGATTTTTTTTCAGTAGGATTTGATATGACTCATGAAACAAGTTTAGAGCCATTACTCAATCAGTTGTTTCAAGTTGATAGTATCATTTTTGCAAATGGCAAAACTGTTTATAAATTGTTGACGGATACTACTAGTCAAGAAATAGATGAGCTGTGGCAATTAATGATTAAAACCCCTATGTGCATGTGTCAAGCGTTACAAAGCAAATTAAGTCATCAGCACCAAGGGCGAATTATTTTTATAGGCTCTGTATATGGGCTAAGTGGTAGCTCAATGGAAGTGGCTTATAGCACTGTGAAAGGGGCCCAGCAAAGCTTTGCGAAAGCCTATGCTCAAGAAGTATCCTCTTTAGGTATTACAGTTAACGTAGTGGCACCAGGAGCTGTTAATACGCAAATGAACGCGAATTGGACTGATGAAGAAAAAGCGTGTTTATTGGCTGAAATACCGATGAGAAGAATGGCTGAACCAAAAGAAGTGGCCCAAGTTGTTCGGTTTTTAGTTAAAGAAGAAGCAGGTTATATTACAGGAACAACGATTCCTATTACAGGTGGCTGGAAAATATAAAGAAGAAAAAAAGGTGAGCACGTGAAAACAATAGGAGAAAGATTAAAAAGTGCGCGATTAGCTAAAGGCTTAACCATTGATGAACTACAACAGTTAACAAAGATTCAAAAAAAATATTTAGTTGCATTGGAGCAGAATGACTTTGAGGCAATGCCTGGTACTTTTTATGTGCGCTCTTTTATTCGCCAATATGCAAAAGCTGTGGGAATTGACGGAGAGCAGTTAGTAAACTTATTAGATGGTAAAGAAGTAGTAGAAGAACTACCTCCAGTTGAAACGATTAATAGTTCTCGGGTAGCCATGCACCAAAAACAGCATCAAACTAAATATGACTTTAAAAAATGGCGTCAACGATTACCTATGATTATTTTAACGATAGCTTCTGTGACAATTGTAGCGACTGTGGCGTATCTAACTTTAAGAGAAGATCCTAATCAGAAGATGATAACCAAGCCGAATGAAGTGAGCATTGAAAGTGAATTTACTGAAGAAAATGCTCCTGATGAAAGCAAAACAGAAAGTAAAGAAGAAGTGGCAGAAGAAAAACCAACTCATGCTGAAAAACCTAAACCAGCTAAAAAGAAAGGGATGAGTATTCATTTTGATGGTGAAGAAGGCCAACAAGTAGAGATGAGTCTTAAAAAAGTTACGAATCCCCTAACTTTTGAGTTTGATGCTAAAGAGGGTCGTTGTTGGTTAGGAATTCAGGTAGACGGGGCATTTGTTTATGAAAAAACATTGGAATTAGGCGAAAAAGATCAAATTGAATTACCAGATAAGGTGGAAGAGGCAACCCTAGTGATTGGGGCAGCTGATAAAGTTCAGATTCAGGTTAACAATAAAAAATTAGATGTTAATCCGAATCAAACCCCTATTCAAACAAGAAATGTCCATTTAACTATCTCATATAACTAGACACTAAGTGAATTAGTGGGTCTGACATAGACTTTCTAGATGAACTCGATTAAAATAGATAGGGACAAAAGAAAGAAGGGTGAATAAAGTGAACTTACCAAATAAGTTAACCGTAATTAGAATTTGTATGATTCCAGTATTTTTAGTGGTAGTTAGTGGCGCTTTTGATTGGGGCGTTTTAACCGTAGGACAAACAAGTGTCGAGTGGACTCAGTTTGTCGGGATGTTAATTTTTGCTTTAGCTAGTATGACAGATTGGTTAGATGGAAAAATTGCTAGAGCTAGAGGGTTAGTAACTAACTTCGGTAAATTTGCTGATCCATTAGCAGATAAAATGTTAGTGATGACTGCTTTTATCGTTTTAGTTTCTCAAGGCAAAGTGTCTGCATGGATTGTGGCTATTATTGTTTGTAGAGAATTAGCAGTCACTGGTCTAAGATTATTGTTAGTAGAAGACGGAGAAGTAATGGCAGCAGCTTGGCCTGGAAAAGTCAAAACAGCTACTCAAATGTTGGCAATTATTTTTCTGATGATTAATAATATTCCATTTGCTAGTTTAGGTTTACCAGTAGATCAGATCTTATTATATACGTGTTTATTCTTTACTATTTATTCAGGGATTGACTATTTTGCTAAAAATACACATGTGTTTAAAGGATCCATGTAATCAGTTATGAATAAAAGATTGTTTCAGGTTAGAAGTTTTTTCTAACGATGGAACAATCTTTTTTATTTAGAGTTAGAGTTTTGTTTCTTTTTTTAATGAAGTGTTACAATAAAAACGAATCTATTTAAAATGGAATAAATGTATTATGAGTTTAACTGTGATACATTTAACCATACTATTTGGGGGGATTATGTTGAAAGCAGAAATTATAGCAGTTGGCACAGAACTATTATTAGGTCAAACCGTTAACACTAATGCCACTTTTTTATCTGAAGAATTAGCTAGTTTAGGGTTTGAAGTTTACTATCATAGTGTTGTTGGGGATAATGAAGCACGGCTATTAAATCTATTAGCATTAGCCGATACTCGTAGTGAGTTAATTGTTTTATGTGGAGGTTTAGGTCCAACTCAAGATGATATTACTAAAGAAGTATTAGCTAAGCATCTTAATCAACCTTTAGAAGCAAATGAAATGGCCTTAAAAAAAATCGTTCACCATTTAACTCGTTTAGGTCGTCCGATTACAGAAAATAATCGCAAACAGTCCCAAAATATAAAAGGGGGAATTCCTATTCAAAACCCAAATGGTCTAGCTCTAGGAACCCTATATACAATAAAAAATCGGAGTTATTTAGTATTACCAGGGCCACCAGTTGAATTAGAACCGATGTTTTTAAAAGAAGTCACTCCACTTTTGAAAAAAATATTGCCTCAAGAATGGGTACTAGATTCAAGGGTTTTACGGTTTTATGGAATTGGAGAAGCGCAGTTAGTAACAGAAATTGAAGAGTTAATTACTCATCAAATGAATCCAACGATTGCTGCTTATGCTAAATCTAACGAAGTTACATTAAGGGTAACCGCTAAAGCCAATACCCATGAAAAAGCTAAAGAGTTATTAGATCAAGCAGAAAAAGACATTCAAAAAATAGTCGGAAAGTATTTTTACGGATATGGTGATAATCATTCTTTAGAAGCTGAAACTGTGGGGTTATTAAAAAAATATCATCAAACAGTCACGAGTGCTGAAAGTTTAACTGCAGGACTTTTTCAAGAAACTTTGGCTAAAGTGCCAGGGGTTTCACAATGTTTTCCTGGAGGATTTGTCACGTATTCGAAAGAAGCTAAAGCTCAGTTGTTAGATATTTCATTAGATCAATTAAATCAAGTAGGCGTAGTTAGTAAAGAATGTGCTTGTTTAATGGCAGAACAATCTCGGCTAAAATTAGGAACAGATTACAGTATCTCTTTTACAGGAGTAGCTGGTCCAGAGGAATTAGAGGGAAAGTCGGCAGGAACTGTTTGGATAGGGGTTTCTTCTAAAAAGTCGGGCACTACTGCCTATTTGTATCAATTTAACCGAGATAGAGAGTATATTAGACATAGTGCATTAATGGCTGGTTTGAATTTATTAAGACAACAAATCTTAATGGAACATTAAAAAAGCGAATGCTTGTTCGTATTTTTCTTGCTTTTTTAGCTATTAAACCGTATGATATGAGAGTAGATTTTTTTAAATAAAAAGATAAAGTAGCTGATTTAATCAAGAGCTAGTCATAGTTATTAGCTGTTTAAAACATGAGTAAATCTGGTTTGTTAGTTTTGATATATAAGGAGGATACAAGAGTGGCAGATGATCGTAAAGTAGCATTAGATGCAGCATTAAAGAAAATTGAGAAAAGCTATGGTAAAGGCTCTATTATGAAGCTTGGTGAAAAAGCTGATACTAAAATATCCACCATTCCTAGTGGTTCATTAGCATTAGATGTAGCTTTAGGGGTTGGCGGATTTCCTAAAGGTCGGATTGTAGAGGTATATGGACCTGAAAGTTCTGGTAAAACAACTGTTGCCTTACATGCTATTGCCGAAGTGCAAAAGCAAGGAGGAACTGCAGCGTTTATTGACGCGGAAAATGCTTTAGATCCAGCTTATGCTCAACGTTTAGGTGTGAATATTGATGAATTATTACTTTCACAACCAGATACAGGAGAGCAAGGTTTAGAGATTGCGGATGCTTTGGTATCAAGTGGTGCTATTGATATTGTTGTAGTGGATTCTGTAGCAGCGTTAGTTCCCCGTGCAGAAATTGAAGGGGAAATGGGAGACACTCATGTAGGTTTACAAGCTCGGTTGATGTCTCAAGCTTTGAGAAAATTATCTGGCTCTATTAATAAAACGAAAACGATAGCCGTGTTTATTAACCAAATTCGTGAAAAAGTCGGCGTTATGTTTGGTAATCCAGAAACAACTCCAGGTGGACGAGCATTGAAGTTTTATTCAACTATTCGTCTAGAAGTACGTCGGGCAGAGCAGTTAAAAAATGGAACAGAAATTGTCGGAAACCGAACTAAAATTAAAGTAGTTAAAAATAAAGTAGCTCCACCATTTAGAGTGGCTGAAGTGGATATTATGTACGGAGAAGGTATCTCTAAAGAAGGAGAGTTACTAGATATGGCGGTTGAAAAAGATATCGTCGATAAAAGTGGTGCATGGTATAGCTACAAGGAAGAACGAATTGGACAAGGACGGGAAAACGCTAAGCGGTATATGAAAGAACACCCTGAAATGTTTAATGAAATTAACCAACTAGTAAGAGCCGCTTACGGGATTGGGGAAGAGCCTGTTAGTGAAAAAGAAACAAAAGAAACTCAACCCAAAACAGAAAATAAACCATCTGCTAAAGGATAGCTAATAAATAAAGAAAAGAACTAGATTTCAGTAGAGTCTAGTTCTTTTTTTTGAAAAAAGGAAGAGTTTTCAGTTTTTTTAGCTATATAGAGAAGAAAGCTAGAGTTTCAGGAAATTAAAGTTGACACACCTGTGGACTAATATTAGAATTAAAGATGTATAAATTTTATACAATTATGCAAGTAGTTTATGGACATTGAGTTTTATTCCCTAGTTTTTTATGAAATAAACTACCCATATATGATAATAGAAGATCCTACGGAGGTGTACAACATGTCAATTATTGCTATACTCCTCGGTATCATCGGATTGATTGTCGGTCTCGGCATCGGATTTGTTTTTGCTAAGAATCATTTACAAAAAGAAATGGAAGCAGCAAAAACATCTGCTGAAAGTATTTTAGAAGATGCTCGGCGTGAAGCTGAAACATTAAAGAAAGAAACTTTATTAGAGTCCAAAGAAGAGAATCAAAAGTATCGATTAGAAGTAGAAAGTGAGTTGAAAGAGCGAAGAGACGAAATTAAAGCCCAAGAAAATCGTTTATTACAACGTGAAAATAATCTTGACCGCAAAGATGAAACTCTTGTTAAACGCGAAAACTCACTAGAAGACAAAGAAGAGAAACTTGATTCTAGAGAACAATTGATTGATGAGCGAGAAAAAGAGGCAACGCGATTAGTTGAAGAGCAAGAAAAAGTATTAGAAAAAGTAGCATCTCTATCCAGAGATGAAGCTCGTGATATTATTATGGATGCTACCCAAGAAGATTTAACTCACGAATTAGCTATGATGGTTCGTGAAAATGAACGACGTGCAAAAGAAGAAGCAGATCGAAAAGCGAAAAATATTTTATCATTGGCTATGCAACGTTGTGCAGCAGATCAAGTATCTGAGGCTACCGTTTCAGTAGTTAACTTACCAAATGATGAAATGAAAGGTCGAATTATCGGACGAGAAGGTCGAAACATTCGGACTTTAGAAACGTTAACAGGTATCGATTTAATTATTGATGATACGCCTGAAGCAGTGGTTTTATCAGGTTTCGATCCAATTCGTCGGGAAATTGCTCGAATTGCTTTAGAAAAATTAATTCAAGACGGCCGAATTCATCCAGCTCGAATTGAGGAAATGGTTGAAAAAGCTCGAAAAGAAATGGATGAAACTATCCGCGAATACGGAGAACATGCTGCTTTTGAAGTTGGCGCGCATACCCTTCACCCAGATTTGATTAAAATTATGGGTCGTTTGAAATTCCGAACAAGTTATGGTCAAAACGTCTTAAATCACTCTATTGAAGTAGCTAAGTTAACAGGTGTTTTAGCTGCTGAATTAGGAGAAGATGTTGATTTGGCTAAACGTGCAGGTTTCTTACATGATATTGGTAAAGCACTAGACAGAGAAGTAGAAGGCTCCCACGTAGAAATTGGTGTGGAGCTAGCGAAAAAATACAAAGAACATCCTGTTGTAATTAATGCTATCGCTTCTCACCACGGAGACATTGAAGCTACTTCAGTTATTTCCGTTTTAGTTGCTGCTGCTGATGCTTTGTCTGCAGCTCGCCCAGGTGCTCGTAGTGAGTCACTTGAAAATTATATTCGTCGCTTAGAACGTTTAGAAGGCATTGCCAACGAATTTACTGGTGTAGATACAAGTTTTGCTATTCAAGCAGGACGTGAAGTTAGAATTATGGTTAAACCAGATGAAATTAGTGATGATGATGCTACTTTATTAGTTCGAAACATTCGAAAGAGAATTGAAGATGAACTGGAATATCCAGGACATATTAAAGTCACTGTAGTACGGGAAACACGTGCAGTGGACTACGCTAAATAATAAAAAAAGTTATCTGTTTTAAGACAGATAACTTTTTTTATTTGTCTAAGATTTTCCTTTTCTTTCTTTTCTTTCTAAAAATTGCTAAAATGAACAAAGATGCTATTAGAGAAGAGGAAGCGTTTATGCGCATATTATTTATTGGAGATGTTGTAGGATCTTTAGGAAGAAAAACGATCGAGCAATATGTCCCTAAGTTAAAACAAAAATACCGTCCCCAAGTAACGATTATTAATGGTGAAAATGCGGCAAGTGGTAGAGGAATTACGGAAAAAATTTATAAAAAGTTATTACAAGATGGAGCCGATGTAGTGACTCTAGGAAATCATGCTTGGGATAACCGAGATATTTTTAATTTTATTGATTCGGCTAAAAAATTAGTCAGACCGATTAATTTCCCAGAAGCCAGTACTCCAGGCCATGGAATTGTGTATGTGAAAGTCAATCAAGAAGAACTAGCTGTGATTAATTTACAAGGTCGAACGTTTATGACGGCGATTGATGATCCCTTTCAAAAAATAGAAGATTTGGTCAGTGAAGCCAGAAAAAGAACGCCTTTAATTTTTGTGGATTTTCACGCTGAAACTACTAGTGAAAAACAAGCAATGGGCTGGTTTTTAGATGGCCAAATTTCTGCTTTAGTAGGGACTCATACTCATGTTCAAACAGCGGATCAACGTATTTTACCTAAAGGAACAGCTTATTTAACAGATGTAGGTATGACAGGCCCTTATGATGGTATTTTAGGAATGAATAGAGCCGCTGTAATTGGTAAGTTCCAAACTGCCTTGCCTCACCGATTTGAAGTGGTAGAAGAAGGACGTTCCCTATTATCTTATTGTGTGATTGATTTAGATAATAAAACGGGAAAGGCTAAATCAATTCAAACTGGTTTAATTAATGAAGATCATCCTTGGAAGGATTAGAAAATGTTAGAAGATAAAGAAAAAAACTTGTTAGATAGTCAAGGTCAAGCAACATTAGACCGGTTAATTGCTCAGTTAAAAAGAAGTCAAGCAATCCATGACTATCAGGAGATAGAAAAAAAAGTCAGTCAACATGAGGGCTTAAAAATGTTAGTGGAAGAAATAAAAGCGTATCAAAAACAAGCAGTCCAGTTTGCTCACTATCATAAACCAGTAGCAGAAAAAGAAGCAATTAAACAAGCGGATGCGTTAACTAAACAATTTGATGAACATCCACTAGTGATTCGTTATAGAGAAAAATTAGTGGAAGCTAACGATGTGGTGCAATATATCACAACAGTTATCGAACAAGAAATAAACCATTCAATAACAGAAGATTTAAATGGAAAAGAACAAAGGAGAGATATTTAATGCCTCAAAAAACTAAACGAACTCCTATGATGGAACAATATATGAACATTAAAGAGCAATATCCAGATGCTTTTTTATTCTATCGTTTAGGAGATTTTTATGAATTGTTTTATGAGGATGCTGAACAAGTCGCTCAGTTACTTGAACTAACGTTGACTAGCCGTAATAAAAATGCAGAAGAGCCGATACCTATGTGCGGAGTTCCCCATCATGCTGCTCAGGGTTATATTGATACTCTTGTGGAAAAAGGATATAAAGTAGCTATTTGTGAACAAATGGAGGATCCTAAAGAAGCTAAAGGAATGGTCAAAAGAGAAGTAGTTCAACTAGTTACTCCTGGAACTATTACTAATGCTAAAGGGATTGAAGCCAAAGCTAATAATTTCTTAACGGCTATCGTGTATGAGGAAGGTTTAGGGTATGGTTTTGCCTATACCGATTTAAGTACAGGGGAATTAAAAGTCACTTCCTTACCTGATGCTGAAAGTGTGTTAAATGAGTGTGCTAGTCTTCAAACAAAAGAGATGGTGTTAGGCACAGCTATTCCTGAAACCTTAACGAAGCAATTAAGTGCTCGGCTTAATTTAATGTTTTCATATCAAGAAACTTCACTAGAAAATGCGGAACTTTCATACATTTCTCAGCCACTTTCTCTTGAATTGGAAAAGCAAGTGGTTCAAAAGCTATTAACCTATATTAGTGAAACACAAAAAAGAAGTTTAGCCCATTTACAACAAGCAGTCGTTTATGAACCGACTCACTATTTAAAGCTAGATCACTACTCTAAGTTTAATTTAGAATTAGATCGTTCTATTCGAACAGGAAAAAAATATGGCACGCTTTTATGGTTGTTGGATGAAACCAAGACAGCTATGGGAGGACGACTTTTAAAACAATGGTTAGACCGTCCTTTAATTCAAGAAGCCGAGATTTTAGCCCGTCAAAATATGGTTCAAAGTTTATTAGATGCATTTTTTGAGCGAGCTGACTTACAAGAAGCTTTAAAAAAAGTATATGATTTAGAACGGTTAGCTGGTCGGGTGGCTTTTGGAAGTGTTAATGGTCGTGATTTAATTCAACTAAAAACCTCACTTCAAATGGTGCCTAGAATCAGAGAGTTACTTGAGGGAATTGATCAAGGTGAATGGCAATCTGTTTTAGCTCAACTTGATCCAGTGGAAGATATTGTTTTAGTGATTGATCAAGCAATTAATGAAGAACCTCCGTTAAGTGTGACTGAAGGAGATGTTATTAAAACTGGCTATAACACTCAATTAGATACTTACCGAGATGCTATGTTAAATGGTAAAAAATGGTTAGCGGAATTAGAGGCTAGAGAGCGTCAACGAACTGGAATTAAGAATTTAAAAGTAGGATTTAACCGAGTGTTTGGTTATTATATTGAAATTAGTAAAGGGAATTTACACTTATTAAAAGAAGATACCCACTATGACAGAAAACAAACCTTAACTAATGCTGAACGGTTTATTACAGATGAATTAAAAGAAATTGAAACCTTGATTTTAGAAGCAGAAGAAAAATCAAAAGAGTTAGAGTATCAATTATTTGTCCAAGTTAGAGAGGTAGTTAAACAAGGAATCCAACGACTTCAGCGTTTAGCTAAAGGGATTGCTAGTCTTGATGTGTTGCAGAGTTTTGCCACTGTAAGTGAAAAATATCAATACATTCGCCCAACTTTAACCAAAGAAACCCATGAACTTTGTCTAAAAGAAGGCAGACATCCTGTGGTAGAAAAAGTGATGGGGTATCAGCAGTATGTTCCTAATAGTGTGCAAATGAATCAAGATACCACCATTTTATTAATTACCGGACCTAATATGTCTGGAAAAAGTACTTATATGCGGCAATTAGCCTTAACAGTTATTATGGCGCAAATGGGGTGTTTTGTTCCAGCTGAAGAAGCTACCTTGCCTATTTTTGATCATATTTTTACTCGAATTGGAGCAAGTGATGATCTGATTGCTGGGCAAAGTACTTTCATGGTAGAAATGATGGAAGCCAACGAAGCCTTAAGACATGCTACTCCGGATAGTTTAATTTTATTTGATGAGATTGGTCGGGGAACAGCTACTTATGATGGAATGGCTTTGGCTCAAGGGATTATTGAATATCTTCATGAACAAGTTCAAGCTAAAACCTTGTTCTCAACCCACTATCACGAACTAACTCAGTTAGAGGATACCTTAACAGGACTTAAAAATATTCATGTAGGAGCGATGGAAAAAGAAGGAGAAGTTGTCTTTTTACATAAGATGATGGAAGGTCCGGCAGATAAAAGTTATGGTATTCATGTGGCTAAATTAGCAGGTTTACCAAATAATTTATTGCAACGAGCAGATGATATTTTAACTATGCTAGAACAAAATCAGAAAATTAATTTAACAGACTGTCAAGCTACAGAACAATTAAAAGAGAGTCAAGATTTACCAAAACCAGCAGTAAGTGTAGGTGAGGAAGATAGTGGTCAACTGTCTCTTTTTAGTGAAATAGATCCAGTTTCAGAAGAAATTATTTCAGAATTAAAAGAATTAAATTTACTAGACATGACCCCTATGGATGCTTTAAACACCTTATATGCTCTACAAAAACGGTTATAAAAAAGGAGGTAGGGACGAATGACATCACATATTCAAGAGTTATCACAACAGTTGGCCAATCAAATTGCCGCTGGGGAAGTGGTTGAACGTCCTGCTTCAGTTATTAAAGAACTGGTTGAAAATGCCATTGATGCTGAGAGTACTAAAATTGATATTTTTTTAGAAGAAGCAGGTCTAAAAAAAATGGAAGTCATTGATAATGGTAGTGGTATTTTGCCAGAAGATGTGTTAAATGCGTTTAAACGACATGCCACAAGCAAAATTCATACTAGGGAAGACTTGTTTCGTATTCGTTCTTTAGGGTTTAGAGGAGAAGCTTTACCTAGTATTGCCTCTGTGTCTAAAATTGTTTTAGAATCATCTACTGGCGAACAAGCAGGTACCTACCTTTATCTAGAAGGTGGCCAAGTGGTTGAGGAAAAAGCTAATGCTATGCGAAAAGGTACACGAGTTCTTGTTACCGATTTGTTCTATAACACACCGGCTCGCTTGAAGTATGTGAAAACTCTACAAACAGAATTGTCTCATATTAGTGACATAGTGAATAGACTAGCTATGAGTCATCCTAATATTGCCTTTAGTTTAAGGCATGATGGTAATCAGTTAATGCGTACAACTGGTAACGGAGACGTTAAACAAACCATTGCAGGCATTTACGGGGTAGAGACTGCTAAAAAAATGCTAGAGATTGAAAAGCAAGATTTAGATTTTCAGATAAAAGGTTATGTATCTCTTCCAGAATTAACCAGAGCTAGTCGTAATTATATTTCGTTAATGATTAATGGTCGCTATATTAAAAATTTTTTACTAACTAAAGCAATCGTAGAAGGTTATGGTTCTAAACTGATGGTAGGTAGATTTCCGATAGCTGTTATTCATATTACTATGGATCCTCTGTTAATTGATGTGAATGTTCATCCAACTAAACAAGAAGTTCGTTTAAGTAAAGAAAAAGAACTGATGGCTTTATTAAGTGAGACTATCCGGGAAGCCTTAGTGCACAAACAACTAATCCCAGATGTTAGTCAATCTCAGCCTTTTAAAAAAGTCATTGCATCAAAAGACGTATCAGAACAGTTGTCTTTAACACCTAAACAGGTTTCTTCTTCTACACAACTAGAAACTAATACCTATGATCATTTTCAGAAGAAACCATTAGCTTACGATTCACAGTCTGGTCGATTCTACGTTGAAGAGTTACCTAAGTCGACTGGAGATCTGGCTAGTGACAATACTAATCAGCAACCGATATCTGAAGCTGACTTAGAATCAACTGCTTTAGTCGATTCAGTTGCTGTTCATGAGGAATTGTCTGAGCCTTCTATTTCTGAGGAACAACGATTTCCTGATTTAGAGTATTTTGGACAAATGCATGGCACTTATTTATTTGCTCAAAGTAGTGAAGGGCTGTATATTGTGGATCAACATGCCGCTCAAGAGCGAATTAAGTATGAGTATTTTAGAGAGAAAATAGGTGAAGTGACCCAAGATTTACAACCTTTATTAGTTCCTATCGTTTTAGAATACCCTACTAGTGATAGTTTAAAACTCAAGGAGTTATTGTCAGAATTAACTCAAGTAGGGATTTACTTAGAAGATTTTGGCGAAAATAGTTTTATTGTCAGAAGCCATCCAACTTGGTATCCCAATGGCCAAGAAGAAAGTATCATTCGAGAAATGATTGACTTAGTGCTAAAAGATGGCAAAATTAGCGTAGCCAAATTTCGGGAAGATACGGCTATTATGATGAGTTGTAAAAAATCGATTAAGGCAAATCACTACCTAGATGATAGACAGGCTAGACAGCTTTTAGAAGATTTAAAACAGTGTGACAATCCTTTTAACTGTCCTCATGGCCGTCCTGTTTTGATTCATTTTTCTAATCAAGATATGGAAAAAATGTTTAAACGAATTCAAGATCCACATTAAAAAGGTAGGTCAGATTTATGGGATTAATTTTAGCGTCACAGTCACCACGTAGACAAGAACTATTAAAAAAAATAACTGATGATTTTATTGTTGTGCCAGCTGATATTGATGAAAGTAGTTTGCCACATGAAACACCAGAAGAGTATGTGTTACGAATGGCTAGACAAAAGGCTTTAACTGTTGCAAAACAACATCCCCAAGCTCAAGTTTTGGGATGTGATACTATTGTTGTGGATAATCAAATTATTTTAGGCAAACCTTATACCAGTGAAAAAGCTTATGAGATGTTAAAACAGCTAAGTGGTCACACTCATCAAGTTTATACAGCAGTGTGTTTGGTTATGAATGAAAAAATAACGGAAAAGCTCGTTCCTTCACAGGTTACTTTTTTTGAATTAACAGAAAAAGAGATAACTGATTATGTGGCAACAAAAGAACCTTTGGATAAAGCAGGAGCTTATGGAATTCAAGGGAATGCAGCTTTATTTATAAAAGAAATTAAGGGAGATTACTATAGCATTATGGGGCTTCCCATAGCGAGTGTCTACCGGATGTTGAATCAAAATTAGAAAACAACCATTAGATTGAGAATGACAATCTAATGGTTGTTTTTCACTATCTATCAAAGTGAAATGATGAACATGTATTGAAAAAAAAGCACCTGTTACCCTATTGTTGGAGAGAAATCAGCATGATATGATGGGTTTGAAAAAAGAATTTGTAGTGACGTCACGATGTTTTTTTTATAGTTTAAATGAAACCGTTGTCAAAATCGATGAGGAGGCTTATTCATGAAAAAACGAGTACTGGTAGGCATGTTGGTAGGAGCATTAGCTTTAGGATTAGTTGGTTGCGGACAAAAGAAAGAAACTAAAGAAACAAACAAGGATCAGTTTAAAGTGGCAATGATTACAAGTGAAGGAGGATTAGGGGATCGCTCTTTTAATGATTCTGGTAATGAAGGATTAAAACAGGCAAAAGAAAAACTGAATGTTACGACAAAAGTAGTTGAACCTGGAGATGTGTCTGAAGGGGAAACATATCTCAGTCAACTAGCTGAAAGTGGGATGGATTTAGTTATTACATTGGATTTAGGTCATTCAGATGTTCTTAAAAAAGTAGCTAAGAAATATCCAGATACTCAGTTTGCTATTTTTAATACAGCTGTAGAAGGTAGCAATGTTTCTTCTGTTTTATTTAAAGAACAAGAAGGGTCATTTTTAGCAGGAGCATTATCTGCACTGGTAACACAAGATACTAGTTTGGAACAAGTCAATGATAAAAAAATAATCAGCTTTATTGGAGGAATTGACTCACCAGGTATTAATATCTTTTTAAGTGGGTTTAAAGAAGGAGCAAGTCATATTGATCCTGAAATAAAAGTATTATCTGGTTATACCAACTCTTTTGCAGATCCAGCTAAAGGAAAAGAAACAGCCCTATCTCAAATTGGTCAAGGTTCGGATATCGTTTTCCAAGCAGCAGGAGCAACAGGTGATGGAGTTATTCAAGCAGCCAAACAAAAAAATGTATTTGCAATTGGTGTGGATTCAGACCAAGACGGTATTGCTAAAGGAAATGTTTTAACCAGTGTGATGAAACGGGTAGACAATGCAGTATATGGACTAGTTGAAGATGGAATGAAAAAAGAGTATCAAACAACTTATGAATTAGGACTAAAAGAAAAAGGTGTAGAGCTTTCTCCAATGACTTATACAAAAGACCTAATTTCTGAAGATTACTTAAAACAAATAGAAGGTTTACGTGAACAAATTATTTCTGGAGAGATTAAAGTTAAAGACATTAGAAAATAATGGTGGGTGAAGACATGAGTGTCATAGAAGTTCAAGAAGTAACAAAACGCTTTGGAGATTTTACTGCTATTGATCAGATAACTTTAGATTTTGCTGAAGGAGAAATTCATGCTATTTGTGGAGAAAATGGAGCAGGTAAATCTACTTTCATGAATATGTTGTTTGGTTTACTACAGCCTACAGAAGGACAAATCCTATTGCATGGGAAACCAGTTGATTTCCATTCTCCAAAAGAAGCGATTCATAGTGGAATTGGTATGGTTCATCAGCACTTTAAATTAGTTCCTAGTCTAACGGTATTTGAAAATGTGTTATTAGGGGAAGAGATGACTCAGTCATTAAAAATTGATCGTCAAAGAGAAAAAGAAAGTGTTCAAGCAACCATTGATAATTTTGGATTTGATTTAGATGCAGGAGATAAGATTGAAGCAATTTCTGTAGGGGCTCAGCAGCGTGCAGAAATTATTAAAATGTTACATCGTAATGTGGATATTTTAATCTTAGATGAGCCTACTGCCGTTTTAACTCCGCAAGAAACAGATGAATTACTTGATAAATTAATAGAATTAAAAAATTTAGGTAAAACCATTATTATTATTACTCATAAATTGGATGAAGTAAAAAAATGTGCAGATAGAGTGACAGTCATTCGCAGAGGGAAAAAAATTGGCACAGTCTACAACCAAGATGTTACTGAAAAAGATATTTCTCGGATGATGGTAGGAAGAGATGTTAGTCTAGATTTTGATAAAAAACCGTGTACTTGTGGTGACCTAGTTTTACAGCTAAATAATGTAACCGCTACCTCTAAACTAGGAAAAAAAGTGCTAGAAGGCATTGATTTAGAAGTTAAACAAGGTGAAATTGTCGGGATTGCAGGAATTGAAGGAAATGGTCAAGCGGAGTTAATGGAGTTGTTCTCAGGAACACGGAAGTTAACAGATGGGGAAATGATTTACAAAGGGAAAAAAATTAATTGTTGTGATCCTGCTGCTCTTAGAAAAATGGGCTTTGGTCTAGTTCCTGAAGATCGATATCGGGATGCTCTAAATGCCACGATGAGTATTTGGGAAAATATGATTGCAGGCAGACACAAAGATTATTGTAAGTTATGTTTCTTTGATGATAAAGTCATTCGTCAAGTTACTAAGGAATTGATTGAAGAATATGATATTAGAAATTGTGACAATATTGACGCTTTAGTTAGTACACTGTCTGGTGGAAATGCTCAAAAAATTATTATGGCTAGAGAAATTTCATGTAATCCAGACATTATGATTATGAGTCAACCTACTCGTGGAGTGGATATTGGATCCATTGAATTTATTCATCAACGGATTATTCAGTTAAGAGATGAAGGGAAAGCAGTGATTGTTATTTCTTCAGAATTAACAGAAATAATGAATTTAAGTGACCGAATTTATGTCATGCATAAAGGTAAGATTGTTGGAGAAAGAGAGACAAGCCAAACAAATAAAGAAGATATTGGCTTGTTAATGGCTGGTATTAATCATCAGGCTAATAGAGAGGTGGCTTTTTCTTATGGAACTTAACAAGTGGCGTATTCAAATGGTGATGAAATCTTTACTGCCGATTTTTCTAGCACTAATGATTGGTTATATCCTGATATTTATTTCAGGATATAACGCTAATGAAGCTTTTACCTATTTATTCATGGGAGCTTTAGGTGGTAAGAAACAAATAATGAACACCTTGTTTGCAGCAACTCCTTTAATTTTTACAGGGTTAGCTACCGCTATTTCATTTAAAGCCGGGCTATACAACATGGGAGCAGAAGGTCAACTTTATTTAGGAGCTTTTGCAGCAGCGTATCTAGGATTTAGTTTACAAGGTTTGTCACCTGGTATGCATATTACTATTTGCTTACTAGGTGGTGCTTTAGCAGGATTTGTTTTTGCATTAATTCCTGCTGTTATCAAAGCATATTTACAAGTAGATGAAATGGTCTCCACTTTAATGCTTAATTATGTAGCTATTTTGTACACGACTTATCTGGCAAGTTATCCTTTTAGAGCACCAGGCTCTTCTAATGCAGAAACTATTAATATTTTACCAACAGCAGTCTTGCCAAGATTTGTAAGTGAATCACAGTTACATGTCGGTTTTTTACTAGCTTTAGTCGCTTTTGTCATTATCTATATTATGTTGAATAAAACTATTTTAGGATATGAAATTACAGCTTTAGGAAAAAATCAACATTTTACTGAATATGTTGGAATGAATGTAGCAAAAAAAATCGTGATTGTTATGACTATTAGTGGGATTTTAGCAGGACTTGGAGGCGCTATTGAAACACTAGGAACACACGGAAAGTTTGTTAGCGGTTTTTCACCAGATTACGGTTGGACAGGATTAACCATTGCTTTAATTGGTAAATTTAATCCAATTGGGGTGTTAGCAGGTGCCTTTTTATTCGGTATTTTAAAAAATGGTGGAAGTTCAATGGAAATAATGGTAGGGGTGCCTCGGTCTTTAATCTCTATTATTGAAGGACTTATTGTTTTATTTATGACTGTAGATATGCTTAACAAACGCTTTAGCTTAGGAACTAAAATAAAGCAAGCCATTCAGTCACTTGGTTCATCTAAAGGATCACAAAATAACCTCAAACAGGAGGTAAATTAAATGGAGCAATTACTAAGTATTTTACATACGACATTAAGAATGACTACTCCTATTGCATTAGCTGCTTTAGGTGGGCTCTATGCACATCGGGCTGGAGTATTAAACGTTGCTTTAGAAGGAATGATGTTAGCTAGTGCCTTTTTTGGAGTAATTACAAGTTTTGCTACTGGCAATATTTTTCTAGCGTTATTTGTGGGCATACTTGCTTCAGTCGTTTTAGGTTTTGTCTTTTCCTTTTTCGGTATCACATTAAAAGGAAATTTAACTATTGTCGGTTTGGCTATCAATACATTGGTAGCTGGTGCTAGTTCTTTTATATTACAAGTTGTTTTTGGCCAAAGGGGAACTTTTGCTAATCAAAAAATTGTTGGCTTAAAAGAATTAGATATTCCTATTTTACGTAATATTCCTATTTTAGGCGACATTTTTAATAAACATACTCCGATTGTTTATCTTAGTTTACTAGTCTTGGTTGTGGTTCATTTTATTTTGTATCACACAAAATTAGGAGTATATATTCGGACAGTTGGGGAAAAAGAAGATGCAGCAGTTTCAGTTGGCTTACCAGTAAATAAATTAAGATATATCTCGGTTTTAATAGGTTCAGTTTTATGTGGTTTAGCGGGCATTAATATTGCATTAGAGAATGTTACGATGTTTGTTGAGAATATGACTGGTGGTCGCGGTTTTATTGCATTAGCAGCAATCTATTCTGGACGAGGCACTGCTATTGGAACTTATGTATTTAGTTTGTTATTTGGTTTTGCTGATGCTATGCAAATCCGGATGCAAAATATTAAAATTCCAGGTGCTTTTATCCAAATGATTCCATATTTATCTATTATCGTTGTGTTATCTGTCATTGGTTTATTAAATAAACGAAGTAGGAGAGTAAGTGATGATGTATAAACAAGCATTGATTGTCATTGATTTATTGTACGATTTTGTTAATCCAAATGGGGCTGTTTACCATGAAAATAATGAGAAGTTATTACCTAAAGTCAGTCAATTAATTACTCAAGCTAGAGAAGAAGATACGCTAATTATTTTTATGCGTCACTCTCACCGAGCAGGTAAATATGATCCTAAAACGTTAACTGGACGTAAAAATTGCTTGGAAGGAACAGGAGGAGATGAGTTAGCTCCTTCATTACCAGTAGACGAGGCTAAAGATTATATTTTGAAGAAAAGACGATACAGTTCTTTTGTAGGAACTGATTTAGATTTGATTTTAAGAGAGCATGATATTAAAAAAGTGCTGATTTGTGGAACTAAAACCAATAATTGTGTTCGTTCAACTGTAGAGGATGCTTATCATTTAGGTTATGACACGGTTGTAGTAGGGGATTGTGTGGCAACAGATAAACCAGAAGTCAATGAAATCTATTTATATGATATTAATCGTTATTATGGTCAAGTGATTTCATCTGAAGAATTATTTAATTAAAAGAGGAGAGGGACAGATGCGAGGAAAAAGTTTGTTAGCTATTGGATATCCAAGTTTAGACTACATGATAAAAGTTTCTGATTCCGTTACATTTGGTCAAACGACTCTTATTGAAAATGATGATAATCAATGTCCAAATTACGGAGGTTGTGGAGTTAATATTGCTTATTTAGTCGCTCAGTTTAGTCATAAAACGGGTGTAGCCATGCGAGTGGGCAATGATTTTCAGAAAACAGGTTACGAGAAGTTTTTAAAAGATGGACAAGTTAATTTAGAGGAAGTCCAACAAATTAAGAGTGTACCAACGTCATCGACTCGTCTGATTATGAATGAAGCAGGAGATCACATTACATTATTTTATCCAGGAGCGATGGAGTCAAAGTTTCATCAAGCTACTAGTTTTGACCATTTGTCTGAATTTGATTATGGGGTAGTAACAGTTTGCGAACCTCAATATGGTCAAGCCTTTGTCAATCAATGCATCAAGGAAAAACATCCACTTATTTTTAGTATGAAAGCAGATTTTACTTCTATGCCAGTCGCTTATATTGACCAAGTTATGCAGCATAGTGAGTTGATTTTTATGAATGAAGTAGAGTATTCCTTATTAAATGATAAATTACCACAACCAGTTAAAGCTTATTTAAATAATCCTATCACACAAGGAATTATTGTTACTCAAGGTGGTCAGGGGAGTTACATTTACACAAAACAAGAAGAAATAATCATTCCTGCAGTGAAACAAGTTGCAGTCGTTGATACTGCTGGAGGTGGAGATGCTTATATCGCTGGTTTCCTACATGGATATTTTAGTGGAAAAGATTTAAGTGTTTGCGGCGAGTATGGCAGTGTGTTATCAGCTTTTATTATTGAAAAAATAGGTTGTTTAAGTAATGTGCCAACCTTAGAACAATTTACGGAAAGACATCAAAAAAATTATAACTAAAAGGGAGAATAAAACGTGAGTAAACCAACACTTTATTTACAATCAAAACCAGAGGATATTGCTAAATATGTTATTTTTTCAGGAGATCCAAGGCGAGTAGAAAAAATTATTACTCAATTAGAGAATGTTACAGAAGTATCTGTTAATAGAGAATATCACACTTATACAGGATTTTATCAAGGAGTTCGAATAACTGTGACGTCAACTGGGATAGGAGGACCATCTGCAGCCATTGCTATGGAAGAAATGTATGAATGTGGCATGGAAGTAGCAGTCCGTTTAGGAACAGTTATGGGATTAAAAGATAATTTAGGCCACTTTATTATTCCTTCTGCTGCTATGAGATGGGAATCTACTAGTAAAGAATATGTAGACGCTTCTTTCCCTGCTGTAGCTAATCATGAATTAGTAGAAATTATGAATGAAAGTGTGGCTCATAATAACCGAGTATCAGAGAACGGGATTGTTTGTAGTACAGATGGCTATTACACACAAATGAAAGAGTCACGGTTATCTAAAAAAATGGGCACAGACGTGTTAGGCACATTTTCTGGTCTACAAAAGTATAATATTGCTGGCATGGACATGGAATCTGGTGTGGTGTTAACGTTAGGCAATTTAATGGATATTAAAGCTTGTACAGTAACCTTAGCAACTGTTTTAGATAATTTAAAAGAAGAAATTCCTCATGAAGAGAGAATTGAAGAAGAACGTATATTGGCTAAAATTGTGCTAGATGGATTAGTAGCATATGACAAAAAGGAGAAGCAGAATGACTAATATTTTACAACAAAAAAATCTGATTATTGGCATGGTACATTTATTGCCTTTGCCTGGTACACCTTTATATAAAGGGAATATGGATGAAGTATATGAATTAGCTTTAAAAGATGCTCTAGCTTTAAAAAATGGCGGAGCAACTGCTTTGATGATTGAGAATGCAGGAGATACTCCTTTTAAAAAAGAAATGGCTATTGAACAAATCACAGCGTTAGCAGCGGTTTCTGCTTATATCAAAGAAAAAGTTCAAATGCCTATCGGAATTGATGCTGCTTTTTGTGATTATAAAGCTGCTTTGAGTGTGGCAACAGCAGTGAGAGCAGACTTTGTACGATTAGCTGTTTATGTAGATACAGTGGTATCGGCTTGTGGGGTTATGGAGCCATGCTCTGCTGAAGCTATTTATTACCGAAAACAATTGCAAGCAGAAAACATTGGGATTTTAGCAGATATCCAAGTGAAATACTCTAATATGTTAATTCCATCGGTTTCAATTGAAGAATCTGCTAAAAATGCAGAAGCATCAATGGCAGATGCCATTATTGTAACAGGCAAACATTCTGGAAATGAAACACCAATAGATATTATTAAGCGAGCGAAAGCAGTAGTTAAATGCCCACTGATTATTGGTAGCGGAGTTTCTGTTGAAAATGTTAAAGAACAATTAGCGATTGCTGATGGTGCAATTGTAGGAACTAGTTTGAAAGAAGAGCAAGATGGTCAGTTAGTCATGAGTGAGGAAAAAGTAAGAGCGTTAATGGAACAACTATAAAATAATAAAGTAAAGATACTGGAGGAATAAATAAATGTTACCAATGAGACCCATGAAATTAGGCGGAGATTTTATTATGTTCGGAGAAAATTCTCTGGAATATTTACAACAATTACCAGCTAAAACTAAACGTGCTTTTATTGTACTAGGTGGTAATTTTATGGAAGAAGCAGGTTATTTAAAAGAAATTACAGATTTATTAGAAGAAGTGGGTTATACCATTGAAACATTTAATGACGTAGAACCAGATCCATCTTTTGATACAGTTCAAAAAGGTGCTAAAGCGATGTTAGCTTTTGAACCTGATTGGATTATTGCAGTAGGTGGCGGTTCAGTGATGGATGCAGCTAAAGCAATGTGGATTTTCTATGAACATCCTGAATTAAAAACATTAGAAGAAATTGTCTCTCCTCTTCCTAAATTAAGAAACAAAGCTAAAATTGCATGTATTCCAACATCAAGTGGAACAGGTAGTGAAGTCAGTCGGTCCATTGTTATTACAGATAAAGAAACACACATTAAGCATGGAATTGGTGATATGGAATTAATGCCAGATATTGCTATTTTAGAACCTAAATTAACGACAACTTTACCTAAAGGCATGACTGCTGCTACTGGTATGGATGCTCTAACTCATGCCCTAGAAGCAAAAGTATCAAACCGAGCAAATGTCTTAGCAGATGTTTTAGCAGAAAAAGCTATTAAAGATGTCTTTGCGTATTTACCAACTGCTTTTCATGAACCAGATAATTTAAAAGCAAGAGAAGGCATGTTGTTAGCTTCTTGTATCGCTGGTATGTCATTTACTAATGTTTCATTAGGAATTGTGCATAGTTTAGCTCACGCTATTGGTGGCAAATTTGGAGTTCCTCATGGTTTAGCTAATGCCATCATTTTACCTTATATTGTTTCTTATAATTCACAAGATGAGACAGCTAAACAACTTTATCAAGAAGTAGCAGATATGTTAGAAGTAGCAGATTTAGTAACAGCTATTCAAGAGTTAAATAAAGAATTAGGTATTCCAACTACTTTACAAGCGTTTATTAAAAAAGATGAAGCATTTGATGCTAGTGTGAAAGAATTAGCTAAATTAGCTAAAGCAGATGGTTGTACTAAAACAAATCCAGTCATTCCTGATGAAGCTGGTTTTGAAGAGTTATTTAATAAAGTTTACTACGGAGGAACTATTTAATTATGGTTAAAGTTATTTGTTATTTATCAAATGGGTATCCTACACCAGAAGAAACGATTAAAACAGCGGATTATTATGTAGAAGGTCAATGCGATATTATTGAAATAGATTTACCTACAGACAATCCTTATCTAGATAATGAGCTAATTGGTGGACGCATGAAAGCTTCTTATCAACATGATCCAAGTTTTTCAGCTCATCTAGAAACAGTTAAAACAATTAGAGAGAAACATCCAACACAAGAGATGTTATTCTTGTCTTATGAAAGTTCTATTAAAACAGTTGGAGTGGAAAAATTTATTAGTTTTTGTCAAGAACACAATATTTTAGATATTATTTTAGTAGGAAATGAAGACAATGTTGTTAAAAATCAGTTAATGGCAGCAGGGATAAAAGTTTCTAGTTTTATTCCTTACCACTTACCTCAAGAAGAAATTGATTTAGCAAAAAATTCTAATGGCTTTATTTATCTGCAAGCAAAATCAACAGGTAAAGAAAAAGAAGGATGTCACACATTAAAAGAATGTATTGACTATTTACGTGGATTAGGTTTATCTCAACCGATTTATTGCGGCATGGGTATTTCAACTAGAGAAGATATTGAATTAGTTGAAAAATCTGGAGGAGATGGTGCTTTTATTGGAAGCGCTGTGTTAAAATTACAAGAAGAGCCAGCTAAATTAGTCTCATTTATTCAGGAGTTAAAAGGAAATTAATGCAAGCAGCAGGTTCTATTTAGAACCTGCTGCTTTTATAAAGGAGAGGAACCTTGATGTTTAGTAGTGAATTACCATTATATTATCAGTTAATGGAAGAAATCAAAAAAATGATCGACGAAGAGTGTGAATGTCATGACTCTATTCCTTCTGAGCATAAATTAATGGATTATTACCGAGTAAGTCGAACTACGGTTAGAAAAGCAATTGAAGAATTAGTTAATCAAGGCTATTTATACAAAGTACATGGAAAAGGAACCTTTGTTTCAGGTAATTCTATTGGCCAAGGGTTAGTTAATTTAACCAGTTGTACGGAAGATGTTAAAAATATGGGATTGAGTCAACATTATGATTTATTAGCTGAAGAGGTCATATTATCTAACAAACGGATTAGTGATCATTTACATATTCGACACAACCAACCTGTTTTTCATTTAGAGAGGGTTAGTTATGGAGATGATACTCCGATAAACTTAACACATAGCTATATTCCTTATGACTTTGTGCCAGATATTGATCAGTATGATTTTGGGGAAAATTCGTTGTATCAAATTTTAAAAGAGCAATATCATATAAAATTAACGGAATCTGTCCGAAGTTTTGAAGCAATTTTATGTAATCAGCCATTATCAGAACAGCTTCATGTGTGTGAAGGAACTCCGTTAATTAAGTTTATTGGACAAGTTAAAGGGATTCTTCCTACTGGAGAAGAAAAACAGATTGAATACTTTGTTACGTATTACCGAACGGATACGGTTAAGTTTTTTGTCAAACAAGTCAATCAATAAAACCAACAAATCTTTCTCATTATCTGAGAAGGTTTGTTGGTTTTTTGTTAGTCCACTTGTTTATCTACAATGGCTTTAGCTATTTTTTTACGCATATCCACATTATTGATACCATACATCACTTCATAACAAGTAATTAGCACATCCATGGCGTAAATCTGAGAAACTTTACCAGATAGTGAGCCTCCGTTTAACAGGTACTCTTCAATGGCTGTTTGAATAACCACATCTCCTAATTGGGCAATAGGGGAAAGTAAATAATTAGAGATGACAATAATCTTTGCGCCATTTTGTTTAGCAACTGTTAAAGAGTCAACCAAATCTTTCGTGCGGCCAGTTAAACTAAAAGCAATTACCACATCTTTTTCATTAAATAAGGAGGCATTCATTGCCTGATAGTGAGGGTCGATAATTGCTTTAGAACGGATACCACTTCTAAGCAATCGAGACTCCATATCTAAAGCAGATAGACCACTAGAACCTACTCCAAAAATAAAAACTTGTTGGCTGTGGTGAATCAGCTGGGCTGCTTGTTCTAAAGAGTCTATCTTAGCCAGTGAATAAGTTTGTTTAATAGAGTCTATTAATTTTTCTTCGACAATTTTTGCAAAAGACACATCTGAATCAGGGATTTGGTAGCCTTTTTCTGCTATCGCAATTTTTAACTCGGAAAAACCTGAAAAGCCTAATTTTTGGCAAAAACGAATGATAGTGGCATCTCCTACAGAGGTAGCTTTTTTTATATCTTGTAAGGTACTACTAATGAGTTTAGTACCAGAAGACACAACAAAATCTGCCACTCGTTTTTCTGATTTAGTAAATTCTTCATAGTTATCTTTAATGAGTTCTAAATAATCTGTCATTTTATTCATCCTTTCCTATTGAAGGAATATGGTTACATTTTACTGATAAGGTTTAGTCTTTGTCAACTTCTCTTTTCTCCAATATTGACAAAATGGAGAAAAGGATATATAGTACTTTTAGGAGAAAAACTCCTTAATCATAAAAATGGAGGGAGAAAATTGGTGAAGAAACAAACTTTTTTAAAACAAATTGAGAATGGGTTAATCGTTTCTTGTCAAGCATTGCCAGGGGAAGCCTTATATACAGAAAAAGGTGGAGTTATGCCACTATTGGCTATTGCGGCTGAAAGAGCGGGAGCTAAAGGAATTCGTGCTAATTCTGTTCGAGATATTAAAGAGATTAAACAAGTCACAGATTTACCTATCATTGGCATTATTAAAAAAGAATATCCACCACAACAACCATTTATTACAGCTACTATGAAAGAAATAGATGAATTAGTTGCTTGTGAAACAGATGTAATCGCTTTAGATTGCACACTTAGAGAACGTTACGACGGCAAAACAATTAATGAACATATTCAAGCTATTAAAGAAAAGTATCCAGAGCAATTATTTATGGCAGATATCTCCACATTTGAAGAAGGTATCAATGCGTTTAAATGTGGGGTTGATTTTGTTGGAACAACCTTATCTGGTTATACAGAAGAAAGTATTAAAAAAGAAGGACCGGATTTTGAATTGATTGAACAGTTAGTGGAAGCAGGGGTTGATGTGATTGCTGAGGGGAAAATTCACACACCTGAACAAGCTAAAAGAATTCAAAAAATGGGAGTTGTAGGTATTGTTGTTGGAGGGGCAATTACACGTCCACAAGAAATAGCTGAACGTTTTATCAAAGAATTAAACAATTAGTAAAAAATAAAGGGGGATACAAAGATGTTTAAGAAGTTTTCTCAACTAGGAAAGGCCTTTATGCTACCGATAGCCATGCTACCGGCAGCTGGTCTATTATTAGGAATCGGTGGAGCCTTATCAAATGCGAGTGCTATTAAGGCATATCCGTGGCTTGATCAAGGTTGGCTCCAAACTATTTTATCTGTTATGAACAACGCTGGTGGTGCTATATTTGGTAATTTAGCTCTTATTTTTGCAATCGGTTTATCTGTTGGTCTAGCTAATGGTGACAAAGGAACAGCAGGTTTAGCAGGTGGTGCCTCATTCTTAGTTTATACAGCAACTATCAGTGGTTTACTTCAAATGTTTTCACCTAAAGTGACGATTGATACGGGAGTAGTTGGTTCATTAGTAATTGGTGGAATGGTAGCGTTCTTACACAATCGCTATCGTAAAATTGAATTACCTCGTTTTTTAGGCTTCTTTGGCGGTTCTCGTTTTATTCCTATTATTAGTTCTCTTGTTTCTATTGTAATCGGTGCCATATTCTTTATCATTTGGCCACCTATTCAAAATGTCATGACACAAGCAGGTGAACAAATTGCTCAAATGGGAAGTTTTGGAACGTTCTTATATGGCTTTTTACTTCGTTTAACTGGCGCAGTTGGTTTGCATCATACGATTTATCCTATGTTCTGGTATACAGCTTTAGGTGGAGTAGAAACGGTAGCAGGTCAAACTATTGAAGGAGCACAGAATATTTTCTTTGCTCAATTAGCAGATCCTAATCATACAGGTTTATTCACTTATGGTACTCGTTTCTTTGCAGGACGTTTTGCAACAATGATGTTTGGATTGCCTGCTGCTTGTTTAGCGATGTATCATGCAATTCCAAAAGAAAATCGCAAGAAAAATGCAGGACTTTATGCAAGTAGTGCTTTAACTTCATTCTTAACAGGTATTACAGAACCCATTGAATATACTTTTTTATTCAGTGCACCTTTACTTTATGTGATTCATGCCTTTTTAGATGGGTTATCTTTTTTAGTAGCTGATTTGCTAAATATTCGGATTGGTAACTCATTTTCAGGTGGTTTAATCGATTTTCTATTATTTGGAGTATTCCAAGGAGAAGCTAGAACTCATTGGTTATACGTTCTTCCAGTTGGTATGATTTGGGCATTAGTCTATTATGGTGTGTTCTCATTCTTTATTCGTAAATTCCAAGTGCCAATTCCAGGCATGGTGACAGAAGCTGATTCAGATGATTCTAACCAAGTGATAGACCAACCTTCCAGTCTAAACGAGGAAGCACATATTATTATTGAAGCGTTAGGCGGAGAAGCTAACATTATTTCTGTAGAAGCTTGTGCTACTCGGTTACGTGTAGCTGTTACTGACAGTTCTATTGTTAACAAACAGCGCATTCAAAACTTAGGGGCAACAGCTGTTTTTGAAATAAAGGGAGGCATTCAAGCTGTATTTGGTGGTAAAGCAGATTTATATAGTCAAGAAATCAATGGTATTTTAGGTCGGGATTAATCAGTCAATCATTAAAAGACACTTAGCTTAAAGCTAGGTGTCTTTTCTATCTCATCTCTTTCTACTTTTATGATACAATCGTAGGGAACAAATGTTTTCTATGGAGGAAAAAAATGTACGAATATCTAAAAGGTAAAATTACTTATATCAGTCCTTACTATATAGTAGTAGAAGTTTTTGGAGTGGGCTATCAAGTGTTTGTTGCTAACCCCTTTAAATACTCAAGTAGTTTAGAACAAGAAAAGACAGTTTATCTGTATCAAGCAGTTAGAGAAGATGCAATTAAATTATATGGTTTTATGAGCTTAGAAGAAAAAGGTTTATTTGAAAAGTTGATTCAAGTATCAGGTATCGGACCTAAAAGTGCTCTAGCTATTATGGCAGGAGAAGATCATTTAGGGTTAGTACAAGCGATTGACTCAGAAGATTTTAAATACTTAACGAAATTTCCAGGAGTAGGGAAAAAGACAGCGCAACAAATGATTTTAGACTTAAAAGGAAAATTAGATGAATTAGCAGTAGATCAATTTTCAGCACCTACTTCAAATGAAGAACAACTAAGTCTTGAATTTCCAGATAACACTAAACAACAAGCTCAAGCTTTAGAAGAAGCTAAAGAAGCATTAAAAGCTTTAGGTTACAGTAGCCGAGATTTAACTAAAATTGAAAAAGATTTGCTAAAAGCAGATGAGGATACTACAGATGGTTATCTTCGTTTAGCTTTAAAATTATTGATGAAGAAATAAAAGGAAGGAGGGACTAACATGGAAGAGAACCGAATGACAGATGGTGATTTTCAAGAAACAGTAGATGCTTTTGAACTTTCTTTAAGACCTCAATTCCTTAGTCAATATATTGGACAAGATAAAGTGAAACGAGAACTAGGTATTTATATTCAAGCAGCTAAAATGCGAGAAGAAGTTTTGGATCATGTGTTATTATTTGGCCCACCAGGCTTAGGAAAGACAACATTAGCCATGGTTATCGCCAATGAAATGCACGTGCAAATTAAAACAACCAGTGGCCCAGCTATTGAAAAACCAGGAGATTTAGTGGCCTTATTAAATGAACTAAATCCAGGAGATGTTTTATTTATTGATGAAATCCATCGTCTTCCACGAGTTGCAGAAGAAATGCTTTATTCAGCGATGGAAGATTTTTATGTGGATATTATGATTGGGCAAGGGGAAACATCTCATCCTGTCCATTTTGAGTTGCCTCCTTTTACCTTAGTAGGAGCGACTACACGAGCTGGTATGCTTTCAGCTCCTTTAAGGGACCGATTTGGTATTGTTTCCCATATGGAATACTATGCCCAAGATGACTTAAAAGAAATTGTTCTAAGATCTGCTCAAATTTTTGATACACAGATTGTGGAGGAGGGAGCATTTGAAATTGCTCGTCGTTCTCGTGGGACTCCGCGAATTGCTAACCGTTTACTTAAACGGATTCGTGATTTTGCTGAAGTAGAAAGTGACGGGGTTGTTGATCGTCAAGTGGCTTCTGAAGCTTTAGCCTTACTTCAAGTTGACGCAGCTGGTTTAGACTATGTGGATCAAAAAATTCTGAAAACAATGATTGAGTTGTACGGAGGAGGTCCAGTAGGGTTAAGTACGTTGTCAGTAAACATTAGTGAAGAAACGGAAACAGTTGAAGATATGTATGAGCCGTATCTTATTCAAAAAGGCTTTATTCAAAGAACGCCTAGAGGACGAGTAGCTACTCCTTTAGCTTATGAGCATTTAGGTTATCCTTGTCCTTTAGACTAAGCTTTTTTCTGTTAGTTTGACGTTGGCTTATAGAGTTAAAAGTGTTAGAATAGCACAGTGATTAAATTGAGAAGGAAGAGTGACATAATGACGTTGACAACGGAAGATTTTGATTTTGATTTACCAGAAGAACTTATAGCTCAAACACCTATTGAGCACCGTGAAGAATCTCGTTTATTAGTACTTGATTCTAAATCTGGTGAAATAGAAGATAGACATTTTTATGATATTATAGATGAATTAAATCCAGGAGATGCTCTTGTAATGAACAATACTCGCGTACTTCCTGCAAGACTTTACGGAGAAAAACCGGAAACTGGCGGACATTTAGAGGTCTTACTTTTAACCAATACAGAAGGGAACACTTGGGAAACGTTAATTAAGCCGGCTAGACGTGCTAAAGTGGGAACTGAAATTACTTTTGGAGATGGTCGCTTAACGGCTGTTGTAAAAGAGGAATTAGAACATGGTGGTCGTATTGTGGAGTTTTCTTATGACGGAGTTTTCTTAGAAATCTTAGAATCTCTAGGAGAGATGCCACTTCCTCCTTATATTAAAGAACGTTTAGATGACCCAGACCGCTATCAAACAGTTTATGCCAAAGAGAATGGCTCAGCAGCAGCTCCTACAGCTGGTCTACATTTTACCCAAGACTTACTGAAACAGATTGAAGCTAAAGGAGTTAAACTTGTTTATTTAACTTTACATGTTGGTTTAGGTACCTTTCGTCCAGTTAGTGTAGATAATATAGAAGAACATACTATGCATAGTGAATTCTATAAATTATCTGAAGAAGCGGCTCAAACATTAAATCAGGTTCGTCAAGCAGGTGGCCGAATTATTGCTGTTGGAACTACTTCTATTCGAACTCTTGAAACTATTGGCTCAAAATTTGATGGAGATATTCAAGCAGATAGTGGTTGGACAGATATTTTTATCAAACCAGGGTATACATTTAAAGTGGTAGATGCTTTTTCGACTAATTTTCATTTACCAAAATCTACTTTGGTAATGCTTGTTAGTGCTTTTGCAAGCCGTGAGTTAGTATTAGAAGCTTATCAGCATGCCATTGAAGAAAAGTATCGTTTCTTTAGTTTTGGCGATGCTATGTTTATTAAATAAAAGGAAAAGGTAGGTAGACGTAATGACAGAACCAGCCATTCGTTATCGATTGATAAAAAAAGAAAAACATACAGGAGCTCGCTTAGGTGAAATAATAACTCCACACGGAACATTTCCTACGCCAATGTTTATGCCTGTTGGAACTTTAGCGACAGTTAAAACTATGGCACCAGAAGAGCTAAAAGAAATGGGAGCAGGTATTATTTTAAGTAATACCTATCACTTATGGTTAAGACCTGGAGAAGATATTGTGGAGCAAGCAGGTGGGCTTCATCAATTTATGAACTGGGATCAAGGAATTTTAACTGACTCTGGTGGTTTCCAAGTTTGGTCTTTAGCAGATATGCGTAACATTGAGGAGGAAGGGGTCCATTTTAAAAACCATTTAAACGGCTCACCGATGTTCTTATCTCCTGAAAAAGCTATTCAAATTCAAAATAAATTAGGCTCTGACATTATGATGAGTTTTGATGAGTGTCCTCCTTTTTATGAAAGTCATGATTATGTTAAACGTTCTATTGAGCGGACAACTCGTTGGGCAGAACGTGGACTAAAAGCTCATGCCCATCCAGATCGCCAAGGGTTATTTGGTATTGTTCAGGGAGCTGGATTTAAAGATTTAAGAAAACAAAGTGCTGAAGAATTGATGAGCTTAGATTTTCCTGGATATTCTATTGGTGGTTTATCAGTTGGCGAAACAAAAGGAGAAATGAATGACATTCTTCATTTCTTAAATCCTATTTTACCTGAGAATAAACCAAGATATTTAATGGGAGTCGGAACTGCAGATTCTCTAATAGACGGGGTTATTAACGGAGTAGATATGTTTGACTGTGTATTACCAACACGGATTGCTAGAAATGGTACTTGTATGACTAGTCAAGGACGATTAGTAGTGAAAAATGCTAAGTATGCTGAAGACTTTAGACCATTAGATGAAAAATGTGATTGTTATACATGCCGAAATTATACGCGAGCTTACATTAGACATTTAATTAAATGTAACGAAACATTTGGTTTCCGGTTGACTTCTTATCATAATCTTTATTTCTTATTAAATGTAATGAAACAAGTTCGTCAAGCAATTATGGACGATAATTTATTAGAATTTAGAGAAGCTTTCTTTGAAGAGTATGGTTTCAATAAAGAAAATGCTAAGAATTTCTAGTCTTTTAAGAAAACACTAGTCGAATAGATAAAATTTTGGTAGAGTAAAGAGGAAAGAATAAAAAGAGGTGACGAAATGGGCGGAGCAGGAGCAATGTTTTTGCCATTAATTATTTTAGCGGCTATGATGATATTCATGACGCGTTCACAAAAGAAACAACAAAAGCAACGTCAAGAACAACTTGACAGTATGCAGGTTGGTTCAAAAGTGGTAACAATTGGTGGTTTACATGGTATTATTTCAGAAATCAATCGGGATAAAAGCACAGTTTTATTAGACTGTGAAGGAATTTATTTGGAGTTTAATCGTTCATCTATTGCAACGGTTTTACCAAGTGAGCCTGTTGTAGCAGCTACTACAGTTGACGCTAGTCAAAAAGAAACAGAAGAAGTTTCTGAAGTTGCAGAAACAGATGACAAAGACGAATAAAGACCTATCTAAAGAAAGCCATTGAGCTTTCTTTTTTTGTTTCAAAAATTAAATAAATGGATGTTATTCCTGACTGTTTGCTGAAAATGGGGAATCTTCATTTGTTAATAATTACACATGTTATATATCATTAGCGTTTTCTTATTGAAGTAAACGTTTACAATTAATTGTGAAATTGAAATCTGTTTTGTTGTTATAGCATGGTTGTTAATATTAAAAAATTCACTAAAAATTAAAAGTGAAATTAATCACAAGAAACTATTTACAAATTTTAAAAAATGAGGTATTATAACTGTGAAATGATTAACAAACGAAAACAACCAGGAGGTTTTCTGAAAATGGAAAATAAAAAAATAGTGAAAACTGCTGTTAAAGAAGATAAAGTGGCTACTGCTAAGAAAATGATCGATGCTTTAGTTGTTAAAGGTAAAGAAGCATTAAAAGAAATGGAACACTTCAATCAAGAACGTGTGGATCATATTGTGCATCAAATGGCTATGGCTGGCTTAGACGAACATATGTCTTTAGCTAAGTTAGCAGTTGAAGAAACTGGTCGTGGTATTTATGAAGATAAATGTATTAAAAATATTTATGCATCTGAATATATTTGGCATAGTATCAAACATGATAAAACAGTTGGAGTTATCAACGAAGATAAACAAAAACAATTAATTGAAGTAGCAGATCCTGTAGGCGTTGTTTGTGGAATTGTTCCAACAACTAACCCAACTTCAACAACTATCTTTAAATCAATGATTGCTCTAAAAACTCGTAACCCAATTATTTTCTCATTCCACCCAAGTGCACAAAAGTCTTCAATTGAAGCAGCTAAAGTTGTTCGCGATGCAGCTGTTGCAGCTGGAGCTCCTGAACACTGTATTCAATGGATTGAAAAACCATCTATGGAAGCAACAAGTGCTTTAATGAACCATTCAGATATTGCTATTATTTTAGCAACAGGTGGAGCAGCGATGGTTAAAGCAGCTTACTCAACTGGAAAACCTGCTTTAGGTGTAGGACCTGGTAACACTCCAGCTTATATTGAAAAAACTGCTAAAATTAAACGAGCAGTTAACGATATTATCGTATCTAAATCATTTGACAATGGAATGATTTGTGCGTCTGAACAAGGAATTATTGTTGATAAAGAAATCTACGATACAGTTAAAAAAGAATTACAAGCTCACCAAGTTTACTTTGTTAAACCAAGTGAATTACAACAATTAGAAGATACTATGATGAATGATACCAAAACAGCTGTCAATCCTAAAATTGTTGGTATGCCAGCTCCAACTATTGCTAAATGGGCAGGAATCAATGTACCAGAAGGCACTAAAATTTTAGTAGCTGAATTAGAAGGTACTGGTAGCAAATACCCATTATCTTTAGAAAAATTATCACCAGTTTTAGCTATGGTTAAAGCTAAAAACTCAGAACATGCGTTTGAATTATGTGAAAACATGTTGGAATTTGGATTAGGTCATACTGCTGTTGTTCATTCAGAAAATGAAGACTTACAATTAGCTTTCTCACTTAAAATGAAAGCTTGTCGTATTTTAGTTAATACTCCAGCTTCTGAAGGTGGTATTGGTAATATTTATAATGAAATGATTCCATCTCTAACATTAGGATGTGGATCATATGGTAAAAACTCTGTATCACGTAACGTATCAGCAATAAACTTAATTAACGTGAAAACAGTAGCGAAAAGAAGGAATAATATGCAATGGTTTAAATTACCACCAAAAATTTATTTTGAAAAAAACTCAATTCAATATTTACAAAAAATGGAAGATGTTGAGCGTGTATTCTTAGTATGTGACCGAGGTATGGTTGAATTAGGCTATGCTGATTTAGTAATGGACGAACTTAAAAAACGTAAAAACTTAGTGAAAGTGGAAATTTTCTCTGATGTTGAAGCAAATCCATCAACTAATACAGTTTATGCAGGAACTAACAAGATGATTGACTTTAAACCAGATACGATTATTGCTATTGGTGGTGGTTCTGCAATGGATGCTGCAAAAGGCATGTGGTTATTCTATGAACATCCAGAAACTGAATTCTTTGGCGCAAAACAAAAATTCTTAGATATTCGTAAGAGAGCTTATAAAATTCCAGAAGCAGAAAAAGCTAAATTAGTGTGTGTACCAACTACTTCAGGAACTGGTTCTGAAATGACACCATTTGCAGTTATTACAGACAGTGAAACTCATGTTAAATATCCATTAGCAGACTATGCTTTAACACCTGACATTGCTATTGTAGACCCACAGTTTGTTTTATCTGTTCCAGGATCAGTAACAGCAGATACAGGAATGGACGTGTTAACTCACGCTATTGAAGCTTATGTATCTGTAATGGCATCTGACTACACAAGAGGTTTAAGTTTACAAGCTATTAAGTTAGTCTTTGAATTCTTAGAAGACTCTGTTAAAAATCCTAATGAAGAAAATCGTGAAAGAATGCATAACGCTTCTGCTTTAGCAGGTATGGCTTTTGCTAATGCATTCTTAGGAGTTTGTCACTCAATTGCCCATAAATGTGGAGGAGCTTTCGGTATTTCTCACGGACGTACCAATGCAATTCTTTTACCACACGTTATTCGTTACAATGCAAAAGATCCATCTAAACATGCTATGTTCCCTAAATATGACTACTTCCGTGCTGATCAAGACTATGCAGACATTGCTCGTTTCTTAGGTCTACCTGGTAACACAACAGCAGAATTAGTTGAATCATTAGCAACAGCTTGTGATAAATTAGGTAAAGATGTTGGAATTGCAATGAGCTTTAAAGAACAAGGTTTGACTAAAGAACGTTTAGATTCAACTGTAGATGAATTAGCAGAATTAGCTTACGAAGACCAATGTACAACTGCTAACCCTAAAGAACCATTAATTAGTGAGCTAAAAGAGTTAATTATTCAAGCTTATGAAGGTAAATAAAGATTATTAAGTAATTCAAGAGATGCGATTTTTATCGCATCTCTTTTTTGTTACAAAAAATGGGTAGATAAATAGCTTCTAATTAATTGAAAACTTAAAATGTTTAAACATTGTTCAAAGTCCTGAATCATTTATAGAAAACCCCTATGATTAATGGTAAAATGTAGGGTATTGTGTGATGAATATGGAAAGTGTGTCGTGAGGTGGAAAGGTGAAAAAATTTAATTCAAGTAAACGTATTATTATTGGAATTATTTTAGTAATTATCATTGTTTTTTTGGTCAGCTTTAGTTCGATGCAAAGAAATCAACAGAAAAAAACTGGCAAAATTAGCGGGATAGCTAATGATGTGGTTGCAGTGGTTGACCGAGGGATTAGTTTTCCCTTAAGAGCCATTGAAAATAGTGTGCGATCTGTAGGTAATTTATTTAGCACTTATGAAGAAAATGACCGTTTGAAGAAACGATTGGATAATTTTGCAGCATTAGAAAGCCAAAATCAGATGTATAAGCATGAAAATCAAAAGTTAAAAGAACAATTAACTATTAATGAGGCTTTATATAATTATGAAAAAATTAACGCTAGTGTTATTAGTCGGTCTCCAGATACGTGGCAAGATATTTTGATTATTGATCGAGGAAAACAAGATGGTATTGAAGCTAATATGTCAGTATTAGGTAGTCAAGGGTTAATTGGCCGAGTGATTGTGGCTAATGACCATTCTTCCAAAGTGGAGTTACTTACAACAACGAATCAAAATAGTGATCATTTTCCAGTCATGGTAACACCTGAGACTGGGGAAGCAGCTTACGGATTAATGGGAGCATATGACGAAGAGGAAGAAGCCTTTGTGGTGACCCAACTAACTACTATGGACAACTTAAAACCTGGAGATTCTGTCACAACATCTGGTTTAGGTGGGGGATCACCAAAAGGTTTATTAGTGGGGACTGTTAAAAAAATAAAACACACTAGTTTTGGTTTAGATAAAGAAATTTATATAACACCTGTGTCATCTATGTATGATATTTCTGTGGTAACAGTGGTTAAACGTTTAGCAGAAGGTGATGTCACTTATGAATAATCAAATACACTGGAAATATGTTTATCCTATTGGCTTGTTACTAGTTATGCTAGCCGATGGTCAAATCAGCAACGGCTTACGTACTCTTAGCCACAATTCCTTATTTTTAAGTAGTCACTTGTTTTTATTAGGGTTAATTATGGGGAGTTTATATTTTTCTAAAACTTATATGGTGACTTTATCTATCGTTTTAGGTTGGATATTTGATAACTATTATTATAGTATTCTAGGCATTAACATGGTGTCACTTCCTCTAACGGTTTTACTGATTTATTTAGTTTTTGAATATGTGGAACCCTCTATTTTATCTTTAATTTTAAGTCTAGTCATTTTTATTACCATTATGGATAGTAGTTTATTTTTAGTTCAAATTGTTTTTAAATTAATCTATTCAGATGCTTTAGTCTTTATTACGAAACAATTGGGACCAACGTTATTAATGAATTTAGCAGTTGTTATTCTCTTTTCTTATCCATTACGTCATTTGATAAAGGATAGATAGATTCTAATAAGTAATAATCGAAGACTTATTGAAATGTTTTTGTAACATATCTATTATCATATTGACATCTCCCTATGATACAATTTATTTGTTGACTTAGATAGATACTAATTTTACTGATACATATTATAATTATTCGGGGGAATGACACTGTGAAGAAAAAGATTTTATCTGCTTTAATGATTAGTACAATCACATTAAGTACTGTGGCTCCAATTATGGTTAGTGCAGACAATATTGATAATAAAATTGAACAATCTGATAAAAAGATTAATGATTTAAGTAATAAAGCTGCATCCGCTGAAGCAGAATTAGCATCTGTTAGAGCGAACATTGATTCTATTCGTTCAGAAGCAACTAAATTACAAACGCAACAAGTAAAATTAAATAAAGATGTTACTCAATTAAATAAAGACATTGAGGTATTAACTCAACGTATTTCAAAAAGAGATGCGACGATTAAAGAACAAGCTCGTTCTGCACAAGTTGAAGGAACTACAACTGGTTATGTTGAAGCTGTTTTAAGCTCAGAATCTGTTTCTGATGCCATTACTCGTGTAGCAGCTGCTTCAAAATTAGTAAGTGCTAGTAATGATTTAATGAAACAACAAGAAGCAGATAAAACTGAAGTGGAAATTAAAAAAGACTCAACTGAAGAAAAATTAGAAAAAATCAATCAAAATGCTGCTGAATTGGAAAGTAAAAAAGGTGAATTAGAAGATCAAGAATTACACCAAGTCGTTTTAGTTAATGGCATTGCAGCTGAGAAAGAAACTGAACAAGGTAAAAAATCAACTTATTTAAAACAAAAAGAAGATGCTGAGAAAAAACGTGCTGAGCAAGCTCGTCAAAAAGCTGAATCTGAGCGCTTAGCTGCTGAACAACAAACTCAAAAAGGGTCTAAAGATGATGCTGGACAACAACCAACAGCACCAAGTAACCCAGCACCAAGCAATCCAGCACCAAGTAACCCAGCACCAAGCGTACCAGAACAAACTGTTCCAGAACAAAATGTACCGGAACAAACTGTTCCAACTCCACCAGCTAATGCTTCTGGAGCAGCAATCGTTGCTGAAGCACAAAGACATATTGGTAAACCATATGTTTGGGGAGCTAAAGGTCCTGATACATTTGATTGCTCTGGTTTAACTCGTTATGTTTATTTACAAGTAACTGGTCGTGATATTGGTGGATACACTGTTCCTCAAGAAAGTTCAGGCGTGAGAGTACCATTATCTCAAGCTCAACCTGGAGATTTATTATTCTGGGGTTCAGCAGGTGGAACACATCACGTAGCTATTTCAACTGGTGGTAGTGGCTATATTCATGCTCCTGCACCTGGACAAACTGTTACATATGGCAGTTTCCAATGGTTTGCACCAGATTTTGCTGTAAGAGTTTTATAAAATAATCTAAATAAAAGCCATCTAGTTAATTAACTAGATGGCTTTTTTCTTATAAGTAAGATTCAGTCAAACTTAGAAATTCTTCAATATCTTTTTTAACAATATCAATATCCGCTTGCCAAAAATCTGGTTGAGTTAAATCTACCTGTAAATGTTTCATAGCTAATTCTTCTGTAGTCATCGAAGCTGTATCTCTTAAAAGAGCAATATAAGAATCTTCAAAGTTTCCAGTATGTTGCTGTGCATAAGCATAGATTCCTAAACTAAATAAGTAGCCAAATGTATATGGGAAGTTATAGAATGGAACATCATCAATGTAGAAATGAAGTTTGCTTGCCCAAAAGTGTGGATGATAAGTGGCTAATGAGTTAGCGTAAGCCTCTTTTTGAGCATCCAACATTAAGGTAGTGATATCTTCATCAGATAACACTTGGTTTTGTCGTTTAGTATAGAAGTTGTATTCGAAAATAAACCGCGCATGAATATTCATAAACATTGCAATCGCATTTTGCATTTTAACATCAATTAAATTAATTTTTTCTTCTTTAGATGTAGCGGATTTAAGTGTAGCATCTGCCACAATTAATTCTGCAAAGGTACTAGCAGTTTCGGCTACGTTCATAGCGTAATCTTGGCTCATTACTGGTAAGTCCCACATTACTTCACTATGAAAGGCATGTCCTAACTCGTGAGCTAGTGTGGAGACTTCATTAATGGATTCTCCGTAGGTCATGAAAATACGAGATTCTTCACTTTCGGAGAAACTAGTACAATAACCACCTGGCCGTTTTCCAGCACGGTCTTCTGCTTCAATCCAGCTATTATTAAAAGCATGTTGGGCAAATTTGGCCATTTTAGGGCTAAATTGGTTAAAGTTTTCAATAATAAATTCTGCAGCTTGATCAAAAGAAAAACGTTTCTCTTTTAGATCTCCAAGTAAAATAGGAGCATCTTGGTCTTGCCATTCCATTTTATCTTTACCAAATAATTGTGCTTTTCTGGTTAAGTAAGCTACCATTAGTTCTTTGTTTTTAGCAATCGTTTCCCACATAGTCATTAATGTTTCACGTTTTAAACGGTTATATTCTAATGGTTTAACTAAAAAGTCATCTTCTCCATGTAGTTTATAATTAGTTAATCTAAAGCCGTCTAAATGATTTAAAATATCAGCAAAAATAGGAGCTTTTTCTTCCCAAGCTTTTTCCCATTTATCAAATAATTCTTTTCGGACTTCTGGATTAGGATCTCCCATCATCTTGTTAAAAGCTTGTCCTACTGATAATTCTTCTCCTTCAAAAGGAATATGGATGGAAGCAACAACCGTATCATAATGAGCACTCCAAGCATTAAAGCCATCAATTGACAGGTTGTTGATGATGCTTTCTTCTTTTTCACTAAGTAAGCGTTGGCCATCTCGTCTAATTTCTTTTAAGTTAAATGCGATACCTTGTTTTTTCATACTAGAAGTGGATAACAATAATTCCCAATCTGCATCTGAAATAGTAGTTATTTTTTTACTAAAAATAGTTTGTGCATCATTGAATTCTGTAACAAACTGAAAAAGTTCCCCTAATAAAGTGTTTGCTTTTTTATCGTGAACATTAGCAGATTGTAAAGCTGTAACAAAACTCATAGTTTCTGAAAAACCTTTTGATATTATTTCATACTCTTTTAGTAATTGAGTAAACACTAGAAATTCTGGGCTATCAGTTTCTGTTTCCCACTGTTGAACACTATCTTTATACTGTGTAACTTGTTGTTGAAGTAAGTCTAATCGTTTTCGTAAGGCATCTGATTCGCTACCTCCTGCAAAAATACTTTCTAAATCCCAAATTAATTTATAAGTCATTTCTTTTTCTCCTCTCATATGTTTCTCATTATAATATAAAATAGTGAAATTGTCAGAAAAACAAAAAATAGTGTCTTTTTACCACTAGTTTTTGTACAATAAATAGGAGGTGATTGAGGTGGCAAAAAAAGAAAAAGGAAACAAATCAGATATTTATTTCTTGGTAGCCTTTGTGATGATGGGGATTTTATTTTATAGTTCTTCCCAAACTTATGAACAACAGTCTCAAATTTCTACTTTGCATAGGTTGCTACAAAATGAACCGTTTAAGGAAAAATTAGCAGGAACAGTCATTCACTATGCTGGCAGTACGATAAGTATTGAGGAATCTGGCTATTTTCATTTTATTGAATTTTTCATTCGAAAAGGAGCTCATTTTTTCTCCTACTTTATAATAGGTGGTAGTCTATTTTTAGGGTTACAACCTCGGATAAATCACTTGTTATTAACAGGGGTGATAAGTTGGCTAGCTGCAACAGGTTATGCAGCAACTGATGAGTTTCATCAAATGTTGACAGGTGGGCGAACGCCTTTATTTCAAGATGTTGCTTTAGATAGCGTAGGTGCTTTTACAGCCATTGTAATATGTGTTATCATTTGGATAGTTAAGCGCTCTAAAACTTGATATAAAGTAGCTTAATGTAAAATATTGAAAGTGGGTGTATTAGAATGGCAGGACATTCTAAATGGAGTAATATTCAAGGAAGAAAAAATGCACAGGATGCAAAACGTGGTAAAATTTTTCAAAAGTTATCTAGAGAAATTTATATGGCAGCAAAAAGTGGCGGTCCTGATCCTAGTGATAACCCATCTTTACGTATGGTTTTAGATAAAGCAAAAGCAGCTAACATGCCTAATGATAACGTGAACCGAGCTATAAAAAAAGCAACTTCTGCTGGCGAGGGAGAAAATTATGATGAAGTTATCTATGAAGGATATGGACCTGGCGGGGTAGCTGTTTTAGTTCATACTCTAACAGATAATCGAAACCGAACAGCAACTAATGTTCGAGTAGCGTTTAATAAAAATGGAGGCTCTCTAGGTGAGACTGGCTCTGTTAATTATATGTTTGACCGCAAAGGTTATATTGCCATTGCTAGAGAAGGTTTAGATGTAGATGAAGATACTATGTTAATGAGTATTTTAGAAGCGGGAGCAGAAGATATGGAAGTTTCTGATGAAGTATTTGAAATTTATACAGAAGCGACTGCTTTTACAGAAGTAAGAGATGCTTTAAAAGAAGAGTATGAGTTAGCTCAAGCAGAATTAACGATGATTCCTCAAACAACTATTGAATTAGATGAAGTAAAACAACAACAATTAGATAATTTAGTGGATGCTTTAGAAGATGATGATGATGTATCAGAAGTTTTCACATCAGCTGAATAAGCTATTAAATTAAGTTAGAAAGCACGAAAAATCTTATAAAAGATTTTTCGTGCTTTTTTTTTCTTTTGATTAATGTTAATAGTGAGGTGATTAGGGTGGATATTAAAACGTTAAGTGAGTCTATTTTAATAGCAGCAATGAAACAATTTGTTAGCGATATTTATTTATTTCCTCATCAAGAGGGGTATCAATTGTTTTTCAGAATCCAACAAAAACATCAGGTATTTATGACATTGAGTGAAGAGAAAGCCCAGCAAGTTATTGGTTACTTTAAGTTTATGGGAGGAATGGACGTATCTGAAAAACGGCTAATTCAAGCAGGTTCTTACTCTTTTAAGATAAATAAACAAAGTTATTTTATTAGATGTTCAACCGTTGCTAACTTTAAACAAAAAGAAACATTGGTCTTGCGTATTATTTATAATAATCAAGGGCAAGGCTACCAGCATCATTATTTTTTACCGAAACAATTAGAAACAATTCAAACTCACTTAGGAAAAAGAGGTCTTTATATATTTAGTGGCCCAACAGGTTCAGGGAAAACCACTACTATGTATGAGTTAGTCAAAAATATATACGGACAACAGGCACGAGTGATTTGTATAGAAGATCCTGTTGAAATAACGGAACCACTTTTTTTACAACTACAAGTAAATGAAAAAATAGCGTTAACTTATGAAGCACTGATCAAACTATGTTTAAGACACCGACCAGATGTATTAATCATTGGAGAAATTAGGGATACTCAAACGGCTAGAGCAGCTATTCGTGCTGCATTAACTGGCCATCTAGTTTTATCTACTTTACATAGTTCAAGTAAAGAAGGAGTTTGGGAGCGACTGATTGAATTAGGGATTGGTAAAGAGGAGCTAGAGCAATGTTTAGGAGGAGTTGTTTATCAGAGGATTCTTCCTCATTATGAGCCATTATCTCAAATAGCTAATAATAGAATCCAGTATGGAGTGTTATTTGATATGTTATTCCCGAAACAAAGGAGGAAAGGACATGCCGGTGAGCGCAAGAAAAAAAGTTCGAAAAAAACTTGGCAAAAAAACTTACAAAAAATCTGGGCGTATGGATTCATTTCAACGGCTGTTTTTTATGAAGAGTGGCTTTAATGGTAAGTTCAAGTTTAAAAAACAAAAACAAGAAACATTTATCCACTTGTTAGGGGAATTACTTGAGCATGGTTTTTCTATTCAAGAATCCTTTCATTTTCTACACAAGATAGGCGTTATAGAAATAAGTCAATTTCAACATACCCAACAGTTATTGTCTCAAGGAGAAAGTTTAACCAAAATATTTGCTGATTTTGGTTTTGCTTCAGACTATCTGACTCAAATTTATTTTGCTGAAATACATGGTAATATTCTCCAAACGTTTCAACAAATTAATATGCAAATGACTAGTTTGAATAAACAAAAAGCATTGTGTTCAAAAATTTTAGCCTATCCTAGTTTACTTTTATTGTTTGTTATAGGTATGTTGTTAGGTCTTAAATATTTTTTATTACCAAATTTAAGACAGCTAAGTTCTGGAGAAACACAAAATGTATTGTTAAAGACGATTGATTTATTGCCTAATCTATTAGTTGGGCTACTAATATTCAGTATCTGTCTTATCGCTATTTTTTCTTTTTATTTTAAGCATAAAAACAAGTTAGACAAAGCTAAATTTTTAAGTAGATTACCTGTGTACGGTTCTTTTTATAAACAGTATGTAACAGCATTTTTTGCATTTGAATGGGGGAGGTTTTTTGCGCAAGAAATAGATTATAAAACGATTGTTGAGATGATGTTACAAGAAAAGCGAGCCTCATTTATGTACGAATTAAGTCAATCCATTCAGAAAAAATTAGAGAAGGGAGAAGATTTTGGAGAAATACTCAGTACCTATCCATTTTTTCAAAAAGAGTTACCGATAATTATTAGTCAAGGGGTGATTAAAGGGAAATTAGGAGAAGAATTAATGATTTATGGGTATCGGCTATGGCAATTAATGTTTGCTAAAATGGAAAAGCGTTTAGCTTTGATTCAACCATTAATGTTATGTTTAGTAGCATTTATGATTTTAGGTTTATATCTGTCTTTATTATTACCAATTTATCAGGAGGTTAATCAATTTTTATGAAAAAGAAAAAATATCGAGGATTTACATTAATAGAAATGTTGATTGTTTTGTTTATTATTTCTGTTCTGCTACTACTGATTGTTCCCCAACTGACTAGTAGAAAAGATAGTATTGTGAAGCAAGGAGATGCTGCTTTTACTGAAGTTTTGCGAACACAAGTCCATTTATATGAAATGGATACTAACAATAAATTAAGTACATGGGATGAATTAAGTAGTTATTTGAACCAAGACCAAATTGAAAAAGCTAAAACATTATACCCAAATATTGATGATTTGGATAAATAAGAAATTAGCTAGCTTTACTTTAATTGAATCTTTACTAGTCTTATTAATCATCACTATTATATGGCTGATGCCTGTGTTATATACTCGTTATTGGGAGGAAAATATCCAAACAACTATCTTTTTTCAAAGCTTTGAGCAAAAATTACTTAAAGCACAAGAACAAGCGATTATTTCTGGGCGGCCGAGTTATGTCAATATACTTTTTAGTAACGATAAAGTAGACTGGCACTTTTTTAAATTAGATCAGCAGCCGCTAGAAGAAAGCTTAAATATTCCTACTAAAGTGACCGGATTACAAGATAGTCATTTAGTTTTTTTAGCGTATTCTGGTAATATTAGTCAAATCATTAAACTCACATTTACAGATCACCAACACCAAGAAAAAATTGTTTATCAGTTTCAATTAGGAAGTGGCAAATATGAAAAGAAAATATCCAGGATTCCTGCTGTTAGAAAGTAGTCTTTCTTTTATGTTACTAGTTAGTTTAAGTTTGATTGTATGTTCTACTATAACCTTAATGAGTGAACAAAAACAGCAACAGATTAGAAAATTGGAAGCTAGTCGCTACATGTATGAATTAGTCACTCAGTATAGAGTAACGAATCAAATCGACTTTGGTGAGAAAAACTTAGCGACAGGAACTCTTGTGTCCGAGGGGGCTTATTCAGATATAGCTATTGATCATATTCTTATTACAGGGGAGTGTTTAGGCGATTCCCAGCTAAAGATTGAGAGATTGAAAAGTTATGAAAAAAAGTAAGTGTTACCAGGGTGTTACCTTGATTGAAAGTTTGGTTGCTTTATTGATTGTTTGTCTCTTATTTCAATTATTTACCTATTTAGTCGGTATGTCACGTAATGTTTTGAGACAGGCAGATTATCATCAGCAAATTGAATGGCATATATTTTTGCTTCAATTAGAAAATGAAATAGCAGGCGGGAAAGAGGTTCGAGTTGAGAAAAATACCATAGTGTTTAAAGAATTAAAAGATGGAGAGGATAATATTTGGGTAACTACTTTTATTAAATTAGCAAATCAGAAGATTAAGAAGGAAAAAAATAAAGGGTATCAACCTTTACTAATGAATGTCTCTTCTTGGAAAGTAGAAGAAAAAAGACAGGAGGTAGTTATTCAACTTGTTTTTACTAATCAAAAACAGTATCAAGCGTCATTGGCCATTTCTAAACCGTAAGTATGCAGGAGGTATTTTCTTTTCTACTATTATTATGGTTGGCATTTTATTAGCTATTTTTTCTGTTAGTTTAAATCGTTATCAAGAACATTTATCAGAGTATTATGAGCTTAATCAATATTATACTATGTTAATTTTGAGTCAAATGACTTATGGGGAAGTTAAGGAAACATGGTTAAGTCAACAAAGAGGAGAAATAAAAGGGAGTATTACATATAATTTAGGGGAGACTCATTATGATATGACTAAAGAGAAGCTAACTATTGAAGTGGTCTTGCTACCTAAACAATTAAAACGAAAATTTTTTTATACCAAATAAAAAAACCATTTTTCGAAAGAAAAATGGTTTTCTGTGTATAATCTTAAAGAATTTTGTTGTAGAATTCAACGATGAATGATTCATCAACATCTGGTGTTAATTCATCACGTTCAGGTAAACGAGTTAAGCTACCTGCTAATTTTTCATCATCAAAAGTAACGTAAGCTGGGTTAGCTACTGAAGTTTCAACTGCTTCTTTAACAACTGTTAAGTCTTTAGAGCGTTCACGTACAGAAACAACTTGACCAACTTCAACATGATATGAAGGGATGTCAACACGTTTGCCATCTACTTCGATATGACCATGGTTAACTAATTGACGAGCTTGACGACGAGTTGTTGCTAAACCTAAACGGTAAACAATGTTGTCTAAACGTTGTTCTAATAAAATCATAAAGTTAACACCGTGTTTACCTTCTTTGATTTTACCAGCTTTAATAAATAGGTTAACGAATTGACGTTCGTTCATGCCGTACATATGACGTAATTTTTGTTTTTCAGTTAATTGTTGACCGTATTCTGATTTTTTGCCACGGCTGTTTGGTCCGTGTTGTCCTGGAGCGTATGGACGACGAGCTAATTCTTTACCTGTACCTGATAATGAGATACCTAAACGACGAGATATTTTCCAACTTGGTCCTGTATAACGAGACATTTGTATTCCTCCAATGAATATAAGTATTTTTTGGAGTAAAATAATTTCTTGAAAATTTTGTAATCGTGCAGTTTATCCTTCAATCTTCACCTTTGCAGCCGCGGTTACACAATTGCACCAAAACTGGCGATAAACTGTTGACGAACTTACTATTTTCTAGCTGCATTATTTTACACAATAGCCATTATACAGGATAAATGGTCTGTTCGTCAAGGATAATTTTTTATAAAGAATGTTGAAATTTTCAAAAAGTTTTCAAAAAGATTAACATTTTTCATGAGTTTGCTATATAATAGAGCCAGTACGTTTGGGGGAATGTTAAATGAAGTTATTTCGAGAATTTTTATGGATTATCAGTTTTACCTATCTAGGAGAGTTGATTTCTCATGGTTTTCACTTACCGATTCCAGGAAGTGTGATTGGCATGGTTTTACTGTTTCTAGCTCTTTATTTCAACTTGTTAAAAGTCAAACATGTGGACACAGTTGGCCAATTTCTTTTAGATAATCTTAGTATTTTCTTTTTACCAGCAGGGGTTGGCATTATGGTTTATTTTCCAGTTATAAAAGACACTTGGTGGTTATTACTTTTGATTACATTAATTGTGACTGCATTTACGATTGGTCTAGTTGGGTTCACTGTTCAACAAGTGAAGCGACGTTTTGAAGGGGATCTTTCAGAGCATGTAATGAAAAAAGAAACGAAAATGATTAGGGAGGAAAAAACACGTGTTGTCTCAGTTGACTAATAATCCGTTATTTGGTTTGATACTATCCATTGGTATGTTTCTAGTAGCTAAATTAATTGCTAAAAAATTGAAACATCCAGTTTTTAATCCGTTAATTGTTGCTATGATTTTAGTAATTATTTTTTTAAAAGTTACCCATATTTCTTATGAACATTATTATCAAGGTGGTCAAATTTTAAATATGCTAATTGCGCCAGCTACAGTAGCATTGGCTATTCCTTTGTACAAATCTTTTCATTTATTGCAACATCATGCTCGGTCTATTATGGTAGGAATTATGGTAGGAACTTTTTTTAGTACTTTTTTAACAGGAATTTTAGCGATTGTTTTCAGATTAGATCACAGCTTGACAGCTTCTTTAATGCCTAAATCTGTTACGACTGCTATAGCGATTGATATTGCTGATAAGATGAAAGGTGTGCCAACTGTTACGTTAATTGTAGTTATTGTGACAGGGATTATTGGCGCAATCATTAGTCCAACCATTCTTAAAATTTGTCGCATTGAAGAACCTGTAGCAAAAGGCATTGCGATTGGTAGTTCAGCTCATGCGATTGGAACAACTAAAGCGATGGAATTAGGGGAAGTGGAAGGTGCTATGTCTGGTTTAGCAATTGGCGTCACTGGGTTGGTCACAGTATTTGTAGCTCCTCTTATGATGCGTTTTATCATGCATTTGTTTGGTTAGTTATGTATCTGTGAGAAAAGTAAAGAAAAAGCTCTTTGTTTTTCTCATTTATATAAAATTCACTAAAAAAACGATTTGCCAATATTGGCAAATCGTTTTTTGCTATTCAAGAATTAATACATCAGAAGATACTCCAAATGGATTTTGTTCATTAATATGATCATAAAACATAATACCATTTAGATGATCAATTTCATGTTGTACCACAATAGCTTCGTAATTTTTCAACTTAACTTTATGAGAATTTCCTTCTAAATCTTGATAGGTAACCGTAGCTCTAGCATGACGAACAACATAGCCAGGCACATCACGATCTACAGACAAACAGCCTTCTCCATCTTTTAGACAAGCATCTTGGACAGAATGGCTAATGATTTTAGGGTTAACCATTACAACACTTAAAGAAGCTTCCTCTTTTTCTGGATTTAAACTTGGAACATGAACGGCAATTAAACGTTTAGCTACATTTAATTGTGGAGCAGCTAAACCAACACCACCCCGTAGTTCATATTTTTCAGCTAATTCAGGATCTTGACTATTTTTTAAAAAGATGAGCATATCTTCACCTAATTGTTTTTCTTCATCAGTTAGAGGAAAAGTTAACTCTTTGGCTGTTTCACGTAAAGTAGGATGACCTTCTCGGATCACATCTTTCATCGTAAGCATAATTATCACTCCTTTACTTTCTTTTCAATTATAGATTGTAACATATTTCAAGAAGTAAGGGTTGAAAAAAGCAACTTTTACTTGCATTTAATAGTAGGTTCATGTAAAGTATGACTGTACGTATTCCTACTACTTGGTTTGTCGAATCACCAACGATTTACTCAGTTTTAGGAGAACGACTAATATTTAGAAGAGGTGAATAAACATGGCAATTTCAAAAGAAAGAAAAAACGAAATCATTAAAGCATATGCTCGTCATGAAGGAGATACTGGTTCTCCAGAAGTACAAATCGCTGTATTAACAGAAGAAATCAATCATCTGAATGAACACGCACATGCCCACAAAAAAGATCATCATTCTTACCGTGGTTTAATGCGTAAAGTTGGTCATCGTCGTAACTTATTAGCTTACTTACGTAAAAAAGATATCCAACGTTACCGCGACTTAATCCAACGTTTAGGCTTACGTCGTTAATTTTTGCACAACGCTAGAAAGTGAGATTCATATGAGTCTCGCTTTCTTTTAGTATGATGAGAGAAAAATAATTGAAAACGTGATTCGTGATACTACTATGCAAAGATGAATCTTTTAAAGATTAACGGATTGATCTTTGTTTAGTAGCACACACGCGTTTTCCCTAATAGAAAAGAGGAGACCCATGAATTCAGAAAAACGAGTATTTTCTACTACCTTAGGGGGTAGACCTTTATCAGTTGAAATCGGCCAACTAGCTAAACAAGCCAACGGTGCTGTTTTAGTTCGCTATGGTGATACAGTTGTTTTAAGTGCAGCTGTGGCTTCAAAAGAAGCTAAAGATGTTGACTTTTTCCCATTAACAGTTAACTATGAGGAAAAAATGTATGCAGTAGGTAAAGTACCTGGTGGTTTTATTAAACGTGAAGGTCGTCCAAGTGAACAAGCGACTTTAACAGCTCGTCTAATCGACCGTCCAATTCGTCCAATGTTTGAAGATGGCTTCCGAAATGAAGTTCAAATTACTAACGTGGTTATGAGTGTGGAACAAGATTGCGCACCAGATATGGCAGCTATGTTAGGTTCTTCTTTAGCACTATGTATTTCAGATATTCCTTTTAATGGTCCAATTGCTGGAGTACATGTTGGTAGAATTGACGGAGAATATGTAATCAATCCAACTGTTGAACAAGTTGAACAAACAGATATTGAATTAACAGTAGCTGGAACAAAAGATGCTATTAACATGGTTGAAAGTGGTGCTAAAGAAGTATCAGAAGAAGACATGTTAGGAGCTCTTTTATTCGGACATAATGTAGTAAAAGAATTAGTAGCTTTCCAACAAGAAATTGCTAAAGAAATTGGCAAAGAAAAAATGGCTATTCAACTTCTACAAATTGATGCTGATTTAGAAGAAGAAATTAACCAAACATATCAAAAACGTATGGTAGAAGCTATCCAAACAGAAGAAAAATTAGCTCGTGAAGCAAATATTGACGCATTAAAAGAAGAAATTACTGCTTTATATGAAGAAAAATTTGCATCAGAAGAAGATTTAGCTAAGTTGATGAAAGAAGTTCGTCAAATTTTAGAAAACATGGAAAAAACGGAAGTTCGTCGTTTAATTACTGTGGAGAAAGTACGTCCTGATGGTCGTAATATTGATGAAATTCGTCCATTAGCTGCAGAGGTTGGTTTATTACCTCGTGTTCATGGTTCTGGTTTATTCACTCGAGGACAAACACAAGCTTTATCAGCAGCTACATTAGCTCCACTTGGAGAACACCAAATTATTGATGGCTTAGGTGTGGAAGAAAGCAAACGATTCATTCATCATTATAATTTCCCACAATTTTGTGTTGGATCAACTGGACCAATGCGCTCTCCTGGTCGTCGTGAAATTGGTCACGGTGCACTTGGTGAACGAGCTTTAGCTCAAGTTATTCCATCAGAAGAAGAATTTCCATATATGATTCGTTTGGTAGCAGAAGTGTTAGAATCAAATGGTTCATCATCTCAAGCAAGTATTTGTGCAGGAACTTTAGCGTTAATGGATGCAGGTGTGCCAATTAAAGCACCAGTAGCAGGAATCGCGATGGGACTTGTTATGGATGGTTCTGATTACACTATTTTAACTGATATTCAAGGAATGGAAGACCATTTAGGGGATATGGACTTTAAAGTAGCTGGAACTAAAGAAGGTATTACAGCTTTACAAATGGACATTAAAATTGAAGGTATCACAGAACAAATTTTAACAGAAGCTCTAGCTCAAGCTAAAAAAGCACGGATGGAAATTTTAGATGTGTTAACTAGTGCAATTGATGCACCTCGTGAAGAATTAAGTCCTTATGCACCGAAAATTGAAATGATTATGATTGATCCTGCTAAAATTAAGGATGTTATTGGTAAAGGTGGAGACACTATTAATAGCATTATTGATGAAACTGGGGTTCAAATCGATATTGATCAAGATGGTAAAGTTAGTGTAGCTTCTTCAGATGCTGCAATGATTAAAAAAGCTATTAGTATTATTCAAGATATCACTAAAGAAATTAAAATTGGTGAAATCTATTTAGGTAAAGTCGTTCGTATTGAAAAATTCGGAGCTTTTGTTAATGTTGCTCGGGGTAAAGATGCCCTAGTTCATATTTCACAATTAGCTCATGAACGAGTAAATAAAGTAGAAGATGTTGTTAGCCTAGGAGAAGAAATCTTAGTAAAAGTAACTGAGATTGATAAACAAGGTCGAATTAACGCTTCTCGTAAAGCCACTTTAGAAGATACTCGTAGTGAAGAAGAAAAAGAAAAAGAACGTGAACAACAAAAAGCACGTCAAACTCGTAAACCATTTCGCAAAAAAGATTAGTCCTCAGGGCTAATCTTTTTTTCTTGTTGACAAGAAGTTTAGGATTTGCTACAATATAGAAGTTGAGAATGAAGCAGAAGCACCCGCTTCTCGCCTTAGATGACATTTGTCTCTGGGCTTGATATTTTTTTCTAGAGAGTAATCTCTAGTTATTTGCGGGTTCTTTATTAAAAAGAACTCTTTTTTTCTGCCTTATTTCTCTTAATAATACTAGAGAGGTGAATGACCATAGCAAAAGATATGATGGTAAATGACGGAATTCGTGCACGTGAGTTGCGATTGATTTCAGATAGTGGAGAACAATTAGGGGTTAAAACAAAAGCGGAAGCTTTACGTATTGCTGAACAAGCTAACTTAGATTTGGTTCTAGTTGCACCTAATGCTAAGCCACCAGTTGCTCGTATAATGGATCATGGTAAATATCGCTATGAGCAACAAAAGAAAGCGCGTGAGGCTCGTAAAAAACAAAAAGTTATTAATGTGAAAGAGGTTAGACTTAGTCCAACTATTGAGCAAAATGACTTTAACACGAAATTACGTCAAGCACGTAAGTTCTTAGAAAAGGGCGATAAAGTTAAAGCGTCAATTCGCTTTAGAGGTCGTGCGATTACTCATAAGCAAATTGGTCAGGATGTCTTAACTCGCTTTGCAGATGAAACAAAGGATATTGCTGATGTTGAAGTTAAACCAAAAATGGAAGGCAGAAGCATGTTTCTAATGCTAGCACCAAAAACTGATAAGTAAGAAGACTTTGAGGAGGAAAAAACTATGCCAAAACAAAAAACACACCGCGGATTAGCTAAACGCGTTAAACGTACAGGTGGCGGCGGCTTAAAACGTTACCGTGCATTTACTAGTCACCGTTTCCACGGAAAAACTAAAAAACAACGTCGTCAATTACGTCGTCCAGCAATGGTATCAGCAGGCGATTACAAACGTATTCGTCAACAATTAGCTTACTTAAAAAAATAAATAAATAATTAAGAAGCTTACGTGGAACACACATTAAATGTAAATTAGGAAATATCCAAGGAGGAATTTAACATGGCACGTGTCAAAGGTGGATCAGTAACTCGCCAACGTCGTAAAAAAACACTGAAGTTAGCAAAAGGCTACTACGGTTCAAAACATACATTATATAAAACAGCAAAAGAACAAGTGATGAAATCTTATAGCTACGCTTATAGAGATCGTCGTCAGAAAAAACGTGACTTCCGTAAATTATGGATTGCACGTATCAACGCTGCTGCACGTATGAATGGTTTAAGCTACAGCAAAATGATGCATGGCTTAAAAGTTGCAGGAATTGATATTAACCGTAAAATGCTAGCTGACTTAGCTGTTAATGATGCTACAGCTTTCACTGCATTAGCAGAAGAAGCTAAAAAAGCAATTGCTTAATCAGTCAATAAGACATTGATCAAATAGAGATATCCAATTATGGATATCTCTATTTTTTGTTATTTAATAATAACTTGTTTCATAAGGTTAACACAATATATAGTTGTCAAGGCCTTTTTTTAATAAAATTAGCCCTATATATAGTTGAATAAAAACACTAGTTCGTTTAGAATAGATTATAGAACTTAACAAAAGGGGTCGATGATAATGATGGGATTTGCTTATGAAACAGAAGAAGATGTGACCTTTGACACGTCTTTAGATAATATAAAAGTGGTAAAAAGAGATGGACGCCTTGTTGATTTTGATGAAAAGAAAATTTACGGTGCACTATTAAAAGCTGAAGAAAGTATTCACGGAGAAATTAATCCACTAACACAAGCACAAATTCAACATATAACTAATTTAGTGTTGACTGAAATTAAAGAACGTTTCACTAAAGACATTAAAATTTATGAAGTTCAAAATATAGTAGAGCATACTTTGTTGGATGAACAAGCCTATGATCTAGCAAAAGAATATATTAACTACCGAACACAACGAGATTTTGAACGTAGTAAAGCAACTGATATTAACTTTACAATTGGCAAATTATTAAATAAAGATCAAACAGTGGTTAATGAAAATGCTAATAAAGATAGTGATGTGTTTAATACACAACGAGATTTAACTGCAGGGATTGTTGGAAAATCAATTGGATTAAAAATGTTACCACCTCATGTAGCAAATGCTCATCAAAAAGGGGACATTCACTATCATGATTTAGATTACCATCCCTACACACCGATGACTAATTGCTGTTTAATCGATTTTTACAGCATGTTAAACAATGGCTTTAAAATAGGCAATGCTGATGTAGAATCTCCTAAATCTATTCAAACAGCAACCGCTCAAATTTCTCAAATTATTGCCAATGTAGCATCTAGTCAATACGGAGGATGTTCAGCAGACCGAATAGATGAATTACTAGCACCTTTTGCTCGTAAAAATTATGAAAAACATTTAGCAGATGCTAAAAATTGGATTGAAGATGAAGCCCAACACGATGCTTATGCGAAAGCTAAAACAAGTAAAGATATTTATGATGCTATGCAAAGTTTGGAATATGAAATTAACACGTTGTTTACCTCAAATGGTCAAACACCTTTTACTTCTTTAGGTTTTGGTTTAGGAACAGATTGGTTTGAACGTGAAATTCAAAAATCTATTCTTCAAATTCGGATTAAAGGTTTAGGACAAGAACACCGAACTGCTATTTTTCCTAAGTTAATCTTTTCTATTAAAGAAGGGGTAAACCGTCAACCAGGAGATCCTAACTACGATATCAAACAATTGGCAGTAGAATGTGCGACTAAACGGATGTATCCAGATATTTTAAACTATGATAAGTTAGTTGAATTAACAGGAAGTTTTAAAGCACCAATGGGTTGCCGCTCATTCTTACAAGGCTGGAAAGATGAAAATGGTCAAGAAGTTAATTCTGGACGGATGAATTTAGGCGTAGTTACACTTAACTTACCAAGAATTGCTCTTGAATCTGAAGGAGATAAAGATAAATTCTGGCAACTATTTGAAGAACGTCTAACTATAGCAAAAGATGCTTTAGTTTTCCGAGTGAATCGTTGTAAAGAAGCAACACCGGAAAATGCGCCTATTCTTTATATGTATGGTGCTTTTGGCAAGAGATTAAAACGTGGGGAATCTGTTGATGAACTGTTTAAAGGTAAACGTGCTACAGTTTCTTTAGGTTACATTGGTCTTTATGAAGTAGCAACAGAATTTTACGGTGGAGAATGGGAACATAATCCTGAAGCCAAAGAATTCACTTTAGATATTATGCGTTCTTTAAAAGCTCATGCAGATGACTGGGGAAATGAATACGGCTATCACTTTAGTGTTTATTCAACTCCAAGTGAAAGCTTAACCGATCGTTTCTGCCGATTAGACCGAGAAAAATTTGGTGTTGTACCAGACATTACTGATAAAGATTACTATACAAATAGTTTCCATTATGATGTCCGTAAAAACCCAACTCCTTTTGAAAAATTAGATTTTGAAAAAGATTATCCACAATACTGTTCAGGTGGTTTTATTCATTACTGTGAATATCCTGTTTTACAACAAAATCCAAAAGCTTTAGAAGCTGTTTGGGATTATTCTTATGATAAAATTGGTTATCTTGGAACTAACACACCAATTGATCATTGCTATGCTTGTGGTTTTGAAGGAGATTTTGAACCAACAGAACGAGGATTTAAATGCCCACAATGTGGTAATACAGATCCTAAGACTTGTGATGTTGTTAAACGTACTTGTGGCTATCTAGGTAATCCTCAAGCTCGTCCAATGGTTCATGGTCGTCATAAAGAAATTTCTTCTCGTGTTAAACATATGAAATAAATAGCTGAAACAGATAAAGACTATTTGATGGTAATCAAGTAGTCTTTCATCTATATGGAAGGTAGATAATATAATGAGCAAAATAACTGTTCGACAACCTAATTTAAGAGAATGGGAATCTAAAAACGTAAGCAAACAACAAATTGCAGATTATAAAGCATTTAATTTTGTTGATGGTGAAGGAGTTCGCTGTAGTTTGTATGTCAGTGGCTGTTTATTTGCCTGTGAAGGATGTTATAACCGAGCTATCCAAAACTTTAATTACGGAGTTCCATATACAAAAGAACTGGAAGATCAGATTATAGCTGATTTAAGTCAAGATTATGTTCAAGGTATGACTCTTTTAGGTGGCGAACCTTTTTTAAATACAGAAGTTTGTTTATCTTTAGTTAAACGCATTCGAATAGAATTCGGTGATAGTAAAGATATTTGGGCTTGGTCAGGGTATACTTTAGAACAATTGCTAGAGGAAACACCAGATAAACAAGAGTTATTATCTTATCTAGATGTCTTAGTAGATGGCCCGTTTATACTAGGACAAAAAAATTTAAATTTACAATTTAGAGGTAGTAGCAATCAACGAATTATTGATGTTGTCCCTTCACTAGAGCAAGGTCAAGCTATTCTGTGGGCTAAGTGTACCGATGCAACGGAAACCTATGAACCTATCAAAAAAGACATTTAATCATAAATAAAAAACTTACCAATCATGAGAATGATTGGTAAGTTTTTTTTTAATGGGAAGAGATTAGTTTTTCTTCATTATCTTGAGTAAAGTAAGTTAAGTATGGAAATAAAATTTGAATAGTCGTTCCTTGGTTAAGTTCTGATTCAACAAATATTTGATGACCTAATTTCTCACAAAGCTCTTTAGCTAAGTATAGACCAAGTCCTGTAGATTGCTTATTTAAAGAGCGACCATGGCTGCCTGTAAATCCTTTATCAAAAATACGCCGCTGTTCATGGAGCGGAATTCCTATACCGTTATCTTCAATGCTTAGCCAAGTACCTTGGCTATTTTGATAGAGCTTAATTTTAAGTGAGCCACCTTCTGCCGTGTACTTAATGCTATTGCTGATAATTTGTTTTAGGATAAAGGAAAGCCATTTTTGATCAGTTAAAACAACTTGATCCTCACCAATCATTTCATAATGTAAGTTCTTTTGGATAAAGTAATGAGCATTTTCTCGGAGGATGGGGATGATTAACTGCTTTAATTGACACTCTTGGATTAAGTAGTCTTTTGAAAAGCTGTCTAGCCGAGCATAGTATAAAACTTGATCCACGTAACTTTCAATTTGTTTAAGACTGTGTTCCATTTGATAAAAATGTTGATCGGTTAAATCATCTTGTAAGGCTTCACCTAGTAATCTTAATGAAGCTAAAGGTAATTTAATTTCATGCACCCAACTGTCGATAAACTCTTGTTGCTCTTGTTGTTTATTAAGCGTTTTAGTCAAAATATCTCGATGCTCATTGATGGCTTGATTTAAATATTCTTGAATAAGGATGTCCTCATGGGACTGGGCTAATTCTAAATAGTTAGTAAAATAATCTTGTTCTTCTTGCGTTTTTTTAAAAAAAGACCACCAGTTTTTTTTCTTAGAGTAACGAATTAACAAATGAATAGTTAAGACTATGCTATATAAAACTGCTAAGTAAGCTACTGTTTCCCATGAGAAGATAACATCAGGGGTTAACCAAATTATCAAACAACTTAGTAGCCATAATATTAATGTGAAGATAAGAGTGGCTAGTTGATCTATTAAAAAATGAAAAAAAGACATGAGAGTACCTCCTTACTGATCAAGGAATGATGTATCCTTGTCCCACTTTAGTTTCAATATAATGAGTTAGACCGGCTTGCTCGATTTTTTTTCGTAAACGATTAATATTGACGGTTAAGGTATTGTCATCTACAAAACGTTCATCATCCCAGATTGCTCGTAAAAGTTTTTCTCGGCTAACAATTTTGCCGTGATGCTTCATCAGATGATAAAGCAACTGGTATTCATTTTTACTTAAATCAACTACCTGTTCTTGAATGGTCATGGTGCTATTTTCGATATTAAGCAATAAACCATTGTGCTCTAAGACTGTAGTGGTTTGTTCCGTATAATTATAAGTTCGTCTGAGTAGTGCTTGGATTTTAGCGATAAGAATATCCATAGAAAAAGGTTTATTAACAAAGTCATCTCCTCCCATATTCATAGCCATAATCATATCCATGTTAGTTTGACGGCTAGATAGAAAAATAATAGGGACTTTGGAGATTTCTCTAATTTTTTGACACCAATAAAAACCATCATAAGCAGGTAAATTAATATCTAATAAAACTAAATGAGGTTGGTAGTCTAAAAAATCTGTTAACACTTGGTGAAAATCTGTTACACAGGCTGTTTCAAAATTCCATTTTTGAAGTGCTTCACTTAAAAGATGGCGAATATCCTGGTCATCTTCAATAATTAATAGTTTAAACATGGTGACATCCTCTCTTTTTAGAGTGTTTTTTGTATAAAAAGAGTAAAAGACTTAGCTTTTACTCTTCTTGTAGTTCGATGGTTACATGAAAGACCTGTTTTTCTTTAGGAGTTTGATTAAACCAATCGAATTGAATTTTTTTAATAGTATCTTCTTTTGGCCATTTAGCAATAGGTATAGATAAGCTACCATGTTGTTGGTCAGATTCTTTCAAATCAGCATCTCTCAAAGTAGTTTTAAGTTCTTTTGTTTTGTTTCCATCAATTGTTACACTCGTTTTGCTAGGTTGAATAGCCACAGTTTCTTTTCCTTTATTTTCGATAAGAAACATTAAATCAACCACACCTTCTCCTTTTAAATCAATTGCCTTCATTGAGTCTGGACTCATTTTTGCCACGTTGACTGTTTGCAGCTGTACTTGAAAACTATCTTTAGGATTTAAGGTTTTATCTAATTGATATTGATAGAAAATTTCATCATCAAAAGCATCTTTTTCAGTAACTTTTGTTTTGTAAGTAATATTTTGTTCTGTGGTAGGTAATTTCGTTTTAGTTTCGCTTTCCTTAGTAGTGTTTTTCTCTGTTTCCTTTTCTTTTTGTCTATCAGAACTTGTCGTAGTTTTTTTATCCCAAGGCAGTTTAGCAGTGGGTTTTTCTAAGGGTTTTGCTTTACTCTTTGTTGTGTTATTAGTCTGTTTTGTTTTATCAGATTGTTCTGTTTCTTTAGTTTCTTTCGTGTTTTTAGTTTTTTTGCTTTCTTTTTTCTTTTCTTTAGTTGAACTAGTTGTTTCTTGTTTTTTGTCTTGATAGGGTAAGATAGGATTTTTAGTTTGTGTCCAAAAACCATAAATCGTAGTCCCTAGCAAATAACTAGTCAATATAATTAAAATTAAATGGATAATCACAAGTGGGTTTTTAATAAGTTTTTTCCAATTTGACGGTTTCATCATTTTGACTCCTTTATTAACACACAATTTCTGAAACACTTAAAGTAATCATACTAATTATTAACAGGTGTGACAAGTCCAACTCTTTCTTTGTATAATAAGTTTAATAATATAGTAGAAAAAGTCTAAGGAGTGAGATTAATTGGTTGAAATAATTCGGGCAGAGCATGTGTCTAAAAAGTATGGACATCGGTTTAATCAAATAGATGTGTTAAGCAATATTTCTTTTTCAATAGAGAAAGGTGAATTTGTTGGAATTATGGGGCCAAGTGGAGCAGGTAAAACTACGTTACTTAATAGTTTAGCAACGATTGATAAGCCTTCTTCTGGAAAAATTTGGTTGGATCAACAAGAAATCACAGGGATGAGGGAAGGAAAATTAAGTCAACTAAGGCAAAAGAAATTAGGATTTATTTTTCAAGATTTTAATTTGATTGATTCCTTAACAGTGAAAGATAATATTTTACTACCTTTGTCTTTACAACGAGTTGCCGTGAGTGAGATGGAAAAGAGAGTCAAAGACCTTAGTGGTGTGCTTAATATTCACTCTATCTTAGAAAGAATGCCAGCTGATATTTCCATTGGTCAAAAACAACGGGTAGCAGCAGCCAGAGCTATGATTACAGAGCCTATTTTATTATTTGCTGATGAGCCTACTGGATCTTTAGATTCTAAGTCTGCCACTGAGCTTCTTCAACATTTAACTGGATTAAATAAAAGTTATCAGACAAGTATTTTAATGGTAACTCATGATGCTTTTACAGCTAGTTATTGTCAACGAATTTTATTTATTAAAGATGGAGTAATCTTTGCTGAGTTAGTTAAAGAAAATAGCCGAAAAGAATTTTTTAAACAGATTATGGATATGCAGATGACGATTGGAGGAGGTCAGTTTTATGCAGATATTTAAACTGGCTAGAAAAAATATTTTTCGCCAATTTCATATTTATTTTTTATACTTATTAAATATGTCTTTTTCAGTGATGGTCTATTATAGTTTTTTAACTATGATGGATTATCCTGAATTAGAAAAAATAACTAGTAGTCAATCGATTACTACTGGACTTCAGTTGGGTAGTGGGATTATTTTGTTATTTTTGGTTGTTTTTATGATAAGTGCTAATCATTTTTTTATGAATCAGCGTCATAAGGAATTTGGTTTGTATACAGTTCTTGGTATGAGAAAATCCCAAATTATTCAGTTGCTTTTTTTAGAAATGATGTATTTAAGTGGTACTTCTTTAGTAATTGGCTTGTTACTAGGAGGGGTTTTTTCTAAATTATTTGGGCTTATTTTAGGTAAGGCAATGTTATTAAACTTAAAACTTCCCTTTTACCTCTCTTTAGTTGCTTTAAAAAAAGTTAGTCGTGATTTTATGCTCGTTTTTCTTTTTATTTTTTTCCAAAATGGATTTAGATTATATCGGACTAGTCTAGTAACATTATTTAAAAGAAATCAACCCTCTACTCCTTCTACTAGATATCCCCTCTTTCTTTTGCTAATTGGAGTAGGAGGAATATCATTACTGGCGTATGGGTATTGGCAAGCCAGTCATTTTACCTCTTATATGACAGCATTAGGAGGGGTAGATACTGGTTTACTTAAAGGCAGCTTTTTTATTTTAATTAGTTGTGTAGTGGGCACCTACTTTCTTTTTTACGGAGGGCTACCTATTTTATTAATTGGTTTAAAAAAAGTTAAATCTATTTACTACAAAGATCTCCATATGATAACTATTAGTCGTTTATATGTTCAATTAAAAGAAAACGCTCGAATGTTAGCAACTATTGGCGTGTTGGCAGGGACTTCCTTTTCACTTATTGGCGGAACGACTGGTTTATCAGATTTTTTATTACAAAATGCCAAGGCACGTGTACCAGTTAGTTATATGATTGATCAGCAAAGTAGTGAGTCTTTCAAGAAAAAATTAACAGAGAAAAAAATTGACTACACTGCAAAATCTATTGAGGTTAAACAAGTCGGCTCTTATTGGGAAAAGGAGCTATTCCGTAAACAAGATAATTATATTGGACCTAGTTCGTTTATTCGCGAAAGTGACTATCAATCTGTGAAAAAATATTTACTGTTTTCTTTACCTAGTGTAAAATTGGAAAATGGTGAAACCATCTATTTAGATCAAAAAAATGAGTTATTAATTGAAGGGGCAAAAACAGGTGAGAAAATTAGATTGTCTCAGACTTTACCTAATTTTAGTGTGAAAGAAAAAGTAGAAGATAAGTTAGGGGGACAAGGAGGAATTCGCTATAATCAACCTACCTTTATCCTAACAGACGAAGATTGGGAGAAATTGCCAAGGACTCATAGTTATGGCTATGACATGATTCAATTAAAGCATTCTAGTCAAGAAACTTTAGCGAACCAACTTTACCATGACCAAATACCTGAAGTTTTATATGGCCAAATAGAAAATTATTATGTTCAAAATAATCAGTTAATAGGTGCTCAAGAACCAGAAAGAAACGTAGAATCTGAAGCATCTATTTCACAAAGTGTTCCAGAAGGTTACGGCTATTTAACTAGAAAAAATAGCATGAGTTATTATGATGAGTGGCAAGAAGCCAGACATAAATTTGGCTTGATTACTTATGTAGCTGTTTTTTTAGGGATTACATTTTTACTAGCAATAGGAAGCATTATTATGCTAAAACAATTATCTCAAGCGGATGAGGATAGAAAAAGATATCAATGGCTGGCAAAAATTGGTGCAAGTCAAGCACAAATTAAGCAAACTATTTATCAACAAAATCGTTTAATCTTCTTTTTACCTATCACTATTGCTTTAAGTCATGCCTATTTTGCTTTGCAAGCTTTTAGCCATTTGTCAGATATTTCCCAATCGCCTTTTATTTTCATTGTAATAGCTTTTCTTTTACTACTGTATATTCTTTTTTATAGGTGGACCTCTGCTGTTTATTATCAATTAGTTGTGGGCTAAGTTAACTAAATAGATGGGAGTGAAACCTTTTATCTGAAAATTTTCGAAAAAATCAGACTAAAGTCGTAGAGAAATGTCCTTTTCTGGAATGATAACAGATCTTATATTTCGTTTTATACTTAGTTTAACGTAAAAACCTAGGAAAAAGGAGGCACAATAATGAGTAAGTTACAGCATCTATGGTTGAAAAATCAAGATAATTGGGGATATTGGATTAAATTTTTTGGGAAAACCTTCTTCTATTTGGTGGTTATGTTGATTTTGATTTATTTCTATCATTTTAGTCAATTTGATGGAGGCAGCTTTATTTATAATGAATTTTAATCAAAGGACATGGAAGGGAAGGAGCCTTATGATAAATATATTAGAAAAAATTGATGAATGGGCAGTCAAAACTCCTCAAGCTATTTGTTTTCAAGATCAAGAACAAGCCTATACTTTTTTAGAATTGAAAGAACAATCTGATACATTGGCTCACTATTTAGATGAACACTATCAAAATAAGTTACCAGTGATTGTCTACGGAGGGCTAGATTTTAGAATGTTAGTGGCTTTTCTAGCAGCCACGAAATCAGGACATGCTTATATTCCACTAGATGTGGACACACCAGAAGACCGAATTGAGATGATTACTCAAGTAGCAGATTTTACAGCGGTAATTGCTTTTTCTGATTGGCCTAATATAGTCATAGCAGAACCTATTGTGACTGAATCTTTATTTGATGAGTTAACTAAAACACCTAAGAGTTATCAGTTGACTCATGAAGTAAAAGAAGAAGAAAATTTTTATATTATTTTCACTTCAGGAACAACTGGTGTTCCAAAAGGAGTGCAAATCAGTCATAACAACTTAGCTAGTTATACAGATTGGATGTTGGCAGATTTTAATTTAAAAGAAGAGGCAACCTATTTGTCTCAAGCCCCTTATTCTTTTGATTTATCTGTTATGAATCTTTATCCTAGCTTGTTGACAGGAGGAAAATTAGTTCCATTATCTAAAGCAATGGTACAAGATTTTCAAGCTTTATTTGAGAATTTGCCTAAAATGAAATTAAATGTTTGGGTATCAACTCCTTCATTTGTAGATATTTGTTTAATGGAACCAAGATTTAATGGAGAGGTATTATCTGATTTACAAACCTTTCTATTTTGCGGAGAAGAATTAACAGTTCAAACTGCTCAAGCATTATTAGAAAGATTTCCTACTGCGGATATCTATAATACTTATGGACCAACTGAAACGACTGTGGCTGTCACTGAAATAAAAATTACATCAGAAGTATTAGCTAAGTATGATCGGTTACCAGTTGGCTATGCTAAAGAAGATACAACTCTTTATATAGTGGATGAAAAAGGACAAGTTTTATCTGAAGGAGAGAGCGGTGAGATTGTGATTGCTGGACCTAGCGTTTCAAAAGGCTATTTAAACAATCCTGAAAAAACTGCTCAAGCTTTTCTAGAGATTGAAGGACAACCTGCTTATAAAACGGGAGACCAAGGAATGATGAAAGAACACCTTCTTTTTTACCAAGGAAGAATTGATTTTCAGGTTAAACTACACGGTTACCGGATAGAATTAGAAGACATAGATCATCATTTGATGAATGTGAGTTATGTGTCTAAAGGGATTGTAGTGCCGAAATATCACCAACATAAAGTCGTTCAATTGATTGCTTTTGTAGTTCCAAAAGACCGAGAAATATTTGCTAAAGACTATCAACTAACAAAAGCGATTAAAGCAGAGTTAAAAGAAGTGGTAATGGATTACATGGTGCCACAAAAATTTGTTTATGTGGACAGTTTGCCTCAAACCTTTAACGGAAAGATTGATAGAAAAAGTTTAATTCATGAGGTGAATGCCACATGATTAATACATTAGAACAAATGTTTTCCAAAATAGTTTACTACTCGCCATATGAACGGCCCTTTTATTTTATATTATTAGGTGTAGCTCTTATTCCATTAATTATTCAGCTATTAAGAGGTAACCGCATGATGTGGTATCAAAACATCCTGACCCTTACATTTCTTTGGCTAAGCTTTAGTGGGCCAAATGCTAGACAAGGCATTGCTTTAATTTTATATGTGTTATGGCAAACAGTGTTGGTTTATGCTTATTTTAAATATCGGCAACAAAGGAATAAAAGCAGTGTGTTTTATGTGGCAGTTGCTTTAGCTATTCTCCCTTTGTTTATTCTCAAACTGTTTCCTTTTCTAGCGAATCAAACCATGTTATTGGAGCATAATCCTCAGTTGCGATTTATTCCAATGACGATTGGATTTTTAGGGATTTCCTATTTAACCTTTAAAGCAGTTCAAATGATTATGGAAATTAGAGATGGTGTGATTAAGGAATATTCAGTCGGTCGCTATATTCAGTTTCTGTTGTTTTTCCCAACCATTTCGTCAGGTCCTATTGATCGGTATCGTCGCTTTGAAAAAGACTTGTTACATCCACCTTCAAAAGAAACGTATGTAGAGATGTTGAGTAGTGGATTAAATATGATTTTTTTAGGGTTTCTATATAAATTCATTTTAGGAAATTTATTAGGTACTCAATTATTACCTCGGGTACAAGATTTTGCTCTTCAACGAGAAAATTTATTTTTAGGGTTATTAGGTACGATGTATGTTTATACTTTTTATTTATTTTTTGACTTTGCAGGGTATAGCTTGTTTGCAGTAGGTGTTAGTAAATTAATGGGATATGATACACCGATTAACTTTAATAAACCTTTTTTAAGTCATAATATCAAAGAATTTTGGAATAGATGGCACATGTCTTTATCTTTTTGGTTTAGAGATTATGTATACATGAGACTAATGTTTACCTTAATGAAGAAAAAAGTTTTTAAAAGTCGTGTGGTAGCTTCTAACGTTGGTTACTTTGTTTTATTCTTAGTTATGGGCTTTTGGCACGGACTTACTTGGTACTATATTGTGTACGGCTTGTATCATGCTACATTAATTTGTTTAACAGATGCTTGGATTAGATTTAAACGAAAACATAAAAAACAGCTACCAAGTAATATGTGGACAAAAGGGTTATCTATTGTATTAACTTTCCACGCAGTTGCCTTTAGTTTTCTAATATTTTCCGGCTTTTTAGATACACTACTTAAAACTATTTTTTAATAAAATTTAACAGAATTAGAGGAGATAATTATGGAACAAAAAGATGTACAAGAATTATTACTAACTATTTTAGAAGAGTTAACTGGAACAGATGAAGTTCGAGAAGATTTAGATATGAATTTATTTGAAGAAGGTTTACTAGATTCATTAGGAACAGTCCAATTATTAGTTGAAATAGATGGACAATGTGGCGTAACAGTTCCAGTTTCTGAGTTTAACCGGGAGGAATGGGCGACTCCACGTAAAATTATTGAACAAGTAGTTGCTATGAAGTCATGAGTTCTCGCAGGAAACTCTTTCTAGCTATTGGTCCTTTTGTGCTAGCACTTTGCTTGTTAGGAGGTATTTTCTTACTACCTTCCACTAAAATGAAACCAGCTGAAAAAACCATGGAAAAAGCATCTACGTCTATGTCAGTTAATGTGATTAAGGGAAATAACTTAAAAAATACTGCCATGGCAAATCCTTACTACGTTCCTTTTTTCGGGTCATCTGAGTTGAGCCGTGTGGATGCCTTTCATCCATCAGTGTTAGCAGAAAAATATAATCGGCCCTACCGCCCATTTTTATTAGGTGCTGCTGGAACACAATCTTTATCACAATTTTTAATGCTCCAATCAATGAGTAAAGATTTAAAAGGCAAGAAAGCTGTATTTATTATTTCACCTCAGTGGTTTGTAGATAAAGGAGTGAGTAAAGAAATGTTTGCTCTTTACTATTCCCCTTTACAAACTTATCAATGGTTAATGAATGTTAGAGAAGTGGGAGACAATGAAAAATATTTAGCTCACCGTCTGTTGCAATTTCCTAATACACGGAAAGATACGACTATGAAAACCTTATTAAAACAAATTGCTAGAGGGGAGCGGTTAACTCCTACTCAGTTAAAAATGTGTGAAACCAGTTCAAAAGTATTAATCCGAGAAGATGAATTATTTGGACATCTTGGATTAATTAGTAAAGATTACAAAATAAAACAAAAATTAAAACAATTACCTGATGCTTATAATCTTCAAAGTTTGGATCAATTAGCATTTGAACAAGGGAAAAAACAAACAAAAGGGAATCCTTATGAGATTAGTAATAGTTTTTACCGGAAACGGATTGCCCCAATTGAATCTTCTTTGAAAAATTCACAAGAAGATTTTGATTATACTCGTTCAGTTGAGTTTGCAGATTTCCAAGTAGTATTAAATGAAATGGCTAAGTTACATATGGATGTCATGTTTATCATTCCACCAGTTAATCAAAAATGGATGGATTATACAGGGCTATCTCCTGAGATGTTAGATACATTTAGTCATAAAATCACTCATCAATTAAATAGCCAAGGCTTTCGTCATGTAGCAGATTTTACCTATAAACGTTCTGAACCTTATTTTATGGAAGATACCATTCATTTAGGTTGGCGTGGTTGGGTAGCAGTGGATCAAGCTGTAGAACCATTTTTAACTAATACAGAAGAAAAACGCATGTCTTACCGAATAAACGATGATTTTTTAACCTCTGATTGGCAAAAATCACCTTATCCAGCAAATGATAGATAAATAAGCAAGAAAAAGAAGAACAGAATCTATAGAAGATTTTGTTCTTCTTTTTTTATTAATATGTTCCCATTAGAACTTGTCTGATAAAAAAATATCGAAATATAATAATAAATTCTTATTGACTTTTTTCTTGTTAGCCCTTACAATAAGTTTTGCAAACGGTAATAATTTTTTATTACAATTTAATAATTTTTTATAACGGAGGAAAAAAATGGAAAAAGTTATTTCAAAGCAGCAAGAATCGACTAAAAAATGGTTTACTTTAGGCATTTTAATTTTAGCAGGAGGGACAGTCTTTAAATTGTCATCTTTAAAGGATGCTTTCTACATACCTATGCAGGAATATTTTGGTTTATCCCATACTGAAATTGGAGCCGCTTTATCAGTTTATGCGATTGTTCAAACAATAGGTTATGCATTTTCAATATATATATCAGATCGATTTTCTAAAAGAATTTTAATTCCAACTGGCTTAATTGGTGTAGGGGTTATTGGTTTGTATCTTGCAACTTTTCCTAGTTATTATGGTATTTTAGCTTCCTGGGGAGGAATGGCATTATTTGCAGAAGTTATTTTTTGGCCTGTTTTAGTTAAGGCAGTAAGATTGTTAGGCGATTCTGATGAGCAAGGACGTATGTTTGGCTTTTTAGAAGCAGGACGTGGGGTTGTTGATACAGTGGTTGCTTTCTCAGCTTTAACTTTGTTTGTTAAGTTAGGTAGTGGAGCATTTGGTTTTAGAGCAGCTATTTTATTCTTTGCCATTACTGCGATTGTAGTAGGGATAATTACTTATTTCTTTGTTGAAGATGATGCTCCAGTGATTGATGAAGTAAGTGGTGAAGAGGTTAATAAGAAAAAACTGGCAATGGCCGGGGCTAAGCAAGCTATAAAAATTCCAGAACTGTGGATTGCTTCTTTTATGATTTTTGCCGTTTATAGTGTATATGCAGGACTAACTTACTTTATTCCGTTTCTGAAAGATATATATGGTATGCCAGTTGCATTGGTTGGGGCATATGGAATTATTAATCAGTATGGGTTGAAAATGGTAGGTGGACCTGTAGGAGGTATGTTAGCAGATAAAAAATTTAAATCTTCTACTAAGTATTTGCGCTTTACTTTCTTATTAGCAGGAATAGCGATGATTGGATTTTTAATGTTACCACATGATACGATGAATATTTATTTAGGTATGACTTGTACGTTATTATTTGGAAGTATTATTTTTAGTCAACGTGCTATTTTCTTTGCTCCAATCGACGAAATTAAGATTCCTAAAGAAATTAGTGGAGCAGCTGTGTCTGTTGCTTGTTTAGTTGGTTACTCACCATCTATGTTTGCTTTTACTCTTTATGGAAGTATTTTAGATAATTTTCCTGGATTAACAGGCTATCGCTATGTGTTTATGGTGATGAGTGGGTTTGCATTTGTAGGATTTTTCATTAGCTCTTATTTACTTAGAAGAATTAATAAACAAAAAAATGAAAGGGGTACAATTTAATGAAATTAGGACTTGAGACAGAAAGCTACCATATTCATTTCCAACATGGGCGTATGGATATATTTGATTTTATAGAGAAGACAGTAGAGTTGGGACTTGATGGTGTACAAATAAACATTATTGAAGATTTAAATTTAAATCCAGAATGGGGATGTTTGGGAAGTAATGACCCTGATCATTTAAAGAAAATAAAAACATTACTAGATAAACATCAATTATATTGTGAAATTGATATGCGTGGTGTAGAAAAAGAAAAAATGGTGCAAGTTATTGATGTCGCTAATGTTTTAGGTGCTAAGGTCATTAGAACGTATATTAATAAAGGACATTTTGATCCTGTTAAAACACAGCAAGCAGTGGATAAAATTTTGAGTATTGAACCATTATTAAAGAAAAATGATATCCATTTAGCTATTGAAAATCATGAAGAAGAAATAGCGGATGAGGTAGTTGAGTTAATAGAAAAAGTAAATAGTCCATATGTAGGTTGTTTATGTGATATAGGTAATGGCATGATGGCCTGGGAAGATCCAAAAACAACCGTGGATAAACTGTTGCCATACGCAAAAACAACGCATTTTAAAGATCATATCGTCATTAAAGATGGGGATCAATTAAGAGTTAGTGGTTGTCCAATTGGTTATGGAAACATTGATACAGACTATTGTTTTAAAAAAATTGTAGAAGAAACAGATTTAACACATATTAACATTGAAATGTGTCATCCCTATGTATCTTATTTTAAACGGCCATTAGGTTTAGGTGGAGTAGAGTATCTAGGAGAAGGTGCTTTTAAAATAGAAGAACCCTACTTTGATCCTGCTATTATTAAACCGATGGAAACCTATCATCCTTCAGCAGAAAATTTGGAGATGATGTTAAAAGCTCAAGATGAAGATGTAAAAAAATCAGTGACTTATATGAAAAAATTACGGGATAAATATTGTTCATAATATAGAAGGAGATTAGATAAATATGAAAAATGAAATTTTAACGCAAGCAGCCCCTTTACCAATAGGCCCTTACTCTCAAGGAGTAGAAGAAAATAAAACCATGTATATATCCGGACAATTACCAATTGATATGAAAACAGGTCAACTTGGTGTAAATATTGAGGAACAAGCTACCAATTGTTTAAATAATTTAGCTTCTATTTTAAAAGAAAATGGAGCTACAATGAATCATATAGTTAAAACAACTATTTTCATGACTAATTTGGAAGATTTTAATCAAGTAAACGATATATATGGTTCATACTTCTCTGCTCCTTACCCAAGTAGAAGTACTGTTCAAGTAGCTTCACTACCTAAAGGTGCTCAAATAGAGATAGAGGCTATCGCTGTAATTGCTTAATAAATCTGTTTAGGTTAATTAAAAAATTATTTATAAAAAATGAGGACAAGTTTATAATTGTCCTCATTTTTTTACTATCCAGTGAGTGAAACGCTTTTTTCCATGATATAATAGGGGTACTAATAAAAAAGAGGTGACTGATTTGGATATTCAAGAAGAAAAATTTTTACAAGAATTAAGTGAAGCAAAAGGTGTTCCAGGGCATGAAGATGCGGTACGTGAGATTGTAAAAAAATATACAGAACCTTACGCAGATAAAATGGTTTATGATGGTTTAGGAAGCATTGCTGCTCGTCATAAGGGAGACAAAGAAGGTCCAAAAGTTCTTCTAATGGGGCATATGGATGAAGTTGGTTTCATGGTGACTCAAATCACAGAAGGTGGATTTATTAAGTTTCAAACATTAGGTGGTTGGTGGGGACAAGTTATGTTAGCCCAACAAGTCCAAATTCAAACACGAGAAGGTAAAATCATTCATGGTGTTATTGGCTGTAAACCGCCTCATGTATTATCTGCAGAGGCGCGTCAAAAACCTTATGATGTAAAAGATATGTTTATTGATATTGGTGCTTCAAGTGAAGAGGAAGTAAAAGAATGGGGCATTCGTCCAGGAGATTCTATTACCCCTTACATTGAGTACCGTCGTTTAAATGATTCAAAATTCTTATTAGGTAAAGCATGGGATAACCGAATTGGTACAGCAATTTCTATTAAAGTATTTGAAAAATTAGCTCAAGAAGGTCATCCTAATATTTTATTTGCAGGAAGTAACGTGCAAGAAGAAGTTGGATTGCGAGGAGCTAAAACAAGTACCTATAAAATAGATCCAGATATTGCTTTTGCTTTAGATACAGGAACAGCTGGTGACACACCAGGAATGACTGCAAAAGAATCTATGTCTAAATTAGGTGAAGGTCCACAAATTTTAATTTTTGATGCCTCAATGGTACCACATCGCAAACTAAGAGATTTCGTTATCGATGTAGCAGAAGAATTAAATATTCCGTATCAACTAGAAGTCGTAGCTGGTGGAGGGACTGATGCAGGTAGTCAACATTTAACTCGCTCAGGAATTCCGTCATTAGCGATTACAGTAGCAACTCGTTACTTGCATTCTCATACGTCAGTTATTCATGAAGACGACTATTTAAATGCAGTTAAATTAGTGACTGAAGTGGTTAAACGCCTAGACAAAGACACCGTTGAAAAATTAACTAGTTACTAAAAAAAGTTAATAAAAACAATTTTGTACTTTAAAATGAAAAAGTATTTTAAAAGCTTATAATTCTTTGAATTATAAGCTTTTTCATTTATTTTTGATAAAAAATAACGTAAAGTAAACTATGAAAGAAGGCATATTATGAAATTAACTGTTTTAGGCTATCTAGGAGGCTATCCTTATAAAGGTCAAGGAACTAGCTCCTATCTATTAGAAAGTGATGGATTTTCTTTATTAATTGATGCAGGAAGCAGTACATTGAACATTCTTCAAAAACATATAGATCCCTTAAGATTAGATAGTGTGATTCTCTCTCACTATCATGAAGATCATGTGGCAGATTTAGGTGTGCTTCAATACTATAGACAATTAAGAGGAAAAGACAAGTCCATACCTATCCTACCAATTTATGGTCATACAGAAGACTTAGTAGGGTATCGTAGATTAACCTTAGAAGGTGTCTCGATTAGTATGCCCTATGAGGAGCAGCAAGTTTTAGATGTAGGCCCTTTTTCAATTCAGTTTTTAAGAACTGTTCATCCAGTCCCTTGTTTTGCTATGCGGATTAAAGAAAAACAAACAGGAAAAAATTTAGTCTACACAGGGGATTCTGGTTATTTAGGAGAACTAATTCCCTTTGCTTTTCAAACAGATGTCCTGTTAGCAGATACTTATTTGTTTGCTGGAAAGGAAAAACATCCAGCCCATTTGACTGCTAAGGAAACAGGGGAAATAGCTCGATTAGCACAAGTTAAACAAGTTGTATTATCTCACTTGCCTCAAGATGGAGATTTACAAGTATTAAAAAAACAAACAGAAAAAGAAGTTACCAATATTCCTGTCAGACTAGCTAGTGAAAGTATGATTGTAGAATGGTGATATAGGAGGAGAAATAGATGATTTATGTTCCAAATGAAAACAATGATCCACGAGTAAACTTAGCGATTGAAACTTATTTGATGAAAGAAGTTCCAGTTGATGAGCCGATTTTATTATTTTATATTAATGAACCTTCTATTATTATAGGAAGAAACCAAAATACGATAGAAGAAATCAATAAAGATTATGTGGAAGAAAAAGGCATTCATGTTGTTCGTCGGTTAAGTGGTGGGGGAGCAGTTTACCATGATTTTGGTAATTTAAACTTTAGTTTTATTATGCCAGATGACGGCAACTCATTTAGAGATTTTGCGAAATTTACTCAGCCGATTATTGATGCTTTACATGCAATGGGAGTAGAGGGAGCTAAACTTAAAGGGCGTAATGATTTAGTTATTGATGACAAGAAATTCTCAGGTAATGCGATGTATGCGACTAATGGCCGCATGTTTGCTCACGGCACGATTATGTTTGATAGTGACATTAATGAAGTAGTTAAAGCATTAAAGGTAAGAAAAGATAAAATTGAGTCTAAAGGGATTAAATCTATTCGATCAAGAGTGACTAATATTAAACCTTATTTATCAGATGATTACCAAAACATGTCTACGATTGATTTTAGAGAAAATATTTTACTACGTATTTTTGAAGTAGAAGATGTTAGTCAAATTAAAACATATGAGTTAACTGAAAAAGATTGGGAGAAAATTAACCATATTTCAAATGACTATTATAGAAACTGGGATTGGAATTACGGGAAATCACCAGAATTTGAAATTCTTCGTAGAGAACGATTTGATATTGGTTCGATTGAAGCAAGATTAAACGTAGCTAGTGGTGTGATTCAAGAAGTTAAAATTTTTGGTGACTTTTTCGGATTAGGAGAAATTTCAGATGTAGAAGAAGCTTTAACTGGTATTCAATATGATAAGGCTTCTGTAACAGATGCGGTAACTAAAATTGATTTGAAAAAATACTTTGGTAATATTGAAACAGAAGATTTAGTTAATTTATTATATTAGAAAAAGTGTGGATTTCGATTGAAATCCACACTTTTTTATTGTAGTTTTTAGTTAATTTCAGAAGCATTTGAGATGATTTGGTTAACAATCCCATATTCTTTTGCTTCGTCAACAGTTAACCAGAAGTTACGATCGGTATCTTTAGATACTTTTTCATAAGATTGGCCTGTTGCTTCAGCGATTAAACGATTAATTCTCTCACGCATTCTAACAATTTCTTTAGCTTCAATTTGAATTTCAGTACTTTGTCCTTGTACTCCACCTGCTGGTTGATGAATCATGTAGCGAGTATTAGGTAGACTGTAACGATTTTCTTTTTTAGCTGCTAGATAGATAGTAATACCTGCACTAGCAACCCAGCCAGTTCCAATGACTTTAATTTCAGGTTTAACAAATTGAAGCATATCATGAATAGTATCTCCTGCTTCAACATGGCCACCTTGACTATTGATGAAAACAGTAATAGGCTCGTCGCTCATTTGTTCTAAAATAAGTAGTTGGGTACTAACACGTTCAGCTAATTCTTGATTGATTTCACCGTAAATTAAGATAGTCCGACTATCCATTAATTTTTTTGTAAATAAAGTTTGATTTTGATTTTGTTGTTCATCCATGTTGTTCAAACCTCCTACGATTTTCCTATTGGTATCTTAGCATAAAAAGGGATAAATAGACAAAAAAATACCTTGCTTAACGTTTTTTACGTCCTAAACCAACAGCATTTTGCATTTTAGTTAAGGTTTTATTCGCAACTTGTTGAGCTTTTTCTGCACCTTCGTCTAATATACGATGTAATTCTTCTGATTCAAGTAACTCTTTTTGTCTAATTTGGATAGGTTCTAATAAAGCAACGACTGCTTCTGCCAAGTCATTTTTAAACTCTCCGTAACCTTTTCCTTCATATTTAGTTACTAATTCATCAATTGAGTAGTCACTAACAGCTTCATAAATTGTCAACAGATTGGAAATACCTGGACGATTGGTTGGATCGTATTCAATTGTTCCAATAGAATCTGTTACTGCTGATTTAATTTTTTTGCGAATAACATTAGGCTCATCTAACATAGAAATAAAGCCTTTTGGATTACTATCAGATTTACTCATCTTTTTAGTTGGTTCTTGTAAACTCATAATTCTTGCACCACGTTTTGGAATTTTAACTTCCGGTGTGACTAAAATTTCTTGTCCTTTTTGCGCGTAACGGTTATTAAAACGTTGGACAAAATCGCGAGTTAATTCTAAATGTTGTTTTTGATCTTCTCCTACTGGTACTAAGTTTGTGTTGTACAAAATAATATCAGCAATCATTAGCGGTGGATAAGTCAGTAAGCCAGCAGAAACCCCACCACGTTGTGTTTTTTGAGATTTGTCTTTGAATTGTGTCATTCTTTCTAACTCACCAATGCTAGTATTACATTGGACAATCCAAGCTGCCTCTGCATGTGCAGGAACCTCTGATTGAATAAAAATAATGGATTTATTAGGATCGATTCCTACTGCTAAGTAAAGTGCAGCTAGTCCTAACGTTTGCTGTCTTAATTTTAAGCGATCTTGCGGAACGGTAATCGCATGTTCATCAACTACGCAAAAGAAACAATGATAGTCATCTTGTAATTCAACAAATTGTTTCAATGCGCCTACATAATTACCGATAGTGGGAATCCCACTTGGTTGGATTCCAGAAAATATTGTTTCCATAGACGTATGTCTCCCCATTCTTTATCTGTATTGCTTCATCTATTTATTATAATAGAAATAAAATAAAAAAGACAGAGAGAAAATTGTAAGGATATTCGTTTGTGAAAATAATACAGATTATTTGCTGTAGTATTAAAATGTGCTTTTTCAATTAAGATTATGAATTTTTTATGAATAATAATGAAAAAGATGATGATTACTTATAAAACCTTGATATATAAGGGTTTTGAATAAAAGCTAAATTAAATTAATTATAAAATACAGTAGTAATTCTTAGCTAAATGATGTATAATAAAACATGTGAAGGTTAACAGGTTTGAGACCCTGTGTAATAAAAGAGGATTGCATAAAAAAGGAGTGATATTATGCTAACATTGTACACATCACCAAGTTGTACGTCTTGTAGAAAAGCAAGAGCATGGTTACAAGAACATGAAATTCCGTTTAGAGAACGAAATATTTTCTCTGAGCCCCTTGACATTGCTGATTTGAAAGCAATTTTGAGAATGACTGAAGACGGTACGGAAGAAATCATTTCCACTCGTTCCAAAGCATTCCAAAAATTAAATATGGATTTAGACGATTTGTCTTTACCAGAATTGTTAGACTTAGTTCAACAAAACCCTGGATTGTTAAGAAGACCTATTATGATCGATGAAAAAAGACTTCAAGTTGGCTTTAATGAAGATGAAATTCGTCGCTTTTTACCAAGAGAAGTTCGTGCATTAGAGTTAAGACAAGCTCAATTAATGGCTGGATTATAATTTGAGAAGCCTCGTCATCTTGACGAGGCTTTTTTTGAACATTTTTCCTTTACATTTTTTTATTTTGAGCTACAATGTGTCTATATAATAAAAAGAGAGTTAAAAGAGAGGTGTAGCGATAGTGGAAATGGAACGCATTAATGAAAATACGATACGAGTTCTGATTGAAAATGAAGATTTAGAAGAAAGAGGGATTACTTTCTTAGATTTATTAGGAAATCATAAAGAAATTGAGCACTTTTTTTACAGTATTTTAGCAGAAGTTGATATTGATGAGCAGTTTCAAGATTCCGACGCAGTGACATTTCAAGTGCTACCAAATCAAAATGGTCTAGAATTATTTATTAGTAAGAATCTGGTAGAATCTGAAGATGGAGAATTACCTGTAATTCCTGAATTAGAAGCCAGTAAAGAAATGTTAGGTGAACTAATACGTAAGCAACTTTCTCAAAAAGGAAAACTTGATAAACTTAAGAAGATAGTGGGATTTGAAGAAGATTGGGATGATTCTTTATCAGATGATGAAGATGAGGATGATGGACCTATTATTTTTGACTATGTTATCCAGTTGGAATCTTTTGAAGACGCTATTCAACTAGCCAAAGTTCATTTAATCAATTATACGGACTCTTCTTTGTTTAAAATGTCTGATCATTACTACATTCATATGCACTTTGAACTAACTGAAAGTGAACAACGACACAGCCTAAAAGAAGATTTAGCTTTGTTATTAGAATATGGAACCTTATCCATGTTAACTCCTGAAGTGTTAAGTGAATATGGTCATTGCGTTATGGACCGCCGAGCATTAGAACAATTAAAATATTATTTTGAATAAGTCAGTTGAAAAGGAGAGGCTAGCCTCTCCTTTTTTTATAGAGATATTTGATGTTGGATAGTTAGTAAAGCTTGATCTAGCATTGTTTCAAATTCATTTTCTTTGGTCGGTAATTCCTTAGAAGCTAATGCAGCTCTTTTTACATAAGGGATTTCTAGGAGTTTCATTTTATTTAAAACCTCTTGTGAAAGGTTGTTATCAGTTAAAATAAGTCCATGTTTACCATCTAGAAAAGGAAGATTTTCTTCTGTTAATAGTTCTTCTGTTATAATTATTAAAGGTGTTTGTTTTTTTGCCCAAGCTTTAATGAGTGGTTTTTCTTGAGGTAGCACTCCTGTCAGTAAAATTTCCATCCTAGTCACTCCTATAAGTCATTCTATTATTTGTGAACAGATGATTAATCTGTACTAATAAAATACCACATATAACTATTTAATTCAAAATAATATTGTAAATATAATGTTTTTTTTATAAACAGATGAAAAATATTGTACTAGTTAGGGTGGGCTTAACTAGAAGGTAAGAATAAATGGATAAGCTTTCTAAGGAAAGCTATTACTTTTAACATGATATAATAAAAGAAAGTAGAGGTGATTAGATGCCAGAATTAACCACAATGGAAATTATCCTAAGATTGTTATTATCTGCTTTAATGGCAGGGATGATTGGTTATGATAGAGAATTTAAAAATAGACCAGCTGGAATTAGAACCCATATACTAGTATGCTTAGGGGCAACCATCATTGCCTTAATTCAGCAACAGATTGAAGTAGAAGCACTTAAAATAGCTATTACTCAGCCTGAGTTAAGAAGTGTAGTACGGGCAGATCCAGCCAGACTAATTGCCCAAGTGATTAGTGGTATTGGTTTTCTAGGAGCAGGGACTATTATTGTGACTAAGCGTTCCGTTTATGGTTTAACAACTGCGGCGTCTTTATGGACAGTTGCGTGTTTAGGTTTATCTGTGGGGATGGGTTACTATACTATTTCAATTTTAGGTTTTATTGCCATTATTTTAGTCTTGTCCTTGTTAAATAAATTAATTGTTGTTCAAACTCTTAATCAAATTGAAGTTAAATTTACCCATGCTGCTGAAACAAAAGAATTTATTTTAGATTATTTTGCAGAACAAGGTGTTACGCTGAAGAATGTGGATTTTGATATTGATTTTACTGATAACGGTAATCGGTTATACCGTAATATTTATACAGTGGAAATTCCTAAAGACAAAAAACATGCAGATATTATCGAAGACTTAGCCCAAAATAAAAATGTGAAAAAAATTCGAATGATTAATATGTAGTCACTCAACTAAACTAAAGATTAAACTGTGAGGCAAGCAAGTTTGACTCATGGTTTTTTTCATGAAAAGGTAATAAAGGCTAATCGAAAGAGAAAGAAGTGAAAGAATTGTGAAGGAAACCATCCGTTTGGTTCATACTAATGATTTACACTCTCATTTTGAGCATTGGCCTAAAATGAGAAGATGGATTCAAACTAGAAGAAAAGAAAGTCAAGCTAACCACATTAATATGTATGCTGTAGACTTAGGGGATTTTTGTGATCGGTCTCACCCTTTAACAGAGGCAACAGATGGACGTGCGAATGTTCAATTAATGAATGAAATTGGTTATACTGGGGTTACCATTGGCAATAATGAAGGAATTGGCAATAGCCATGATCAATTGGAAACCTTATACATTGGAGGTAATTTCGATGTGGTACTGGCTAATTTAAAAGACAGACACAAAGAAGAATACCCTAAGTGGTTAACTCCTTATAAGATAGAAACAACTTTAGAAGGAACTAAAATAGCTTTTATTGGTTTAACTGCCCCTTTTCCTTTAACCTATGAACCAAATGGGTGGGATATTTTAAATCCGATAGAAGTGTTAAATACATTAGTGCCTAAGTTGAAAGAACAAGCAGATGTTATAGTCTTACTCTCTCATCTAGGGATAAAACGAGAAATAGAAATAGCTCAGCAGTTTAAAGACATAGATGTGATATTAGGTTCTCATACCCATCAATTGTTTACAGAAGGCAAGTGGGTAAATCAAACGCTATTAGCTGCAGCAGGGAAATACGGAGAGTATATTGGAGAGGTTACGTTAGTTTGTGACACTCATCAATTAGTAGAAAAAAAAGCCAGCGTATATGCTGTGGATCAAATGGAAGCAAAAGAGAGAGATAGTAGCGAAGTAGAGGAATATATAAACCGAGGAAAAGCTCTTTTAACTAATCAAGTTATTGGTTATTTACCTGCAACTTTTTCTCCAGTTCAAAGTTCATCTGCTCTTTCTTATACAGAACTAGGACTGTTAGCAGTTAAAGAATATGCTGGTGTAGAGGCAGCAGTTTTAAACAGTGGTTTATTTTTAAGCTCGTTATCAAAAGGAGAAGTGACAAAAGAAGCGTTACATCGAACGATTCCTCATCCAATGCACATTATGAAAGTCACCTTTACAGGTAAAGAATTAGATCGTTTTATTAGGGAAATGGAGAAAAATAGACTTTATTTAGAAAAATTCCCTATGGTAGGAATGGGATTTCGCGGGAAAATTTTTGGCCATCTTATGTATAGTGGGTTGTCTTATCATGCTGAAACAAAACAAACCTATTATTTAGATCAGCCTATTCAATTTGAAAAAAGCTATACTATTGCAACGGTAGACCATTATTTGTTTATTCCTTTTTTCCCAACGATTGAGTTGGCTGGTCAGGTAGAGATGCTTTTTCCAGAATTTTTGAGAAATGTGGTTGAGCAGTTTATTACAGAACACTATTCATATCCACAAAAAATCGCTATAATGAATCGTAAAGACTAAGTAAGGAAAAGGAGATAAGAACATTGACTGATGAACAAATAAAAGAGCCAGTTCTTTCTAATCCAGAAGAAAAGGAAGAGTCCTCTGTTTTAGAGACGCCAAAACGTGTCCGACTTGTTGGAGAAGATACAGTATGGATAGATGAAGTAGAATATAAATTAGTAGAAAATTATCGGGAAGCTTTTCAAGCAGAGCAAGTAGATGCTCGCTATAGTGATATTTTAAGCCGATATGATTTTATTGTAGGAGATATTGGTTTTGAACAATTACGTTTAAAAGGCTTCTTTTCAGCAGATGCTAAGAAAAAGCCTGCAGATACTAGAATTGATACCTTACAAGATTATTTGTATGAATATTGTAATTTTGGTTGTGCTTATTTTGTGTTAGAGCGAGTGAATAAAGTACCAAGTAAAGCAAAAGAGAATAAGCCTAACCGCAAACGTAAAAGTAATAAAAAACAAGCCTTTACTCATGAAAAAAAAGCACCTGCTAGTTCTCCTAAGAAAAACAAGAAGAAACCTATTATTAAAAATAGAAAACAGTCTCAGGATGAAAAGAAAGATAAACAAGTACATAAGCCACAAGAAATTGTTGAGAAGAAGAAAAATTATACTATTAGAAAAAAAGAGAATTAAAGGAGTGATTCCTTATGTCCAAGTATAAAGGATATTTTGTCGATTTAGACGGAACTATTTACCGCGGAAAAGAACCTATACCAGCAGGGAAAAGATTTATTGAAAAGTTACAAGCTAACCATGTCCCTTTTTTATTGTTAACCAACAATACAACCAAAACTCCTAAAGCAGTTCAAGCGAACTTGGCGATGAATTTTGATATTCAGGTAGAAGAAGCCAATATTTATACTGCAACCTTAGCAACGATTGACTATATGAAAGATATTGCTCTAGGAGATAAAGTGTTTGTAGTAGGGGAAATGGACTTAAAACAAATGATTCTGGAAGCTGGTTTTAAATGGGAAGAGGAACGACCTGATTATGTGGTAGTAGCACTTGATAGTTATTTAACCTATGAGGATTTAGCTAAAGCAACTTTAGCCATTCAAAAAGGGGCACATTTTATTGGAACTAATCCAGATAAAAATATTCCTACAGAACGTGGCTTAATGCCTGGTGCAGGCTCTATTATCCAACTTGTCCAAACAGCGACTCGTGTAGAACCAACTGTGATAGGAAAACCTAATACAACGATTATGGAAAAAGCGTTAGAGCGAATTGGCTTATCTAAGAAAGAAGTATTAATGGTTGGGGATAACTATGATACAGATATTCAAGCAGGTATCCAGAATAAAATTGATACCTTATTAGTTTTATCAGGTTTTACTCAACAAGAAGATGTACCTAAATTACCAGTTCCACCAACTTATGTATTAAATTCTCTTGATGAGTGGGAGCTATAAGGGAGGGGATTTTTTATCAATCAGAAAACATGGCTATTTAGACTGGGAGTTATTAGCTTAGTATTAACGATTGTGACAGTAAGTATAACTGTGACCATCAATGCCTATCCTTTATATGTGTGGGAATTAAAACAGTCAGGGATTAGTGAGACCTACCAATTATCTATACAAAACATTTTAACTAACTATAAGGTTTTAATGAATTATTTGAATAATCCGTGGATTAAACAGCTACATTTACCTGATTTTTCTTCATCAAAAGAAGGATTACAACATTTTAAAGAGGTTAAACAATTATTTTTTCTGAACTATTTCTTATTAATAGTTACTATTTATCCTACGTATCGGTTTATCCGAGGGTTAATGTCTGAAAGTCAAATGTGGCGATTGATTCGTCCTTTCCAATATTTGAGCCTATTTCCTTTTTTAGGTTTTTTCGGAATGATTGTAGGATTTGACCAAATTTTTGTAGGATTTCATAAGTTACTATTTAGAAATGATTATTGGCTATTTAATCCATATACTGATCCAATCATTGAAGTGTTACCGGCTAGTTATTTTCTACATTGTTTTTTATTAGCCATTATCTGTATAGAATTGCTTTTTTTAATCACGTTGTGGCTAAGCAAAAAATCTTTAACAAAAGAAACAGAGTAAAGAAAATTAATCTTTACTCTGTTTTTTATTTTGCCATTCTTTTAAAGCGTTAGTCGTTGTGTAAGTTAGAGCCGAGGGAAGTTGATCCAAAGAAAACCATTGTAAATCAGCTATTTTATCAGGTTCTTTGATAATGGGAGTATCTGAGAGGACTGTGGCAAAAAAAGTTGGACAAACAAAATGAACTTGTTGCTCTACTTGGATATGATTGGTGACACAAATAAGTTCATTTAAGTGAATATCAACACCAATTTCCTCTTTTATTTCGCGAATAGTGGCTTCTTCAATAGTTTCATATAGTTCAACTTTTCCTCCAGGTAAACTCCAACAACCAGTATCTGGATTCTTTTTTCTTAAAATAAGTAATAGTTCTTGATTAGTGTTAAATAGCATAGCGCCTACACCAACTTGGGGTTTTATCACAATCATCATCCTTTCTCTTGTTAGTTCTATTTTAAGGGAGATGAGGATATTTATAAAGGGTGTTATCTTAATTTTTTTATTTATATAGATAGTTATTCACAAAGTTTTTAAGCAGATTATAAAAACTTATACTTTACAAGGTAAGTATTAAGCGAAAATACTTGTTTTTCAAAAAATATTAAGGGGATAATTTTGTGAAATGAAATAGTATTTAAAATAAAGATTATCATATCAAGTTATATAGCTGTTTTTTATGGAGATATATGTTGACTGACATAAATGATTTGTTTGGTTTTTTTAAAGGGTATTAAGTAGTACAAATGCTATTTTTGAGAGAATTAAGAGGAATAAAGTGGTTTTTTGTAACCGCTTGTGTTACTATGATTGTGAAGTTATAATCAAACAAAGGAGAGACGCTATATGGCAAAAGAAATTTTTAAAGCAGAAGCACAATCAAAAGGAGGCTGTAAAGTATCTTGTACAGCAAGAGACTTTAACTTTATTTTAGATGAACCTAAAAATTTAGGTGGAACAAATGAAGGTATGAACCCAGTAGAAGCTTTATTATGTTCATTAGGTGCTTGTAAAGTCATAGTGGCACGTTCATTTGCTCGTTTCCATAAAATTAACTTAAAAGACATTCGAGTAGAGCTAGAAGGTACATTAGATACAGATGGTTTTACTGGTAAAAATAAAGAAGCTAAAATTGGTTTTTCACACATCACATCTAAAGTGTATATTGATGCAGACAATACAGATGAAGAGATTGAAAAATTTGTTGCTTTCATTAACCATACATGCCCAGTTCACGACTCATTAGCAAATGCACCAGAGTTTTCAACTGAAATTTACCGTGCTTAATTAAAATCAAATGAAACAAAGGAAAGTGGAGCGTAAGCTTCACTTTTTTTATATTTAGTAGGGGTTGATTTTTTATAAATTCTCTGTCATGATTTAAATAATAACGACTGGATTGTTATCAAGTAAGGAGGATAAAGAATGACAAAAAAGAAAAAGAAAGAGATTTTGTTTAATTTAATCAAAATTACAATTGGTTCATTAATTTTCGCAACGTCCGTGAATGTTTTTGCATTACCTAGTAGTTTAGGGGAAGGTGGCGTAACCGGTGTAACCATGATTTTATATTACACAAATCAAATTCCAACTGCGTTAACAAATGTCGTGTTAAATACTATTTTATTAATTATTGGTTATAAATATTTGGATAAGCAGACGGTATTTTATACGTTATATGCTATTGCCTGTATGTCACTATTTTTACATTTTACCGAAACGATTCATTTTATTCCTTCTGAAAGAATTGTAGGCGCCATTGCAGCAGGAACTTTAATGGGGTTTGGTATGGGAAGTATTATGCGAGGAAATGGTACAACTGCTGGTAGTGCTATTTTAGCTTTACTTGCCAACAAATATTTAGGTTGGAATAAAAGTTATGCTTTATTGTTTTTCGACTTAATTGTTGTATTACCATCTACATTAATCATTGGGTTAGAAAGTATGTTGCTGACTGTCGTATCATTAGCTGTTTCTACTAAAATTTTAGACTTTATTTTAGAAGGATCCAATCCGAAGAAAAGTGTGGTTATTATTTCAGAAAAGCATGAAGAGATTGCTAAAAAAATCAGTCAAGATTTGGAAAGAGGTATTACTGTTGTTAGAGGTGTTGGTTATTATAAACGTAATGAGAAAATTTTATTGTATGTAGTAATCGATCGCCCTCAAGTGTTACAAATTCAAAATCTGATTGAAGAAATTGATCCAACTGCATTTGTTATTTTCAATAATGTCCAAAGTGTTATTGGCGAAGGCTTTACCTGGGAGTTAATGGATACTGCTGATGATAATCCTAACCAAATATAAATAGAAAAAACTGATTGTCCGAAAAGACAATCAGTTTTTTTAGTCTAGTGATAAAGTAGGAGCTTGTTGTTGATATTTATGTTGCAACATCACATTAAGTAGACGAATAGCTAAGTGGGGATTTTTAGCTAAAATCGGTCCATGAAAATAAGAACAATAAGTGTTTTTATAAATAGCGCCCTCTGTTTTATCTTGCCCATTATTTCCAAAGCCTGTTTGGACAGTCCCTAATGGTTTTTCAGATGGGCCAATAAAAGTGACTCCATTATGATTTTCAAAGCCAGTATAGGTTTCGTTAAATGTTTCGTTGTGAATAGTGACATCTCCGATAAAACGGTTATTTACTTGGCTTTCTGTATAGTGATCCAATGCACCAATCCCTTGTATTTTTTCACCATTAGCCCCCATATAATAATGTCCAAGTAGTTGGTAGCCACCACAAATGGCTAAAAAAGGTCCATCATTTTCTATATAATTTATTAAGGCTTCTTTTTTGGTTTGAATATCTTTTGATACAATGAGTTGTTCAAAGTCTTGTCCTCCGCCAAAAAAAATAAAATCATATTTTTCAGGTTGAAAAGGTTCATGGATGCTCACAATTTCTGTATTAAATTGAATATTATTTTTTTTAGCAAAATAATTTAAAACAAGTAGGTTCCCATTATCGCCATAGGTATTTAGTAAGTTACCATATAAATGACAAACATTCAGGGTAAAAGTTTCTTCCATGATTACACTCCTTCTTTAATATATCCTTGGTTAGCCAGTTCTTTCCGCAGTTGTAAAACAGCGGTATAAGTTGCTAGAATATAAACTTTTTCAGTCGGTAATTGTTTAATCGCTGCAATAGTCGCTTTTAAATCAGGCTCTTCTATTAGCTGATTTTCTAGACCAGCAACTTGTAAGCGAAAGGCAATGTCATGATGACGTTCCCCAGAAGCAATCACTTTAGGCACATTCATTTCAGTGAAGGCTTCATAATTCGCATCCCAAATCCAACTAGTATCGATCCCGTCAGCATAGTTAGCATTTAGCATAGAAACGAGGGAAAAAGGCTGTGGAGCTAATTTAATCATATCGATAACTTGATTAATGCCGACTGGATTTTTAACTAAAATAAGTTGGCAAGTTTTATCTTCAATTTGAATGACTTCTTGTCGACCAAATACTTTTTCATCATAAGCCAAGCCTTTTCGAATACTACTAGGTTGGATGTGATAGTAGTTAGCAACACTAGCAGCAGCTAAAGCGTTATATACGTTATATAATCCACCAACTTCAATACTATAGGACTCTCCGTCAATAACAAAACTAGCTTTTTGATCTGTCATATCAGTAAGCTGGGTTAAGGTATAAGTTAACTCTGGACGAGTAAAACCACAATTTGGGCAGTAGTAATGACCTAAATTACTATAGGTAATCATTTTATAATGAAGAACATGGTGGCAAGTAGGGCATAAAACTCCATCTGTATTAAAATGAGCTAATTGTTCTTCTTCTTTTTTATGATTAAACCCAAAATAAAGTCTTGGGTTAACAGTTTCCACTGAGTTAAAAATTGGCAAGTCCCCATTACATAAAATAGGGGCTTTTGGCGCTTTTTTAGCACCGTCAACGATTAATTTATAAGTGGTATAAATTTCTCCGTAGCGGTCCATTTGATCTCTAAAAATATTAGTAAAAACAAATAAAGAGGGAGTTAAATAGCTAGTGACTTTACTTAAACTAGCTTCATCTATTTCTAAAACAGCAAAAGTTTTTCCTTGTTTATTTTTTTTACTAGCTAAAAATGTCGAAACAATTCCTTGAATCATGTTAGCACCAGTCGTATTGGTTACTACATGGTCGTATTCTTGTTTTAATATATTAGTAATTAAAGCGGTAGTTAACGTTTTACCATTAGTACCAGTTACTACAATGATTTCATAATCTTTAGCGAGAGACTGAAGAACATGAGGGTCGATTTTTAATGCAAGCTTTCCTGGATAGCTACTGCCTCCTTTAGTAAAAGTTTTTAAAAACCAACGACTAAGCTTTCCAGCTGTGATTGCTAAGTGACTTCTTAAAGACATATTCTTCCTCCTAAATCAATTCGTCTTATTCTAATGCAAGGTTAAAGCCAATTTATCATACCATATAATATTACTTTTTTTAATAGTTTGAAATTCTGCAAGGATAATTTTAAGAAAAACCTATGCAATTTTGCATAGGTTTAACCGATAATAATTTGCTCTGTAGGATAAGTATAGCCTTTGTCTTTTTTTTCTTTGGGAATAAATAGAAGTAACGTATAAAGCATGCCTACTCGGCCAATAAACATAAGTGAAGCAATAATAATTTTACCAATAGTAGACAAATCACTAGTAATACCTAATGATAAACCAGTAGTTCCAAAGGCAGAGGCTACTTCTACAATGAGAGCGATTAACGAATGGTTTTCAGTAATAGATAAAATAATTACAGAAATAAAGCACATAAGTAAGGATAAGTTAAATACAATCACTGCTTTTTTTATATCGTCATTGGAAATACGTCGTCCAAAAATACTAATGTTTTCTTCGCTTTTAATAAATGAAGTCATGTACAAGCCTAAAATAGCTACAGTAGTGGTTCGCACACCACCACCTACCGAGCTTGGACTACAACCGATAAACATAAAGGAAGAAAATAGTAGTAAGGTAGGAGTTTGGAAATTAGCTAAATCATGAATTTGTAGACCAGCATTTCGAGTGGTCATTGAGTAGAACATGGCATTGATCCAGCGATTTGACTCAGTCATATTAGCAAATAAATGATTTTTTTCTAGTAGATAAATACTCACAGTTCCTACTATAAAAAGTATGAAAAACATGAGCAAAGCTAATTTACTAAATAAAGAGAAACGGAAAGGAAACTCGTGTTTTTTTTGTCTAAAAATGATCCATTCTTTAAATTCCATAATGACAGGAAAGCCAATTCCTCCAATGGCAATTAGAAAAATTATAGATAGGAGAAAAAAATGATCATTAGCATATGGAATAATCGAGTGGCCAGTGACATCAAAGCCAGAGTTAGTTACAGCAGAAATAGCTTGATAAAATCCATTAAATAAAGCATCACTAATCGTTGCATGGTGTTCTTTGTAATAAAAATAAATAGAAAATAGGCAACCGAAAATAATTTGGAGCCACAGCAAGATACTTAGTGCCGTTCTAATTAGTCTAACAATCCCACTAAGTTTTGGTTGGTTCATATCAGTCATAATCAATTGTCGCTGTTTTAAGGTAATTTTTCGCTTGGAAAAAATTAAAAAGAAGGTAGAAATCATCATAATACCAAATCCACCTACTTGAAAGAAAATTTCTAAAAGGATGACTCCTCGGCGATTAAATACCTGGCTAATATCAAACGTGCTTAAACCAGTCACGCTGACAGAACTAACTGCCATAAAAAACATATCTAATGGAGCCACTTTCACTCCTTCATTTTGGAAAAAGGGGAGCTGGAATAAAATGAATGCTAATAAAGTTAAGACAATATAGTAGATAACAATAATTTGTACGCTTGAAAAAGTAGTTGCAATGAAATGTGTCACATCTCTTTTATAGGCAGCAATTTGCCGATTGAAGTGCACGGATATCCCTTCTTTCTTCAGTCAGTGATTACATTTAGTATAGCGATATTTAAATGTAAATACAAAGTTTACCTGAAAGAATAATTTTAAAAATTACTCAAATTCCATAAATAGATCCCTATTTTTTTAAGATATGTGATACACTAAGTTTTGATGAAAAAGTCGATATTTTTAGATTAGAAGAAAGAGGAACGTGGACGATCATGAGTATTAATCCTAAGTGCCCTAATTGTGGGTATATCTCAACAAGCGGCGAAGATTTTTGCCCACATTGTGATAGATTTAAGTACGAAAGAAATCGTACTTTATCTAGCAAATCGCCATCTGAAGTTTCTCAGCAAGCGTCATCTTCTCAGTCAACAGAAACTATTAATTTACTTACCGAAGATACAGCTAAACCAGAATTAGCGAAAAATCAGCCAGATGCTACAGATAATCAGCAAGAAATTGTTGAAGATGTAACAGAAACAGATGGGCTAACAAATCAAGAACTGGATGATTCTCATTCAAATGATGAGCCAAGTGATTTTTGTGAAGAAAATAGGATAGATGAGTCAAAACAAATAAATGAGGATAATGTCTCTGAAGATGAAGAGCTAGAAGAGCATCAAGTGGATCATTCTTTAGTGGAGGCTTTAACAGCCAATCATGAAGACATTCATTTAGAAGATGTTGTTAAGAATAAAGATATTACGATGGCAGAAATTGATTTACTAAATGATGTAAAAGAAAAAGAACTTCTTATAACAGAAGAACAAGAAGAACAAGAAGAACAAGAAGAACAAGAAGAACAAGAAGAACAAGAAGAACAAGAAGAACAAGAAGAACAAGAAGAACAAGAAGAACAAGAAGAACAAGAAGAACATATTGTAGACGAAGGGTTGAACGAATTACCTACGGCAGTTAGCATTGCAGAACCAGAACCAGAACCAGAACCAGAACCAGAACCAGAACCAGAACCAGAACCAGAACCAGAACCAGAACCAGAACCAGAACCAGCTAGCTCAAATGAAGATTCAGAAAATTCAGATATTCAAGAAGAAGTGGATCAAAGGGAAGAGGTTGCCCAATTACGCACACAATTAGAAGAATCATTAACTAAAAAACAAACAACCACCCAGTTAGAAGCTCCTGACTTAGAGGAAACAGACGTGACACCTTCTAAGAAAAAAAGAGTATCTAAAAAATGGTTAGGGTTTATTACGGTTATACTGCTAATAATTGCAGGAGTCGTGGGCATTCAGAAGTATCAAGAACAAAAAGAACAAGAAAGACAAGTTGCTATCACTCAACAAGTGAAAAAACTTGATCAATCTTTAGCAGATATTTATGCGGATGATAATAATGAATATTTAGCAGCAGGAGTCGCTCAAAAAGATTTAAATTATGTTAAACAAGGCATTAAAAAATTAACAGAATTAGAAGCTCCCGCTAAAGCGAAAAATTATCAAAGTCAATTATCAACTGTTCAAGCTAAATTTGACTTGGTCCAAGGAATTAATGATCAATTTGTCCAACCAATTATAGTAGAAGATAAAATCAATCAGACTGCTTATTTAAAAGAAGACTACAAGCTTCCTGAAAAAGTAGCTAAAGAGGGCGATTCTTTTACTCAGTTATATAATCAAGCAGTAGATGAAGGGATTAGGCAAGATCAATCTATCAAAAATTGGTTGAAGTTAGTTGAACAGGTGTATGACCAAGATACCAAAGTACTTAAAGATGATATCACCAAGGATAAAGTTGAGGCGCTTAAAAATAGTCTTAAAGAGATGAAAAACCCAACTTACCAAAAAGAAACAGAGAGCATTATTCAAACTGCTGAAACTAAATTAGCAGAAAAAGAAAAAGAAGCACAAGCGAAAAAAGAAGCAGACAAGAAAAAAGCAGAAGAAGAAAAACGAAAAGCTAAAGAACGAGAAGAAAATGGCGAAGGAGTTTGGGCATGGAATCCAGGCATTAAAGAGCAAGTGATTGAAAAATGTCTAAGTCGAGGCTATATCGTTCCAGATGGCTATAAATTAGTAAAAAGAGAAGTCCAAGGAAATGCAGGGTTATATGATTTATATGCAACCAATACCCAATCACCTCTCCTTCAAAATCATAGTGATAAAGAATTGCCAATTTACTTAGTAACCATTAATTGTAAAGATGGTTTTTTCTGGGGGAATGGACCTAACTAGTTTTTTTAATTAACATGATTATCAGAACAAGTTGTTCGATTAAATAGATCAATAGAAAACAAGTAAAAAAAGACGCTAAACTGACAGTAAAGTCGATTTAGCGTCTTTTTATTTGTTTAAATTTGTTTAAGAGTCTAAGCCAATAAGATAATCGTCATCTCTCATCGCTTCTACAGCACCTAATAGATAACCGTTCCCTACTTGAGAGAAGAAATCATGGTTAGATGTTCCAGTTGAAATACCATTCATGACAATAGGATTGACATCATTAGCTGTATCAGGGAATAAAGGGTCCATTCCAAGATTCATTAAGGCTTTGTTGGCATTATAACGTAAAAATGTTTTCACGTCTTCTGTCCACCCTAAATCATCGTAGAGTAGCTCTGTATAAAGTTCTTCATTAGCATAAAGATCGTATAATAAATCATACATCCAGTCCCGCATTTCATTTTGTTCAGCTTCCTCTAACTCATTAAAGCCAAGTTGAAACTTATAGCCAATATAAGTACCATGTACAGATTCATCTCGGATGATTAATTTAATGATTTCTGCTACATTGGCTAGTTTATTGTTACCTAAGTAATATAAAGGAGCGTAGAAACCGGAGTAAAATAGAAAAGTTTCTGCGAAAACACTGGCTACTTTTTTTTGTAAAGCTGTACCTGTTCGGTAAATTTCGTTAATGGTTTCTGCTTTTTTTTGTAAGTATTCGTTTGTGTTCGTCCATTCAAAAATTTCATCAATTTCTGCTTTAGTATTAAGTGTACTAAAGATAGAAGAATAGCTTTTAGCATGAACAGATTCCATAAATTGAATGTTGTTTAAGACAGCTTCTTCATGTTGTGTGCGGCAATCTGGACGAATCGCTTCAATGGCACTTTCTGATTGGATCGTATCTAATAAGGTTAGTCCACCAAACACAAGACCAATGTTTCTTTTTTCAGCGTCATTCATTTTACGCCAATCATCTAAATCGTTAGATAAAGGAATTCTAGTATCTAACCAAAATTGTTCTGTTAGTTTTTCCCAAGTAGATTTATCAATCATATCTTCAACGTTATTCCAGTTGATTGCTTCATAATAAGTATAACTCAATGTGTTTTCCTCCTTTAAATGACACAACTTTCGCATGAATTACTACCAATTTCAGTTTCATCTTCAGTAAAGGTCCGCACATAATAAATGGATTTAATCCCTTTATGGAAAGCATAGTGTCTTAAAATGTTTAAATCTCTTGTTGTTTGTTTTGACTCTTTATCTTTCCATTCATATAAACCTTCTGGTATATCAGAACGCATAAATAAAGTTAAACTCATTCCTTGATCCACATGTTTTTGAGCAGTGGCATACACATCAATAACTTTTCTCATGTCCATATCATAAGCTGAAGTGTAATAAGGAAGTGTTTCATTATTTAAATAAGGAGCTGGGTAATAAATTTTTCCGATTTTTTTCTCTTGACGTTCTTCAATTAGGCGAGTAATAGGATGGATACTAGCACTAGTATCATTAATATAAGAGATAGATCCATTTGGTGCTACTGCTAACCGGTTTTGATGATAAAGACCATCAGCTTGGATATGTTGTTGTAACGCTTGCCAATCCTTTGCAGTTGGAACAAAAATATCTGAGAAAAGTTGTTTAACTTTATCTGTTTGCGGCACAACAGGCTCATTAATGTATCGATCGAAATAAGAACCATCCGCATAGCTCGATTTATCAAAATTGTGGAAAGTTTGTTTTCTTTCTTTGGCAATTTGGTTACTTTCTACTAAAGTCCAATAGTTTAATAGCATAAAATAAACATTGGTAAAATCAATAGATTCTTTAGAACCATATTCCATTTGGTTTTTAGCAAAATAAGAGTGAAGACCCATAGCACCTAAACCAATGGTATGATTTTGTTCATTACCATGTTTAATAGAAGGAACAACATCAATGCTAGAGGCATCTGTTACATAAGTTAAAGCACGGGTCATTGTTCGAATAGACTGACCAAAATCAGGACTGTCCATTAAATTAGGGATATTGGTTGAACCTAAGTTACAGCTAATATCTGTTCCTAAGACTTCATACATTTGTTGATCATTAACACGGGAAGGTGTTTGAACTTGTAAAATTTCAGAGCAAAGGTTACTCATAATGATTTTGCCATCAATTGGGTTTTGACGATTAGCTTCATCAATATTGATAATGTAAGGATAACCAGACTCTTGTTGTAATTTACTAATTTCATTTTCTAAATCTCGTGCCCGAATCCGTTTTTTACGTATATTTGGGTTAGCCACAAGGCGGTCATATTCTTTTGTGATATCCACATAAGCATAAGGAACTCCGTATTCTCGCTCCACGCTATAAGGGCTAAATAAAAACATATCTTCATTTTTTCGAGCTAGTTCATAAAATTTATCTGGAACAGTAATCCCTAGTGATAAGGTTTTAACGCGAATTTTTTCATCCGCATTTTCTTTTTTAGCAGATAAAAACATTTCAATATCTGGATGGAAAATATCTAAATAAACTACCCCAGCACCTTGTCGTTGTCCTAATTGATTACTGTAGCTAAAACTGTCTTCAAATAATTTCATAACAGGTACAACACCACTACCAGCACCTTCGTAGCCTTTAATAGGAGCTCCAGCTTCTCTTAAATTAGATAAGGAAATACCTACACCACCACCAATTCGTGACAATTGTAAGGCGCTATTGATTCCTCGGCCAATACTATTCATATCATCAGTTAATTGGATTAAAAAGCAAGAAACTAATTCTCCTCGGCGTTTACGGCCAGCATTTAAAAAGGAAGGAGTAGCAGGTTGATAACGTTGGTGAATCATTTCGTCTGCTAATTGTTTCGCTAGTTTTTCATCCCCATCAGCGAAGTAAAGAGCATTGAATGCTACTCGGTCTTCATAGGTTTCTAAGTAAGCTGTTCCTTCATTATTTTTAAGTGCATATTGAGAATAAAATTTATAAGCAGCCATAAAGGAGTTAAACTGAAAGTTTTGGGCTTCTAAAAATTCATAGAGGGAAATAATAAATGAAAGAGAATATTTTTCAATAAATTCTGTTTCTAAATAATTTTCAGAGATTAAATACGTTAATTTTTCTTCAATAGTAGGGAAAGTTAATGTATTAGGTTCTACATTTTCTTTAAAGAAAGCTTCTAAGGCTTCTTTATCTTTATGCAAAGGGATTTGACCATCAACGGGTCTATTTATTTCATTATTTAATTCAAAATAAGAGACATCAGTTAATTCTTTTAGACTCAATTTGATTCACTACCTTCTTAAAATTTTTTACATCTTCATCAGTTCCACTAAACTCAAAAGCAAAGACAAGAGGAACATGATAATCTCTAGCAATATCTTTTGCTGTATAAATAAATAAATCAGCAAAATTACGATTGCCACCACCAGCTACACCTTGTAGATAACTAGCATTTGATTTGAACTCAATAAAATCGTTCACTACTTCAGTGACATCACTATCGTAAGTAGGAACGACTAATAGGTAAGGTTCATTTAATTCAACATAAGGATTATTTAGATCAATTTCGTAATTAGGGAGTTCCAATTTACGAATAAATCGACGAGTTTGTCCAGTAACTGAGAAATAAACAAGTTTCATAGTTACACAGCCAATGCTTTTAATTGATCAGGACGGAAACCAACGATTGTTAGTTCTTCATTTTTAACAATAGGCACACTTTGATAGCCTTGTTGTTTTAGCACGTCCACATATTGTGGTTGTTCTTCTATATTGATCTCTTGAAAGGAAACTTGGTTTTCTGACAAGAATCTTTTTGTCATTTTACATTGTGGACAGTTATTTTTAGTATATATAATGATGTTTTTCATAATGAAAACCTCCATTTAAATTTTCTAGTTGATAATAATTAGTATACCTTCTATAGATTAAATGTCAACTCAAAACACAAGATATTGTGCTAAGAAGATATCTAACCGCTACCTTTAGTGGTTCATTGTTTCACAATACTGATTTATTAGGAATTATAATGCTTTGTTACGACTCGTAACTAATAATAGTTAAAAATTATTTTACTGTCATTCTTGAAATAATTGAAAATTGTATGAAAATTCTTGTTATGTGAATATTTCCACTATTGACAAACAAATAGCCAATGATTATTATGGTAGTAAGTAATGAGAACGATTATCAATAACGATATCTATATAAAGAGGAGATTCTATGAAATTAACAGATGCAACAGTTGGCAAATATTATCAAATTCAACATGTCTCTACTACAGAAGGTGAGCAGAGTTTGGAGAAGAATGGTTTGTCCAAAGGGCAGAAAATTATTTTGTTAGGGAAAAATGAACAAAATAATTATGAAATAGGTACACCTGTTCGTAGAATTCAAATGACTCCCCATGTTTCAAGCCAAATTGAAGTAGAAAAGTATGAAGAGAGCACTTATCGAACTAGTCATCTATGTTCGTTAGAGGAAGCTCCTTTCCATGAGGCAATGTCGATTGACTACATTATTGGTAAAGATAGTGTTAAGCGAAGACTGATGGATATGGGGTTAACAAAAGGGACCAGCATTACTAAAATTAATGTAGCCCCTCTAGGCGATCCTATTGAATTTTCCGTTCGAGGTTATAAATTAACCTTACGACAAGAAGAGGCCCAAAGAATTATTGTAAAGGATAGATAACATGACAAATATATCAATCGCCTTAGTAGGTAATCCTAATAGTGGGAAAACAAGCATTTTTAATGCTGTTACTGGTGCTAATCAATTTGTAGGTAACTGGCCTGGGGTAACAGTAGAAAGAAAAGAAGGACAATATATTCAAAATGAAAAAGTTCTAGTCCAAGATTTACCAGGTATTTACTCTTTATCTCCTTATACACCAGAGGAGGTAGTAGCTAGAGATTATTTGATTGGTCAACAACCAGATGGCTTAATCGATGTTGTGGATGCCACCAATCTTGAGCGAAATTTATACTTAACCTTGCAGCTAATTGAAATCGGTGTGCCGATGGTCATCGCTTTAAATATGATTGATGTGATTCGAAAAGAAAATAAACGAATTAACATTGAAAAATTAGCGTATGGTTTAGGAACACCAGTGATAGAAACAAGTGCTACCAAACAAATTGGTATTCAAGAAGTAATGAAGAAGGCTATTCATGTTCATAACGAAGAAATGGTATCAGGTCAAGGGATAAAATATGATCACCGACTAGAAGCAGCTCTATCAGAAATTCAAGGAATTCTTACTGAAAATGAGGTTGGATTAGATCATCTTCGGTGGTTTAGTATTAAATTTTTTGAACGAGATCAAAAAATAATGCAAGAAAATTCTTTGCCAGAAAAAGCTAGTCAAGAAATTGAAGAAATTATTCAAATGACAGAAAAAATACTAGGTGAAGACAGTGAGAGTATTATTATTAATGAACGTTACCAATTCATCACTCAGCTAACTCAGTTATGTGTAGTGTCTACTGAAGATAGTAAGGAAAATATCAGTGACCGAATTGATAAAGTGATAACGAATCGTTGGTTAGCTCTTCCGATTTTTGCTTTTGTAATGTGGTTAGTTTATTTTCTATCTATTCAAACTGTAGGAACTATGGGAACAGACTGGGTTAATGACGTATTATTTGGTGAAATTGTCCCCAACCATGTGACGAACTTTTTACAAAGTATTCAAGTAGCTTCTTGGATGGAACGAATGATTGTAGAAGGAATATTAGCAGGAATAGGGGCGGTTTTAGGCTTTTTACCTCAGTTAATGGTTTTGTTTTTATGTTTGTCATTTTTAGAAAATTGTGGCTACATGTCACGGATTGCCTTTGTACTAGATCGTATTTTTAGACGATTTGGTCTATCTGGTAAATCTTTTATCCCGATGTTAGTGGCAACAGGTTGCGGAGTACCAGGGATTATGGCTAGTCGAACGATTGAAAATGAAACGGATCGCCGTATTACTATCATGGTGACAACATTTATTCCTTGTTCTGCCAAATTACCAATCATCGCTTTGATTGCAGGAGCTTTTTTCCCTCATAGTTCTTGGGTTGCTCCTTCTGCTTATTTTGTAGGCATGCTAGCGATTGTTTGGTCTAGTATTTCCCTTAAAAAATTTAAAGTCTTTAAAGAGGATCCAGTTCCTTTTATTATGGAACTTCCACCTTATCATATGCCTAAGTTACGTTCAGTGTTACAACCTACTTGGAACCGAAGTAAATCTTTCATTAAAAATGCAGGAACCATTATTTTTGTTTCAAGTATTTTGATTTGGTTTTTATCAAACTATAACATTCGTTTACAAGCTGTTAGTGAAAATGAAAGTATGTTAGCTGGGATTGGTTCAGGGATTGCTTGGTTATTTGCTCCTTTAGGTTGGGGAACTTGGCAAGCAACAGTGGCAACTTTTACTGGTTTAGTAGCGAAAGAAAATGTAGTAGGAACATTTGGCGTTCTTTATGGTGGTGTGAAAGAAGTATCTGAAAGTGGACTAGAAGTTTGGCAAGTGTTAAGACAAGCCTATACACCACTAGCAGCTTATTCCTTCCTATTATTTAATCTTTTATGTGCGCCATGTTTTGCAGCTGTAGGAGCGATTCATAGAGAAATGGCTGATTGGCGTTGGACAGGTATGGCAGTTGCATTTCAATGTGCTTTAGCTTATGCGATTAGCTTTATTGTGTACCAATTAGGATTTGTTTTCTTAGGATACGGACCAGTTGGTTTAGGATTTGTAAGTTCCATTGTTCTATTAATGGTAATGATTTATTTATTGGTTCGTCCAACTGAAAAGAAAGTAACGATTTTATCTACTATTTAGCGGATAAGTGTATAGCGACAAAGGAGAAAAAGAATGTCAACTTTATTAATTGGTTTAGGCGTGTTTGGTTTTTCAGGATATGTTATTTACCGAAAGGTTGTTAAGAAAGATAAAAAAAGTTGTTGTGAAGACTGTGATTGTGCAGTTAAACATCTAGATAAATAAGACGAAGCAATTTGCTTCGTCTTATTTTTTTTAAAAAGTACTTGATGTTATACAATCATAGTGCTAAAATGTTCCTTGTAGCAAGTTCGGGCTGTTAGCTCAGTTGGTAGAGCAACGGACTCTTAATCCGTGGGTCGTGGGTTCGATCCCCCCACAGCCCATTGGGTGCCAAACCCGCAAGAATGGTATCAGGTTGGCGTTTTCGGACGTTTCGAAAACCTGATACGCATTCTTTTTTTTTTATAAGTAAAATCCCCTTCTAGATGATTAGAAGGGGATTTTTTAATAACCAATCGTTGAAATTTGCCAATCAGATAAAGGTAGGGTGGTTACTTTATCGTCTTGATAAATAGTTAAACTAACTGCTCCTTTCTCATTAACTAAGTCAAACAAATCTAGTAAAAGAACAGCTTCATATTGTTCCGTATCTGTATTGACTGTTGCTTTTGTGACATTTGTGTAAAGTTTTTCAGTATAGTTTTTTAAATTAACTAAATTAATACTAGTCATTATCTTACTCCCTTTCCTTTTGTTTAAAGAAAGTATATCGAATAATTCTTTAAGTGAAAAGGGTAAGTAATAGAATTAACAGAAGATTTACAAATAACTTTACTTATAATTTACATAGAAAAGAAATCAAACTTTACAAACACTTGTTAGGATAAAGGTGTCCAAAAGACAATAACATTTTTGATTAAGAGGAGATTAATATGAAGAAAAAAAGTATGGCACTCACTTTTATTAGTTTGTTAATGGTAGGAACGCTAGCAGCCTGTGGAAGTGGTAAAGAAGAAGGAAGTCAATCAACAGACAAAGAAACACCGACTTCATCTAAAAAGGTAGAAATAAGTGCAGTAGGTTCAACCGCTTTACAGCCATTAGTAGAAAAAATTGCAGAAATTTATCAAACAGATAATCCTAATTACTCAATTGTTGTTCAAGGCGGGGGAAGTGGGACAGGTTTAGGTCAAGTGGCAAGTGGCGCAGTGGACATTGGTAACTCTGATATTTATGCAGAAGAAAAAGAAGGTATTGATAGTAAAAAATTAACGGATCACCGAATGGCAGTCATTGGGATTGCTCCTGTTGTTAATAAAGAAGTTGGAATCAAAAATTTATCCCATGAACAGTTAGTCGATATTTTTACAGGTAAAACAAAGAACTGGAAAGATGTTGGCGGAAAGAACGAAGAAATTGTTGTAGTGAACCGAGCACAAGGTAGTGGGACACGGGCAACTTTCGAACAATGGGGATTAGATGGTAAGGGAGCTGTAGATTCACAAGAACAAGATTCATCTGGAACTGTTAAAAAAATTGTAGCAGAAACTCCAGGAGCTATTAGTTATTTAGCTTTTTCTTATCTAGATGATTCCTTACAAGCTGTTTCTCTTGATGATGTAGAACCAACAAATGAAAATGTAGCAGATAATCAATGGAAGATTTGGTCATATGAACATATGTATACCCAAAAAGATGCTAAAAAAGAAGTCAAAGAATTTTTAGACTATATCTTAACAGAAGATGTTCAAAATCATGTAGTCAAAGAATTAAACTATATTCCCATCACACAAATGAAAGTAGAACGCTCATTAGATGGTACAGTTAAAGATAAATAAGTTCTGTCAACTTTGTCTGAATAACGTATAATAATAGAAGGAGAGTGATTAACTATGAAACATGTTTTAGTGGTTGATGACGAACCTTCTATTACTACATTATTGAAATATAATTTAGAAAAAGAAGGGTATACCGTTACAGTGGCTTATGATGGGAAAGAAGCCTTACAAATGGCGTTGTCAGATTCTTTTGATTGTATCGTCTTAGATTTAATGCTACCTAAATTAGATGGATTTGAAGTAACAAAAGCTCTAAGAAGCCAACAAATTCGGACCCCTATTTTGATGTTAACGGCTAAAGATGATGTGGTAGATAAAATTGTTGGGTTAGAGATGGGAGCCGATGACTATTTAACCAAACCTTTTAGCCCTAGAGAGTTAGTAGCTAGAATGAAAGCCATTGACCGACGTTTAAATTTAACTAAGGTAGATGAAGATATGGCAGTTCCTGCTTTAATTTCAGAAAATGCTATTACTATTGGGGAGATTACCATTTATCCATTAGTCTATCAAGTAGTTAAGAAAGAAAATAAAATTCAATTAACTAAAAAAGAATTTGATTTACTACTTTATTTTATGAAACGTCAAAATAGAGTCATAGACAGAGAAACGTTACTATATGCTATTTGGGGCAATAATGATTTTTATGGACAAACCAGAACAGTGGATATTCATGTGAGTCATTTACGGGAAAAAATTGAAGACAATCCCAAACAACCAGAGTACTTGATAACAGTTCGTGGTTTTGGTTATAAATTTCAAGATCCTAAGAGTGTAGTCTAATGAAAAGGCGAGAGAAAAAGTCTACTTATTATATTATTCTAGTGTTGTTACTTAGTTTAGTTTTGAGTTTAGTTGGCGCTTTTTATACTAATCGTTTTTTTTATCAGGAAGTGATTGAACAACAAACCAGTCGTTTAGCTCGTGAGATAGATGTGTTGAATGGGACTTTTCAACAAACAACGTTAAATGAGTATGTGGATCAAGTGTCTCACTTACATTTAACTCAATATGAGCGGATTACTATTCTTAATTCAGAAGGAATCATTGTTTATGACTCTTCTAAAGAAGACTCGGCAGTAGGAACTCGTACCAGTCGACCTGAAATAAAGGTTTTAATGGAGGATCATAAGCAACAAGGGGCTTCTCTTAGAGAGAGTCATACAATCGGAGAGAAATTATTATATGTGGCTAAGCCGATAAAATACCGAGGAGATGTACTAGGATATATTCGTCTATCGGAAAAGTTTCGTGGCTTTTCTCAAACGATTAAAGAGTTTCGCTTGTTACTATTTATAATCTTTTCGTTATTACTTATAGTTAATTTAGGCTTGATTTTATATGTTTATCGCCGCAATCAACAGCCATTAAAATATTTAATTCCTGTGATTGAAGACGCCATCGATAAACCAGAGCAAGAGCAAGTCTTAGAAACTTCTTGGTCAGACTGGAATCAGACCTATGAGTTACTTAATCAACTTTTACAAAAAAATCAGTTGCTTTATTATCAGCAGCTATCAAATGAAGAAAAGTTTTATTTTTTAATGAATAGTCTTAATTTAGGGGTTTGTTTGTTTAATGAAGAGTTAACTATCCTGTCTCACAATCAGGTCGTGGAAGACTGGTTTTTTAATCAACAAAAAGAGGATCAGTTTTCTATCCAACAGTTACCTCAAGCAGTTCAATTATTAATGGAACAGGCACGAGATAAAGAAACAGAAGTCCAAGAAACTTTAGTTGTTTCGACCTCACAGGAACAATTTTTTCAAGGAGTAGTAAGGCTACTACCAAGTAAAACCAATCAACAAAATGAATACTTACTTATTCTATATGATATAACAGAAGTAATGCAGCTGGAACAAATGCATAAAGATTTTATTAGTAATATTTCTCATGAGTTGAAAACACCGACTACCTCAATTATTGGATTTTCAGAAACGTTATTAGACGGAGCTTTAGAAGATCCAACAGTTGCCCGTGACTTTATTCAGATTATCCATAAAGAAGCTAACCGGTTATATGATTTAATTCAAAAAATATTGCAACTTCTGCAAACTGAAAAAACACAGCCAGAGCAAGATATGTTAAGAGTGCCACCACAATTAGTGATTGAAGAAGAATTAGACCGCTATCAGCCGATGATTTTAGAAAAAGAATTATCGATTCGGTTTCAGTTAGATGAGTTATCTGAATTAGTACCGAGTGAGTTTTTTCAGCCAGTTGTCAAAAATTTATTAGAAAATGCTATCACTTATACAGAAAAAAAAGATATCATTTATATTCGTCTGTTTAAACGAGATGAGATGCTTTTTTTTGAAGTAGAGGATACAGGAATTGGTATTTCTGATCAAGATCAACAGCGTTTGTTTGAAAGGTTTTACCGAGTAAGTAAGTCCAGACAGCGTAATCAAGGGGGATCAGGGTTAGGACTATCAATTGTTAAACATTATGTAGAGCTTCTGCATGGTACTGTATTTTTAACTAGTCATTTAGGTGAAGGAACAAAAGTGACAGTCCAGATACCTATGATCTAAATAAAAGCCAAAACTTACCGGTTAAGTAAGTTTTGGCTTTTTGTTTGGTTAATTTAGTTAATAGGTAGGAAATTATTCAATTTGTGATGGAGAGGTTCCGTAATATTTTTTAAATAATTTACTAAAATGATAGGCATCTTCATAGCCAACAATTTGGGCTACTTCTTTGACAGATAATTGGTCATGATGAAGTAGTTCTTTTGCATGTCTTAACCGAATATGAATTAAATAATTAATCGGACTCATATCTGTTTCTTCTTTAAAAACTTTAGATAGATGAGTTTTACTGACAAACATTTTTTCAGCTAATTGTTCTAAAGTAATCTCTTTTTGATAATGATTTTCTAAATAATAAATAGTTTTTTCTACTAAACGTTGTTTTCTTTGGTCAGAGGAAGTCAAAGAAGGGGATAGATAATCTAAGTTTGAAGTAGCATCTAGACTTCGTAAGACTAACACAAGCATTTCTGTAATTAAAGCCTTAATCATAAGACGGGCTTCTAAGTGATCAGAGTTGATTTCTTGGACTACTTGCCAAGCTTTTTCTAAAAAGACTCCGTGATAAGCACCTAATTGTAATACCGCTTTAGAATGAGGAAATCTATTTTTAGGTAAATTTGTCAAAAATAAATTGTCAATCCCAATATGTAGTTGATGGGAATAAGTGCCAGAGTGTTGTTGCTCACCGTGGACTACTTGAGGATTGAACAACAAAACTGTACCTGCCATAAGTGAGTAGTTTTGATTGTCAATAAAATAATGAGACTCACCTTCTAAAATAATAGAAAATTCTAGATGATCATGTTGATGTAAGGGACTCTCATTATTCGGTTCATTCCAAGGATCAAAAGCATATAAGATATGAGGATTAAAGGTTTGGTTGTTTACATACATAGCCAAAAGAATCTCCTTTCATGAAAGATAGTCATATTGTACATCATTTTAAAGAAGAATGCCCATTCAAATTATAAAAAAAAAGAGTAGTCTTATATAGCAAATAAAGAATAAAAGGAGGCTTATAGCTGTGAATAGTTTTGAATGGATTTGGCAATATTCAAAAAAATTTTGGAAGTACGGTGTGATTGCTATTATATTAGTTATTATCAATGCGGCAACCATTGCTATTAATCCATTATTAACCGGTAAAATAGTAGATGAGGTAATTGAAGGAGGAAAAGAAAATTTATTAGTTCCCTTATTACTTATTATGATAGGGGTTACATTTTTTAGAACAGCTGTCCGCTATTGTTATCAACTATTATTTGAGCGAATAGGACAAAATACCTTGTTTGATTTAAGAATGGATTTGTATCAAAAGTTGCAAGAATTGGATTTCGATTTTTTTAATCATACGCGAGTAGGAGATATTATGGCACGAATGACTGGAGATACTGATGCTATCCGTCATTTTGTTTCCTGGGTTACTTATAACATTTTAGAAGCTATTTTATGGTTTGTGATTGCCATCATTGCGATGGGAACCATTAATATGAAATTAATGCTTTCTTTAGTAGCTGTGACGCCAATTATTTTTATTTTAACGAAAAAAATGGCGAATGAGTCTCAAGCCGCTTTTTTTGAAATTCGTGAAAGTTTTTCAAGATTAAATTCAATGGTAGAAGAAAATATTGGCGGAAACCGAGTAGTTAAAGCTTTTGCTCGTGAAGCTTATGAAATTGAAAAATTTAATCAGCATAATGATGATTTTAAAGAAAGAAATATGGGGGCCGCTGATATTTCTAAAAAATATTTACCTTGGTTAGACGGCTTAGCTGGCAGTTTAACTTTAATCACTTTATTAGTAGGTGGTTTGTTTGTCATGTACGGTGAAATGACATTAGGAGAACTTGTCACATTTAATGGTTTTTTATGGATGCTTAATATGCCAATGCGAATGAGCGGATGGCTAGTAAATGATGTGCAACGGTTTAATGCAGCTTCGATTAAAATTAGACAAATGTTGACGACTACCCCTAGTATTCCAGTTGCTCAATCTTTAGACCAATTAAAGATTGAGGGTCATGTTACTTTTAAAGATGTTTCTTTTCATTTTTCAGATGATCCTACAACTGAGGTATTATCTCATATCAGTTTTTCAGCTAAACCAGGTCAAACTATTGGGATATTAGGAGAAACTGGTTCTGGAAAAACAACCTTAGTTAATTTGATTGCTCGGTTTTATGATGCTAGTTCTGGTGAGATATGGATTGATGGAAAGCGAATTGAAGAGTACCCTGTTCGTCAGCTAAGAGAGAATATTTCAATGGTTATGCAGGATGTGTTTTTATTTTCCAACACCATTCAAGATAATATTGCCTTTGGTACTCCAGAAGCTGATTTAGGTTATGTGAGTCAAATTGCGAAAATTGCAGATGCTCATGGATTTATAGCTAGCATGCCAGAAGGTTATCAAACCATTGTGGGAGAAAGAGGAGTAGGTTTATCAGGGGGACAGAAACAACGGATTTCTTTAGCGCGAGCGTTAGCTAAAAATCCTTCTATTTTAATTTTAGATGATACTACTTCAGCAGTTGATATGGAAACAGAATCTAAAATTCAACAGGAGTTAACTAAATTAACAGGTGAAAAAACAACATTTATTATTGCCCACCGGATATCATCCGTTCGAGATGCTGATTTAATTTTGATGATGTCTCATGGAAAAATTGTTGAGCGAGGGACTCATGAGGAGTTAATTCAACAGCAAGGCATGTATTTTGACGTGTATAAAAAACAATTAGGGTTAGAAGAGGATGAATTAAAAGGAGGTGCTAAGCTTGGCTAGAAATAAGTTTGATGTGGATGAGGAGTTAACTCAGGAATTTAATTGGAGCTATTATAAACGGTTAGGTGCTTATATCAAACCTTACCGAAAGCAAGTTTGGAAAATATTAAGTGTGATTATTGTCGCTAACTTGTGTGCCATGCTTGGACCTTATTTTACTAAAATTGCTATTGATCAAATTATTCCTAACCATAATATTTCATTATTAGTATGGATTAGTGGTATTTATTTAGTGGCTTTAGCTGTCATGGGCTGGTGTTTAAGGTACCGAATTTATCACATTACAGAATTAGGTCAAAATATGTTGAAAGATATGCGTTTCTCTATTTTTGAGCATTTACAAAAGTTACCTTTTTCTTATTTTGACAATCGTCCCCATGGCAAAATATTAATTCGGGTAGTTAACTACATTAACACTTTAAGCGATTTGTTGAGTAATGGATTAATCAATTTAATTTCAGATGTATTTACGGTCATCATTACTTTACTAGTTATGATAGCCATTGATGCTAAATTAACATTATATAGTTTAGCTCTACTACCTATTTTATTTGTTATAGTTATGTTGATTAAAACAAAGCAGCGAAAAGCTTATCAAGTGCTAAGTAATAAGCAATCCAATTTAAATGCGTTTATTCATGAAAGTATTGCAGGAATTAAGATTACCCAATCTTTTGCCCGAGAAAAAGAAAACGATATGATTTTTACTGAAGTCAGTGAAGATTACCGCAGTTCTTGGATGAAAGCTATTTATGTCCAGTTTGCCCTTTGGCCAGCAGTCAATAATATAGCAGTAGTGACAACCTGTTTGATTTATTTTGTTGGAATTAAACAAATCGGTGTAAATGTTAGTACAGGAACCTTGATTGCTTTTATTGGATACATTAATAATTTTTGGAATCCAGTGATTAACATTGGAAATTTTTATAATTCGTTAATTACAGCTACTGCTTACTTAGAAAGAATTTTTGAAACTTTAGATGTAGAACCAGATATTAAGGACCGACCTCATGCAATTGATATGCCTAAAATTAAAGGAGAAGTTAGCTTTGATCAAGTGACGTTTAGATATGAAGAAGGTAAAAATATTTTAAGTCAGGTTAGTTTTAAGGTTCAGCCAGGAGAAAGTGTGGCTTTAGTTGGGCCGACTGGTTCAGGTAAAACAACTATTGTTAATTTGTTAAGTCGTTTTTACGATGTTAATGAAGGCAGTGTGCAAATTGATGGGATAGATGTTCGAGATGTACATCTTCAGTCTTTGCGGCAGCAAATGGGAGTAATGATGCAAGATACCTTTATTTTTTCTGGAACAATTTTGGAAAATATTCGCTATGGTCGGTTAGATGCAACCAAAGAGGAAATTATAGAAGCAGCTAAAATTGTTCGAGCTCATGATTTTATTCAGGAGCTAAAGGATGGTTATGACACAGTTGTAGAAGAAAGAGGTAGCACTTTATCAGCAGGACAAAGACAATTGATTTCATTTGCTAGAGCTTTATTAGCCAATCCTAGAATTTTAATTTTAGATGAAGCTACTGCTAATATTGATACTAAAACGGAAGAGTTATTACAAATAGGTTTATTAGAGTTATTAAAAGGACGCACTAGTTTTATTATTGCTCACCGTTTATCTACTATTAAAAATAGTGATAAAATCTTTTACATTGAAGCAGGAAGAATTAAAGAAGCAGGAAGTCATCAAGAATTAATGGCAGAAAAAGGCTATTATTATCGTCTTTATCAATCTCAATATGATTTATTGCGTCAAATGACTTAGTTAAAAACAAGGGGCCTAGTTATAGGTGCCTTGTTTTTTCATTAATAATAATTGACTCATTTAATAAAACAGCGTAAAATATATTACCATTGTATAAATATAATCAAAGGAGATATGCCTGTGTCGAAGAGTCAAGAATGGTTAAAAGAAGAAGCTCATTTAAAAGAAATTTATGCTAAATTACAAGAGATGCAAATAAAAGTAGAACAAGCTTCTCATGAAGAAGATGAGACTTCTCGTAATTTTGTTAGAAACTTATCCGATGACATAAAAATGAATACTAACTCACCTATAGATAGTTTTGAATCTCTGATTGAAATTGAAGCTAAAAATCAACAGTTAGCTCAATTAAAGTTTAAGCGAGAATGGTTAGAAAGACAAAAAGATAGTATTGAAAAATTGTTGGCTAGTCCTTATTTTGCTAAATTAGATGTTCAGTATCCTGATGAAGCATCTACTGAGTCTTTTTATATTGGCGTGGCAGGTTTCAGTGATGAACAAACCCACGAACAATATATTCAAGATTGGCGCTCACCGATTGCTAACTTGTACTATGAAAATGATTTAGGCCCGACTAGTTATGAAGCACCTATGGGACAAGTTGAAGTAGATTTACAAAATCGTCGTCAAATTAAAGTTGAGAAAAATGACTTGCTGCAATTTTTTGATACAGCCACAGCAATTGAAGATCCTATGTTATTAGAAGTGCTAGGAGAAGAGTCCACAGCTAAATTACAAGACATTACTAGTACTATCCAAAAAGAGCAAAATGCTATTATTAGAGATACTAAAAGTGATGTTTTAATAGTAGAAGGAATTGCGGGAAGTGGGAAAACTTCTACGGTTTTACAGCGAATTGCTTTTTTATTATATCGTTACCGAGAAGATTTAAGAGCTGAACAAGTTTTACTATTATCTCCTAACCCAATGTTTAGTAAATATATTGAGGAAGTCTTACCAAGTTTAGGTGAAAAAAATCCACGCCAAATGACTTACCGAGATTTAATTCAATACCCAGGGTCCAAACGTCACATTGAAACACTTGAAGAGCAGCTTCAAATAAGTGAGTACACTTCTTCTGTTGAAGCCATGAAACAGCTAGAAGCATATGTGTCACATTTGACTCCTAGTGATTTAGCACTACGACCTCTTGTTAAAGGAGACGAAGAAGTTATTTCAACTCAGTGGATGCGTGAAAAATTAGCAACTTTACCAGAAGATATTGCGATGTACCGAAAATTAGATTATTTGCGGGAACAAATGTCAGAAAGATTGCGACAAGTAATCAAAGAAGAAGCTAAAAAACAAAAATGGCGTGACAAACTGGAAAATTTAAGCAATGAAGAGTATAACCAAGTATTTGGTGTCAATAAACAAGGTGGGAAAGAACAAGATTTAGATAAAGTGGTCTTTCAATTAGTTAGTCGTCATTATCAAGTGTTGCGAGGAAAAATCCAACACTATCAATGGTTAAACTTACAGGAACATTATTATCTAGCTACAGGTAATCAATTGCGTGACAATATTTCTTTAGATTTAGGGACAGAGTTTGCTTATTTTTACTATTTAATGTTACGCCCAACTGTAGATAGACAGATGAAATTTATGATTGTAGATGAAATTCAAGACTACAGTGAAGCCCAATTATATTATTTAGCCCAAGTATTTCCAAAAACTCGCTTTACTTTAGTAGGGGATCGTTACCAAGCTATTTTTGCTCAAGGCGTGACGTTTCCTAGAATTGCTGAGATTTTTAAAGGAGATAACCGCAACATTCGTCAGCTATCACTTTTAAAATCTTACCGGTCTAGTGGACCAATCAGTCGTTTTATGCAGCAGTTGATTAGCCAAAAACAAGGAGAAGTAGAAATCATTAACCGACCAGGTAAAGAGCCTGAAGTGTTAGGATTTAAAGATAATGATGCTTACGTAACTTATCTGAAAAACTGGTTAAATCAACAAGCTACTCAGGAGCGAAGTGTGATTTTAACAAAAGATAGCCAAGAAGCGCTACAAGTGATGAGTCAATTAAAAGAGGTAGCTGGCTTATCAGCAATTACTCATTCTAGTAAAATGTTATTTGATAGTCATTTATTAGTGATGCCTATTTATTTAGCAAAAGGCTTAGAATTTGATAATGTGTTAGTTCATAATGCCTCAAAAGAACGATTTAATACAGAGAAAGAATTAAATATGTTATACACAGCTAGCTCTAGAGCCATGCATACTTTATCTGTTCCTTATGTAGGGGAAAAATCATCTTGGTTATAGTTAAAACTTATTAGAAATTAAAATAGAAAAAGAGAAGGGGAAAGACTTCTCTTTTTTTTTAATTCAGTAAGAGAAAGTACCCTCAAGGTAAAAAATCATGTATAATGGGTATGAACTTGATGATAGAGTAGCAATTAGGAGGAAACTTATTCATGAAAAAAATATTAGTGGTCGATGATGAAAAACCGATATCCGATATTGTCAAATTTAATTTAAATAAAGAAGGCTATGACGTTTACACCGCTTATGACGGAGAAGAAGCAATTGAACAAGTAAAAGAAGTGGAACCAGATTTAGTCTTACTAGATTTAATGTTGCCTAAAATAGACGGGTTAGAAGTTTGTCGAGAAATACGTAAAAGCTACGATATGCCTATCATCATGGTTACGGCGAAAGATTCTGAAATCGATAAAGTTTTAGGTCTAGAGTTAGGAGCAGATGATTATGTCACTAAGCCATTCTCTAATCGGGAATTAGTGGCCAGAGTTAAAGCAAATCTTAGACGACAAGGAAGTATTGAAGCTAAAGTACAAGAAGAAGATGAAAATAATGAAATTGAAGTGGGAGATTTAACGATTCATCCTGATGCTTATATGGTATCTAAACGAGGATCTGATATTGAATTAACTCACCGAGAATTTGAATTGCTCCATTATCTAGCTAAACACTTAGGACAAGTGATGACTCGTGAACACTTGCTTCAAACTGTTTGGGGCTATGATTATTTTGGAGATGTGCGCACAGTAGACGTAACAGTTAGACGTTTGCGTGAAAAAATCGAAGACAATCCAAGTCATCCTACTTGGTTAATTACTCGTAGAGGTGTGGGATATTATTTAAGAAATCCAGAACAAGATTAGGAGTTTGCGGATAAATGAAAAAAAGACTTCATTTTTTCCAATCCGTTCATTTTAAAATAGCCATGGTGTTTGTGCTACTGTTACTTATCTCAGTAGAAATCATCGGGGCTATTTTTATTCGAGAATTGGAAAAATCAACGATTGATACCTTTGAAAAAGGCATTGATTCCCAAGTAGAACAGTTAGCGTCTAACATTAGCGTGGAGTTAATCCCTACTGATCATGAAGAAGATGGCGATACTAATTTAAAACGGATTGTGAATGAATTTGCCAAACGGGATGTGCTAGAAGTTCGAGTGATTGATGATAAAGGGATTGTTCGGGCAACTAGTGACGCCAATCAGCAAGCCGTCATTGGTAAAAAAAATGATAACGTGTTACTAAATGACTTTGCAGAAAAACGAAAAGAGTTAAAAGATAATGATTCAGGCCGGAGAGTGTACATCAATGTCCAGCAAATTAAATCTTCCACTGGAGATACAGTGATAGGTGGTTTGTATGTTAAAAGTGATGTAGAAAGTAAATATCAAGAAGTAAATAATACCGCCCTGATTTTCTTTACCGCCTCGATTATCGCCCTATCGATTTCTTTAGGTGTAGCCTTGCTAGTTTCCCGTACCATAACTAAACCTATTGGGGAAATGAAACAACAAGCTATGCGGATTGCGGAGGGAGATTATTCCGGCAAAGTAGAAGTTTATGGGCAAGATGAATTAGGACAGCTAGGCACCACCTTTAATGAGTTATCAGATAGAGTAGAAGAAGCTCAGGGGACTCTTGAATCAGAACGTCACCGGTTAGATAGCATTTTAACCCATATGACAGATGGCGTAGTAGCAACTGACAGAAGAGGAAAAGTCATTACTATTAATGAAATGGCAACAGGACTGCTACATACAAAAACAGAAGAAGCTTTAGGTCGTTCAATTATTGATTTGTTAGGTATGGAAAAAACTTATACCCTTAGACAACTACTAGAAAGTTCTAGTGATCAAATTATTGAAATTTCCCAACCAGGTTATGAAGATAGTATTTTACGGGCTGATTTTGCTTTAATCAGAAGAGAGTCAGGTTTTATTAGTGGGTTAGTTTGTGTGTTGCATGATATTACAGAGCAAGAGAAAAATGAACAAGAACGACGAGAGTTTGTTTCGAATGTGTCTCATGAATTACGTACACCTTTAACTAGTATGCGGAGTTATTTAGAAGCTTTAGCAGATGGGGCTTGGGAAGATAAAGAAATTGCTCCCAAATTTATTAATGTGACTCTTGACGAGACAGACCGTATGATCCGTATGATTAATGATTTACTTAATTTATCTCGTATGGATGCCCAGAGAAGTCCTTTACAGTTAGAATTAGTTAACTTAAATGAAATGTTTCATTTTGTCATTGAGCGTTTCGAGATGATGATTACTAGTACAAATCAAAATTATCGAATTAAAAAAGATTTCACTCAACGAACTATTTGGGTGGAAGTCGATCCAGATAAAATGATTCAAGTTCTAGATAACATTATGAATAACGCATTAAAGTATTCTCCTGATGGGGGACAAATTACGTGTAGTTTATTGGAAACTCATAACAATGTCATCATTAGTATTGCAGATGAAGGAATGGGTATCCCTAAAAAAGATGTGCGCCGAGTATTTGACCGATTTTTCCGTGTAGACAAAGCGCGTTCAAGAGCTATGGGAGGATCAGGTTTAGGCTTAGCCATTTCTAAAGAAGTGATTAAAGAGCATGGTGGTACTATTTGGGCTGAAAGTGAAGAGGAAGTTGGATCAGTCTTTTATATTTCTCTACCTTATGTGCCAGTAGAAGAGGGGGATTTTTGGGAATGAAATTGATAGATCGATTTTTTCGGTTGCTTCTTGTCATTATGATTCTATTAAGTGTCGTTTTGTCAGCGAAGATTTGGACTAACTCAGGTAAAATCGATGCTGAAAAAGAAGAAACAACTGACAGTATTCTACAAAAAAAATTACCTCAAGAAGTATTTGTTCCGACTCAATTTGTTTATCACAGTGAAGATGGTCGCCATTTTTACAGTAATCACGAAAATTTTATTACCAGTTTAAATAAAGCACTCGTCAAGTTATCACTAGGTAAGCTTAAACCAGTAGTCGAAGGTCAAAGAGAGGCTTATATTGATATCCAAACTAAGCGGCAAAGTATGGAATTAATTTTTCCAAATGAGCTAAACCTAGCTTATTATTTTGAAATTAACCATCTGTCCCTTGACCGAAGTGTTTATAAATCATTAACCTTTAACCGCATTGTTCTTGATTTTAAAGAAAATAAGCTGTATTTTTTAGCAGATGACCGGTTTAAAGTCTATGAAGCAAGTATTAGTGGGAATACAAAAGGATTAGAACATAATCTTTATGAGAAAGAGAATAAATTTAAAGAAGTAACGGCTAATCAAGAATGGTTGCCAGCTATTTATAGCACTAAAGAAACAGACGATATGACCTTTAAAAAGTATAGTTATATCTTGGCAACTCAGTCCTATACTATTTTTTCCAAAGCTTTTTTTGATAAAACAGAAGAAATATTTCCTAATGAAAGTTCAAAAGAAAGTAAAGATGTGAACTTGATGAATTATGAAGGAGAAAGTATGACAGTTAGCTATCAAACAGGAGAAGTCAACTTTTTTGGAAGAATTAGAGAAAGCAGTCGTAGAGAATCTTTAAATCTTTTTTCAGATAGTTTTTACTACTTAGAAGATATTGCTAGCTCTTTTGGAACTCTACGCTATTTTGATAGTACAGCCTCTACAATTGTTTACCGTAGTTATGTAGAAGGGTATCCGGTGTTTAGTGATTATAGCCGTGGAAGTGTCCAGTTTAACTTGATGAACCAAAATGTTCGCATTTTAACCAATCAAGAAACGATTCAAGTGCCTATTCCTTCTGACGAAACCATTACTTTACCTACTACCCAAGAGGCAATCAACCAATTAACGCAAGCTGGCATTCCTGAAACCGATATTAGTAACTTGAAAATTGGCTATACTTGGCGAACTAATGATGAAACGAAACAAGTGGTGGACTTAATTCCTGAATGGTATATAAAATATAAAAATGAATGGAAATCTGTGGCCAATGTTTTAATTGAACAAGGGATTCATGAAGGAGGTCAGTCTTAATGGATTTTAAAAAGATTGAACGTATTTTTTTACTTGCCTTTTTCTTCTTGAATCTGTTTTTACTCTACACTTATAGACAAGGAATGAGTAATGATTCTGCAGGTTTAACTGAGAGTAGTCATTTAAATAATATTGAACAACGATTGCAAGTAGATAATATTAAATTTCCAGCTGCTTTTTCTAATGAAATTCACGATGGGTATTATTTAAGTGGGATTAAATCAGATGAAGGAGACATGACCAATTTTAAATTAGACGGAGAGATATTTTCCTTAGACTCTGGTAAAATGCAAGTGAATTTAAATAAATCAGTAGTAGTTCCTAAAAGTAAAAAAGAAAGTTTAAAAACAATGAAAGAATTAGTCAAGCAACCTCATTTGGTTCCTTATGGCGGAGAATATCAGTATCAAGGAATTTTATCTGATTTACCTCATAAATATGTTTTTACGCAGCAATATAATGGTATTCCGATTATTGATGAAACGAGTCTATTAACTATTAATGTAGATAAAGATTCTGAGTTTGGGGATAATAGTTTAGTGAATAGCTATACTCAAAGTCATTTAAGAGAGATAGAGGCCTTAAGGGAAAGTCAACCGCTTATTACTGAAAGGGACGCTGTTACCACACTTTATCTAAGTAATAAAATACCTAAAGATGCTCGGTTAAATAATATAAAATTAGGTTACACACGCATTTTTAGTGTACGAGGAAAAAATGTATATATTCCAGCATGGTTTGTTTGGATTGAAACCAGTAAAAAAAATAGTCAAATCGAACGAGTGAATGCTTTTACTAATTCGATTATTTCAACAAGTGTAACTGAAGTAAATAAATAAAGAGAGGAGAAAAAGTATGACAATGGATTCAGCATTTCAAGTGAGTGTGTTAGCAAGTGGAAGTACTGGAAACTCTCTTTATATCGAATCTGATCAAAAAAAAGTGTTAGTAGATGCCGGTTTAAGTGGTAAAAAAATTACTGAATTAATGGGACAAATTGACCGAAATCCTAAAGATTTAGATGCTATTTTTGTGACTCATGAGCACCGAGATCATGTCCACGGGGTAGGGGTTCTATCTAGAAAATATGACATTGATGTGTATGCAAATGAAAAAACATGGGAGGCTATGTCTCGCATTGTAGGTAATATTAAGCTAGAGCATCAACATATTATCGAAATGGGGAAAACCTTAACATTAGGAGATATGGATGTGGAAAGTTTTGGCGTATCTCATGATGCGGTAGCTCCTCAGTTTTATCAGTTCCACCGGCAAAATAAGGCCTTTGCTGTATTAACTGATACAGGATATTGTAGCGAACAAGTTAGAGGAGTTTTGCGTAACGCTAATGGTTATTTGATAGAAAATAACCATAACATCGAGATGCTTAGAATGGGGAAATATCCTTGGCACTTGAAACAACGAATACTAGGAGACAGAGGCCACTTATCTAATGAAGACGGAGCCTATGCCTTAGCTGATATGATTGGTTCTAAAACAGAAAGAGTCTACTTAGGGCATCTTAGTAAAGAAAATAACATGAAAGAACTTGCTCATTTAACTACTGAGAATATTTTGAAATTAAAAGATTTAGGGGTAGATGAAGATTTTACTATCTGGGATACAGATCCAGATATGGCTACTGATTTATTTCAATTTTAATAGAAACAGCTAGTAGTTTTATCAAGCAGTTTTAGAAGTTAGAACCTGTCTCTAACTTTTAAGACTGCTTTATTTTTTTATAAAACTAAGTACTTTTTACAAAAGAAGCTAAATCCTAAGTTGAAATTATTTACAAAAAGTAAGTAAAAGGCGTATAATTTATTTTGTAAGAAAGGGGCTATTAAAAATGAAAACAAGAGCTATTGCTATAGAAAAATATGGTCATGGGGATCAATTAGTGGAAAGAGTCATTGATTTACCTAGTTTAGGAGATAAGCAAGTACTCATTAAAGAAAAAGCCGCTTCAGTTAATCCAATTGACTGGAAATTAAGAGAAGGATATTTAGCTGAAATGATGCCTTGGGATTTTCCTATTGTTTTAGGCTGGGATGTAGCTGGAGTCATTGAAGAGGTAGGAAAAGATGTAACAGATTGGCAAGTAGGTGATGAGGTATTTGCTAGACCGAAAACGACTCGGTTTGGTACCTATGCTGAATATACAATGGTGGATGAGGACTTACTAGCTAAAAAACCGCAAAATATTTCTTTCCAAGAAGCAGCTGCTGTCCCTTTAGCTGGTCTAACAGCTTATCAGGCTCTTGTGACCTATGGAGGTTTACAGTCCGGTGAAAGTGTTCTAATCCATGCTGGAGCAGGTGGGGTAGGTTTATACGCTATTCAATTAGCTAAAATGTTAGGGGCAAAAGTCTATACAACTGCTAGCGAATCTAATCACAGTTTATTAAAGAAATTAGGAGCAGATGTTGTGATTGATTATCATGCAACTGATTTTAGAGATGTGGTTAAAGAAGTGGATTTAGTGTTTGATACCTTAGGGGGAGATGCTCAGCGGAATAGTTTCCAAGTATTAAAAGCAAATACTGGCAGGCTTATCTCTATCGTCAGTGAACCAGATCAAACACTTGCCAAAGAAAAACATGTTTTAGCTAAAAGTATTTGGCTAGAACCAAATGGACAGCAATTAAGTCTATTAGCTAATTACTTAGAAGAAGGAAAATTGACGGTTCAAATTGCCGCAGAATTTCCACTAACAGTGACAGGGGTAACCCAAGCTCATCAATTAAGTGAAACCAACCACGCGGTAGGAAAAATTATAATTAAAACAGAAAACTAGAATTATGTTTAGTCAGTTTTTTTAAGAGAAATAGCTCCTGTTAAATGCAATCCAATGAATTTAACAGGAGCTATTTTTACGTGTTATTAACTTATTTAGTTGCAGATTGTTCGATAACTAAATCTACTGTCACAGATTTTTTATCTTTTCCGCGGTAGAAAGTGATTTTTGCTTTATCTCCAACTTTTTTCTTATAAAGAGCAGTTTGTAAGTCAGTAGAAGTTTCTACTTTTTGGTCGTCTATACCTACAATGACATCATATTGTTTAAGACCTGCTCGATCTGCTGGAGTTGCTGCCCGAACTTCTCGGATAATGACCCCAGTAGTAATATTTTTTGGTAATTTTAAGATTTTTTCTTGTTGTTCAGCACTAACAAGAGATAAGTCACTCATCGTAATACCTAGAGCTGGACGAATTACTTTTCCATTTTTCTCTAATTGATTGATCACAGTAATCACATCGTTACTTGGAATGGCAAAGCCTAATCCTTCTGCTGAAACACCACTTTCAGCTTGGGCAATTTTAATGGAGTTAATACCAATGACTTGTCCTGCAATATTAACTAATGGTCCACCAGAGTTACCTGGGTTAATAGCAGCATCCGTTTGTAAAGCATTAATGTTGGTTACTTGGTTATTATCTGTTCGGTTAACGATGTTTCTATTTTTAGCAGAAATAATTCCTTGAGTAACGGAATTAGCATAAATAGAACCTAAAGGAGAACCAATAGCAATAGCAGGTTCACCTACTTTAATTTTGTCAGAATCACCAAAGTCAGCTGTTTTTTTGACCTTACTACTGTCTACCTCAATGACAGCTAAGTCGGTATAAGCATCTGTCCCTACTAGTTTAGCAGCTAGCTTCGTTCCGTCATCTAGAAGAACTTCTAGCCCATCTGATCCTTCAACAACGTGGTTATTAGTGACAATATAAGCTTTGTTGCCTTCTTTTTTGTAGATAACCCCACTACCTTCACTACTAGCTTCTAAATCTTCATCAGAAGATTTTTGTTCTGAATTATCTTCTTGTTGCTCACTTTGCCCGAATAAGGAACCAAGACCGCCGTAAATATCTTCCATTTTTTGTCTCTTTTGCAAATTAACTACTGAAACAACAGCATCTTGAACTTTTTCTACTGCTTTTGTTGTCCCAGATTCTACATTATAGGTCACTTTACTGACTTCTGTTGGTTTATTTGGTTCGCTAGATGTGGAGGTATTTGCTGTTGAGTTAGGTTTTATAACAGCAAAAGCGAGACCAAAGGCTAATAGACCTCCAATAATACCACCTAATAAACCTGATAAAAATTTAGATTGTTTTTTCTTTTGGGGAGTTACGTCTTTTCGCATCATGTCGGTGTAATCACCTTTCCTCCTTTATTTGTTATAGACTTTTTATGTATACAATTTTATTATACAATTAAAAGATACCTCTAGTCTAATCTTCCACTTTGAATATTTTGTGAAAAAGATAGGATAAAATGGGAACTAAAGAAAATCTTAAATATTTATTTTCTTGTTATTTTTTAAGGAATAAAAGTCAAAGTAGACTTATCCACAAAATGTGGATAATGTTAATAACTTTTAAATGTTTGTTAAATTAATCTTCTGAAACGCTTTAAAAATGATAAGATGTGAATAAGTTTGTGGATAAGTATGGATAAATCTAAGAAAAAAGATTACTAGATATCTATTAAAATAAAATAAGAATCAAAAGGAGCCTATAATGAAAATTAAAATGATTACAGTTGGAAAGTTAAAAGAAAAGTATTTGAAACAGGGCATTGCAGAATACAGTAAAAGATTAAGTAAGTATTGTAAATTTGAACTATTAGAAGTTAGCGATGAAAAAGCACCAGAAAAATTAAGTGAAGCTGAGATGCTTCAAGTTAAAGAAAAAGAAGGAGAGCGGATACTAGCTAAAATTGGGGAACAAGATTATGTTATTTGTTTAGCCATTCAAGGGGAAAATTTAAGTTCAGAAGACTTTGCTAAAAAGTTAGATCAGGTCATGCTGCAAGGAAAAAGTACGATTACCTTTGTGATTGGTGGCTCACTGGGTTTATCAGAAGCAGTCATGAACCGTGGTAATTTTTATTTATCTTTTGGGAAAGCAACGTACCCGCATCAATTAATGCGATTGATTTTAATTGAACAAATTTATCGCTGTTTTCGGATTAATCATCATGAGCCGTATCATAAATGATAGTGATAATACAGACAACTAAGAAAATAGTATATTTTTGATTAAAAAAAAAAGACTTTAGTAAAAAATTATTGTAAAAGCGTTTTCTTGCATGTATGCTTTGATTGAGACTATTGTTAGACAAAGATCTTAATGTGTTTAGAGTTAAGATCACTTTTGAAAATTGTTTAATTAAAGGAGAGTATATCAATGGATACATTACAAAAGACAAGTCCTTTTATACAAGCACTTAAAGAAGGAGTAGTTCCAGCTACTGGGTGTACAGAACCAATTGCAGTGGCATTTGGAGCAGCAGTTAGTAAAAAATATTTAGGAGAACAACCAATTAAGCAGGTTCAAGTAGCAGTATCTCCTAATGTGATGAAAAATGCGATGGCGGTGATTGTACCTGGAACAGGTGAACCTGGACTATGGATTGCAACAGCTGCAGGGTTAATCTCTGGAGACGGAGATGCTGGATTAAAAGTGATTGCTCAACTACAAGAGGAAGATTTACCTGAGATAAAAGAACTAGCTCAATCAGGAAAAATTGAAGTAGAAGTAGCACCTGTAGAGGATAGTTTATATGTAGAAGTTACGCTATTAGGGGAAGTGGATTCTGTAACAGTGAAAATTGCAGGAGGCCATACCAATATCTATAGCATTACTAAAAATGAGGAAGTTATCTTAGATAAACCACGTCCTGTGACAGGAGAAGTATCAGAAACTAAACAGTTTTTACAACAAACAAACTTACGAGAAATCTGGGAATTTGCTGAAACAGCACCGATTGAAACCATTCAATTTATGAAGGAAGCTAAAGAATTAAATATGGCTTTAGCTCAAGCTGGTTTGACTGGTTCTTATGGATTAGGTTTGGGAAGATCTGTTGATAAGGCTAAGTTAAATCAATTTGGTTCTGGGATTGAGGGAGATATTTATAATCAATTATTAGCTTATACAACAGCTGCTTCTGATGCCAGAATGGGAGGAGCTCAATTAGCAGCTATGTCTAATTCCGGCTCTGGTAACCAAGGAATAACTGCTACAGTGCCTGTATGTGTAATGGCTAGCTTTAAAGAAGTTGGAGAAGAGAAAGAAATTAGAGCGTTAACTCTTTCTCACTTGACGGCTCTTTATATTCATGCATTTTTACCTGTGTTATCTGCTTTTTGTGCAGCTGATTCAGCAGCTATGGGAGCAGCAGCAGGCATTGTGTATTTATTGGACGGAGAGTATACTCAAGCTGAGATTGCCATAAAAAATATGGTAGGAGATGCACCTGGTATGATTTGTGACGGAGCAGGTTGTTCCTGTGCAATGAAGGTAGGAACATCGGTTTCTTCGATGTACCGGTCGGTTAATTTAGCGATGCAAGACATTGCTATTCCCTGTAGCAACGGCTTAATCTGTGATAGTTTTGAAGAAACAATCCATGCCTTAGGTAGACTTGCAACAGACGGACTGAAACAAACAGATGCGGTGATTTTAGATATTATGATGAACAAATAAATAAAAAAAGAGTGTCTCCTTAATATGAGGGAGGCACTCTTTTTTAGCTGAAAATTTGTTAGGCATAATCTTTTAAATAACTCTCTAGTATTTGAATACTATTAGTTGCAGCACCTTTTCTCAGTTGATCTCCGCAACACCAAAAACTAATGGCAGTTTGATTACCAATTGGTTGTTTTCTAATTCGACCTACATAGATTAAATCTTGATTACTTGTATCTAAAGGAGTTGGGTATTCGTAGTTAAGAGGATCGTCTACAACTTTTACTCCTTTAGCATGGGATAAAATTACTTTGACTTGTGAGACATCTAAGTCTTGCTCAAAGAAAAGCGTAATCGATTCAGAGTGAGAACGAATAACTGGTACTCGAACACAAGTACAAATAACTTGTAAGTCTTGATGGTGGAGAATTTTTCTACTTTCATTTTGTAGTTTTAATTCTTCGCTGGTATTGCCTTCCTCATCAAAGGAACCAATTTGCGGAATTAAGTTATAGGCAATTTGACGAGGAAAAATAGCAGGTTGCGGGATTTTATTCATTTGTAAATCATGGGTTTGAGTAGTTAATTCTTCCATTCCTTTAATTCCAGCACCTGAAACAGCTTGATAAGTTGACACAATCATAGACTGAATAGGATAACAAGCATGTAAAGGAGCGATAGCCATCAAAGCAATAATAGTGGAACAGTTAGGGTTCGCAATTACACCATTTTGAGAGGAGATATCTTCTGGATTAATTTCAGGGATAACTAAAGGAACTTGTTGGTTTAGTCGGTAAAGACTAGAGTTATCGATGACTAAACATCCTTTTTCTACTGCTATAGGAATAAAACGTTGAGCGACGTCATTATCTAAAGCAGATAAAACTACCTCTATTTCGTTAAAACTATCAGGAGTAAGCTGTTCAACGACTAATTCCGTTTCTCTAAAGGGAAATTTTTTTCCAGCACTTTTAGCAGAAGCAAAAATCCGTAGATTATTACTAGGCCATTTTTTTTCAGATAAGATGCTTAACATTTCCTGACCTACTGCACCTGTGACTCCTAAAATGGCTAAACGACATGTTTTCATTACAGTTAACTCCTTTATAAAATAGTTAGTGAGCTATTCAAATTCGTTGTAAATGGCTTGAATAGTTCGTTCGTAGTCTTTATTAGTTACCGCTAGAATAATAGTGGTTTCATTACTAGTTTGAGAGATCATCGAGATATTAATCTGTTGTTCTCCTAGGGCATCAAATAAACGACCGCTCATGCCAGTTTTATGTTTCATAAAGCGTGAGACGACAGCAATCAAAGAAATATCATTAGCCACAGTGACTTCATTTGCTCCGCATTTTTCTTTTAATTGATAAATCACATCATAATATCTTGGTCGTAGCTGGCTAGAGTCAATCACTAGTGAAAAGGTATCAATACTAGTTGAAATATGCTCAATTTGGATGCGATTTTCCTCTAATACTTCTAAAGCTTTTCGAATAGTCCCAAATTCATTAGACATGTGTTCTTTAATTACAGTTATAATAGAAAAATCATTTTTACCAGCAATACCTGTAATTTCTTGTGAGCGTTCTTGTGTGACTTTATTTAAAATAATTGTCCCAGGATTAGTTGGCTCATTGGTATTTAAAATATAGATTGGAATGTTTTTATCTTTAACTGGGTAAATCGCTTCTTCATGTAAAACAGAAGCTCCCATATAAGAAAGCTCTCTTAACTCTTCATAAGTGATGAGATCAATTTGATGAGGCTGATGGACAATAGAAGGATCTGCTTTTAAAATACCAGACACATCTGTCCAATTTTCATAACAAGTAGCATCTGATAAGTTAGCCAAAATACTTCCAGTAATGTCACTGCCTCCTCTAGACATGGTTTTAATTTTTCCGTCTGGATAGGCACCGTAAAAGCCAGGAACTACAATACAAGAAGTCTCTTCCATAATACTTGAAAAAGCTAATGCCATTTTAGAATAATCTAAGCTACCATCATAGCTAAAGAAAATTAAGTTTTTAGCATCCACAAAGGTGTAGCCTAGATAATCTGCCAGAAGTTGAGCCGTTAAGTATTCCCCGCGACTGACTAAATAATCACAGTCAATGTGATCGTAAATTTGTGTGTATAATAAATCAATTTCTTGTTTGATATTAGTAGATAGTTCTAAACTTTTTTCGATACCTAATAATTTTTCTTTAATCATGTCAAAAAGTGGATCAACTGGCATACCATAACGTTTATGTTCAAAACATAAGTAAAGTAAATCAGTAATTTTATGATCTTCATGACTTTCTTTGCCACTAGCACTTGTGACAACGATTTTTCTAGCTGGGTCACTTTCTATAATTTGTTTTACTTTTTCAAATTGTGAAGGACTTGCTACACTACTGCCACCAAATTTTGCTACTTTTACCATTGTTTATGTCACCCCAAGTTATTCATTATTCTAACGACAACAGCCTGTGGATCATCTAAGTAAGCAAGCAGTTCTTTTACCTGGACTGTTGTGAGATAGGTTGTCTGATAATAGTGAGAATCTTTTGCTTGAATCCATTGCTCTGGTATTTTTTTAGAGCTTTTGATTACATAAGCATGTGAGTCTAAAGGACGGTATTGTAATTGGTTAAGAGGTAAGGATTGTTGGTCTTTTTTTCCTTCCTGTATATCTAAAAGATTTTGAACAATAGCGTCAGCAGTTGCTTTTTTTCCAGCTCCTTGTCCAAAGAATTTTAATGTCCCAATATTACTTCCTACAAGAGAGACTAAATTATATTGGTCAAAAACGTTTCCTTCTAAACTGTGTGTATCTACAGCATTAAGTAGAACGCTCCCCTCATAGGTTTCTCCCTTCACTTGTATATCTCCTAAATATTTTAGCGTAAAGCCTTTTTGTTTAAAATAAGATATGTCAGCTTGAGAAATATATCTCATACTACAAGTGAGTAACTCTTCAGGATTAATTTTACCATTAAAAGCAACAGAGGCACTAATATTTATCTTATTTAAAATATCTATACCATCAATATCTGCACTAGGATCTGCTTCTGCGTAACCTAATTCTTGAGCTTTTGTTAAAACCTGCTCAAAGTTTTTTTCTTCTTGTGTCATTTTCGTTAGGATAAAGTTAGAGGTGCCATTTAAAATACCGTAACATCTAGAAATAGTATTAGCTTTTTTAGCTCGTTCTAAATGATGAATCCAAGGAATTCCTCCAGCTACACTGGCTTCAAATAAAAAAGAAACTTGATTATCTTGGGCTAGTTGTTTGAAATACTCATAATAAGGCGCAATCACTGCTTTATTAGCACTGACTACGTGTTTTCCCTGTTTAAGACAAGCTGTGATGCATTCATAGGCGGGATGGATACCATTTAAGGTTTCAACCACACAGGTAATGTCTTCATCTAGTAAAATTTGTTTAAAATCTTCACACCATAAAGGAATTTGTTTGTCAGGATTAGGTCGGTTCCAAATTTTTTTGACTTGAATGTGTGAGTGTTGTTCTAGCAATTCGTAGACGCCTGAACCGACTGTGCCGTAACCTAAGATAGCAATTTTCATGTTTCACCATGTCTTTCTCAAGAATACACTTGTGTTTATATGGAGAACATTGTACCATAGGCATATATGAAAAACAAGGAGTGTTTGGATGAAAAAAAGGTATCAGAGTACTAGAAATGAAGATGTTTTAGCAACTTCTAGTGAAGCCATATTAACAGGCATGAGTCCTGATGGAGGGTTATTTGTTTTAAAAGATATCCCTCGCTATATGACCTCTAGCGAAAAGTTAATGGATAAAAACTATCAGCAGTTGGCGATTGATGTTTTAACCTTATTTTTAGAAGATTTTACGTTAGAACAAATTGAATACTGTGTTAATAAGGCTTATACTGATACTTTTTCTGATGAAAAAGTGACGCCTTTAAAAAAAGTAGGAGAACACTATATTTTAGAGTTGTTTCATGGTCCAACTAGTGCCTTTAAAGATATTGCTCTAGCTCTTTTACCTAGATTAATGGAAACTTCTTTAACCATTCAAAAGAGATCTGAGACTTTGTTGATTTTAACAGCTACCAGTGGAGATACAGGTAAAGCAGCTTTAGAAGGGTTTAAAGACAATCCATTGGTTAAGTTAATCGTTTTTTATCCGGATCAAGGAGTATCTAACATTCAGAAATTACAAATGGAAACTCAAGAAGGACTAAATGTAAGAGTGACGGCTATTGATGGTCATTTTGATGATGCCCAAACGGCAGTGAAAACCTTGTTTAATGATGAGGATTTAAAGCAACATTTAAATCAAGTAGGCATTCAATTATCTAGTGCCAACTCTATTAACATTGGTCGCTTGATTCCTCAAATAGTTTATTACTTAGATGCTTACCGGCAACTGTTAGTAAATCATGATATTCAAGTAGATGAATTAGTTGATTTTATTGTTCCCACAGGAAATTTTGGGGATATATTAGCTGGTTACTATGCAAAACAATTAGGTTTACCAATTAGAAAATTGGTTTGTGCTTCCAATCAAAATCATGTTTTAACAGATTTTTTATCCACTGGTTGCTATGATAGTCGTCGTCAGTTTTATAAAACCAGTTCACCTAGTATGGATATTTTAATTTCATCCAATTTAGAAAGATTACTTTTTTATGCTAGTGGTCAAGATGAACCTTATGTAAAAAAATGTATGGAGACTTTAGCAACAACAGGTCAGTTTACAGTTAATCAAAAAGTGTTAACCAATATTCAACAAGATTTTGCTTGTGGCTATGTGACAGATCAAGAGGTACTTGAAACAATTGGCGAGGTTTATAAAGAACACCACTATTTACTAGATCCTCATACAGCTGTTGCTTATCGAGTGATGAAAGAAAGAGGAGATGAGTTGGTCAAGCAAGTTGTACTAGCTACAGCTTCGCCCTATAAATTTTTAGAAACAGTTGCTAAAGGGATTCAAATGAAAAATCCTGCTGAAGATCCTTTTAGGTTGATGTTACAACTAGAAGAGAAAACGAACACTCAAGCTCCGTCTTCTTTAAAGGAATTACAGAAAAAGCCCGTTCGGTTTTCTGACTGTTTAGATAAAGCTTACATAAAAGATTATGTCGTACAACAAGTAAAGGAGCTGACTAAATGATTGAGATACGTGTTCCAGCTACATCTGCTAACTTAGGGTTAGGTTTTGACTGTTTAGGAATGGCTCTAACTATGGAAGCTTCTGTTCAGTTTTCAAGTAGTGACCAGTTAATCATTACTGGGTGTGATAAAAAGTATCAAGGAGCGGATAATTTAATTTATCAAGCTTACTGTCACGGGATGAGTTATTTAAATCAAGTAGCTTTACCTGTTCATATTCATATTAATAGTCCTATTCCTCCAGCTAGAGGGCTAGGAAGTAGTGCGACTTGTGTTGTAGCAGGGATACTGGCTGCTTATGGGTTAACTGGTACCCCAGTTAATCGAGAGGAAGTTTTAAAGTTAGCAACTGAATTGGAAGGACATCCTGATAATGTAGCCCCAGCTATTTTAGGCGGATTGACTGCTTCTTATCAAGGGGAGAAGCAAATTTATACTATTACTTATCCGGTTCACAGCTCGTACCGGTTTGCTGTCTTTATCCCAGATTTTCCTTTAGAAACACAAAAAGCTAGAGCAGTGTTGCCTCAGCAGATTGCTTTTTCTGAAGCTGTTTCTAATCAGAGTCAACTATTATGTATGTTAGAAAGTTTAAAACAAGGAGAGGGGACTTGGTTAAAAGAGGTGTTAAAAGATCATTTGCACGAGCCTTACCGTAAAAAACTGATTACAGAATATGAACAAGTTAAAAAAATAGCGGAAAGAACTGGAGCAATTAGTTTGGTTATTTCAGGAAGTGGCCCAACCTTGTTAGCTATTTATCAAGAGCAAGTTCCTTTAGCTGAATTAACAGCAGAACTTAAACAATTAGAACACAAGTGGGATTGCCAAGAGCTATCTATAGAAACTAAAGGAGCTTACATATGTTAGAAAACTATTTGATTGTGGATGAACAAGTGTTGCCAGAAGTTTTTAGTAAGGTAATTCAAGTCAAACAATTATTAAATACCGGCAAACACACACAAATTAGTGAAGCAGTTAAAGAAGTAGGCATTTCTAGAAGTGCTTATTATAAGTACAAAGATCATGTTTTTTCTTCTGAGTCTGTTTCACTTGTGCGTAAGGCATTAATTTCTTTTGTGTTAACAGATGTGAAAGGGTTACTTTCAACTGTTTTAAATGCTATATCAGATTTTGGAGGGAGTATTTTGACTATTAACCAAAATATTCCCATTCAACAAAAAGCTAATGTGATTGTCAGTTTAGACATGCAAGATTTAAGAATTCCTATTCAAGAATTGTTAGATAATATTGCTAAAATACCAGGAGTTAGTAAGGTGAGTTTACTGTCAATTGACTAAGCCTGATTAAAAAGAACTAGTTAAGAAAATAAGATAGACCTGTTTAGCTAGAGGGGTATCTGTTTTAAAAAACTAGTTCTTTTTTAGTAGAAAAGATTATGACTAGGGAAAATATAGGTAGGTATGGTAAAATTTTGATTAGACAAATGAGTAAGTGAAAGAAGGAATGATGATGAACCATCATACATATTCTAGGTTGAACGAGATACCAGTAGGCAAAGCCTCTGATCATATAACAAAAGGTTGCCTTGTTTTAGAAGGCGGGGCTTTTAGAGGAATGTATACACAAGGTGTTTTAGATCTATTGATGAAAGAAGACCTTAATTTTGAGTGTACGATTGGTTGTTCTGCTGGAGCCATGAGTGGGATTAACTATGTGTCTGGACAAATCGGACGTGCAGCTAAGATTAATTTAACTTATCGGCATGATAGTCGTTATGTAGGGCTTAAATCAATTAAACCTAATCATGGGGTTATTGGGTTTGATTTTGTTTTTGATCAAGTAGATCACAAGTATCCTTTTGATAGGAAACGATTTTTTAAAGAAAACCGCCGATTTGTTGCAGTAGCCACAGATTGTATCACTGGTAAGGCAGCTTATTTTGAAAAAGGGAAAACTTCAGATATTTTAGCAGGAGTACAGGCTTCTGCTAGTATGCCTTTTGCTTCTAAAATGGTGAAAATAGGTAACAGTGTTTATTTAGATGGGGGTTGTAGTGATAAAATTCCTTTTCAATGGGGGATTGATCAAGGATATGACAAAGTGATTGTTGTTCGAACTAGAGAGGATGCTTACCGCAAGCCTGCTTCTGATCCCTTGGTTCACTATGCTAAGCATCTTTACCAAGACTATCCTAAGTTTATGGAGGCCCTGGAAGAGATGGATGCTAAATATAATCAACAGTGTGATGAGATAGAACAATTAGCTCAAGCTGGAAAGATATTTGTTATTAGTCCTTCTTCGCCAGTCACAGTAGGACGGTTAGAAAAGGATGTTGAAAAGTTAGGGGATTTATATGTACAAGGTTATTCTGATGCTAAAGCCTCTTTGCCTTTGTTAAGAAAGTATTTGGAATAGGGTTTATTTTAAGAAGAAATAAAAATGGTATAATATACTTGGAGGTTATTTGTTAGGACCTTTTTAGGAGGAGATTATCTATGTCAGATTTTATATTAAGTTGTTGTTCTACTGCAGATTTATCGAAGGAGCATTTTTTAAATCGAGATATTCAGTATATATGTTTTCATTATTCTTTAAATGGCGTTTCATATCTAGATGATTTAGGAGAGTCTATGTCATTTGATGAGTTTTATCATCAAATGGAGCAAGGAGCTGAAACTAAAACATCCCAAGTAAATGTAGACGAATTTATTCAGTATTTTCGCCAATTATTAAAAGAAGGAAAAGATATTATTCATGTGTCACTTTCTTCTGGTTTATCTGGCGTGATTAATTCTGCTTATATGGCAAAAGAGCGAGTGTTAGAAGAATATCCAGAGCGGCAGATCACTATCATCGATTCTTTAGCAGCTTCATCTGGTTATGGTTTATTAATGGATAAATTAGCAGATTTAAGAGATGAAGGTTTTGAGTATCAGCAAGTCATCGATTGGGCTGAAATACATAAGTTAGAGTTAAATCATTGGTTTTTCTCTATGGATTTAAGTTTTTACGTTAAAGGTGGTCGTATCTCTAAAACTTCAGGTTTTGTTGGTAATCTTTTAAATATCATTCCTTTATTAAATATGGGGGAACAAGGAGAATTGGTTCCTTACGCTAAAATTAGAGGGAAGAAAAAAGTGGTTAAAACGATTGTAGAAGAAATGACAACACATGCTAACAGCGGGCTAGCCTATGCTGATAAATGTTATATCTCGCATTCTGCTTGTTTAGAAGATGCTAAGCGTGTTGCAGAGTTGGTAGAAGAAACATTTCCTCATCTGAAAGAGAAAGTAGAAATTAATTCCATTGGAACTACAATTGGTAGTCACACTGGACCCAATACAGTGGCTTTGTTTTTTTGGGGAGATCAGCGTTAAGGACTGTTATAACAAACTTTTTGTTGCCGGTGAAACGGATATACAAGAAGTTTGTTATTTTTTTAAGCTTATGTTAAATAAGAAGAGATAGCTTAGGATTTTAAAAAGAGCATGCTAAAATAAGGACAAGTGAAGTAAATTAATGGAGATGAAAAAAATTGAGTAAGAAAAAAGTTGTCGCTCCTTTTTTAAAACCGTTAGCAATTTTGACTATTTCAGTAGGGATTTGCACAACAACGGCAGTAGTAGATAATAAAGGATATAAACCACCGAAAACTAATATAGAACAGCCAAAAGAAACGAATCCTACAGATGTTAAAACTAATCAATCTAAAGAGGAACAACCGGACCAGACTCATAGTCAAAGCGATGAGCAAACAAAAGAGAGTAGCGAACTGGAAAACTCTCAAACAAATTCCGAAAATTCTCAGCCTGTAGATAAAGATAAACCAAAACAGTCTGTAGAAGACCAACCTAGTACTCCTGCTAAAGAAGAGGAAGAAACTAAACCAGATAGTTCTAATTCTCAGCCAGATGAAAGTACAGATTCTAATATTAATGAGCAACCTGATTCCAGTCAGCCTTCTGGAGAAGATTCTCAGCCGACTCAAAATGAAACGAGTCAAAATAATGGGGCAAAAAATCAATCTGTTACAAATAATTATGAAGGGGGACAAAGTTAATGGAGGCACTTTTGACTCTTATTTTTAGTAATATTAGTAAGTTTTTAAACTATTTAAACATTAATCCCCGCTTACAAAATAAAATTTTTACAGTAGTTAGCGTTTTTCCAACGCTTTATATTTTAAGGATTGTCAAAGGTTATTTTCAAAATGGTAACCACTTACGAGGGATTATTTACTTATTGATTTTTATCGTGTTAATGTATTTTATTGTCGTTAATTTTTTGTATTATTTTAAAGAGCGTAAAGTTAAATGGGATGTTACCAACTTAATTGAAGATATTGTACCAGAAGATACAACTTTTGGTGGAAGTGTCCCAACTAACTCACTTGAGACTTCTTCGATTAAAGGACAAAAAATAAAATTAAACCTTAGTGAAGATAGCGATATAATTATTGAAGAAGTTGTTGATAAGTTGGTAACAACTGGTGAAATTAAGTTAAATTCTTTAGAGCAAGAGGGGTATTTATTAGATAAATATACATTAATTCCTTACTATAAAATCCGTAAAGAAACTTTATGGATAGGTAGTAGTTATAAAGATATGAAGCCAGTTGCTAGTATTGTTCAACTAGATGACCGAGATGAATTGATTCCTTTAGGGGTATTTCTAATTGGCGGACCTTACCGAGAAGGACCAATAACTTATAAAGAACCTTTTAGACTTCAGTTACGGGTAAAAGACCGAGAAGGAAGAGTATCCTAAAATTTATATCTAAATACATGAGAAAAGCCTCCACCTACAGATGTTAAGACTGATAGGTGGAGGCTTTTTTAGTTAGTTAGCGTGATATTATTAAAGAACTCTAAAAAAGTTTTCTGAAAAACTGTGAATATATAAAGTAAGATTTTATTTCAACTTTTTTTGATAGGTAGGTTGATATAACAGTCTTAATAGCCTCTTGGTTTTAAATAAAATAACTCAATCTTTGTTTTATTAAATAACGATTTTTAAAATAATGTTTTTTTATTCAATTTGTTGAATAGAAATTCATGTTATTAAAAATAAAAAAGAAAAAAGAGATGAGCTAGGTTAATTAAATTAGAAAATAGGAGTTCTATGAGAAATTTATTCATTTTTTTAGTTAGTCATTTAAATAGTTTGTAAAAACCTTAAAAGCTTAGATAACAATGGTTTTTACGGCATGTTCGATTAGTTTATTTTTTTATTTAATTTATTAGTATAGGTAAAAAATATCACAAGATTAAAAAATAAAAAGATTTTTTTCATCAACTTATATTGCCAACTGTAATTATAGAATGTATAATTAACTAATTATATGAGGTATTTATTTTGCTAATTTGGTAAGCGAAATAAAACAGAAAACTTTCAAAAAATAATGATAGTTTCTGCAAATTATAAAGGTGGTTTATTATGGATACCAAAGAAAAAACGTTTTTGGGTCAGCCAATAGGTTTGGCCACACTCTTTTTTACAGAAATGTGGGAAAGATTTAGTTATTACGGTATGCGTGCAATTTTACTTTACTACATGTACGATACTGTTACAAATGGTGGATTAGGATTACCTAAATCTACATCGGTTGCTATTATGTCAGTTTATGGTTCTTTAGTTTTTATGTCCAGCATTGTCGGTGGATGGCTTGCGGATAGATTATTAGGATCTAGAAAAACTGTATTTTACGGTGGTTTGTTCATTATGTTTGGTCACGTGGTATTAGCCACACCTTTTGGCATTCCGGCTTTATTTGTTTCAATGATCATGATTGTTATTGGGACTGGGATGTTAAAAGCGAATGTATCTAGTATGGTAGGATCTCTTTATAGTAAAGAAGATTTACGCCGAGATGCAGGTTTCTCTATCTTTTATATGGGGATTAATATCGGTAGTTTGTTAGCCCCAATTATTGTCGGTACTTTGGGACAAAAAGTGAATTATCATTTAGGGTTTTCAGTGGCGGCTGTGGGAATGCTGTTTGGTTTAATTGTCTATTATTTCCAAGGCAAACGAACAATGCCAGGCATTGGTGTAGAACCAAGCAATCCAGTTGTTGGCTCTGAACGTCAAAAATTAGTGAAAGTATTTGGCTTAATATTATTAGTTGTAGCAGCTATTTTTGGCACTGCAGCGGTAACTGGTCATTTAACGATTGATTTCTTTATTAACTTTATTAGTGTATTGGGAATAGGTTTACCAGTTTTCTATTTTGTTAGAATGTTAAGTTCTAAAGATGTCTCACCAGAAGAAAGAAAAAGAGTGAGAGCCTATATTCCATTGTTTATTGCCGCAATTATTTTCTGGTCTTTAGAAGAGCAAGGTTCTTCTATTTTAGCGCTATTTGCTAGTGATAGAACACAAGGAACATTGTTTGGATTTAATATCCCAGCTAGCTGGTACCAAATTTTAAATCCTGTGTTTGTGGTAATGTTGACACCAGTTTTTGTTTGGTTATGGACGAAATTAGGAGATAAACAACCTACAACTGTTGTTAAATTCTCAATTGGGTTAGTCTTAGCTGGTTTATCGTTTGTCATATTAATGTTCCCTGGTTTATTGTTTGGAACGGATCAACGAGTTAGTCCATTATGGTTAGTCGCTAGTTTCTTTGTAATGATTTTAGGAGAAATGTGTTTATCTCCAGTAGGATTATCTGTTACCACTAAGTTAGCGCCTAAAGCATTTGAAGCTCAAACATTAGCTATTTGGTTATTAGCTGATGCGTCTTCTCAAGCTATTAATGCCCAAATCTCTAGATTTTATACAACTCAAACCGAATCTGCTTATTATGGGATTGTTGGTGCGGTAGCTGTGATTGCAGGAATTATTTTATTTACTATCCGAAAACCAATTCAAAATCTAATGGGAAATATTCATTAAGCTAGAATAACATAACTCTGTTAGCATTTTTATTGCGAGGAAATTAGATTTCAGATATAGTAAGAATAGAAGTGATGCTCAATTTGATAAAAAAATGAGCATCACTTTTTTTAGTCCATTAGAGAGAAGGTTTGGTAAACACATAAAAGAAAGGGGATTTTTTAATGGAATTACTATTAACGTTAATTATTATTTTGACTGGAACGAAACTAGCAGGTCAGCTGTCTATCCGGTTAGGGCAACCAGCTGTGTTAGGTAAATTGATCATAGGGATTATATTAGGGCCAGCCATGTTAGCTTGGGTGAACGATTCAGCTATTTTTCAAGAATTTTCTAACTTAGGAGTGTTACTCTTAATGTTTCTAGCTGGATTAGAAACAGATGCTGATCAGTTAAAGGCAAATTGGAAGCCTTCAGTAGCAGTAGCGGTTCTTGGTATTATTATTCCATTTATTAGTGCTTTTGGAGTAGGTTCTTTGTTTGGTTTTGGATTTAATGGCTCTATCTTTTTAGGGGTACTATTTTCAGCCACATCGGTAAGTATCACAGTTCAGGTTTTAAAAGAAATGGGTGTGATGCAAAGTCAAGAAGCTACAACGATCTTAGGGGCAGCAGTTGTTGATGATATTTTAGTTGTGACACTGTTAGCTTTTGTGATGTCTTTTATGGGAACAGATACTTCCCAAGTTTCTGTAGGATTACTGATTGCTAAAAAAATTCTCTTTTTCTTAGTGGCTTTTGTAGCAGGAATCTATCTTGTGCCAAAATTTTTACAATTGTTTGCTAAATTTAAAGTAACAGTACCAGTAACAGCAGCTGCTTTAATTATCTGTTTTGGTTTTGCTTATTTTGGTGAATTATTAGGAATGGCTGGTATCATTGGTACGTTTTTAGCAGGTCTCTTTATTTCCCAGACGCCGTTTAAAGAAGAAATTGAAGAAACAGTTGATCCGATAGCCAATGGTTTATTTGTCCCATTTTTTTATGTGAGTGTTGGATTAAGTATTTCTTTTGACGGAGTCTTAAGTCAAATGGGCTTGCTAGTAGTTTGCACCTTAGTAGCTATTTTATCTAAGTTACTAGGAGGCTATTTAGGAGCTCGAATGACAGGCTTCCCATCAGATTCAGCTTTTGGTATTGGAGCAGGAATGGTTTCTAGAGGAGAAGTGGCGTTGATTATTGGAACAACTGGGTTGAGTAGTGGTCTTTTAGCAGAAAACTACTATACCACTATTATTATTTCTGTGATTTTAACCACACTGATTGCACCACCTATTTTAAAACATTTCTTCTTAAAAATGGAACATCAGTCAGTTTAAAAATAGATAAGCAGTTAGCTTTAGTAATCCACTAAAGTTAACTGCTTTTTTAATAAGTAAAAATCGTTTCGATATGCTTTTTAACACTAGCTAACAATTTATCAGGTAAGGTATCAATTTCCTCTCCTAGACGAATACCATGTGGCTCTTTAAAGCCTTGATTCCAAATGAAATCAAATGTTTTTTCAACTTGTTCATTGTTGTTACCAATTTGAAAGGCAAACATTTCAACTTGTTTATCAAGTAATTTTTCAATGGCTGTTTTAGTAGCACCAGGAAAGCTAGAAGCTCCGTCAGTTATTTCAAAAATAAGTTTAACTTGCTTATGGCGAGCTAAATCATGTTCCTGCTTAGGAGTGATGCTATCTAAAATAGCTTCTAAACAGCTAGCGTCATCAGTAGCTCCTCCTTGTCCTTTTAAACTTATAACCGATTTAATCAACTCACTTTGCTGTTCTTTAGGAGAGGGTGAGTCAAAGCTTTTCAATTGGGTAAATTGACTACCGAAAAGCCAGGTTTCACTAGTTACTGTTAACCGGTTATGTAATAGATTGGCATTTTTTTGTAAGTAAGTATTAAAGTCCTCTAAAGATAATAAGGTAGCAGTCAGTGCTTTTCTAGCTGCTTCAATTTTTTCTGTATTCATCGAACCAGAATTGTCTAGTACAAAAGAAATTTCAATGATTTCAGGTAAAATATTTTCTTTAGGGGTTAAAACATAGCGACTAAAAATAGGGAGTTGTTTGTACTGCCCAGTTTGTTGGGCTTCTGAGAAGTCGGTATAATGCTGAATTAAACTGCCCACATCTAGTTTGCCTTTCACTTGAGCAGCTTGTTTAACACTTTGCTCTTTTTTAGCTTCTCCCACCACTTTTTGCCAAAAAAGTGCCATTTCTTGTCGTTCTTTTTTAACCGCTTGTTCGTAGTAATGGAATAGTTGTTGATCTGCTACAGTTATGTCGTAATTGGAAAGAGAACCTATGCCTTTCATCTGTTGTTGAAGGAGTTCTTTGGCATTAGATTCTTGTTCTAGAAGTTGTTCTAATATTTCTTTTTCTTCAGCTGGAGTAGCTTCTAAACTGTCTGCAGTTACGTCATTCGAGTCTTTTGTTAGACTTAAAGATTTTTCTAGGACCCCTTGTTTTGTGTTACTTTTTTTATTAGATGAAAGAGTCATCTGATCGATTTCTTGTTGCCATAACTTTTTAAAAAATGGATAGACAAAACTTTTTAAAAAAGCATCTTTTTGAAAAAGATCCGCTTCATTAGCCACGAGTTGTTTCATCTTCGTTTGAATAAATGAAGCATAAGGCTGTTGGAAAACGACCGCATCAAATGGATTATGAACAGTATCTAAAGAAATATAGTTTAATCCCTCAATTTCTAGTACGATAAAGCTTTGCACAAAGCCTTGATGAAGAGGTAGCTTTGTGATAGTTCCAGTTTTTTTTCCTTGGGTGTGTAAGTAAGACTGAATGTATTCTTTGTACTGAGGTTGTTGATAAATTGGACAAAGTTCTGCCACTCTTAAAAAAGCTAGATAATGGTCACAAGTATAGAAAAATTGGGTAAACTCTTGTTGGACATGGTTGATGGCCAACAGTGTTTTAGTTTCCTTATCTTCTGGAAAGTTACTTTGATTTAGAGCGTGTAATAAATAAGCTACCATAAAGTTGGCTTCTTGTTGCCAATAATCGAGTCTATTCAAATAAGCTTTAGGGTATTTTTTCCAATCAGGATAGAGGGATAATTCGTAATAAATATGCCAAAGCATTTGATTACCATCTAATTCTTTATCCAAAAAGCGACTAAGAGGCAAGTAAACTAGATTTGTTTTAGGATCAAATTTAATCCGGTCTCTATCTGCTTGAGGTAAATAGTTTAATTGTCCATTTTGGGTAAAGGTGGCTAAGGATCTTTCTTGTCGTTGTAAAAACTCTTCACAATTTTTTTGGGAAGTAATTTTTAAGGGAGCTTCGTCCCACCAACTAGTTAGTTTGTCCATAAGGCACCTCCCTTTTTTGGTAAGGATTAAACTGCTGTAAGTCTTGGGGATGACGCAGTGTTTGTATCCTTAGTAGTTGAAATGAATTATCAACATCTTGTAGTAAATAGTGGGTAGCATCTAGCCCAATGATATAGGTTAGCCACCAGTCAGATTGAGTGGCATAAGGGTTTATTTCCCATTGGTTAAAGTTTTCTTCTAAGAAATAAGCTTGTCCTAAGTCATTTAAAAAAAGTGCGGTTCCAGCTGCAGAACTGCCAGTAAATAAAGTTCCCTCTAAAGTCTGACCTGGTTGAACAGATAAATCTGGGTTAATAATAGCCCATTCTCCGTTTAAGCCTAAAACAGCTAATTGCCTTGTCAGCTTATTACTCCCAACTAAAGGCATAATCTTTTGAACAGAAGTAGTTAAACAAGGTATAGTGCTTCGTAAACGTATTTTTTTTGGCAGACATTGGATACATATGACCTTTCCTTTTTCATTCCCTAAAAATAAGAGATGAGTATTTAGTTGACAAATAGCTAAAAAAGGTTGGGGTGTATCTAATTGTTTTGTTTCTAAAATGACTGGATTAAAAAGAGAAGTCAGATTGACTCGGTAAAGAGTGCCTTTTTTACTGATAGCTAGACACTGATGGTGTTCTAATTTAAGTAACCATTGATTGTCTTTAAAGGCAATAGACTTACCTCCTTGTTTTAAGAGAGGTTTTTGCTGCATTTCTTCTGCAGCTAACAAGTCTTGTTTAGTCAAATAATAACTTTGGCCATTGCTGTCAAGAAATAAAAAAGAATTACCATAATCCATTACAGTGGTAAAGTTAACTGCTAGCGGATTAATCATAGGATAAGCAATTAGTTCATTTTTTTCTAAGTTGAGATTAACCCACTGAACTTTCCCAGAAAAATAGTGAACTAAAAAAGAATGTTCTGCTATTGGAAAGATTTGTTGAATCAGTGGGATAACATCCATATGTCCATAAGTTTTGACTGCTGACATGTGGAGTCCAACTTGTTTTTTATGTGTATCTGTTAGCCGAAAAAAAGGAAGTAGGTCTGTTAAAAGTGCTTGATTTGATGTTGTTAATTCCTTTAAGCTAGATAAAACAGAAGAGTCGATTGTTCCTGTTTGAAGACTGTCATTTAATAGCTGTCTTAGTTCTTCTAGTTGGCTGATAACTTGTTTAGCTTCAGTTTTAGGAAGTTGTTTCACAGTTTATCACCATCTTCAGTTAGAAATTGCCATAGAAACTGACTGTATTCTATTTGACTAAGTTCTTGGTCTAATTTTTGATAATTTTTTAAAGTCATCATAGGTTTTGTTTCTTTAAAGTTTGGATGCTCCTGTAGAGTTAGAGGAACACTGGTTCTAGCAGGTTGGTTTCCAAAAATTAATTGGATAACATCTAAATAGCTTAGTGTCTCGGTTGTAGGCCGAACATAGTGGTAAGGGTATTCCCTTATTTCATCATAGGTGGTTAAACCTTCCCCAGTTGCTTTAGTAGCCACACACCAACCATCTGCTTGTTGGAAAAATCCTAACCGAACCGCTTGGGATAGGATATAGTTTTGGTCATCTGGATAAGTAATCGAACTGATAAACCCTTCCCAAAGTGCCTGACTTAAATCTTTTTCTTCCCCTAAATTCCATTCATCTAGCACACGAATAATATTCCGAATAGATAATACTGATTCTCTTAATTCTAAATGACTCATAGTTTCTCCCTTTTCATCTTCAATCCATTTCCCCATAAAAATGTGTTGAGTTAATCGGGATAACTGGGCAAAGCGAAATAGTTCTGCTAGACTTTGTTTGGCATTAGGGAGTTGTAGTGTGCCATTTGGATTAGCTAATGTAGCTAACATAATTCGGAATAACTCATTTTTTTCAGGTTGTTCTTGTTGTGTTAAATCTCCAGTTAATTGTTGGGGCACATAGTTATATTCAATAGTTAGAAAACGAGACTGAAAAGCTGGGTTTAACTGGTTAGTCCCTTCGTAACTAACTAAATCAGTAGATAAATTACCTGTACCAATAAAACCAAAGCCAGGATGAATGTAGACAGGTCCTACGCCAGTGATATAGGCAGTTTGACCAGCGTGACGCTGTAAAATATCATTTAAAGCAATCAGGTTTTGCATTGCTATAGTATTTAATTCGTCCACAATCACAGGTCGACCTTGTTTAATGGCTAATAAAATTTCTCGGTCCATTTTTTGAATGGTGGTTCCAAAGCTACTGTTTTTAGCAATGAATAAATCAGAAAAACTTTTCCACACTTGAATTTTTAGCTGGAGAGATTCATCTGCTGTCAAATGATTTAAATAAGTGTCATGTTCCGTTAGCCACTGATTGTAGTCTGTAGCTAAGGTGTTAAGATAATCTGAAAAAGATTGAGACTGAAAAGTTTGTTCTAAGGTTAATGTTTTTTCAACAAACATATCTTCATAAGTTAAGTTATGTGAGCCAGAAATAAACAAAGGTCTTAAAGCTGCTATTTCTTCTTTTGAGCCATGAGTTAAAAGATGAATATAATGGGTGTGCTCCACTTGATACATTTTTTTGAAAAAAGTTAAGACCTCTTCTTTAGAAGCTTTCGGATGTGAGGTAAACCATTCTTCTAAAGCGGTTTCTAATTTTTGTTGAATTTTTCTTTGAATAATAAAATCAGTAGCTACCTCAATAGCTAATTGGGTTTTCCCACTGCCAAGATGACCTACAACATAAATAGGAGTTCCTTGTTTTAAGGCTTTTAGCATTTTTTCTTTGGTTTGTTGGACATAGGGCACTGAAACTAATCGCTGCTGATGTAAGTTGTCGATATCCTTTAACCATTGTTGCTGATAATACGTTTCCCAGGCTTCTGGTGAATGTTGGATAACTTGCTTGATTTCAGTTTTTAGTCTTTCTTTTTGGTCCACATGGTAACGAGTATAATCGTTACTTTTAAAGGTAAGACTTTCTTCTGTTTGGTCAAGATTTTTCTCCCAGTTTAGAAAAAAATCTTCGTAAGTAAATTCATTTTTTAACGTAAGTAGCTGCTGTTGTTGTTTCTCTTGTTCTGTCTTTTTAAAAGATAAATACTCTTTAAACAAAGGAGAAGAAGGATCTGTATCAGCTTGCTGATGATCTGATAAGACAGGTTCTCTAAAATGAGCAAAAAAAGGTTGCTGAATAAGTTGTTCTTTTTCAGCTTGTCTAATCTCTTTTAAAGAAATTTGGCGTAAATATTTTTCATAAAGATTTTGCAGTTGTTCTAGTGACATAGTTTCTGCTTGGTTGTGGTTGTATAGGTTCTCACTCACAGGAGCGCCTCCTTGTTATATGCCTGATTAAATAAAGGAAGATCCCGTTTTCGCGGGATCTCTTGATAAAAAGATAGATTGAAAGGCTTAAAGAATGTGATATTCTTTTAACAGTGTTTCAATTTCTGTGTCTTTAATTTGTTTAACTAGCTTATGTCTAAGAAGAGGTGGTAAGTCAATATCAGGTTTTTCTCCGTCAAGTAAGCTAGATACAGCACTTAATAAGTAACGAATGTCATATCTTGATGCATAAACTTCAGGTACGCCTTTTTCCACACCTGTTAACACATAAACAGCTTCCATTGCTGTTCTACCAGAGTATTCAATCGTGAAGACAGTATCTCGTCCTGGATCGTCTAAAGTTTCAGCGAACTGACCTAAAAAGGCAAAGTTTACACCATCTTTTGGTACAACATAAGGTCTGTCACCAGCTTTTCTTGGTAAGAATTGAGCAGTGATATAAGGCATCATAACAGGAACAGCTGTACAAGATTCTGCTAATTCATCAATTTCATTAACAGGTACACCAATATGGAATAACCATTCCTTAGTAATTTCTTTACCTGTACAGTCTCTCATTGGTTTTGTAATATAATCCCCAGGTACGTCAGATAGAAGTCCATAAACCCAAATTGCGACATCTTTTTCAGGTTGTCCGTAATATTGTTCTTGTCGGTTGATTGTCCAACTCATTAACCAAGAGGAGTCAATGGCAGAAACAATCCCACCTGAAACTGTTTTACCACCATAAGGAGACCGTTTAGTAATTTTTTCAATATAAGCAGGTACTCGTTCATCATGACAAGTGACAGTACAAGATTCCCAGTTGGATCTTTCTGGGTCATAACAGAATTTATCTGGATGACCAAATTCTTCTGATTGTTTAGCAATGTTTTGCCATAATGTCCAACATCCTTTAGGTTCTTTATTGAAAGGAGCAGGTGTGTTGTCATCTCCGTAGCCAGAACCTTCTGTAATGGAACCATTGGTAATGAAAACTAAATCATTTTCAGTTAAATCAATAGATAAATCTTTGCCATTTTTGTCTGTGGCTACAATTTTTTTCGCTACTTTTTTAGTAGGTGCTACATCAAATTCAACATTTGTAACAGTTACACCGTACTCAAATTTAGCTCCGTGATCTTTTAAGTATTTAACCATAGGCATAACAAAAGATGTATATTGGTCATGTCTAGAGAATTGTAAAGCAGATAAGTCAGGAAGTCCTCCAACGTGGTGGATAAACCGGTTCATGTATAATTTCATCTCTAAAGCACTGTCCCAGTTTTCAAAAGCAAACATGGTCCGCCAATATGCCCAGAAGTCACTGTTTAACAATTCGTCAGAGAAGATATCTTCAATGGCTTTATCTTCTAATTCTTCATCGGTTGTTCCAACGAAAAAGGCTAATTCTTTGGCTAAGTCCTGACCTAAGTTAAATTTACCATTATCGTAACGTTCTCCCCGATTTTTAGTAATCCGGCAATTACTGTAGTTAGGATCATCGTAGTTTGTATAATAAAAGTGATCTAGTACACTCATACTAGGATCTTCTGTAGCAGGTAAAGAGCTAAATAAACTCCAAAGCACTTCAAAATGGTGTCCCATTTCTCGTCCACCACGAGCTACATAGCCTGCATTTTGTAAAACTTCTCCATCTAAAGAGCCACCAGGTAATTCTAATTGTTCTAAGAAAGTAATTTTACTGCCGTCCATATGAGCATCTCGGACTAAAAAGCAACCAGCTGCTAAAGAAGCAATCCCAGTGCCGATTAAGTAAGCTTTTTTATCTTCGATGTTTTTAGGTTTTCTTGCGTTGACTAAAGAGTGATAAGTACCGTTAGTTAAAGTAAGTCTTGGATCGTGTGTTTTTAATTCCATGAATTTATCCTTCTTTCTTTTATCTAACTCATGATAGATGGTTTATTTCTAATAGTTACCATCTAATTTCATTATACGGTGTAAAAAAATAAGAAACATTAAACAAAAAAGCATGATGCCTAAATTTTAGGCATCATGCTTTAAGTGTCTAGTAGATTATCCAGTTGTAAAAACTTAAACCGTTTATATACGAGGAGAATGTGAACTTCTGAGGAGTGAGGCTTGAATGTTTCCATCAAATAGATAGCCAACCCGTTTTATTACCTGTTCAGGGTCTTCTTTCATTCCTGTTTCAATCCAATGTAAAACCATACCTGTTAAAGCACATTGGTAGAAAGAAGTAATTAACTGTTTATCTTGGTTTAAAGCTTCTAGTTGTTCACTTTCATGTTCTACGTATTTTTCCATAATGTTTCCAGAAGTATTAAAAATATAAGAGGTCAACTCTTCTCGCTGCATTGAGTCATAAACATGATAGAGAGCAGTTTTGTTGTTAAGAGCTAATTTAGTTGCCACCATAAAACTTTTCTCCCATGATAATGTTTGGTTGTATTCATCAATCACAGCTTGTAGCTCTGTTCTAAAAATTTCAGATAACAGTTCGTAAATATCTGCGTAATAATAGTAAAAAGCATTTCGGTTAAGATCACAAGCTATGGTTAAATCTTTGACAGTAATTCTTTTTAAAGGTCGTTCGTTAAGCATCTTAATAAAAGTATCTTGAATTAATTTTTTTGTATATTGATGTGCCAAGCTATCTCACCATCCTTGCTCTTCATTATATCATGTGAAAGGAGACTAAAAAAGAACCAGTCTTACTAGCAGTTAAAAAGTGACTAGCGTCAATTGTTGCTGCTGATACGTTGCTAACTGATTAATTTGAAAGGAATGTAGTAAATCTTTCATCTCTTGAAATCCCATTTCATAATCAGAAGCACGGTGAGCATCAGAGCCTAAAGTAAATAAATAGCCTCCCAAGGAAAGGTATAGTGGAATGACATAGGTATATAACTTTTTATTTTTGTAAGTTAAGATACTTTTAGCATTAAGTTCTAATGCCATATTTTTAGCAATAATTTCTTTTAAAATGGGGATTAGGAAAGGTTCTGCTATCTGTTTGAAATCATTGACAGATAGGGATAGTTTTCTAACACCATAGTCAAAGTGAGTCAAAACTTGAGCGTTTGAAAATTCTTTGACAGCTTGTAACATCTGGGTGTAATAAGCAGCAGTGACTTCTTTAGGATCTAAAGAGAGAATATTATTGTCCATATAGTCTAGCTGCCCATTTTGATGCACACTTAATAAAATAAGATCAAATTCTTTTCCTTTTAAAAAATGTTGAATATCTAGCTGATGTTGATTTAAATATCCGACTTCAATCCCTGTTAAAAAAGTGGTGTTAGGATATTGCTTTCTTAAACTATCTAATTCTTGAGTATAGTTAGCGTAATCTGGCAAGCTATCATTAAAATGATCACTTGGATTTTTAAAGTCAAGATGTTCTGTGGTAATGAAAATAGACGGCTGATGCTGCAAATAATGATGAAAACTTTCTTTTGAATCAAATGAATGATGACTGTGCAAATGTTGATCGTAATAAATCATTCAATTCCCTCCTTATATGAATAAAGTTAATGTAGCATATTTTCTTTCATTAAAAGAGGATTATGAGAAAAATTCAGGTAAAGTTTAGGTGAAAAAATTTACCTAAACTGTTTCTATTGTATACAGCGACTTTACTGTTAGTTTACATCTGTTTTCTATACTACAAGTAGTGTCACAATAAAATAAATGAGGTGTCAAAATGAAGAAGGTTTTACTAACAGGCATGGTGGGAATATTAACTTTAGGAGCATTAGCAGGTTGTTCTAGTGAAGACAAACATACAAGTCAAGCAGCAGTTGATGCCAATGACTCTTTAGAAACCATTGTCGAGAAAGCGAAAAAAGAAGGGGAAGTAGCTAGTGTTGGTATGCCAGATACTTGGGCCAATTGGGTAGGAACTTGGGAAGATTTAGATAAAAAATATCAAATTAAACACCAAGATACTGACATGTCCAGTGCAGAAGAATTAGCTAAGTTTGAATCAGAAGGTGAAAATGGGACAGCAGATATAGGCGATGTAGGGATTAGTTTTGGGCCGTTAGCAGCTGAAAAAGATTTATTACTAGCATATAAAACAACCTATTGGAAAGATATACCTGATTGGGCTAAAGATAAAAAAGGTGAGTGGCTACTTAGTTACACAGGCACTATCTCTTTTATGACAGATACTAAAAATGTGCAAAACCCACCAACTAGTTGGGAAGACTTAGTAACAGGTGATTATAAAATAGCAGTGGGAGATGTGACTAAGGCAAACCAAGCCCAATTTTCTGTGTTAGCAGCAGCCATGGCTAACGGAGGAGATGAGAAAGATATTCAACCAGGTTTAGATTATTTTAAAAAATTAGCGAAGAAGGATAGACTGTCTTCTGTGGATGCCACGTTAGCCAATATAGAAAAAGGTGAAACAGATGTGACTATTTTATGGGACTTTAATGCGTTGAATTACCGCGATCAAATCGATAAAAGTCGTTTTAAAGTCACTATTCCAAAAGATGGGTCAGTCATTAGTGGCTATACCACGTTAATTAATAAACATGCTCCTCATCCTAATGCTGCTAAATTAGCCAGAGAATATATCTTATCAGATGAAGGACAAATTAATTTAGCTAAAGGATACGCTCGGCCTATTCGGGAGAATGTTACATTACCTGAAGAGGTTAAAAAACAATTGTTGCCAGATGAAGAGTATGAAGCAGCTAAACCAGTGAAGTCTAATAAAGACTGGGATCAAACTGCCATTGAACTACCTGAAAAATGGCAAAGTGAGGTATTAGTTCATGTTAAAAAATAAAGTCATGTTAATTTTATTAGATGGTTGCCGGTATGATACAGCAGTAGAGCAAATGGGCTTTTTAGGCGGACTAGTGGAAAAAAATCAAGCTCAACTCCGAAAAGTGTTAGCCGAAGTACCTAGTAATTCTCGGCCGCTATATGAAACCCTTCTAACAGGTAGGTCTGTATATGAGCATCAAATTTATACCAATATGACTGTTCGACTGTCAAAAGAAGTCTCTATTTTTGATTTAGTTAAAGAACAGGGAGGAGTGACAGCCTGTGCAGGTTATTATTGGTTAAGCGAGTTATATAATCACAGTCCTTATCAACTGATGGAAGACCGAATTCAACATGATCCTACCCAAAAAATACAACATGGTATTTTTTATCATGAAGATTGTTACCCAGATAGCCATGTGCTAGCAGATGCGCAGTCTTTAATTCAAACTTTTTCTCCTGATTTTTTAATGGTTCATACGATGAATATAGATGACAGTGGGCATAAGTATACTTGTCAGTCCCAAGAATATGTTCAGGCGGTAAACCGAATAGATGGGTTACTGGCCTATGTGATTCCTGTATGGCAAACATTAGGATATAACATTATCGTGACAGCAGATCATGGAATGGATGAGCAAGGGTTACATGGTGGCATGCGTTTAGCTCACAGAGAAGTTCCTTTTTTCTTATTGAACAACGCACCAGTTTTACCAGATACCCTAGAGATGTCTCAATTAGAAGTGATGCCTCTTATTTGTCAGTTACTAGGAGTGAGTGAATGAAGAAAAAAATAGTTATAGGTTGGTTGTTAGTTCCTGTTACTCTAGTGGTCAGTTTATTTTTAGTAATTCCTCTTGTGTATATGCTACTTTCTAGTTTTAAACAAGACGGTACACAAGCTTGGACGATAAATAATTATCTACAAGCTGTTAGCAATCCCTATTATTACCAAGCATTTTTTAACAGTGGATGGATTGCTTTAGTTTCTAGTTTAGTTGGAATTTTATTAGCTAGTTTATTTTGCCAAGCCTTACTGCAATTGCCAGACAAGCTACAAGAGAAATTAACTTTGTTTTCTAATTTAGCAGCTAACTTTGCAGGGGTGCCTTTAGCTTTTGGGTTTATTATTTTATTTGGCAATGCTGGTATTTTTAAACTGATTTTTCCAGAGTGGCTTCAGTTTGATTTGTATTCTTGGAAGGGATTAGTTTTGACCTATGTTTATTTTCAAATTCCGTTAGCTACCCTCTTTTTATATCCTGTCTTAAAAAAAGTGCAAAAAAATTGGCAAGAAAGTGCTGAACTATTAGGCGCTTCTAACTTTTATTACATAAGAAAAGTAGTGTTTCCCTATGTTTTACCTGCCATGAGTGGTACTTTTGCTATTTTATTTGCCAATGGTATGGGAACGTATGAAACAGCTTATGCATTAGTTGGCAGTAATATTAATTTAATCACAACCAGAATTGGGGCTCTAGTAGCAGGAGACGTGTATGCCAAACCGAATGTAGGAAGTGCCCTAGCTGTTTTATTTGCTTTGAGTATGATTTTAGTCATTGCTTTATCTCAAAAATTTATGACACAAATGAGGAGGGTAACTGAATGAAACCACTAGTCACACCTAAAAAGAAATGGCCTTATGTGGTAGTTATAGCTATTTGCTTATTTTATATTACCCCATTACTTATGACAGGTTTGTATGCATTTAGTGAAAGTTGGGGTAAAACTGTGTTACCTGACAAGTTAACGATTCATTGGTTTGTTGTGTTGTTTAAAGATCCTTATTTTTTACAAGCTGTGCTACGTTCCTTTATGCTATCCATTGGGATGTTAGTCGTGATTTTGGCTTTAATGATTCCTAGTGTGTTTCTACTCTTTTTATATTTTCCTAAATTAGATAAGGCTGTGCAAAGTTTAACCATGATGCCTTATGCTATTCCTGGTGTTATTTTAGTTACTGCTCTATTAAAAACCTATTCTAAATCAGCTATTCCTATGTTGGTTGTGTTAGGAGGAGCTCTTTTTATCAGTTGCTTACCAGTTATGTATATGAGTATTCGTAACAGTTTGATAGCAGTCAATACTAAAGAGTTGATGGAAGCAGGTGCTATGTTAGGAGCTCATCCATTTTCCATCATTGTTAAAGTTATCTTACCTAATTTAAGAATAGGTATTGTGTTATCTAGTTTGATGGTATTTTCAGGTTTGTTTGGTGAATATGTGTTGACCAACTTACTAGTTGGAGGTAGGTTTGAAACGTTACGTATTTATATGTTGCGCCGGATGAATGAAAATGGTCATTTAGCCAGCAGTGTGATTGTGATTTATTTTATTGTCTTAATGTTAGTCGGCTTAGGCATTAATTATTTGTCACATAAACAAAAGAGTAAAAGTTCTATTTCTACTAACAAGATGAAATTAAACAATAAAAAAAGAAAACAATCAGTAAAAGAGTCACCACTTATACCTTTTTCTGATCAACTCAAGGAGGGAATTTAATGACCTATTTAGAAGTCATTGAAGGAAGTGTTCAATTTGGAGAACGTCAAGTATTAAAAAATATTTCTTTAACAGTTGAACAGGGAGAGCTTGTTACCTTATTAGGGCCAAGTGGCTGTGGTAAATCTACACTGCTAAGAATGATTGCTGGACTAGATCCTCTTAGTCACGGGGTAGTTAAGTTAGAAGGAAAAGAAATTCAACATTTACCAAGTAGAAAACGGCAAATCGGTATGGTCTTTCAGTCTTATGCGTTATTTCCAACTATGACAGTTTTTGAAAACATTGCCTTTGGTTTACGCATTCAAAAATTAAGTAAAGAAGTCATAGAGGAAAAAGTTTTGAAGATATTAGAGCTAGTTGAAATGACTTTATTTAAAGATCAACTAGTTAGCCGATTATCAGGTGGACAAAAACAACGTGTGGCATTAGCTAGATCCTTAATTGTTGAACCCAAATTATTATTATTAGATGAGCCTTTAAGTGCATTGGATGCAAGAATTCGTAAGCAGCTTCAATTAGAAATTAGACGTATTCAAAAAGAGCTAGGGATTACGATGATTTTTGTTACTCATGATCAAGAAGAAGCGATGCGGATTAGTGATAGAATTTATGTGTTAACTGAGGGAGAATTAGCACAAGTTTCTACTCCTGAAGGTATTTACACCCAACCTAAAACCCAATTTGTAGCCGAATTTATTGGAGATTATAACCAATTAAGTGGAAAAAGTTTAGCTACTTTACTAGAAGGACAGAATGTTTTTGTCTCAGAAAACAGTTTGTACTACATTAGGCCAGAAGTGATTAAATTTGAGGCTAGCAGTCATGCTGTTAGAGTTAAAGCTGTTTATCAATCTCAGCAACTATTAGGTAATATTATTAGGTATCAGTTTATGACAATGGATCATCAAATTATTCAAGTGGACCGATTAAATGATCAAGAGATTCCTTATCTGCAATTAAAAGAGCCGATGACTCTTTATATTCAACAAGAAGATTTAATTCAAGTGGCTGTGAGTTGACTATTTAAAAGGACGTGCTATATTAAACGTGTATACAATCTATCTAAAATAAATAAGTGCGGGGGGACTCTTAGGAGTTGAGAAGGTATAGCCTGACCCATTGAACCTGACAGTTAAGACTGACGTAGGGAAGCTAATTCGTTGTAAGGACAAGTGCTGACTGTTTAGGTGAGCACTTTTTTTATTAGAGAAAAGAGGCTTTTACCTATGACAGAATGGATTCAAAAAGAAATGATGGTAGCTATGAATAAGGTTCGGGAACAGACCCCTTTAGTTCCTTCTATCACGAACACGGTGACCATTAATTTAGTAGCGAATGCTCAATTAGCAGTTGGTGGTTCTGCGGCGATGGTTTATTTGCCTGATGAAGGGGAGAGCTTAGCTAAGTTAGGTCAGTCTTTTTATATCAATGTGGGAACCATGTTTCCTATTTACCAAGAGAGCTTACCTAGAACGGTTCAAGCATTAGTAGCGAATCAGACTCCTTGGGTACTTGATCCTGTAGCAGTTGGCTTAGGAGAGTTAAGGACTTCTTTATTAGCAAGTTTTAAACAAGGCAAGCCTAATATTATTCGGGGAAATGCTTCTGAGATCATTGCACTAGCAGGACTCTGGGGGTTATCAGGTGGGGCAAAGGACTCTCAGGTAAAAGGAGTAGACGCTTCTGAACCTGTAGAACAAGCGATTCCCGCGGCTATTTCTTTAGCTAGGTGGACAAATGGAGCTGTAGCTGTATCTGGAGAAAGGGATATTATAACAGATGGTCACAAATTAGCTTTCTCTAGTGGTGGCTCTTCTTTTTATGAAAAAATAACTGGGGCAGGTTGTTCACTTGGGGGAGTATGTGCTGTGTATCAAGCAGTTACCACACCGTTTATAGCTGCTTTAACAGCTAGCACTCTTTATAATGTAGCAGGAAAATTAGCTGAACAACAAGCAACAGGTCCTGCTAGTTTTCAGCAACATTTTCTAGATCAATTGTATCAATTATCCCCAAGTCAAGTTGCTAGTCATCCGTTTGAGTTAAAGGAGGTGTCAGAGTGAATACATTAGTAGCAGTAGCTATTGCCCCTGTAGGAGTTGGGGAAGAATTATCTAAGGAAGTAGCTAAAGTCATTCAAGTAATCAGAGAATCAGGCTTACCATATCACACTTCTTCTATGTTTACTGAAATTGAAGGATCTTGGGATGAAGTTATGGAAGTGGTTAAACAAGCCACGTTTGTTTTGGCTGAACAAGGCATTCGGACAGAAGTTGTCTTAAAAGCAGATATTCGACCAGGCTATCAAGATATGATGGTCAGCAAAGTTGAAAAAATTGATAAATTATTAGGAAAGTAGTCATCTATTATTTTCATAAAAGTCAGTTACCTCTTTATTTAGGTGACTGGCTTTTTTGCTTAAATAAAATATCTTTATCTTCAAATAATTTAGGTTTAATATAACGTTTCATATAAAATTCATTAGGCAAAAACAAGCTTGTTTAGATATTTTTTCATGCTATAATGGTCAATGTTATGACAGTTAAGCAAAGTTATACTTAGTATAAAAGTTTATTTGCAAGAGAATGGAAAAATAAAGGAGGCTTTTTTTTTGCTGACAAATAACAAACAAAAAATAAATATACTTGTACCAGTAGTGGCTTGTCTATTTATGATAACTGAAAAGATATTACAAATAGCGACTGTTGTGCCAATACATGCTCAAATGCCTACCCGATTTTTTATCTATTATGGATTAAAAGCGGTCACATTAGTTGGAATTAATTTAATCCCACTATACTTCGGCTATCATGCACAAAAGTTCAGCCAACAACCTTTAAAGCATTTAGCTAAATATTGGCTGATTTATGCTATTTCAGCACTGCTTTCCACAAGCTTCTTTTTTGTCTTAAAAGGTCAATTAAGTTTAAGAGATTTATGGGTAGTATTATTTCCTATTAGTCAAAATTATTTTGGCTTTTCTGTAGCCTGTGTTTTATTGTACCTAGCTCTACCTTATTTAGAAAGACAACTAACTAATTTATCTATGTCTAGTCTAAAATTAAGCATCTTTTTAGCAACTATTATCTTTTCCGGATTACCGACTTTATTTGGTAAAGATGTTTGGCGGTTCCAAGATGGGTATTCCGTTGTTTGGCTTGTCTATTTGGTTGGTCTAGGTTTTTTTCTAAAGAAACGAGAAGAACAACAACCAATTGCCTTTAGATGGGGGCATTTACTGATTAGTTTATTTCTGATAACTGGTGTTATTGTACTAATGACCCATATTTCTTTAATGTTAAGAGGAGATACCTCCACTGCGAACCGATTTAGTGTACCTTATTCTTTATTGGCAGTTTACTATTCAGTCAGTTTATTTTTATGTTTAGAAAAATTACAAAAAATCATACCTGTCCAGTGGCAGAAAACCACTTTGGCAACTTATTTAATAAATACTCAAATAGTTATTAACTGGCCAGTAATTATTTATCAAGTACAAAGTTTTTATAAAAAAGATTTTCCTGATTCTGGAATGAAATGGTTATTAAATAGTTTGCTGTTTGTTGCTATTTATCAGGTAGCTGTTATCAGCTTAACTGTGCTATCTTTATTTCTTCAAAAAATTGGTACGTATCAGAAGTTAGAAAATAAGTTATCCATTCAAGATTATGGTCAACTTAAACAGCTGTTGTTAGAGTTTCCTAATTGGCTTAAAAAGAAGAAACGATTGTTTTTATTAATCGGTTTTTTCTACGGGATGACCATACTCCAAATGTACTTAGTATCTGATCATTACATCAATATCACCGTGTCTAGAAGTGTTAATGCCTATTTATATATCTTTTTTGCTAGACAAGGAGCGATTGTCTTAAACGTTATTATCCTCATGGCTTTTTTCTATTTACTCTTTTTAATTAGCAATCGCTTTTGGTATGCTTTTACCTTTACTTTGGTGGTAGATATTGTTCTGACTATTTCCAATGTATTAAAAATTAGTATGCGTGAAGAGCCTATTCTTCCTGCTGACTTAACCTTGATTGCTGGGATGAATGAAGTATTTAATATGATTAGTCCTGTTGTGTTAATCGGTGGCAGTTTATTTTTAGTTGTTTTAGCTATTTCTAGTTGGCTAATTCAAAAGAAAATGGCTAAGTTATACGCGTTAAAACTAAATCGTAAAAAACGAGTGATTCGGATTCTTTGCTTGTGTCTCTTTTTCTCTGGTGCTTTTTGGGTTAACCATAAAAATACCTTACCTTATCATGTGTTTAATGTATTTAAAATCAATCGTTATTTTTATAATCAAAAATTAGGGGCGCAAATTAATGGTCCTTTAGTTCAGTTTATTAATAACATTGATACTAAAGTTATGGATGAACCAGAAGGATACAGTCAACAAGCGATAGAAGAAATTATGAAAAAATATGATAAAGAAGCTAACAGGATTAACCAAACGAGAGTCGCTTGGCCTAGTAATCAGACGATTATCTTTAATTTAAGTGAAAGTTTTAGTGATCCTAAGCGAATTCCTAATTTAAAGGTTAGGGAGGATCCCATGCCTTACATTCGGCAGTTAGAAAAAGAAACCACATCAGGAGTAATGTTATCTACTGGTTACGGTGGTGGGACTGCTAATATTGAGTGGGAAACATTGACTGGATTAGACCTAAGTAGTTTATCCCCAACCCTACCTACTCCTTATACCCAATTAGTCAAAAAGCAACAGTTAACGCCTAATGTGACGGATTTGTTTGATGAAAAAATAGCTATCCATCCTTATGTGGCTACGCTTTATAACCGTAAAAATGTTTTTAAAAAATTCGGTTTTGACCGATTTTTATATGACAAAGGTCCAGATGAGTTAAACTATCAAGAACGTTTAGGGACAAGTCCTTATATTTCAGATGAATCAGCTTATCGTGATACTTTAAAAGTGATCAAAGAAAATCAAAGTAGCTCTCAATTCATTCAACTATCAACTATGCAAAATCATATGCCTTATGATGGTTATTATGATGGGCCTTCTTTTAATTTTGAAGGAACTGCTGTGTTAGATGGTCGTAAAGAAGAGATGGAAACTTACATGCAAGGGTTATTTTACACAGATCAAGCGGTTAAAGAGTTTATTGCAGAACTAGACCGAATTGAAAAGCCGATTACCTTAGTTTGGTACGGAGACCATTTGCCTTCTTTATACACAGGAAATCCGATGTCTAAGTATGGATTAGTTCAACATCAAACGGATTATTTTATTTATAGCAATGCTTATAGTCGAAGAATATCGGAAAAATTAGACAAGCAAATCGTGTCACCTCACAATTTCCCTGCCCTTGCTTTGGCACAAGCTAATTTAAAAGTGACGCCTTACTATGCCTTGTTAACAAAAATTAGTGAGAATTTACCAGCTACCACAACGAATCCTATGTCTAGTGTGTCGAATAGTTATAATGGTCTTAAAGTCTTTGTCACAGATAAAGACCAGTTTATTCAAGAAGAAGAATTAACTGCTAAACAGCAAAAATTATTTAATGAGTATCAATTAATTCAATATGACCTGACAGCAGGAAACGAATATGCTGCTAAATGGGCTTCACAAGGTATTTCGTAAAAAGCAGCCAGCTTAGTCTGGTTGCTTTTTTATATTGACAGAAGAGCAACTTTGACGTAGACTAAATGAATTATTAAAAACAAATGAGACTATTCAAAGAATTAAGCTTAGCTGAATAGAGCTTGTGAGAAATGGTGGGATCGATATGGATTTGGATTGGAACAATTTAGGATTTTCTTATATAAAAACCCCTTTTAGATACCGAGCGACTTGGAAAAATGGAAGTTGGGAGAAAGGGGAATTAACCGAGGACAATTATCTAACAATTCATGAAGGTTCAACAGCTTTACATTATGGTCAACAGTGTTTTGAAGGATTAAAAGCTTATCGAAGAAAAGATGGTCGCATTAATTTATTTAGACCGGAACAAAATAGTCAACGTTTAAACCGAAGTGCAAGAAGATTGCTTATGCCAATGGTTCCAGAAGAGATGTTTTTAGAAGCAGTTGAAGCGGTAGTTAAAGCTAATCAAGCTTACATTCCTCCTTACGGAACAGGTGGTTCCCTATATTTACGACCGTTACTCATTGGAGTAGGGGAAAACATTGGGGTACATGCTGCACCAGAGTATTTATTTACTGTGTTTTGTACGCCAGTAGGAGCTTATTTTAAAGGTGGCTTAAAGCCAACTAACTTTATCGTTTCAGACTATGACCGAGCTGCACCAAAAGGGACTGGAGCTTCTAAAGTTGGCGGAAACTATGCAGCTAGTTTATTACCTGGAGAAGAAGCTAAGGGAATGGATTATTCAGATTGTATTTACTTAGACCCTAGTACCCATAGTAAAATTGAAGAAGTAGGAGCAGCTAACTTTTTTGGTATTACTAAAGATGGGATGTTTATTACTCCTAAATCAGATTCCATTTTACCTAGTATTACTAAATATTCTTTACTTCAATTAGCAGAAGAACGCTTAGGCTTAAAAGCTGTGGAGGGAGATGTTTATATCGATCAATTAGATCAGTTTACAGAAGCAGGAGCATGTGGCACTGCTGCGGTGATTTCTCCAATTGGTGGCATTTTCTATCAAGACCAATTACATGTTTTTTATAGTGAAAAAGAAGTAGGACCCATTACGAAGCAATTGTATGAAGAGCTAGTAGGTATTCAATACGGTGATAAGGTTCCTCCAAAGAATTGGATCAGAATTATAGAAGGTTAGTGTTCTATTTCTTCCTGAATATGATAAACTAAAGAAAAGAGATTTGATAAAAAAGAAGGTTTAGTTTATATGCAACAAAGATTTCATGAAGAACGATTAGTTGGTTTATTAATGACTTTTGTAGGCGGGGCTATGGATGGGTATACCTATATCCATTATGACGCCTTTGCTTCTGCACAAACAGGTAATTTGATTTTAGCTATTATTCAGGGGTTTGATGGTCAATGGGGGAGCGTTATGAAAAAGCTATTGTCCACCCTTTGTTTTTTATGTGGAATTTATCTAGCTAAGTTTGTAGCAGATTACTGTCAGGAAAAGGGTTGGCATTTTTGGCGCTTGTTTGTGTTATATTACGAAGGGTTTGTCTTTTTTTTAGTGAGTTTACCAGCTATTAATGAGCACCCTGCTTTTGTAACAATGTTAATTGCTTTTACCGCAGCGATTCAATGGATTGCGTTTGATAAAATCAAAGGAATGTCTTATACCAATCTATTTACTACTGGTAATTTAAAAGGTTTGGCTAGTCATTTTTATGAATACCGAAAGACTAGAGCAGAGGAAGAATTTGAACAGTTAATTCACTTTGTATTAGTCGTTGTATTTTTTATTTTAGGTGCAGTTAGTTCGATTGGGTTATATCATCTAGTTGGTTTTAAGGCTATTTTATTAGTGACAGTTATTTGTTTATGTTTATCAATTTACGCGACTTATATGTTATGGCGTTTTTCTAAATCAGAATTTTCTCGTTAAAAACTACTCTCTTAGCTTTAAAGAGGGTAGTTTTTTCTTTTGTGAAATTTAGCTAGCGGAAAGATAAAATTGATTATAAAACAAAATAGTCTACAAATTAAATAAAATTATCTAAACTAGATAATGAGGGGTGTTTTTATGAGGATTAAGGAGGAATTTAAATGGAAGAGTTAAGTCAGTCAACCTTTGTTTTGCCTGAAAATAAGGCCTTGTCTAACGAACAACAACAATTAAAAGAAAAAATATTTAACTTTATAACTTGTCACAAACAGCATGCTAAACCTGCTGTATTTGTGATTGAAGGAGATGCTGGTTCTGGTAAAAGTGTGGTGTTAAATCATGTATTTACAGAGCTTCAGCAATTAAGTAGGCAACCCGATAGCCAATTTTATCAGTTAGACAATAAATTGGTAGTTAATCATAATGAGATGCTTAAAATCTATAAAGAAGTAGCAGGGGTTACTCCTTATTTATTAAAAAAAGATTACCAAAAACCAACACCTTTTATCAATCATTATCAAAAGTTAGGGAAAAAAGCGGATGTGGTATTTGTAGATGAAGCTCATTTATTACTAACTAAACCAGATGCGTACAACCGGTTTGAGCAGCAAAATCAATTGACAGAGCTTTTAAAGTTAGCGCATGTTATTGTATTAGTTTTTGATACTAAACAAGTGATTAAGCTTAAAAGTTATTGGGACACTTCATTATTAAGTCAGGTATTAAAAGAGGCGGATACAGAGAGGTTTCATTTAGACACTCAGTACCGGATAGAAGAACCAGCTGTAGCAGAGTGGATCAATCAATTTGTGGCAGGGCATATTTTACCAGTGCCTGATACAGAAAAGTTTGATTTACGCTTTTTTGAGGATGGACAGCCTATGTATGAACTCATTCGGCAAAAAGATCACGAAGTAAAATTATCTAGAATGATTGCAACGGCAGATTATCCTTTTACCGTATTTGGTGATAAAATTTGGTACGTTCAAGCAGGAAGTCTAAGGTTACCTTGGGATAAAATTAATTTTACCGATAGACCGTGGGCACAAAGACCAGAAACCTTAGATGAGGTGGGATCTATTTATACTATTCAAGGCTTTGATCTAAATTATGCAGGAGTTATTTTAGGTCCTAGTATTAAGTACGATCCTCAAACAGAAAAGGTATATGTAGATATTGATCAATATCAAGATAGTGAGGCCTTTAAAAAACGTTCAGACCTAGAAAAATTGGACCAAGCAAAAGCTGAAATTATTATGAATTCTGTTAATATTCTACTCAAACGTGGCAAATATGGACTGTATATCTATGCAGAGGATCCTTTACTAAGAGGAAAACTACTTGAATTAACACACTAAAATAAAAATAAAGGTAAGAGTGACTAATAATAATACATTGATTTTAGTAAACACAATTAAAAATTGTTTAGAGTCATTTGGTACATAAACTTTGATTAGTTTATAACCAATTAAATTAGCTAAAGAAGCAATTAGTGTTCCTAAACCACCTAGATTAAGACCAATCATAATAGCTTGTACATGATCAGTAAAAGGCGCAATTAAAATAGAAGCAGGAACATTGGAGATAAATTGACTTAAAAGAATACTTCCTAAAAAGGCATGGGTATTTGTTTGAAAACTTTTTTCAATAAATTCAGTGAGAAATACCCAATTAGAGATATTTCCTACAATTAAAAAGAAACAAATAAAAGTACCTAGTAAATGGTAATCTATTGACCGTAAAATAGTAGGATTTAAAACAAAAAAACTAATCGTTACTAAAATAACTGCTAACCTAAGTGGAACAGCTCCTAAAATAGCTAATATCATCAAGATCATTAAACCACTTAGTCGACTAACTTGTTTAGGGTTTAGCTTAAATTGAGAGAGATTAGTCATATTTAGGTCTTGTTTTGGAATAAAAAGTAGGCTAGCTAGCAAAATGAGAATAGCTAACAGTAATAGTTTACTTGTCCAACTGAAAAAATCAGGCAAGGGAGTTTGAAAATAACTAAATAAAAAAAGATTATGTGGGTTACCAAAGGGCAGAAAACTACTTCCTAAATTGGCAAAAACAATAATAAAGGTAGCCCCTATAAATGTTTTATTGAAATGAGGGATCTTGTTAATAATTTTAAAATAGATGGGGATTAACGTTAAAATGGCGACATCGTTAGTTAAAATCATGGAGCCAAAGAGACTAAGAGTCCATAGACTTCCCATAAGAACACGGGTGTTTTTAGAGATAGCTAATAGTTTTTGGGCTAAAAATGTTAAAACTTGTGCTTCTTCTAAGCCTTTAATCACTGCCATTAAGCCAAATAATGAAAAGATAACATTAAAATCAATATAAGTCAGGGTCAATTGGCCAAAAGTACAACTAATGACAGCTAAAAATAAAGCGATAGTAAATAATAAATCTTGTTTTAAAAACGTTGACAATTTGTTCATAAATTTCCTCCTACATCAGACAAACAAAATTAGTATAACACTGTATTTTACGAAATTATGTTTTAAGTTATGTTTTTTATCATTAAAGATACTTTTTATATAATTTATGTATGGTATTTAAGTACTTATTTACTTGAGTTGAGAGAGAAAAACTTTATATAAAGGATATAAAAAACTATTTTTTATTAAAAAAATTTCATAAGTGATAAACTAGTAGTAGGTATAGTAAAATTGGCTATTTGTTAGTTAAAAATAGGTAGCCAGTGTGCAACTTAGAGAATTTTCGATTACTTAAATAAACAGATAAGTGTGTTAGTAAATAGACAAAAGAGTTTATTACCAAGAGAGGAAGTTTGTCATGGAACAAAAGATTTATGCAGTAGGCGGAGGCCAAATGCTTGAGGCTATTTTAAAAGCAAGTATAGAGGGAAATACTAGTCATTCTGCTAATTTTTATGTGGTAGATATTAGTCCAGAAAGGGTAGATTATCTGAGAAATACTTATCAAATAGAAGCTAGTACGTCATTGAATCAAGGCAAAGTGTTAGAGGCAGACATTGTTTTATTAGGTGTGCGGCCACAAGATAATTGGTCAGATTTACTTAAAGAATTAGCAGCTATTAACAACCAAGCGCAATATATTTCTATAATTGCAGGTGTTACCATTCGGCAGCTCCAAACAGCCTCTTTACAAAAGGATTTACCTATTGTTCGGGTAATTCCTAATACCTTAACCCTGACAGGTTTAGGTTATAGCGGTGTGTCAGTTAATCAATTTGTCAAAAAAGAGCTAGTGTCAGATTTTTTGACCAGCTTTGGAAAAGTAACCTATATTCCTGAAGAACAGTTTGACGTCTTTACTGGTTACGGGATTGCAGGACCTAACTATATTTATAATTTTTATTTAGCTTTAGCTAATGCCGGAGTATTAAATGGATTATCAAGAGAGCAGGCTAATGCTTTGGCATTAGAAAATTTAAAAGGGGCAGTAGCGATGTTAGAAATGACTGGGAAACACCCTTATGAGTTGCTAGATGCTAATAATTCTGCTGGAGGAGTTGGCATTTCTGCGCAACATGAGTTAGATCAAAGTGATTTTTCTGGAGCTATTCAGCGAGCAGTAACAGCAGCAGTTAAGCGAACTTCCGAATTGGGAGGGGAAAAATAATATGAAGGAACAAATTGCTTGGGACCACATTATGCTAAATGTGTTGGATTTAGAAAAAAGTATGGCAAGCTTTAATCAAGCAGGTATCTGTTTTCAGTTAGGAGGGAAACATCCGCAGTGGGGAACTTATAATGGATTAGGCTATTTTGGTTTAACTTATTTAGAAATGATTAGTGTTTATGATACTGAGTTAGCTAAAACAGTGACTGAGGATGCCATTCCTTCTGTTTATCAAGCAGTGACAGACTATGGTAAGAAACAAGAAAGATTTAACACAATTGCCTTTCGGACGACAGATATAAAAGAAACGAGAGCAAGATTGCAACAGCAAGGTATTAGTGTAGGAGAGATTGAGCCAGGGCAAAGAAAAGATCCTAAAGGTAACTTGATTACTTGGTCCATGCTGTTTTTGTCAAAAAATAACGATTCTAGCTTGGTCCCTGAACCATTTTTTATTCAGTGGGATCAACCAGATGATAAGCGAGAACAGATATTGCAACAGCAAGGAATTGCATTAAATCACCCAGTTAGTGTAACAGAAGGAATAATTATGTGTGAGGAGCCAAGCAAAGTAGCAACTCATTGGGGACAGTTGATTGATCAAAAACCTGTATACGAACAGGATGCTGCTTACTTAATGGTGGGGGATCAGCGACTCTCTTTTGAGTTAGGAACAAGTAACCGTTTGACAGAGGTAAGAATTAAAGGGGCAGACGCTTCCTTAAAAAAACCAGCATTAACAATAGGGTCAGCTGTTTTTAAATTTGTTTAATGTGTCTCAATAGACAGTCAAATAAAGATCAGAAGGAGGAGCATTATGGAAAACAATTATCAATTATTAGATGGATTTAGTATTCCCAAAATTGGGTTTGGAACGTACAAACTAAATGGTTTTGAAGGGACTAGACGTATTGAACAAGCCTTATCTGTAGGATACCGGTTAATTGATACTGCTTTTAATTATGAAAATGAAGGTATTGTAGGTCAAGCAATCAGAAATAGTAGTGTTCCAAGAGATCAGTTAACGATTACGTCTAAATTACCCGGGAGACATCACCAATATAAAGAGGCTTTAACTAGTATCGAAGAATCCCTAACTCGGTTAGGCCTTGATTATTTAGACCTATATTTAATTCATTGGCCTAACCCTTTAGAAAATCATTATGTAGAAGCATGGCAAGCTTTAATTGATGCTAAAAAATGGGGATTGGTCAGGTCGATTGGTGTTTGTAACTTTTTACCAGAACACTTACAGCGGCTAGAAACGGAAACAGGGGTGTTACCTGTAATTAATCAGATTGAATTACATCCCTCATTTAATCAACTAGAACAAAGAGATTATCACCAAGAAAAAGGGATCATAACAGAAGCTTGGAGTCCTTTAGGGCGTGGAGGAACTATTTTTTCTCAACCAATCTTACAAGAAATAGCTAAACATCACCAAAAAACAGTGGCCCAAGTGGTACTTAGATGGGAACTACAATTAGGTGTGTTACCTATCCCAAAAGCTTCTCATATCAAACGACAACAAGAAAATTTAGCTGTCTTTGATTTTTCTTTAACTGCTGAGGAAATGGTACAAATTAATCAATTAAGCCAACAAAATGGACGTATTAATAAGCAAGATCCAGCTGTTTACCAAGAGTTTTAATCACACTTAGGGAGGAGTTCATCATGAAACAAGATCAAGTTCCAGCTATCGGTTCTTTTAAAGGGTTAGGGATAGATGAAGCAGAGGTATTTGTAGATGTTTGTCAACCAATGCCTGAACATTTAACACCACGTGATTTACTAGTCAAAGTTCAGGCAGTATCTGTTAACCCTGTAGATACTAAATTACGTCAGAATTTACCAGAAAGTTCTACCCCGCATATTTTAGGGTTTGATGCAGTTGGTCAAGTAGTCAAAACTGGTTCTGATGCTACAAAGTTTAAGGTAGGCGACCGAGTATTTTATGCAGGCAGTGCTAAGCGAGCAGGTAGCAATCAAAGTTATCAATTAGTAGATGAGCGGCTAGTAGCATTAGCCCCGCATAATTTAACCGATGAAGAAGCGGCTGCTTTGCCTTTAACTTCTTTAACAGCATCTGAATTATTGTTTGATAAATTTCACTTAACTCCGGAAAAAAATGCTCACCGAGGTAAAAGTTTATTAATTATTAACGGTGCAGGTGGCGTAGGGTCAGTTATGACTCAATTAGCCAAATGGTTAGGATTAACCGTAATCGCTACTGCCAGTCCTAAAAAATTTGATTGGTTGAAGGAAAATGGCACTGACTATCCTTTAGACTATAAACAAGGGATTACCTCTGGTCTAAAAAAAATCGGAATAGATAAAGTAGACTATATTGCAGTGCTTCACAACATTACCCCTTATTTTGAGGAACTGACTCAGATTATTCAGCCTTTCGGACATATTGGTACGATAGTAGCTATTGATCAAAAACTTGATATTGGCTTACTTAAAAATTTATCAGTCAGCTTTGACTGGGAATACATGTTTGCAAAAACTGATTACGGCATTCAGCTAGAGTCACAAGGACAAATGCTAAGTAGAATAGCTGAATTAGTTGAAAAGGGTGAGGTAAGAAGTACAGTTACTAAAATTTATGGAGACGGTATTCATGCTGCCAACTTGAAACGTGCCACAAAAGATGTTGAAACAGGGCATATGACAGGTAAAGTAGTAGTAAGTGGGCCTTTTAACACTTTAAATTAAGACGAGATAAATTTTTAGTTAACGATAGGATAACAGATCTGTAAAAGATTATTAAATAACAAATGTCTTGTTTTTAAAACCTTGACATCTTTCTTTTTTTCAATTATATAAGAAGAAGCATAAAAAGAAAGAGGCTGATGTATGAAAAAAAGAAACTACCTAGTTATAGGGATAATATTAGTATTTATTTTGTTAATAGGGTTAGGTGGAGTGACTCGTTACTTGTATAATTATGCCATTGTCATAAGCGATAAGTCTTATTTAGCTGATCAAAGAATAACGCCTGATGAAGAATTAGCTAGATTAAAGTCTTGGAATTTTAAAAACACTGATTTTCAATTGTTAAAAATGAAAAGTCGAGATGGTTTAGCTCTACAAGCTCCTTTGTACCGACAAAAGACTACCCAACAGGATCTAAAGGCACCTAAAAGAGTGATGATTGTGGCTCATGGTTATGCAGGAAAGTCTTCTGATATGAAAAAATATGCCCAAATGTTTAATCAGGCAGGTTATGATGTGTTAATTCCTGAAGCTAGAGGCCATGGTCTAAGTGAAGGAGATTACCGAGGCTTAGGTTGGCATGAAAGGTTAGATTATGTTGACTGGATTGACTATTTAATAACCCAGTATGACAGTCCAGTTGAAATTGGTTTGTTTGGGTTAAGTATGGGAGCGGCTACTGTTATGATGACAAGTGGTGAGGAGCTACCTAAAGAAGTCAAATTAATCATAGAGGATTGTGGCTATACGTCTACTGATGCCGAGCTTGCTTATCAGTTGAAAGCGATGTATCGTTTACCTAAATTTCCATTAATTCCTTTGACTTCTTTATATACCCAAGTTAAAAAAGGGTATAATTTTTATGAAAGTAGTGCTGTCAAACAACTACAAAAAAATAAACGACCAATCTTTTTTATTCACGGAGAAAAAGATAGTTTTGTTCCAACGGAGATGGCTTATGACTTATACGAAGAAACAAAAGGACCGAAAGAGTTATGGATTGTGAAAGGGGCAGAACACGCGACTTCTTTTCAAACTCAGCCCAAAGTATATAAGCAAAAGATATTAGACTTTATTGAAACCTATTGGCAATAAATAAACCTAGATATAGACCACTGGTTACAAGTTAGACAATTAAGCTGACTGTAATCAGTGTCTTTTTTTAAGCGTAAGTAGAAGAGTCATGATACAATAATTAATTGATAAGTGGTTAAAAAATTAATTAAAAAGTAGCTATATCATGTATTGACTGGGAGGAAAAATAATGCGTTTTATAACAGCAGGAGAATCTCATGGACGAGAATTAACCGGAATTATTGAAGGAGTTCCAGCAGGACTTCCTTTATCTGTTTTAGATATTAATGAAGAGTTAGCTAGAAGACAAAAAGGCTATGGACGTGGGGGTAGAATGCTGATTGAAAAAGATCAAGTCACCATCACTTCAGGGGTGCGTCATGGCTATACATTAGGTTCTCCTATAACTCTAGTCATTGAAAATAAAGATTGGAAAAACTGGCAATCAGTTATGGGAGTAGAAGCTGTTTCGGGACATGATCAAAAAAGACGAGTGTCTAAACCTAGACCAGGCCATGCAGATTTAGTCGGAGGGATTAAATATGGGCACCGAGATTTACGCAATGTTTTAGAGAGGTCCTCTGCTAGAGAAACTACTATGCGAGTAGCCATTGGTGCTATTGCTAAAAAAATATTATCAGAGTTAGCTATTGTTGTGGCAGGCCATGTCATGGAAATTGGTGGGATAACTAGTCAAGTACCTGATCAACTCACAGCTGAAGAAATTGCTAAGTTATCTGAAAAATCTAGTGTTAGAGTGGTAGATCCATCTTGCGAAGAAAAAATGAAAGCCTTGATTGATGAAACAAAGAAAAAAGGGGATACGGTAGGTGGAGTTGTAGAGGTAGTGGTGGACAATGTTCCAATAGGCTTAGGTAGCTATACACATTGGGATCAAAAACTAGATGGTAAAATTGCTCAAAGTTTGCTCAGTATTAATGCGTTTAAAGGAGTCGAATTTGGCATAGGCTTTCAGGCAGGGACTCTTTACGGCAGTCAAGTTATGGATGAAATTATTTGGAGTCAAGCAACAGGGTATAGCCGTAAAACTAATCATTTAGGAGGATTTGAAGGAGGCATGACCAATGGGATGCCTATTGTGGTTCGAGGAGTTATGAAACCTATCCCTACATTATATAAACCTTTACAAAGTGTGGATATTGATACAAAAGAAGTGTATCAAGCTTCAGTTGAACGTTCAGATAGTTGTGCGGTTCCAGCTGCGTGTGTTATTGCAGAAGCAGTTGTTGCAACGGAAATAGCTCAAGGGATTTTAGCTAAATTTGATAGTGATCAATTTGATCAGTTAAAAAAACAAGTGAGTCAGTACCGAGAATATACTAAAGAGTTTTAGGAGGAGGAATAGATGAAACCAATCGTTTTAGTTGGGTTTATGGGGGTAGGTAAAACGACAGTAGGACAATTGTTGGCTCAACGATTAGACAAAACATTTGTTGATGGAGACCATTATTTTGAAGAACAATTAGGTCAAAGTGTTCCTAGCTATTTAGCTGAGTTTGGAGAAGAAGAATTTCGGAAACAAGAGAGTCGTTTATTACCTGAAATGTTGAAAAAGTTTGATGTTATTGCAACTGGTGGTGGAATCATTACTCTCGAAAAAACTCGGCAATATTTAAAACAAACCCAATCTGTTGTTTATCTGTTTGACTCTTTTGAAACTAATTATGCTCGGTTAGTAGCTGACACTCATGTTAGACCATTAGTCCATCATCAAAGAATAGAGCAAGTTCAAGATTTGTTTACTTATCGTCAACCTTTATATGATGAAGTGGCAGATAAAAAAATTTATGTGAAGGGACGTTCACCTGATAAAGTGGTGGAAGAGCTTATTCAATTAGTTTTAATCTAGCACACTCATAAGTATTACTGATTTAAAACCTTATTTTTCTCTTTATGAGGGAAGAATAAGGTTTTTTTGGTATCTAAAAAATCTAACTTTTTTAGATAAATTTAACTATGATTCAACCGATAATTATGATATTATAATAAAAATTTAGTTAAAAAATAGAAAGAATAGGCTGGCTATGGGAATAGAATGTCTAGATAGGGAGTGACTGGATGAAAGTATTATATAAAAATCAATTGATCGATAGAGAGCAAGCACAGGTGATTGACATTGAAGATAGAGGCTATCAATTTGGTGATGGTGTTTATGAAGTTATCAGAGTGTACAATGGTCATACATTTACACTGAAAGAACATTTGACTCGTTTGTTTGAAAGTGCTAAAAAAATTAAATTAACGATTCCTTATAAGAAAAAAGAAATAACTGCCTTAGTTTTCCAATTAATCCAAGCAAATCAGTTAACAGAGGGAACCGTTTATTTACAAATTACTAGAGGGAATCAATCCCCAAGACAACATGACTTTCATCTTAGTCAACAGTCTGAAAGTATTTTAACAGGCTCCACTAATCCTAAAGCAGTCAACCGAGCACAACTTCAACAAGGTGTTAAAGCGACTCTTATTCCAGATACTAGATGGCTACATTGTGATATTAAAAGTTTGAATTTATTAGTTAATTTACTGGCAAATGCCCAAGCCCATGAACAAGGGGCAACAGAAGGTATTTTTCACCGAGATGAGATAGTGACAGAAGGCTCTCATTCGAATGTATTTATCGTCAAAAATAAACAAGTGATTACCCATCCAGCTAATCACCTTATTTTAAATGGGATTACTAGACAGGTGATTTTAGCTCAATGTGCTGCTACAGGCATTCAGCTAGAAGAACGAGAGTTTACGAGAAAAGAGCTACTAGAAGCAGATGAAGTTTTTTTCACTAGCACTTCAACAGAAGGACAAGGAATAACTGAAATCGATGGTCAAATAATTGGAGATGGTCAAGTAGGACCTTTGACGAAACAAATTCAACAATTAGTATTTCAAGAAATCAATAAACAGTGTGGAAAAATTTATGTTTAATATACTTAGATAAAAAATAGGCTGTTCGGTTTAACTGAGTAGCCTATTTTTGTATGGAATAATCTATCTCATTTATCGATTAGTGAATTTGTTGACAATTGTTTTTTTTTACTTTAATCTAAAGAAAATAAAGCGATTTCTCTTGTTTTACTTCGAGTTTACCCCCTAAGCATCTCAATACGTACACTGGATTTTCTTCCATTAAAAGTCAAACTTTGTTCAAAAAAATATCGTTTTAAAAAGGAGGCTGCCATGCAAATAACCAAGAAAAAAAAGAGAAAGAGTGTTGCAACTATTGTAGGAATACTTTTGTGCTTATTGTTAGTTCCTATTTTAGTCATGAATGTTTACGTTATTATTTATGGACACTATCATCCTGAAAAGCCGCCTTCTTTATTTGGTGTTACCCCTATGATTGTTCAGTCTGGTTCCATGAATGAGGGGGAGCAAGCAGATATTGAACCAGGTGATTTAATTCTAATTCAACATTTAAATCAGGAACAGGCGAATCAACTTAAAAAGAAACAAGTGATTACGTTTAAAGAAGAAGGAAAATACGTCACACACCGAATTGTTGAGATAAAGGAAGATCAGGAGGGGAAACCTTTATATGTTACTAAAGGAGATGCTAACCAAGTAGAAGATGAACTGTTAGTTGCTCCGAAACAAATTCTTGGGGTCTATACCACTCGTTTTCCTTATTTGGGAGATGTGGCGATGTTTTTACAAAGCCCATTTGGTTTATTGATTAGCTTAGGAGTACCTATTACTTGTCTATTGATGTATGACTTTATTCAAAAGATAAGATGGAGAAAAAAACAACCAGTATCTTATTAATTAAAAGGAGGCGTTATCATGGAAACAAGAAAAAAGAATTTATCATTAAGAGGTGCATTTATTTTAGGGATTTTAATCATTTTGACTCTAGGTTTACTAGGAAGAACTATTGCCAAATATACTACAACTAAAAGCATTACAGCAAATGCTAGAGTAGCTGAATTTAAGGTAGGTCTTGAAGCTACACAAGATGGTGAAACATTTAATAGTGATCCATTCACATTAGGTAATCCACTCTATGATAATTGGCCAGACAATAGTGGATTTACAGTGGATAGTGATTTCGAAGCTAACAAACCAGCGAAAGAAGAGGATGTTTGGAGTAACAAAGGGGAAAAGGAGGCTAAGCCTATTGCACCTGGAACATCTAGCATTGTTGTTGTTAAATTAACAAATGATTCAGAAGTAAGTGTCAAGGCTAAACTAAAACTTGGTCTAGTTAAAATTAGTGGAGTAACTGAGTATGAAGGTTATTCAGCAGAAAAAATACAGAACATGTTAAAAGAGGCTATTCAGTTTAGAATAGAAAGAACTAATGGAAGTGACGAGGACTGGAAGAGCTTAGAAAATATTTCTGAAGTAAGTCGTGAGTTGGATATAACAGAAAAGGATAATAAAGAAATTGCAATAGCTTGGCGTTGGCTATTTGAAAGACCAGGAAAAGATGAAGAGGACACCATCCTCGGAAAAGTGGCTGCTAAAGGAGAGTTAGAGATTGAAATGGATGTACAAGCACAATTTGATCAAATTGATTAAATTAGGATAATTAAATCAATATAAACGGAGGGAAAATTAATGAAGGGAACAAAATATTTGTTGCTAATCTTATTAATCTTTCTCTCTGTTTTTATTATGGGAGAAACATACGGGGAAGAGCTAGGTTCGTCTGATTTAAAAGTGTCAGATCAATATGGTCAAGTTTGGCAAAATCAGCGACAGGTAAATATTTTTGGACCAAAGACACCCCTATTAAAGCCAGGGATTGAAGGCAACTATCAATTTGTTATTAGCAATGTATCAGATGTATCAAAAGATTATCAGTTAAGTTTTAAGGAAATAAATGCTTTCAGTGTACCGATTATTTATCAAATAACAGAAGATGGAAGGTATATATTAGGCCAAAATCAAAAATTTCAACATTTACCTTCTGACATGAAAAGGGAAAAGATAACTCTTGTCCCAAATCAAGCTATAACTTATCAAATGAATTGGCAGTGGGATAAAAATTCTACTGATAAACAAGATACCTATTTAGGGAAACAGTCTGCTAAAGAACCAATTTATTATCAGTTAGAAATAACTATTCAAGAATGGAATACGGAAGAAGTGGAAAAAGATAGTAAGCGAGAAGAAAAAGATTCTAGGTTAATCCATGTTTTTTCAGATAAAAAGTATCCACAAATGAATGAAAAAAAACGAAAGTTAACAAGGTTTGGATTTTTTTTCATAGGCTGTAGTTTATTAGTGGCTTATTATGTGAAAAAGAAGGAGAAAGACCATGAAAAATAAACAGGGTAAGAAACCTTCAGCGAAGCATACAACAAAAAGGCCGAAAAAAGAGGGACTTATTGGTAAAGGCAAATTATTTTATGTATTTTTAGTGGCTATAGTTATAGCAGTTAGTCTACGAGCAATATTACTGATGGATACCTTTAGTGCCTATACAAATAACAAAAAAATAGCTAGTAGTGGATCAATTGCTCAGTGGTCATATCAAGTTATTCCTTTAACTTTTTCAAAAGAAGTTATTGGGCCAGGGGATACTTGTGAAGCGGTCTTTTTTGTCAACAATTATCTAGAAGAGAATGAAACAACATCAGAAGTAGTAGGAGAGTATATTGTTCAGTTAGCAACTTTAGGAAAATTGCCTTTAACCTATAACTTGTATTGGGAAGTTGTTAAAGAGCATCAAAAGGTAGCCTCCTCTTCTTTAGAACAACAGCTTTTATTTCAAGCTAATGAACATGACATGTTAGAACCTATTCGTAATCAATTTTTGTCTAATAAACCAGAAATTCATAAGTATCGTTTAGTAGTTAACTGGCCAAGTGGTGCTGGAATGAAATTACCAGCTAGATCCTATGATTTAAAAGGAATTAAAGCCTCTATTCAGTTATCACAAAAAAATTGAGGTGAGGAAAGTGACAACAAAACGTGTAGCTAGAAATGTGTTAATCAGCATGGTACTTATTATTTTTTTAGGAATAATAGGGTATACAGTTTACGGAAAATATGAGCTAAATCATAAAAGTTATAAAGTTTTGAGTGCTAAAACATTTTATTTCACCAGTGACTTATTAAAAGAAGATGGTAGCCCAGTTTATCACATAGCTAACTGGAATAACCAAACTTCCGAACTTAGTTTTTATTTGTTTAACACACAAGATAGTAACCGATTTTCTACAGCTGAAATTGATTATAAGATTTATTTAAATAATGACAGTCAACCAGTTAAATCAGGAAACTTAGAACCAGCCATTGATATAAATCATGGGATTAAACGAAAAATTACTCTACAACCTCAAATAAAGAATCAAGTTAATTCAAGTCTGGGAGGTCAATTGTCACCTACCAAATATGTGGTTAGAGCTGAAACAGTAGGGCAATACGAAACTAGTTTATCGGCTACATTTTACTTGTACCAAGAAGGCCCAACAAATCCTTATTATTGGCATATTATCGATCAAAAAGGTAGTCCCACTGCTCGACTTATCTTAGGAAGTCATATGGCTAATTTTACTCCAATTATTCAATGGGATGCTGGTAAAGTCATGATTGATAGAACCCATCCTAGTTTTTTTGAGAAACCTTTAGATAATGTGTCATCTGTTAAATTAGATACACCGGGTTTAACTTGTTTAGAGGGAATAACTGTAGATTTTTTTAAAGTGATAGAAAGTGATCAGTATAGTAAAGAAGATGGAGCTATTCAAGTTATTATGGAAGAGTAGGAGGATAAAGCATGAAAAAGAACAGATTTCGTCAGTTAATAATCAGTTGGTTTGTTTTTTTTCAGCTGATTTTTCCGTTATACCAAGGGCAACAAGCCTTGGCTAAAAATTTTTCGCCAAAAGAGATGACTAAATTAACAGAAGATCATTCAAAAAATGAAGATATATTAAGTTATCTCCAGCCCTTAGATCAATTAAATTGGGAGCAAGAGCAAGAGCAAGAGCAAGAGCAAGAGCAAGAGCAAGAGCAAGAGCAGGAGCAGGAGCAAAGGCTAGAGGAAAAAAATAGTGTGGAAGAATCTCAAACGGAAACAGAAGATGTACAAGTAGAGGAACAAGAAGTAGATATACCAAATTATTCTAAAGAGGAGCGAATGGGACTTCCTACCATTTATGCTGTTATTGAGGAAGAAGGGGTGGCCCTTAGACGAGTTGAAGAAGAAGCTGATTTACTGACGCTAGAACAAAGCTATCTTAAACCATTAGACATTAGAATCCAACTGGATAATTTACAAGTAGGGGAAGAGGCAAGTTGGGTTATATTGGATTTACCTATAGGGATGATGCTGACTACTTCTTTAGAGATGTTACAAAAAAATTATCAATTTATAGAAGAGATTGATGCTACAGAATTTAATCAGGAAACTTTAGATACTCATCAACCTAATAGTGGTCGATTAGCTATTAAAATTAACAATGAATGGGGATCGGTTGGTTTTAATCTAGCTATTCAGCCTGATAGTATGATTTGGGATACAACAGATGATGAACCTTTGACTAGTCATCATCCAGCTATTAAAATAACTCTTCAACAACAGGAGATAACAGATATTGTTCAACTGGATCAGGTGTATATCAAAGAAAAAGTGACCAATCGAGGAGTAGTACTTTACCGAGATGAAGAGCTAAGTTCAACTACTTTGGATTCACCTGTTTTGGGAGATAACCAGTACTGTATTCAGTTAAGAACTCCTATTGGTACTAATAAACAGTTATATAGTTACTCTGCTTATAAAGCTGAAGTCTATGTTCCTTATGTAGTGTTAGACTCTAACCAGTATTTATCAGCAGAGTTAGATGAGCAAAGATTAAATGACTGGTGTGAAAGAAATCCGCATGTTACTTATGAAATCAATCAACAAGAAGATGGTAGAATTCGGCTAATTTTTACTTTTAAACAGCAAGTTTATCATATGAGAAAAGCTATTATGCTATTTTTTAAATTAAATGAAACAGATTTTGGTAAGTATTTGGAAAAAGAAAATGCACTAAAGTATACAAGTGTTCCTATGTTTTACCGAAAAAATTATTATCAAACAGACTTTAGGCAGTACACTTATGGAATGAATCCCAATCTAATAACTGAACCTGATATGGTAAGTAAAACAATTTCAGCTATTCGACCTATTTTAAATTTAGGTAGAGCTAATGGAAGTGATATTGGCTATATCTACAATGAAACAGCATTTTCTCAACTAGGTTTTTTTGGATTGAAAAACACAGGACCAGGTGATACAAAGGCTAAGTTAACGTTTGAGTTTAATGCTAATGAAGCACTTAGTGAAGCAAGTATAGGGGTTACTACCGTAAGGATGTTCGCTGAAATTTCTCAACAAAACTATCAAGTGACTTGTTCAATGTTTGACCGACGAACAGGAGAAGAATTAGAGGAAACCACCCTAAATGTTACGCAAGAAGATTTAAGTACAGGAAGTCGCTTTAATCCTTATAGAGCTTTGTTGACTCGCAGTTTTGTGTTAGAAAAGTTAGGGATTGATGCTAGCCAGTGGGAATATTATTTTTTCAAACAGGTTAGTTATCAGTTAACGATGCCAGGTTCTTATGAAGGTGGAAACCCAGCTTCTTCTAAAGCAACTGGTGGGAATTTTTATGGACAAGCTCTTATTCCTTTTGCAGAAAGTCAGCAGGCAATGAAGACTGTTTTCACCTTATCAGAATATGAGGGAGAAATAACGGGAGATTTTAAAGAAGTAGTGACAGAAGATGATCAAGTAGCGTATCAAAAAAATATAACTAGTGAGATTATTTCTAATGAAGAATTAACTAGTAGCTATTATCTGAATAACCTTATAATTAGTCAAGATCAGGATGAAGGAACAAAAAAAGTAGAAGATGGGGACACAATTAACAGTGATACACGCTTAAATATTTCTGCCGAATCTATGATGAGTAGCTACCCTTACAGTCATATTAACTACTTAGAACATCCCATTTTTCTAATTAGAGTGCCAAAAGGGATGGAACTGATACTTAATTCTGTTCAAGTTAGACGAGGCGGGCGGGGGATTCCTTTTACCATTGATTATCAAGAAAAGCGAGTTTTAAAGGATGGCAGTTATTTATATAAAGTTCAAGTAGACAATAATACGGGATTTGGCTATTATAAAGAAAATTTAACTGCAGTTCAAAGTAATATTAGCATTCAGTATAAATTAGATATTAAAGAATATTCTCCTAATCAAATTGTTAAATTTGATGAACTTTTATTTATCACCCATGAGTATATTAAAGGTTATTATCGGTCAGAACGAGATAGAAGTTATATCATTGATCAATGGGGAGTAGCAGATTTTATGGAGGATTATGGTTACTCATTAGGTTATGATAACAATCAATACTATTTACCAAGCAATAGTTCTACTGCTAGTTTTCAAGTGGCAGGAAAATCCAGATTGCTCCAAACTAAGTTAGAGCGTAAATTAACTAATGAATCTGCTAGTAAATGGAGTGACTTAGAGGAACCTTTAGTGATAACAGATTTAGAAGAAGGACAGATTGATTACCGAGTCACAGTTGAAAATCCCTATGTAAGTGGTCAAGTGGAACAAACAGGCTTTTATTATTATTTGCCAGTTCCTAAAAAAGACATGAACAATAACTGGATGGATGATCCGTTAAGTTTTAGTTTATCTTTAACCGGTGCAGTGAAATTGTCCGGTTTAAATGGAGAGGATTTTGAATGTTTTTATACAACAAAAACCTCAGATTTTGATAATCAGCAAGCCAATGCGGAGGAAAAAGATGGCTATTATTCTAAAGAAAGATTTCAGGAATTATCTTTTAATTGGAAAGATGTGACCATGGTTAAAGTCTTGCTTAAACCAGAACATCGAATTAAAGGAACTATGACGTTGTATTTGACCAGTCAGTTAATGTTGGATTTTAGTAGTCAAGAGGAGATGCACAGATTTGCTGGAGAGAAAATTAATTGGACAGCCTATGGAAGTCAACGATATTTAGATGATGAACTGATTAATCAAATTTCTCAAAAAACAAATCCAGTGGGACTGCGTATTAAATATGTGGACAGTAGGGAATTTGATTTAACTGCTTATAAAGGGGATACATTACCTGAAGGATTTGAAGGAAGTAAAATTTATACTTTAACAGATTTACCGATTTTTGTGGGCAGTCATGATTTAAAAATAAGTGAAGTGAAAACTAATAATGTTATTCTTGTTGCAGAAGATTTCTTTGATGAAGAAACCTCTGCCTTAGTTTCTAATTCAGCCTTTTATGTTGGGGTTTCAGGAAGGACTACCTCAGAAGAATCATTAAGTCAGTTGAAAGAGGGAGAGGAGACACTGATAGATAGTGTTTCTGGAGATGAATCACCTAGACTACGATTCCGTGTCCATAATGGTGATTATTTAACCAATAGTTTAACAGAGCGGTATTTAACCATGAAAGTAAAAGCTCAAGATGATATAGAATTAAAGATAAAAATTAATATTAGACGAATTGTGACAGTGGTCGGTCATGATGTTGGTTTAGAATCAGGCAAACATTTCACACCGTTTTTACCTAAATCAAAGGTAGCCATTACACAAAATAGTGCCGTAAGTGGTCAAGCTATGTTGAGTTATGCATGGGATGATTTTTCTGTACCAACACTAATATGTGATCCACCATTACCTAAAGGAGCTTCAGTTACTGTTAAATTAGTTGAGACGGAAGATGATACACCTGTCACTTCTCCTGTATATGGATATTACACAGTTCCTCTTTTCAATGAACATCCTATTAAAGAAATACCTCTATCTCTGTTAAAAAATATTCAAACAGGTGCTCCTTTATTAGATCCTTTGTGGACAGGAGATAAAGTAGTTGATAGAGGATTTATGATTGTGGTAGATTTTCAAAAAGTACCAGAAAGTGCTTATCTACCAGTTGGAACAATGATTAAAATGTCTTTAATCGCTAAAAGTAAACACCCATCTATAGAGGATATTTATTTGCTTATGGGAAATATTCAAATGGCAGAAAAAAGAGTTTTTTCTATGGAACAAGGTATTGATATGGGACAACAGTATAGCCAAACAGAGCCTATTCCTTTGCAGTTTACCGCTAAAGCAGATCATGTTTTAGGACGAGATGGGTGTGATAATTTTAATTTTGAGAAAAAAATGCATGCTCAGGTTCAATTATGTCGCGATGATCAGCCAGTCAAGCTACCTGAAGGGGCAGTGTTAGTTAGCAAAGAGGATCAAGTTTATCCAGTGTCTTACAGACAAGATTCATTTATTATTCCTAACATGATTGATATTAATGCCAATTTTGAGGTAGAAAGAGGCTATTTTGATGGTAAGCTAGTGACTCAATACGATCCATTGCCGGAAGGTGAGTATACTTGGAAGGTTACTCTTTATAACTATCATGACAGTAATCACCCTTTAGCTGGAGATTGTGTAGATGTATGGAAGAGTAAAAAATTTCAGTTCGTCAGTGAGCCAGATAACTATGGACTGAGAGTTTATAGTAAATCCAATGATGAGAGGATTATTTATACAAATGCTAAGCAGCAGACATTACCTCTTTCTTTAGACTTTAAACATATTTCTAAGATTCAGATGAGTTTATATCAAGTTGGAGATATGGAAGAGGAATGGAATCACATGATTGAAACATCTAATCAGTTAACATTTGATGATAGTGCCACTCATAAAGACATTGAATTAGTAATTCAAGATAATCTATCATCTAAACAAAAAGGAGAGTATGAAATCATTTTTCAAGTAACACCACAAAAAGGTGAAGATTTTCAAGTTTATTATCACTTTTTAATTGACGATCAGTAGTTAGCAGTAGTTAGCCAGCCTTTGAAACAATCGGTTTGTAATCTTTCCTAGAATAATGTGAAAGTGTTTGTTACAATGATAACAGAACACATTAGAAAAGAGGAAATAAGAATGATAGCAGCAATTGATTTAAAAGCTGGCATGACTTTCGAGCAAGGAAACAAATTAATTAAAGTGTTGGAAGCAAACCATCACAAACCAGGTAAAGGAAATACTGTCATGCGTATGAAACTAAAAGATGTACGCTCTGGAGCTGTAACAGATACAACTATGCGTCCAGATGAAAAAGTAAAAAAAGCACATATTGATACAAAAGATGTTCAATATTTATATAGTCAAGATGACATTGCTTTCTTTATGGATTTAGAAACATTCGAACAATATGAAATTCCAACTTCTATCATTGAAGATGAATTAAAATATATGTTAGAAAACATGGAAATTAAAATTCAATTTTACGGAACAGAAGTAATTGGAGTGACTTTACCAGGAACAGTTGTCTTAAAAGTAGTTGAAACACAACCTTCTATTAAAGGTGCGACTGTTACAGGTTCAGGTAAACCTGCTACAATGGAAACTGGTTTAGTGGTTAACGTTCCAGACTTTATTAAACAAGATGAATATTTAGAAGTTAATACACAAGAAGGTACTTATGTAAAACGTGCTAGCAAATAAAAATTAGGGAAAGCTGATAAGCTTTTCCTTTTTTTTGTCTATTTTTAACAAGTAGAAGATGATATTTTTGTGTTAATTAAACGTGTTTGATATGCTTAGGTTACTAACAAAAAATAAGAAAGAAGTTGACTAGATTGAAATTATTTATTTTTGGTGCAAATGGACAAGTAGGCCAACATTTGGTTAAAGAGTTAGCTAAAAACGATGACAATATTATCACAGTATTTTTAAGATTGAACAGTCAAGCAGGTAAGTTAAAACAATTAGGAGCAAGTAACAGTATCATTGGAGACTTGACTGATAAAGAGGCGATTAACCAAGTGCCAGATGATACAGATGTTGTAATTTTTGTGGCAGGCAGTCAAGGAAAAGATGTCATTAATGTCGATCAAAAAGCAGCTATGTCTGTTGCAGATGTGGTGAAGGATAAACAGATTTCTCACTATATCTTGTTAAGTTCATATGGAGCAGACTCTCACTCTACTACTGAACATTCACTAAAAGAGTATTTAATAGCTAAAGGAAAAGCAGATGATTATGTCAAAAAATTAGGAATTCCTTTTACTATTTTAAAACCAGGTGTGTTAGATAATCATTCAGGAACAGGTCTTATTTCTGTAAAAAAAGAAAATTTAGAGGTTAGTAATCGGTCTATACCTAGAGAAGATGTGGCTAAAGTGATTGCTTATATTGCTGAAAACCAGTTATTGATTGGCGAAAGTCTAGAATTAATTAGTGGAAATCAATCGATTGAACAAGGATTGAAGTCATTAAGATAAAGGCCTATTAATTAAGAAATCAATTATTTGTAAAAAAATATCGTTAGTTGTAATATGAAAATACAAACATATAAGATATGTAAAATTAGTAAGGAAGCGAATAATGATGAAAAGAGTACTAGTATTAGGTGCTAACGGTCAAATTGCTCGTTTAGCAAGAGCGGAGTTACTAGAGCAAGAAGTTGAGCAAGTTTTATTTTTAAGAAAGGCTAGCCGAATTCATGTTCAAAATACGGATAAAGAAATAGTGTTTGAAGGAGATGCTTCTAAAGTTAGTGATTTAGAAAAAGCAATGGATTCTGTCGATATAGTCTATGCTAATTTGGCAGGTTCTAATATTGTGGCTCAAGCTAAAGCAGTAGTCACTGCTATGAACAATAAAGGAATTAACCGGTTAATTTGGATTTCTACTCTAGGGATTTATGATGAAGTTCCTGGTAAATATGGTCAATGGAATCATCAAATGCTTGATGGTGGCTATCTTGAAACTTACAGTGAAGCAGCTCAAGTTATTGAACAGTCTAATTTAGATTATACAATTATTAGACCTGCTTGGTTATCTAATAAAGATGAAGTGGATTATGAATTAACTAAAAAAGGTGAAGACTTCAAAGGAACAGAAGTATCAAGAAAAAGTATTGGTTATCTAGTCGCAACCCTTGTGGCTAAACCTGATCAATATATAAGAGAGTCTTTAGGTGTTAACAAACCTAATACTGACGGAGATAAACCTGCTTGGTATTAATTTAATCACAACAAATTACAATTCCCTAGCTACTTTATATGAGAAGCTAGGGAATTTTTTTTAATGGAGAGTACCACCTTCCATGGCTAGATCTGATTGGTTGTGAAACAAAATCATTTGCTCAATCCCAGAAGAAATTCCCTTAATAATGTGTTCTAAAGACATAGAGGGCATAGTAGGTTTAGTTACTACTTGCTCCGGAATGAAAGGTACATGGATGAATCCTGCTTTAACAGGCAATTGTTGTTTGTCAATAAAATAGTGGGTTTGATACATGATATGGTTGCAGACAAATGTGCCGGCACTGTTAGATATGCTTGCAGGAATTCCCGCGGATTTAATTCCTTTAACAACTGCTTTAATAGGTAATTGTGAAAAATAAGCAGGTTGTCCATTGTTTTGAATCGGTTGATCAATAGGCTGTTGTCCCCAGTTATCTGGAATAGAAGCGTCATCGATGTTAATAGCAACTCGCTCAATCGTTATTTGACTACGACCACCAGCTTGACCAATGTGTAGGACAATATCAGGTTGATAAAGTTGAATGGCTTTTTGAACTTCTTTGGCAGATTCTAAAAAAACAGTTGGAATTTCTAATTTGATAATAGTTGCACCTAATATAGTATCAGGTAGTTGTTTGACAGCTTCTAAAGCAGGGTTAATGGTTTCTTTATTAAAGGGATCAAAGCCTGTGACTAAAATATTCATGATATCCTCCAATTAATGATTTTCTTTCTATCATATCAAATATCAGAAAAATAAACCTAAATTAAAGATATGATTGTCTTTAATTTAGGTTTATTTGGTGATTTTAACGTGCTAATTGAAAAATAGCTATGATGTCTGAAGATGTTAAAGGCATTAAATGCCCTACGGTTTGACTATCGTCATTAGTTGCTCTATTAGCCATTTGTTCAAAATGAGTTTCGTCGATATTTAATTCAGTTAGAGATGTTTTCATTCCCATTTTCTTAAAAAACTCTCGCGTTTTTTGGATACCTAGGGTTATAATTTCTTCTTTAGTTTCATAGGCAAAGGGATTAATATCAAAAATTTGAACAGCATATTGTACAAAAATATCTGGATAAAATTGGCTAACATACTCCATCCAAGCTGGGAAAATAATAGCCATCCCTTCTCCATGTACAATTCCATATTGACCACTTAACTCATGTTCTATTCTATGTGAACCCCAATCCGGTTCTCTTCCTAACTCTAAACTATTATTATGAGCCATAGAAGAAGTCCACATAACCTCTGCTCGCAAATGATAATTATCTAAATCATCTATAAGCTTAGAACCACTAACTAAGAGAGAGTTTATCGCTCCTTCTAATAGATAATTGGTTAAAGTGACATGCGAAACTTTTGTAAAATAACGTTCCAATAGGTGAGTAAGAATATCAGAAATGCCAACACCTGTATAGTATTTAGGTAGTTTCGTTGTGTAGGCAGGATTTAAAATTGAAAATTTTGGGATGATTAGTTCTGATTCTACTCCGAGTTTATGGGGACCATTTGAGATAATAGTGGCATTAGACATCTCTGATCCAGAAGAAGCGACAGTAGAAATAACCCCAACGGGTAAACTTCGAGTAACTGCTACTTTGCCAGTAAAGAAATCCCAAACATCTCCTTCGTATAATGCACCGAAGGAAACAGCTTTAGCAGTGTCAATAACACTACCTCCTCCAACAGCTAAAAGAAAGTCTATTTCATGTTCTTTTACAAAAGAAACTAGTTCCCGTACTAAAGCAACATCAGGGTTCGGTACAATATTTCCATTTTTGAAAAATTTAATATGTTGCTCACTTAATTGTTTTGAAATAGTTTTTTCAATCCCTAATTTGGTTAAATAATCTCCACTATAAAGTAGTAACACTTTTTTAGTATGTGTATGAGATGAAATTAATTCACCAACTTTTTCTTCTTCTCCTTGCCCAAATAGTATATTTGCTGGATTATAATAATTAAAATTTTTCATGATAAACTCCTTTATTGTTTGGTTTGTTGGAACCGCTATTCAATAAGTGAGTTGATATTTATAATTATTAATAAATTAATTGGATATTTTTTTCAGTTAAAAAAGTGGACCAGTTAGCATTATCTGGTTTTTTATCTGTAATAATTGTATGGATTAAAGAAAAATCAGTAATTAGGTGAATTGTTCTAAAATCAAATTTTGTATGATCTACGACTAAGAAATTTTGTTGAGATTGTTTAAGAAATTGCCTACGTACGAGAGATTCAGCTTCATTATTGTCTGTTGGACCAATATTTAATGAAAGGCCTGAACTACTAATAAAAGATTTATCAATTAAGTATCGAGCAATGTCTGATTGAGAATTCATACCAACAAAAGAGTGAGAAACAGAGCGAAAATTACCACCAATTCCTATTAAGTTGATAGAATGATGATTTTTTAATACGTTAAAAATATCAATAGAATTCGAAATAACTGTAATTTTTAATTCAGTTTTTTTCAATTCCGTGGCAATAGATAAACAAGTAGTGGAACTATCTAAAGCAATGGCGTCTCCATCTTCAATAAACTTTAAACAATGTTTGGCCATCAAGCTTTTTTCTTCTTGGTACATGGTCTCTCTAAGAAGAACAGGTACTTCTTTATCAAGAGTATTAGGCTTGAAAGCACCGCCACGAACACGTTTTAATTTTTTTTGTTGCTCTAAAGTATCTAAATCTTTTCGAACAGTTTCCTCTGTGACATTCAGCAATTGACTCAAATCTGTTACTTTGACACTACCTGTTTCATCTAATAACTCTAAAATAGTTTGTAGACGATCATATTTAATCAAAATATCACCTACTTTCAATATTTATAATTCATTTTAAAGTGTAACATAAAAAATAAAAAAGTAAATAATAATAAAGATTTCCAAATAAAATAAAAAGAATATCACAGAATATAAAAGAAAAAAAGTTTGTTTAAATCGTTTATTTTTTTGTTTTTCTTTATTTTTCTTTTAAAAGTCTTGATTTTTTTGGAAAATACGATTATGATGGTTTTGTTGGAAGCGCGTTCAATATGATTTAGGGGAAAGGATGAGTAAAAAATAAATATAGGCATTATTATTTTTTAAAAGTATATATGACAAAGTAGAGAAAGAGGAAACGAGATGAAGGAAATAAATAAGAATACTTCAGAAAAAAAAGGACACTTTATAGGAATGGTCCCACTGTTAATTTTTTTAGTTTTATACATGTTAACAGGTTTAACGTCAGGTAGTTTTGAAAATATGCCACTTATGGTTGGTATTTTAATTGCTTCAGGAATTGCGTTAATGATGAACAACAAAGATAATCCTACTACTTTTGAAGAGCGGGTGACTATCTTTTGTAAAGGTGGGGGCGATCATACACTGATGTTAATGGTTATTATCTTTATTTTAGCAGGGGCTTTTTATGGAGTAGCTAATGGTATGAAGGCAGTTGACTCTATGACAAATTTAGGTCTCAGTATTTTGCCTTCTAATTTAATTTTACCAGGTTTATTCATCATTGGTTGTATTTTGAGCTTCTCCATGGGAACTTCTATGGGAACAGTTGCTGCATTAGCACCGATTGCTATTGATATTGCCAATAAAACTGGAACTAATTTACCGCTTGTTTGTGGTATTGTAGTTGGAGGAGCAATGTTTGGAGATAACTTATCATTTATTTCTGATACAACCATTGCAGCAACACGAACACAAGAAGTAGCAATGAAAGATAAGTTTAAAGCAAATATTTTAATGGTTTTACCAGCCTTGGTGATAAATTTAGTAGCGCTAGCTATGCAACCTATCGATAATGTTTCCTTAACTGGAGTTCATAACTATAATTTAGTAAATATAATTCCTTATTTATTAGTAATTGTGTTGTCTTTGATAGGTGTTCAGGTTCTAAATGTGATGATAGCTGGTATTTTTGCTGGAATGATTATAGGATTAATTCATGGTGATTTTGATCTAATTGGTTTTATGTCCATTGCTCATGAAGGTATGAAGAGTATGGAAGATATGGCTATTATTGCTATTTTAGTAGGTGGCTTAGTCGCATTAATGAATTATTTAGGTGGAATAGATTGGTTATTGCAAAAGTTAACAAAAAGTACCAAAAGTGCAAGAGGTGGAGAGCTATCAATTGCAGCTTTAGTAAGTTTGATGGATATCGCAACTACCAATAACACAATTTCTATTATTGCTGCTGGACCTTTAGCTCGTGATATATCAGATAAATTTGGAATTTCACGTTCTAGAACAGCTAGTTTGCTTGATATTTTCTCAGCCGCATTTAATGGTTTATTACCTTATGCGGGACAATTATTAGTAATGGGAGGTATGGCAGGCGTTTCTCCAGTAAGCATCATGCCGTATAATTGGTATTCCATTTTAATGATTATTATAGGTTTAATCTCTATTGCTATTGGTTTCCCTAAAGGAAAAATTTCTGATCATAAAAAATTAACAAATATAGTGAAACAAACTGATATTATAGAAGGAGATTTATAACATGAAAAAATTCGACCAACATTTTTTAATGAGCCATGAAGATATAAAGGAGTATGTGACTGATTATTTAAAGTTGTTCTCTAGTCAAGAATCTTTAGAGGTTTATGAAATTGGAGATGGGAACATTAATTATGTGTTTAAAGTAATAGACACCACTACACAAAAGAGTGTGGTAGTGAAACAAGCAGATGTTTTATTACGGTCTTCAGGTCGTCCTTTAGATATTTCTCGTAACAAAATTGAAGCAGATATTTTAAATATTCAGTATCAGTTAGTACCAGAATTCATTCCTGAAATTTTCTATTATGATGAAAAAATGGCAGCTTTAACTATGGAAGATATTTCTGATTTTAAAAATTTACGTTACGAATTGATGGCAGGAAAAATATTTCCACATTTTGCAGAAGAAATAAGTACTTTTTTAGTGGAAACATTGTTATCTACAACTGATTTATGCTGGGAGCGACATGAGAAAAAACAATTAGTCAAAAATTTTACTAATATTGATATGTGTGATATTAGTGAGGACTTAGTTTTTACTGAACCTTACAATAACTATAAAAATCAAAATGTTATTTTAGAAGAAAATCAAAACTTTGTTGAGGAGCATATTTATCGTAATGAAGCCCTTATTTCACAGGTTGCTGATCTGCGAAATAATTATATGAATAATGCTCAGGCTCTTGTTCACGGAGATTTGCACTCTGGTTCTATTTTTGTTAATCAGGAAGGAATGAAAGTTATTGATCCTGAATTTGCATTTTATGGACCAATGGGTTATGACATAGGAAATGTGATAGGTAACCTGTTCTTCCCTTTAGCTAAAGCAATGTTTTATCAGGAAGAAGACTCATTTGTTGAATGGTTGACAGAAACTATTAGTAATATTTATGATCAAGTGACTGTTAAGCTTAAAAAAGGGTTAGAAGAAAAAGTAAGCTGTTCTTTATATCAAAGTGAGGAGTTTCAAACTCGCTATGTCAAAGAAGTTATGGCAGACACGTTAGGTTACGCTGGAACAGAAATAATTAGACGAGTGATTGGGGATTCTAAAGTCAAAGAAGTTTCTGAAGCCCCTTTAGGAGAAGCTCGTGTTAAAATGGAAAGAGCCTTGTTAAAATTAGGAATAGAATGTATTTTAAATCGATATGATATAACAGATGGCAAAGAATTAATTAGTCGGTTTACTTTGATTTGTGGATAGTGGAGGAAATGAAATGAAAAGAGCAGATTATGATTTACCGTTTTTATTAACTTATGAAAATGTTGCTTGGTATGATAATGGAAAAGTCCGAATTTTAGATCGCCGAGTTTATCCAACAGAAATAAGCTTTGTAGAATGTACGTCTCATAAAGAAGTGGCACAAGCTATAACAGACATGGTCACTCAAAGTGCAGGACCTTATACAGCGGCAGGTATGGGGATGGCTTTAGCAGCTTACGAAGTGAAAGGAAAACCAGAACAAGAACAACTGGCTTTTTTGAAAACAGCTGCTGAAACAATCGCCTATGCTAGACCAACTACTGCTAATCGAATGGGAAAAATTACACAACAGTGTTTAAAAGTAGGTCAAGAAGCTTTAGCTATGGGAAAAGATCCAATTGAAGCAATTTTTCTAAGTACTGTAGAATCTTTAAATAGACGATATACTATTATGGATAAAGTAGGCCAACATTTATTATCTGTAGCACCTAAAAAAGGAAAAGTGTTAACCCAATGTTTTGGGGAAACCATTATTGGAACATTTTTTAGAGCAGCGAAAGCCAATAATTATGATTTACAAGTATATTGTGCTGAAACTAGACCTTATTTACAAGGAGCTAGATTGACTTCTAGTTGTGTAGCAGAACTTGGTTTTGATACAACTGTTATAACAGATAACATGGTAGCTTATGTGATGGAAACAAAAGGTATCGATTTATTTACCTCTGCTGCAGATAGTATTGCTAGAGATGGTCACATTGCTAATAAAATTGGTACCAATCAAATCGCTTTAATTGGTCAAAATTATCAAGTGCCTTATTTTGTGACAGGTATTCCAGATTCAGATAAATTTGGACGACAAGATATTATCATTGAAGAAAGAGATCCAAAACAAGTATTAGAGTATCGAGGGATTCCAAATACTTTACCAGAAGTAAAAGGAATTTATCCATCTTTTGATATCACTCCACCTTCAAGAATTAGCGGGATTGTAACAGATAAAGGTGTGTTCTCTCCTTATGATTTAGATACTTATTTTTTAGAAGAACAAACTCGTTTTTATTAAAAAATGGAAGAAAGTCAAGATGAAGACTTTGCCATATGTTATCTAGAAATAAATTAAGATAGTAAAGAGGAAACAAAAATGAAATATATAAAAGAACGTAAAGAACTAGTTGAATATGGTAAAAAAATGTTAACAGAAGGGCTAACCACAGGTACAGGAGGTAATCTAAGTATCTTTATACGAAAAGATCAAGTGATGCTTATTACACCAAGTGGCATTCCCTATCAAGAAACTCAACCGGAAGACATTGTGTTATTAGACTTAGAAGGCAAGGTTTTAGAAGGAGATAGAAAACCTTCAAGTGAATACGATATGCACCGTATTTTTTACCAAAAAACGCCCCATGTCAATGCTGTAGTCCATACTCATTCTGAATATGCAACAGTTTTTGCTTGTTTACAAGAAGAGATTTTACCTCTTCATTATATAATCGGTTCTGTTGGAAATAAAATTCGTTGCTGTGACTATAAAACTTTTGGCACATATGAGTTAGCGGAAGAAGTCTACCAAACTATTGGAGAAGATAAAGGTCTTTTATTAGGAAATCACGGAACCATTGCAGTAGATGCAGATTTAGCTTCAGCTTTTTCTGTAGCAAAAGATATTGAGTTTATTGCGAAACTTTACTACCGAGCTCGCTGTATTGGTAATCCTGTTTTACTGACACCTGAAGATATGGATAAGGTAGTGGAAAAATTTGATACATATGGTCAATTAAGAACATATGGACAAGATTAAAAAAAGTTCCAGTTGTTTAAACAACTGGAGCTTTTTTTAAGGTAATAATTGAAATCTCATAACAACAGGATTGTGGTCTGAGTAGTTGAAATTTGTTTGTTTAACTGAAAGTTGATCCACTTGAATATTATCTGAAATGATAAAGCCGTCTACTAAAGACACAAAGGTTTTTCCAGGTTGATAGGCTTCATTTAAATTTCTAACTGAGGGGATTTTTTTCTGTGCTAAATTTTGTGTCGCTAAGTTAAAATGTTGTGGTAAATCCTGTTTGGGAAAAGGTTTAGTCCAAGTTAAAGGCGTCTTTGACTTTCCAAAAATATCTGCGCTATTCCCTAATACATCATGGTTATAATCACCACATACCAAAACGTAATTTCCTTGCTGATAGGCAGAGGCCATATAACGGAATAACGTTTTTAACTGAGCAGCTTGAACAGATTTATCTTTTGTAAAAGCGGATAAATGTACATTGATTAGCGACAAGGTTTTACCAGTTTGAACAGGAATATCACTAATAGTAAAGGCTCTATCTAAGTCAAAAAATTTATTAAAGCTAGTTTCAATTGGCAGTTGAACACGTTTTGCTTGTTGAATATTTCCTTTACTTAGCGTTAATAAACCTGATTTTGCACGACCGATTGGTTTTTTAAAAGGATAGAATAAATAGGGAGAGTCATAGTTTTGACCATAAGTATATGTAAAATCAGGTAATTTTTTTGTTACATAATCAATTTGATTTTGATAATAAGAGCGGGTAGCTTCTTGATCGATTTCTTGTAAACAGGCAAAATCAAGCTTTAAATTTTTTAGAGTTGAGACAATTCCGTGTAAGTTAGTTAGCACATCTTCTTGGCTAAAAGCTACGGAATATTTCCCACCATCCATAAAAAAACTATACTCAGGGCTATATGAAGCATAGCCAATGTTGTAGGTAGCAATGCGGTAAGGAGTATTAGTTGTCAACTGAGTATGTTGCTGATTGTAGGGAGTTAACTTTAAATTAGGTTGCCGATAATAAGTTAAAGAAAGATAGGCTAAGTAAGCTAAAAGCAAGCCGATAAGAACTATTATGGTTCCAATACTTATATGAATTATTTTTTTCACAAAAACACCTCCAAATGTCTGGGTTTATTGTAACAAAAAAAGAAAGAAATAAGTTCTATTTCTTTCTTTTTTAAGAAAATATGTGAAAAATTATTCCTCATCAAGTTGGACTACACGGGATAAAAAAACTTTTTGATAAATAATAGTTGAAATTTCAGATAGCAACATGTTCCAATTTTGATAGTCATATTGGTTATCAAAATACAAATGTTCTTGGTGAGGGTGGGAGGTGACACCTTCAAAAGTATCTGAAATAATTAAGTCTGCATTTTCAGGATTTAGTGTAAACGTAATGGTATCTTTGTTAAAGGTATTGGTTAAAAACTTTTGAATACTTCTACCGATATAAATGTTTTTACTCATTTGAATATGTACTTTAATAGAATTCGGAGATAGGTTTTGGTGATAGCAAAAGAATAAAACATGGGATAACATATTTAAAATATCTTCAGGAATTGTTTTAAGAAAGTTAGGTTCCACATTTTTTTTTATAAACAGATATAAGTTGTTTTCCACCTGTTTAAATTCGTCTACAAGTGCTTTAGGTCGATTAACATAAGTCATATCTGTGTGAAATTTAGAAAAATCAATATTAATATACTGAAAATAAATAAATAAAATAAGTAACAAATAGTATATTTCAATGTATCCTTCTTTTGAAAAATGAAATACCATGTAGTTTTCAAATTGATGAATAAACTGAGTAATTCGCTGACTTATTTCTAAATCAGCTTCTTGGTAATGATTAACTAATTGTTTTTTTCGGTCAAATGAGTCAATATCTGCTATCAGTAACTTGGTGAAGAAAACGAATAAGTCTGATTCTTGTTTCTTTTCTTCTTCAGTTAAATCGGCAGTGATCTTAGGTAATCTAAAATTATCTGGGTTAAATAAGGCAATATCTTTTGCTAAGTCAGGTTCTAAATTTATTTTTATTTTGCGGTAGTTAATTCGGTACAGGGTAATTCCTTGTAGCATGCTAAGTTTAGTTGTTTGAGATAAAGATAATACTTTTCTGTCTGTTATCAAGGGACGAAGGTGATCAATCGTTAAATAATCATTAGGCATATGGGGACCAAAAGGATTTGTTTGTGTTGTTCGGTACATGGACCAATATAGAAAATAAATAAATAGACGAACGCCTAATTCATCCCCTTCGATATTACTTGTGCGACTATTAAAGGTGATTTTGCCATTAAAGTTTTCTGTTAATTGTTGCATGACAGCCATACTTTTATAAATAGCAGAGTTGCTTAAATTTAAATCGATAGAAAGTTTTTCCATTGAGGGATATTTTTTGGTTAAAATAGCATTTAACACTAAAACAGGGGTACTATTATTTAAATAGTAGCAGCGCATTTGGTCAATGACATAGCTGTCTATAAATAAGTCTTGCTTAGAAAATCGGTAACGTTTGTCTTGAAAAAAAATAATGGAGACTTGCGCATCAAATAGCTGACTTAAATCTTCATTCAATTCGTTGATATACCGAATAGTAGAACTTTTAGACAAATCATACATAGTCATCATTTCAATTAAGGAGTACCCTTGTTTTTTTTGTGTAAAGCCCTTTAATAGATCGAATTTAATCTTATCTTTATTGTTTAAAACAATTTGTTCCAAGAGGATCCCTCCATTTTTTTATTACATTTAATACTACCTGTTTTTAAAAAACTTGCAAGAAATATGTGATTAAATTAATGTAAAGGAATGGTGAGAGTTTATCGGTTTAAAAAGAAGATTGGCGGTCTATTGTTGGAGAAATATTTTTATTTTTTTGTGTAATGTACATAAAAAAATAAATTAAATCGCTTATGCTAATTATTTTTGTTATGATAGTAAGGAGTTTAGGTAAAAGTCAAGATTATGTTAGAGAAGAGTGAAGACAATGGGGAAAAAGAAAGCAACCATCAAAGATGTGGCAAATCTTTCAGGGGTATCAATTGCCACCGTTTCATTAATTTTAAATAATCAAAGTCATAAATTTAGTCCATCAACAGTGGATAAAGTATTGGCAGCTAAAGAAACATTAAATTATCAACCAAGCTATGTTGCTCAACAAATGATTACGAAAAAAACTAAAACAGTTGGATTAATTATTCCAGATATAACTAATCCTTTTTTTAGTACGTTAGTTAAAGGAATTGAATCCGTTTTATATCAAGATGATTTTGTAACGATTTTAGCTAATGCAGGCACAGATGAGTTAAAAGAAAGTAACTATTTGAATGAATTAGCTAGACGGTCTGTAGATGGCTTTATTATTGCGAGTTCTGCTGTGTCTAATACAGAGATCAATCAAATATTAAGAGAGAAAAATAAACCATTTATTGTGCTAGATCAAAAAAATCAGAAGGTTATAGTGATTCTGTTTTAACTGATGATTACACAGGAGGTCAACTAGCAGCTAAACATTTAATTGATTTGGGACACACTAATTTGGCAGTGGTTGTACCTAATCATATGACCAGTAACATTGCTAAAAGACTGAAAGGTTTTCAAGAAGTAGTTAACGGTCACCGATCTGTTACGTCCTTATTAGTTACAACAACTCTTTCAAAAGAAGGAGGCTATTTAGCTACTTCTGAAATTTTAGCTAGTGAGGCAACAGCTATTTTTGCAGTTAACGATGAATTAGCTATTGGTTTGTACCGAGGCATTAATGAAGCCGGCAAACGAATTCCGATTGATTATAGTGTGATTGGTTATGACAATATTGATATGTGCGAGTATATGGAGCCTAAGTTAACAACTATCTCTCAACCAATTTTTGAGTTAGGTGAAACAGTTGCTCATTTGTTACTGGAAAGAATTGAACAACCTAATAAGCAGTGGGAGGAAAAAATGTTGCCTGTTCATTTAGTGAAAAGGTTTTCCACAAGGGGCTTGACGAAAAAATAAAAGTGTGCTATTTTATATTCACAGAGTTAAAGCGTTTTAATTCTGTGGATTTAGCTTTCTAATAAGAGAGCTTATTATTTTTATTAAGTGTTAAAACGTTTTAATACTTAATAAAAGCAATAAAATATTTTTTTAAATAAAAATTAAAACGTTTTAATAAGAAGGGATAGATCATACATGAATAAAGTAACGGTTATTGGAAGTCTGAATGTTGACACAACGATTAAAGTGAAAGCAATGCCAAAGCCAGGTGAAACATTACATGCGAAAGAAGTATTTAATGCTGGAGGAGGAAAAGGAGCTAACCAAGCTATAGCCGCTGCTCGTTCAGGTGCAGACACTCACTTTATTGGAGCTTTAGGTAATGATAGCAATGGTCAGTACATGCAAGAATTAATGCGAAAAGATTCTGTTAATATTTCTCCTATTGCGATTAAATCAAAGGAAAGAACTGGAGAAGCTTATATCGTAGTAGATGAAGCTGGTGAGAACAGTATCATGGTTTATGCAGGAGCTAATATGGCGCTAACTCCCCAAGATGTTCAAGTTTCTGAGCAAGTAATTAAGGCAAGTGATTGGGTTATTAGCCAGTTTGAAAGTACAACAACTGCTACAGAAAAAGGTTTTGAATTAGCAAAACAACATGGAGTTAAAACCATTTTAAACCCAGCTCCAGCATTAGAAAATATTTCAGCAGACTTACTAGCTAAAACAGATGTGTTAATTCCTAATGAAACAGAAACAGAGATTATTACTGGAATCAAAATTAGTGATGAAGCGAGTTTGAAACAAGCAACAGATAAATTACATCAGTTAGGGGTTGAAGCAATCATCATTACATTAGGTAGTAAAGGTGCTTATTACGATGTTTTAGGTCAATCTGGTTTAGTTGATGCGTTTAAAGTGAAAGCAGTAGATACGACAGGTGCCGGTGATACATTTATTGGAGCATTAAGTTCTGTTTTAAAAACCGATTTTTCTAATATCGAAGAAGCCATTCGTTACGGAAACAAGGCATCATCTTTAGCTGTTCAGCAATTTGGTGCACAACCATCTATTCCTTACAAAGAACAACTAAACTAATAATAAAATTCATATAGAAAAGGATGTTCAACATGAAAAAAACACCAGTTATTAATTCAGATATTTCAAGAGTAATTTCTCAAATGGGTCATTTTGACAAATTAAGTATTGGAGATGCTGGCATGCCAGTTCCTATGACCACTGAAAAAATTGATTTAGCTGTTACTAATGGTTTACCAAGTTTTATGGATGTGTTAGCCAATGTGGTAGAAGAATTAGAAGTACAATCAATTATTTTAGCTGAAGAAATTAAAGTGCAAAATCCTAAAGTCCTTGAGGAAATCAAAGAATTAATGCCAAAAACACCGATTGACTTTGTGCAGCATGAGGAAATGAAGCAAGACTTGAATAATTGTCATGCTTTTATTCGCACAGGAGAAATGACTCCTTATGCTAATATCATTTTAGTTAGTGGAGTAGTCTTTTAATAAGTAATCAGTCAAAAGAAAGAGGGATAATAAGTGAGCCATGATGTCCAACAATTAGCTATGAGTTTAGGCGGTTTAGATAATATTAATCAGCTAGATGTTTGTAGCACTCGCTTACGTGTTAAATTAAATCGAAATTTAACCGAAGAAGAAATCTTAAATGGAAAAAATTTAACCAATGTTCAATACTTTTTAACCTTGAGTGATCATGTAGAAGTTATTTTGAAAGAAAATATTTTAACTGTATATGAAGAGCTTAACCAAGCTTTGCATGAAAAAACAGGTGAGAAAAAGAAAGCCAATCCAGTTGAAAAATTATTTGCTTTAATTTCTGAAATTTTTATGCCGATTATTCCGTTGTTTGCCGGATCAGGAATTTTAAAAGGACTAGTTGTATTAGCCACAACATTTGGTTGGTTAAGTGAGTCTAGCGGAACTTACGCTATTTTATCGGCTGCTTCTAATGCTGTGTTTTATTTTCTACCAATCTTTTTAGCCTTTTCTTCTGCTAAAACATTTAAAGTAAATGGTTATATTGCAGGAGTAATTGCAGCTGCGTTAATTGAACCAAACATTGCTAATTTATTAGCAGGTGATGGTAAAACGTTAACTCATTTCTTTGGAGCTCCAGTTGTATTGATGCAGTACACCTCAACGGTTATACCTGCCATTTTAGCAATCTTTTTCTATTCTTATATTGAAAGATTCTTAAAAAAACATATTGCAGAAAACATGCAATTGGTATTTGTTCCGTTGTTGTCACTTGTGATAACTGTTCCGTTGACGTTAATGCTATTTGGGCCAGCAGGTGTTTACATAGGTGAAGGATTAGCTGCGGCTATCACTTGGATGTTAAACGTGAATGGTCTAATCAGTGGGGCATTGATTGCAGGTTTTTGGAATGTACTGGTTATTTTTGGTATGCAGTGGGCAGTTAATCCAGTCATGATTGCTAATATTTCTCAATCGGGATTTGATTACATTGTTCCTTTAACAGGAGCAGCCAATTTTGGGATGGCCGGTGCAGCACTAGGTGTATTTTTAAGAAGTAAAGGTGCTCGTAATAAATCACTAGCAGGATCAGCTTTTGCTTCTATTTTACTAGCAGGGGTTACAGAACCAACTGTTTATGGAATCGCAATTCCTTTAAAGAAACCTTTCATTGCAGCTTGTATTGGAGCAGCTTGTGGCGGTGCTGTTATGGGATTTGCTCGGGTAAAAGCAATTGCCTTTGTATTTGGTAGTTTGACTACGTTACCAGCTTTTATTTCAGGCACATTTTTCTGGTATGTAGCTGGACTAGTTGTTAGTGTGTTAGTAGCCATGTTTATTACCTTAACTGTTGGCTTTGATGAAAGTTTATTGCCAGAATAAGGCTAAGAGAGACGTTTAAAGAGAGTAGAGCAATCTACTCTCTTTTTTATTTGGTTTTTTTTAGCTAAATTAAAATCAACTTGCAAAATAAACAAGAATGTTTTACTTTTAAACTAGAAGTCCTTGGAATAAGTAAAGAGGAGAAAAAGAATGGTTAAAAAAACAATGAGACCCCCTAAGTATCAATTAATTGCAGTAGATATTGCAGAGCGAATTGTGGAAAATCGTTACCGGGTTGGTGATAAGTTATATGCTAGATCAACCTTGGCTAGTACATATGGTGTTTCGCCAGAAACTGCTCGGAAAGCGATTAGTGTCTTGGTTGATTTAGATATTGTTGAAGTTAAGCATGGAAGTGGTGCTTTTATTTCATCTAAAGAAAAAGCACAAGAATTTATTGAGCTATATCAAGATGTTAGTACAATTCAAGATATTAAAACCGATATTCTTAGTAGTGTGACTAAGCAACAAGAAGAATTAGTTAATTTAACTAATTTATTAGATAGATTAGTCGATCAAACCAAGCATGCTAATCGTTTAAATTTATTTACTCCTTTTGAGTTAACTCTAACTAAAGAGGCAGAACACTTAAAACAAACAGTTAAAGATATTAATTTTTGGCAACAAACTGGTGCTACCATTATTGCTATTCAACAACAGAAAGATTTAATTCTATCTCCAGGTCCTTATGCAGTTTTAGAAGAAGGGGATACGGTGTTTTTTATAGGCAATGAGTTAAGTTATCAACGAGTGCAAAATTTATTTTACCCTAAAACAAATGAAAATAAAGAGAAATAAAAGATGCATTTTCTGAAAATCATCTTTTATTTTCTTGACAAAAGTGACCACATTGTATTAACATAGTGTGGTCACTTTTTTATAAGGAAAGATAAGTGACTGTGAATGATCTATTTTTTTAAATAAAGTGACCATTCTTTTTATTATAGAGTGGTCAGTTTATTTTAAATGAAATATGGAAAACAGAAAGGGGAATTGGATGACAAAAGTTCAAGTCAAACATTTAACTAAAATTTTTGGTAAAAAAACTCAACAGGCACTGGAGTTAGTTCAACGTCATGAATCTAAAACAGATATTTTAAAAAGAACAGGGGCGACTGTAGGAGTTTATGATGCCAATTTTGAAGTTAAAGAAGGCGAAATTTTTGTAATTATGGGTCTTTCTGGTAGCGGAAAGTCGACGTTAATTCGTTTATTAAATCGATTGATTGAACCAACTTTTGGTGAAATCTATATAGATGGTTTAAATATTAGTGAATTGGATGCTAAGGAGTTAAGAGAAGTTAGACGGGAAAAAATGAGTATGGTGTTTCAAAATTTTGGTTTATTCCCACATCGCACTATTTTAGAAAATACTGAATATGGTTTAGAGATTAAAGGGATTGAAAAAGAAGAACGAACCAAATTGGCAGAAAAAGCGTTAGAAAATTCTGGTTTGTTGTCCTTTAAGGATCAATATCCTAATCAATTATCTGGAGGTATGCAGCAACGAGTTGGCTTAGCTAGAGCCTTAGCTAATAATCCAGAGATACTATTAATGGATGAGGCATTTTCAGCTTTAGATCCATTAATCAGAAGACAAATGCAAGATGAGTTGCTTGATTTACAGGCTAACTTGAAAAAAACCATTATCTTTATTACCCATGATTTAAATGAAGCATTAAGATTAGGAGACCGAATTGCTTTAATGAAAGACGGTCATATTATGCAAATTGGTACAGGTGAAGAAATTTTAACTAACCCTGCCAATGATTATGTTAAAACATTTGTTGAAGATGTAGACCGGTCAAAAGTGTTAACAGCTGAAAATATTATGATTCCAGCTATTACTACTAATGTAGAAGTAGATGGCCCAAACGTTGCGTTGACTAAAATGCGACAAGAACGTGTCAGTATGTTGTTAGCAGTAAATAAACAACGTGAGCTGGAAGGGATTATTACAGCGGATCAAGCCTTAAATGCTCGGAGAAAAGGACAGAAATTAACAGAATGTGTGGAAAAAAATGTCGTCACTATTCCTAAAGATTTATTGATAAGCGATATTTTTCCTCTAATTCATGATGCTAAAACGCCTTTAGCAGTTACAGATGAAGATAAACTATTAGGGGTAGTGATTAGAGGAAGTGTTCTAGAAGCCTTAGCAGACTCTACAGAGCAGGAGGTAACTTATGCCTAAGATATTAACGACACAATTACCTGTAGCAGACTGGGTTGAAAGCGGAACGGATTGGTTGACTAATCATTTTAGTCGTGGTTTTCATGGGTTACAAGTAGGTGGACAGGCTATAATGGATAGTTTAACTAGTGTATTATTACTAGTACCAGGACTTATTTGGATTGGTTTACTAACAGTAGCCGCTTATAATTTATCCCGAAAAAAAAGCTTAACTTTATTTACTTTCTTTGGGTTATTATTTATTTACAATCAAGGGCTATGGCCAGAGCTGATGAATACTGTGACATTAGTATTTATTGCTAGTTTTTTATCGATTATTATAGGAATTCCTTTAGGGATTTTAATGGCTAAAAGTCAAAAAGCTCAAAGTATCATTACCCCTATTTTAGACTTTATGCAAACTATGCCTGGATTTGTTTACTTGATTCCAGCAGTTGCCTTTTTTGGTATTGGAATGGTGCCAGGTGTGTTTGCCTCAATTATTTTTGCATTACCTCCTATTGTTCGGTTTACGAATTTAGGAATTAGACAAGTACCAAAAGAATTAGTAGAAACCTCTGATTCTTTTGGGGGAACAGCGTGGCAAAAACTAATTAAGTTAGAACTTCCTTTAGCGAAAAAAACTATTTTAGCTGGTATGAACCAAACCACTATGTTAGCCTTATCTATGGTCGTGATTGCTTCGATGATTGGAGCACCTGGTCTAGGTAGAGGAGTGCTTTCTTCTTTACAACGGGCACAAGTAGGAAATGGTTTTGTTAATGGTTTAGCTTTAGTTATTTTAGCCATTATTATGGACCGATTTACCCAAAGTTTAAACCGAGAACCTAGTCACACGCCTAGTCGTTTTTCATGGAAACAAAAAGTAAGTATGAGTTTGTTAGTGATAGCTGTTTTATTTGGGGGAACATTTGGTTACCGCTATATTGCTAAAGAAGAAGCCAAAGGCGAAGTTAATTTGGCTTATGTGGAATGGGATACAGAAGTTGCTTCTACTCATGTGGTAGGTGAGGTATTAAAAGAATTAGGCTATCATGTAAATGTTACGCCACTTGATAATGCGATTATGTGGCAATCGGTAGCCAAAGGTGAAAGTGACGGAATGGTAGCAGCTTGGTTACCTAATACCCATGAAGCACAGTTTAAAAAGTATCAACATCAAGTCGATCATTTAGGTAGAAATTTAAAAGGAGCTAAGGTTGGATTAGCAGTTCCTAGCTATATGAAAGTTAATAGTATTGCTGATTTAAAACAAGAAGCGAATCAAAAAATAATTGGGATTGAGCCAGGAGCTGGTGTAGTAGCAGCTGCAGAGAGAACGTTAAAAGCTTATCCTAATTTAAAAGATTGGCAATTAGAAACTTCTTCATCTGGCGCTATGACAGTGGCTGTAGATAAAGCAATCAAAGAAAAGAAACCCATTGTTTTTACAGGCTGGTCTCCTCATTGGATGTTTGCTAAATATGAGTTGAAATACTTAGAAGATCCTAAACAAGCAATGGGTAGTGGTGAAGAAATTCATACGATTGCAAGAAAAGGATTAAAAGAAGAATTGCCAGAAGTTTACCAAGTGTTAAAGAAATTTAACTGGTCAAAAGGTGATATGGAAAGTGTCATGTTAGAGATTAATCAAGGGAAAGATCCTAAACAGGCAGCAAAAGAATGGATATCCCAACATCCAAAACAAGTGGATAAATGGATAGAGTAACGAAAGAAACACGCTAAAAATTCATTAGCGTGTTTTTTGTTTTAAATAAGTCTAAAAAAAAGAAAAATAACTGCTTAATTAAATAAGGATATGTTACTATTTAGTTACTAAAATTAGATAGAAAGTAGACGTGTGTATATGACAATCGGAATTGATAAATTAAATTTTTATACCCCTAATGTATATGTAGATCAAGTAAAACTAGCACTGGCTCGTCAGGAAGATCCTGCTAAATTTACAATCGGGATTGGTCAAGAAAAAATGGCTATAAACCCGCTAAGTCAAGATATTGTCAGTATGGGAGCTAATGCAGCTTATCCTATTTTAGAAGAGACAGATTTAAATCAAATTGATTTAGTTATTTTAGCAACAGAGTCAGGTATGGATGCTTCTAAATCTGGGGCAACAACTATCCACCACTTATTAAATATTCAACCTTTTGCACGTGCCATTGAAATCAAGCAAGCTTGTTATAGTGCAACAGCTGGTATTATGATGGCTAGAGATTATGTAGCCGCTCATCCAGGCAGAAAAGCTTTGGTTATTGGTTCTGATATTGCTCGTTATGGACTAAATACTCCAGGTGAGGTAACTCAGGGAGCAGGAGCAGTTGCTATGTTAATTAGCGAACAACCAAGAATTTTAGCTTTAGAACAAGCTAGTACTATGTACACTTCTGATATTTATGATTTTTGGCGACCGGTTTATTCAGATACTGCTTTTGTAGATGGAAAATATTCTAATCAAGCCTATGTTCATGTCTTTGAACAGGTTTATCAGAAATATTGTGAGGATCATCAAAGAACTTTGGCAGATTTCTCTGCAATATGTTTCCATTTACCTTATTCTAAAATGGGGAAAAAAGCGTTAAAAGTAATTTTAGAAGAAGTTTCTGAAGCCAAACAAGCTAGTCTTTTAGCTCGCTATGAAGAAAGTATTCAATATACTAAACAAATTGGTAATATTTATACTGGCTCCTTGTATTTAGGACTATGTTCTTTATTAGACAATAGTTCTCAGTTAAAAGCAGGAGATAAACTAGGATTCTTTAGTTATGGTTCAGGTGCAGTAGGAGAGTTTTTTGTAGGAAAACTGCAAGATGGCTACACAAATCATTTAATGACTAACCAGCAGCAAGAGTTACTAGCCAGTCGCCATGAACTAAGTATCCCTGTATATGAGGAGTTATTTGAAACAGCTTTAGTCACAGATGGTTCTCATCAATCCGTTCATTCTGAATTAGATAAAGGGACTTTTCAACTAGATTATTTAGACAATCATCAACGTTTTTATAAAAAGATGGAGGCTGAGTAAATGCCAAAGGAAGTTGTTATTTTAAGTGCCAAGCGCACACCTATTGGCAAGTATCGAGGAGCTTTTAAAGAAGTGTCAGCAGTTGACTTAGGTGTAGTAGCAACACAAGCTGCACTAGCAGAAGCCAAACTTGACCCAAAAGAAGTAGATCAAGTGATTTTTGGACAAGGGTTGCAAGCTGGCTTAGGACAAAATCCTGCTAGACAAGTTCAACTTGCAGTTAATATACCCCAAACCGCTCCTTCTATGACAATAAATGAAGTGTGTGGATCTGGTCTTAAAGCGATTATTTTAGGTCAACAAGTGATTCAGTTAGGAAAAGCTCAAGTAGTGGTAGTAGGAGGAATGGAGAATATGACTCAAACCCCTCTTTATTACCCAAAGGCTTTAAAAAAAGCGGATTTTCAAGCTGATCAATTAGTAGACGGTATGATTCAAGATGGTTTAACTGATGCATTTAATCAGAAACATATGGGATTAACTGCTGAGTTATTAGCAGAGACCTATCATATTTCTAGAGAAGAGCAAGATCAGCATGCTTTAAATTCCCATCAAAAAGCATTCAAAGCACAACAACAAGGTCAGTTTGAACAAGAAATTGCCCCAGTTTTATTACCAGATGGGACTTATTTAAAAGCGGATGAGACGGTAAAAAAACAGTTAACCTATACAGAGTTAGCTGACCTACCGCCAGTGTTTAAAAAAGATGGCTCAGTCACAGCAGGTAATGCTTCTAGTTTAAATGACGGAGCAGCGGTACTAATTTTGGCAGATAAGGAATATGCCCTTAAACAAGGGTGGGATTTTATAGCCAGTTTAGGCGATTATAGCGAAATTGGGAATGACCCTAACTTTATGGGCTATTCTCCAGTTATCGCAATTAAAGAGTTGTTACAGACTACCCAGAAAAAAATAGAAGATATTAACTTATTTGAAATAAATGAAGCTTTTTCAGTACAATCCTTAACGGTTAATCAAGCTTTAGAATTACCGGTAGAAAAAGTGAATATACATGGTGGGGCGGTGGCGTTAGGTCATCCAATTGGGGCTTCAGGAGCTCGGATTATGACTACGTTAATCCATAGTTTAAAAGCTAATCAAACAGGCATTGCCTCAACGTGTATTGGCGGTGGTTTAGGCATTGCCTTAGAGGTGAAAAAAGCCTAAGAACAACAGAGAGAGAGGGAGATAGGTGAAGTCATCACAGATTTCTAAATTTTATCAGTTAAACCGTTTGGAGCGACTGAATTTACTGAAACAACATCAATTTTTAACAGATAAAATTTATAAGTATTTAGAAGAAGTTCAGCTATTAGACTCAGATGTGGCAGAGCATTTGATTGAAAATCAAATTACTCAGTACCCATTACCTGAAGGGGTGGCCTTAAATTTTTTGATTGACGGAAAAGACTATGTGATTCCTATGGTAACAGAAGAACCTTCTGTTATTGCAGCTTGTAGTTACGGAGCTAAACTGGCGAGAGACTTAGGTGGATTTCAGACGGTCAATCAAAAGCGTCACATGATTGGTCAATTGGTATTCCAAGAAGTAGTCGATTGGCAAACATCATTAAAAGCTATTGAGGAACAAAAAGAGGCGTTAATTCAATACGGTAATACGTGTCATCCTTCCATTGTTAAACGAGGTGGCGGTGTGATTGATTTATCTGCTAAATTGCTTGAAAATGAACAGGGGAATGTAGAATTTTTAACAGTCTATGTCACAATCGATGTAAAAGAAGCGATGGGTGCTAATATTATTAATACTATTTTAGAAGGAATGTCTGCTAAAATTAGCTCTCTTGTTTCAGGAGATAATTTACTAGCTATATTAAGTAACTATAGTACAGAATCTTTAGTGACAGTAACGACTCAGATTCCTTTTGAAAGTTTGAAGACGAATGATTTATCTGGTCAACAAGTTGCTTGTCGAATTGAACAGGCGACTAAATATGCTCATCTAGATCCTTACCGAGCAGTTACTCATAATAAAGGCATTTTAAATGGAGTCGACGGGGTGGTATTGGCTACAGGCAATGATTGGCGGGCAGTTGAAGCTGGAGTTCATGCTTATGCCAGTCGTTTAGGTCGCTACCAAAGTTTAACAGATTGGCAAGGAGATGAAACTAATCAGTGCTTAATAGGTAGCTTAACTCTTCCTCTTCATTTAGGAACTGTTGGCGGGGCCATTAGTGTGTTACCTGGGGCTCAAGCTAATTTAGCTTTATTAGGGAATCCTACTGGTGAAAAGTTAGCTAGTATAGTAGCTTCTGTTGGATTAGCTCAAAATTTAGCTGCCTTAAAAGCATTAGTTTCTGAAGGAATTCAAAAAGGTCATATGGGCCTTCAAGCTCGTTCATTAGCTATTTCCGTTGGAGCGAAAGAAGAGGAAATTGAAGCAGTAGCAAAAGAATTACGTCAAGTTAAACAAATGAATGTACAAACAGCTGAAGAGTTGTTAACTAAAATTAGATGTGATAAAAAATAAAAAAGATACTTACTATTTTGCGTAAAATTTAGCAGAATGGTGAGTGCTTTTTTTTGTTCAAAATAAAGTGAAAAAAAATATTTGATAAAAAATGATTAGTTATCTATTAAGTTTGATTAGCAATCAAATAAAAGAATAAAATAGTTTTTTTAATTAAAATATGTTTTTTAATAAAAATGTATTCGGTTTCTTAAAATGTTCAAAATGCTATTGATATAATATAAAATTCGTTGTATTGTTAAATCAAGTACTTCGATAAATAAAGATATGATTGGGTTATTTTAATAAGATGATAAGAAGGTTATGGAGGGTTTACAATGGATTTAGAACGAATTGAAGCGGCAGTAAAAGAAATATTGATTGCAGTGGGTGAAGATCCAGAGCGAACTGGCTTACAAGAAACACCTAAACGTGTTGCACGGATGTATCAAGAAGTGTTTGCAGGTCTTGAAAATGACCCAACAGTACATTTGAAAGTATTTGATGAAGGCCAAGATGAAGAGATGGTTATCGTAAGAGATATTCCACTTCATTCCATGTGCGAACATCATTTATTACCATTTGTAGGAAAAGCACATATTGCTTATATACCTAGAAATGGCAAAATTATAGGTTTATCTAAATTTGCTCGGATTGTAGATCATTTTTCAAAACGACCACAAGTCCAAGAGCGATTAACTTCACAAATTGCTGACTTTTTAGATGAAAACTTAGATCCAGTTGGTGTGGCAGTAGTGATTGAAGCAGAGCATATGTGTATGACAATGAGAGGAGCTAAAGCTGCTGGTTCAGGTACTTTAACTTCTGCTTTACGAGGTTCTATGCGCTCTGATGCCAAAACACGAGCTGAAGTTATGTCATTGTTGAGAGGACGGATATAAATGACTTCTTTTAAAGCAGGAAGTGTTACTTATTCTTTAGAAGAAAAAACGTTAGTAATGGGAATTTTAAATGTAACTCCAGATTCATTTTCAGATGGAGGTAAGTATATGAACCCTGATGTAGCTCTTAAACATGCCAAAGAGATGATCGAAGAGGGAGCAGATATTATTGATATTGGTGCCCAGTCTACAAGACCGGGCTATACTCCGATTTCTTTTGAGGAAGAATGGGAACGTTTAGCTCCTGTGCTAGAAAAGTTGTTACCTACATTAGAAGGAACCAAAATCAGTGTTTCAGTAGATACTTTTTATCCTGAAGTGGCTGAAAAAGCTTTGGCTTTAGGAGTTCATATCATTAATGATGTATCAGGATTTACTCCTAAGATGTGGGAGGTAGTCGCTAAATCTGATTGTGGATGTATTGTCATGCATCCAAGAAGAGAATGGGATTATGAAGATCCAGTTCAGGAAGTCCATGAGTTTTTCTTAAGCAAACAAAAAGAAGCTCATCAATACGGTATTCCTAATGAACGGTTATGTTTTGATCCAGGTATTGGCTTTAAAAAAACATTTGAAGAGAACTTATCTCTGATTACTAATATTGAACAAACTAAAATTTCTACTTGTGCTTACCTAATGGCTACATCAAGAAAACGGGTCGTAGGAGAAGTATGTGGCAATCCACCTTTTGAAAAACGATTAGGGGGAACTATTGCAGCAGATACTTTAGCCATTAATCACGGAGCGAATATGATACGGGTTCATGATGTATACGATAGTGTACAAGCAGCTAGAATGACAGAAGCATTAATGAAAGTTCGGAGGAAATAACATGGATAAAATTCAACTAGTTGGGTTAGAAGTATTTGCCTATCACGGAGTCAATCCAGAAGAAAAACGAGATGGACAAACTTTTATTTTAGATGTGACGTTAAAAACTGATATTTCTAAACCAGGTGCCAGTGATGATTTAAATGAGACAATTAATTATGCTAAAGTGCGTAAAACTATTACTCGTGTGATGACAGAAGAAACTTATGATTTAATTGAAAAAGCAGCTAGTGAAGTGGCTAAAGCTATTTTAACAGAATATCCAGCTGTCAAAAAAGTCAATGTTACATTGAAAAAGCCTGAAGCACCAATGAATGCTACCTTTGATTATGTAGCCGTGTCAATTAGTCGTGAACGTTCAGATTTTGAATAAAGATTAGGAGGGAAAGGGCGAGTTTTCGTGAAAACTTGCCCTATTTTAATATGAAACAAGCAATTATTGCAGTAGGAACAAATATTGGAGACTGTCAGCAAAATATTCAACAAGCAGTTCAAGCGATTAATTTATTACCTATGAATACACAAGTGTTAAAAGAGGCAGCAATTTATGAAACAGAACCTTTTGATGTGCCAGATCAACAGCAAAACTATTTCAATACTTGTTTATTAATTGAAACAGATTTTTCACCTGAAGCGTTATTAGGGGCTTGTCTAGGGATTGAAGTAGGTTTAGGCAGAGTGCGTAAAGTTTGGCATGGTGAGAGAATTATTGATTTAGATCTGATTTTTTACGAAGGAGAAGTAAGAGAAACAAAAGAATTAGTCTTGCCTCATCCTGGATATCAGGAACGCCTATTTGTTTTAGAGCCTATGATGGATTTATGTCCGTCAGGTATTTTTTCTGAGTGGAATTTTTTAAGTGAGTACCAAGAATTAAAAGCCTTAGAGAATCGGTAAGAAGTAGGAGGTACAAGGGATGCGTTTAGTAATGATTGATAACAAAGATTCATTTGTCTATAATTTGGTTGCTTATTTAAACGAACTAAACCAAGAAGTTTTAGTGTTAGATAGTCAAGACTGTTCTTTTGAAAAACTTAATCAGCTGAAACCAGACGGAATTATTATTTCACCAGGTCCTGGTAGTCCAGAAACAAGTTTTTTATCAAAAGAACTCATTTTACATCTATCTAAAAAATGGCCCACACTAGGGGTATGTCTAGGTCATCAATTATTAGCTTATGGATATGGTGGGCAAGTAATATGCGGGGAAAAACCTATTCACGGAAAATTATCTAAGATTAACACCAATCAAACAGGAATATTTAAAGATTTACCAGAAGAGTTTGAGGTAGTTAGGTACCATTCCTTAATAGTAGACCCTGAAACTCTTCCTGAAGAAATTCAAATAGACGGGGTAACAGATGAAGGAGTGATTATGGGGTTAAGTCATAAAACTTATCCTTGGTATAGTGTGCAATTTCATCCGGAAGCCTTATTAACACAATATGGTCACGAAATGTTACAAAATTTTGTGGCAATATGTCAGGAGTGTCAAACTTATGCGAGTTAAGTCTTTAGATTCAAGTATTACGCTAAAAGATGTTTTTCAGGTATTTGCTGGAGAACCTTATCTAGCTTTTTTAGCTTCTTCTTTGCAAAGTGATTTAGGCCGGTATTCTATTTTAGGTAGAAAACCTTATTTACGTTTAAAACAAGTCAAAGGAGAGCTTTATATCAATGATGTTAGACAACCTGATGTAGATTTTGATACATACTTAGAAGAGTATTTAAACACGCACTATGAAAAAAATCTGACAAATCTACCGATAGTATCTGGTTGTTTAGGTTATTTTTCTTATGATTATGCTAGTCACCAGGTCACTGACTTGCCAACTAGTTGTTTAAATTTCTATGATGAATTGTGGGTGGAAGATCATCTTACTCAAGAAGTGTGGTTGATTGAGCAAGGGCAGTTAGGTTCTGAAGAAGAAATGATGGCTTTGTCTTTAGACGCACTAAGAAACAATCAATCTAATTATCAGGTAGAAATAGATCAAAGTGCTAGCTTTAAAGAAGATGTGTCCAAAGAAACTTATCTATCTCAAATAGAAAAAGTGCAGGATAAGATTACTTCTGGTGAGGTTTACGTGATGAATTTAACTCAGCGTTTTCAACTCACTAGTCAGGCAAATCCTATTCAAGTATTTCGTTACTTATATCAGCACAATCCTGCTCCCTTTAGTGCTTATTTAGATGAGGGAGAATTTCAAATTATTTCAGCTTCACCAGAACGTTTTTTTGAAATTCGTAACGGAAAAGCTCAAACGCGTCCTATTAAAGGAACTGTCCCTAGAGGAGCTACTCCTAGTGAGGATAAAGCACTTAAACAGCAGTTGCAACAGTCTGCTAAAGAACAAAGTGAATTGATGATGATTGTAGACATGGAACGAAATGATTTGAATCGTTTTTGTCAACCAGGCACTGTGAAAGTACCACATATGTTTACGGTTGAAAGTTATGCAACTGTCCATCATTTAGTTTCAGAAGTGGAAGGTCTTGTGAAACCTGATGTTAGTGGGTTTGAAGCATTTCGCTATATGTTTCCTGGTGGCTCTATTACAGGAGCTCCCAAGGAAAGTGCTATGTCGATTATTCAAGAATTAGAAGTAAGTCCAAGAGGTATTTACACTGGAGCTATAGGTTATTTTAGTTTAGATGGAGATTGTGATTGGAACATTGTTATACGTTCTTTACTGCATGAACAAGGTCGTTATGAATTAGGGGTTGGGGGAGGAATTACTATTGAGTCTCATCCAGAAGAGGAGCATCAGGAAATTTATCAAAAAGGGAAAGCCTTGTTAGAAGCTTTCGGTTTGGAGACCCCATGTTAATCACCCGAGATGCTGGTTATGATTTTGGTCTAGGACTATTTGAAACGATGCTGATTGATGATAAGGGTAATCCTGAATTTTTAGAAGAACATCTTTTACGCTTAGCATCTGGTTGCCGCTATTTTGATGTGGCTACCACTGTATCAAAAGAGCAAGTATATGAATACATTGCTACTCATCAGTTAAAAAGTTGTGTCTTAAAATTATCTGTTTCTAGTGACAATTTATTATTTAGTACAAGAGAGATAAGTTATCAACCCGCTGATTATCAAACTGGTTTTCGGTTAACTGTTAGTCCTATCCGAAAAAATCCTACTTCTCCTTTTACCTATTATAAAACAAGTAATTACGGAGATTGCCTTTGGGCTAAAAGAATGGCTCAAAGATCAGGTTTTGACGAAGCTTTACTATTAAATGACAAAGGCGAGATTTGTGAAGGAAGTATGAGTAATATCTTTTTTAGAAAAGGGGAAACTTTCTATACTCCGCCGGTTAAGTCCGGTTTGTTAGCAGGTGTTTACCGAGGTTATTTGATTGAACAGCTAGATGTGATAGAAAAACCTTTATTTTTAACTGATTTACCCCAATTTGATTCTTGTTTTATTACCAATTCTGTTATGAAGAAAATGCCAGTAAGATGTATTGATGATTATTTTTTTAAAGATTAATCAAAAAGTTCACGAGTGATATCACTCGTGAACTTTTTTTAGCGGTTTAGTTTTAGTCTATGTTTAAAGCCTTTGACATAAGAACGACTAACTGGAATTTTTTCATCGTTTCTCATAGTGAGTAACATTGTTTGATTGAACCAAGGTTCCATTTCTTTTATGTAGTCTAAATTGACTAAATAACTACGATGAATTCTTAAAAAATTAGGGCTAGTCAACGTTTTTTCTAAAGAAATTAAGGTGTCATTGGTTTCAAATATATGATCTAACGTATGAATGAGTAGTTTTTTATTTTGAGCCTCCAAGTAGTAAATATCTGCTATTGGAACAAAAAATACTTTATCCTCCACTGAAACTGGTAATAAATCTTTAAGAGCATCAGTAGACGGGGCAGCTTGGCTAGTTTGTTGTTGGTTTAAAGCTTGTAAAGCACTAGTTTTAGTTAAGGTTTCTTGGGCTTTAGTGACTGCTTGTTGAATACGTTTAAATTCAAAAGGCTTTAAAATATAATCGACTGCATTTAAATTAAAGGCTTCTATGGCATGTTGATCAAAAGCAGTGGCAAAAATAATAAAGGGAGCATTAGGTACTTGGTTGATTTTTTTGGCTAAGTCTAAGCCGTTTTCATCAGATAGATGAATATCTAAAAATAAAACATCTGGCATTTGCTGGTTCATTTGGCTAAAACATTCTTCAATTGAGTCAGCTTGTTCTACGCTATTAACTTCTGGACATTGTTTTAATAAAAAAGTAAGCTCGCTTCTAGCAAGTGGTTCATCATCTACAATTAAGATATTCATTTAGTTAATTCCTCCTTGGTAAAAGGTAAATTGGCAGAAAATTGACTGCCTTTATCTGATGTTTCAATGGTGAGCTGAGAATGTTGGCCAAAGAGACTAATCAAGCGTTTATTTAAATTTTCAACAGCAGAGCCTGTCCCTGTGGAAGACTTGATTTGTTTTTTCCCTAAATCTTGTAGCACATTAGGGGCTATTCCAATCCCGTTATCAGCAACAGATAAAAACAGCTGATTGTTTTGTTGTTTAGCAGTCACTTGGATGAGATTATGAGATTTACGCCCAACAAAACCATGTTTAATGGCATTTTCTACTAAAGTTTGAATAAAAAAGGGTGGGACAAGAGCTTGTAGACAATCCTCATCAATGTCATAAACCATGCGAAACTTGTCAGGAAATCTAGCTTGTTCAATCGAAAGATAAGCTTCAGTATGTTGGAGTTCTTCTTCTAAGGTCACCAGACTATGCCTGTGACCAGATAAATTAGTCCGAAAATAAGTGCTGAGCTGCAATAATAAGTCTCTAGCTTGATCTGCATTAATCCGAATTAAGGCAGAAATAGTATTAATGGCATTGAATAAAAAGTGAGGATTAATTTGTGCCTCTAAGGATTTGATTTCTGCATCTTTTAAAAGACGTTGATCGATTTCTGTCATCCCTAATTCAATTTGAGTAGAAAAAATATCTCCTAAACCTTTACTTAATTGTTCGTCTACAGAAGTTAACAATTTATCATAATCATAGTAAAGTTTAAAGGTTCCTACCACGGTGTCTTTTTTAAATAGCGGAATGACTATGGCAACTTTTAGTGGACAATTAGGATCACTACAGCCAATTTCTTCTTTGGAGTGAGCGATATGGATTTTGCCTGTTTGTAACACTTCTTTGGATAAATCAGTAATGATTTCTTTAGTAGGAACATGATGATCACTACCTGCTCCAATATGAGCTAAAATACTAGTAGTATCTGTAATGCTAACAGCAGAAACGTGCATATATTGCTGGATGATTTCTGCGGCTTTTTGAGAAGAATTACGGGTGAGTCCTTGTCTAAAATAAGGCAAGGTTTGATTGGCTAGTTCCAATACATCATGAGTTTGAATTGCTTTAGCAGCTTCTTCTTTATTAATAGTAGACGCAATAATTGATAAGAAAATACCTGTTCCTAAAGCATTAGTTAAAATCATAGGAACTGCAATAATCCTGACTAATTCAAGTGCTAAGCTAGTATTTTGATAAAAAATCAAAATACAGATCATTTGAACAATTTCCATTAACGCTCCAAAAAGACTGCCTTTTAACACGTTTAAGTGCCGAATATCGGAAAAATAGTGTTTGCCTAAAATACCAGATAATCCCCCAATAATTAAGGAAGAAATAATGTAAGTATAGGCATTCACACCTCCTTGGAATAACCGAACTAGACCAGAAATAATCCCAACGCCAATCCCTACCAGAGGTCCTCCAATTAATCCAGAAATCGTAATAGGTAGTACCCTAGTATTGGCAATCGAAGTTCCTGTTGGCAAGGTTAAAATCAAACTGGTATTTAAAATATTTTTTTCTTCAATTAGAACCCCGGTAAAGTTACTAATAACAGCAAAAATACCAAAAATAATGATGAGCATCAATTTAGAACGAGTTAAATCTAACTTAGACATGATTTTAGTATAAAAAAAGTTATTCATTAAAATGTTGGCTAATAAAATAATAAGACCAACCCGCTCTAATAAGGTTAACGTTAAAACAAACATACTATTCCCCCTTTCTAATTATCATACAAAAGATTAAGTAAAAACGCATCTAACTTAGTTTGTTTACGGTTTCAATTAATAGTAAGTGACAAAGGAAAAAAAGCATTTCGTCAATGAATATAAGCATTTCATCTAAAAAGCCACTGAAAAAGATAAAAATTAGCTAAGATATAGTCATGGAAAGACAATCAGATGATGATGTTAATTAGGAGGGATTTACCATGAAAAAATATTCAATCATGTATCAAGGAACACTGATTATGGCTATTGTTTTTATCTCGAAGATAATTGAAATGATATTAGCTACTTATCACATAACAGCCCCTGCTTCAGTTGTTGGTTTAGTTATTTTGTTTATAGGTTTAACTAGCGAAAAGATTAAATTAGAACAAGTAGAAGATGTAGGGAATGCCTTGGTAAATAATATTGGTTTGTTTTTTGTGCCAGCTGGTATAAAAGTGGTTAACTCATTAGATATTTTAAAAACAGCACCAGTCTTAATTTTAGGTTTAATTCTGTTGTCTACAGTGATGTTATTAGCCTTTACAGGGTTATTCACTCAAGGGTTAATGAAAACGGCTCGTCGTAGAGAAACTGAAAAAAAAGAACCAGTATTACATGGTTCTGTTACAACAAAAAATCATCTAAAGGAGGCGTAGAAAATGTGGGAAACATTTATAAGTATGTGTAAAAGTACACCGTTATTTGGTGTCTTGCTCTCTGTAGGAAGTTTTTATTTAGGACAATTTCTTTTTAAAAAATCTCACGGATTCTTTTTATTCGCTCCTCTTTTTGTAGCAATGATTAGTGGTATTATTTTTTTAGTCACTACAGGTATTAGTTTTGAGGAATACAATAAAGGCGGACAAGTTATTAGTTTCTTCTTAGATCCTGCTACTGTTTGTTTTGCAATTCCCCTTTATAAACGCCGGGATGTGCTAAAAAAATATTGGGTACAAATTTTAGGAGGATTAACGCTAGGATCGATTGCCTCTATTTTAGGGATTTATGCTGTAGCTAAATTCTTTCATTTAAGTGATACAGTCATTGCTTCAATGTTACCTCAAGCAGCTACGACAGCTATTGCTATGCCAGCAGCTGAAAGCGTTGGTGGTAACGGGGCGATTACTTCTCTAGCTTGTATATTAAATGCAGTCATTATTTATGCTTTAGGAAAACCTTTAGTGAAAATGTTTAAGTTAACTGATCCAGTAGCTAAAGGTATAGGACTTGGAACGGCGGGACATTCTTTAGGAGTATCTACTGCTCAAGATATGGGCGAAGTAGAGGCTTCGATGGCAAGTATTGCTTTAGTTGTAGTAGGGATTATTGTAGTGATAATTCTTCCTATATTAAGCGCTTTCTTATTTTAGAATAATTTTAATAAATTGTAATCATTTAGTTATAGCTATTTTAGCTTTTATCGTTTACAATAAAAGCTCAAATTATAAAAATACTATCTTTTATGACATGGAGGAAAAATGAATGAATGCTTGGCAAGGATTTAAAGGCGACCACTGGAAAAGTAGCATCGATGTAAGAGACTTTATTCAACATAACTATACAGAATATCAAGGGGATGATTCTTTCTTAGAACCAATCGCTCCAAGTACAGATAAATTATGGACTAAACTACAAGAACTATTTGAAGTACAACACCAAAAAAATGGTGTCTATGATATGGATGTTGATATTCCAGCTACGATTACCTCTCACCAACCAGGTTACTTAATTCAAACAGAAGAAAAAATTGTTGGACTACAAACTGATGTGCCATTAAAACAAGCCTTCATGCCATTTGGCGGCATCAAAATGGCCCAAAATGCCTTAACATCAAATGGTTATGAAACAAACGAAGAGATGAGTAAAATTTTTACGGATTTTCGTAAAACTCACAACCAAGGAGTATTTGACGCTTACACACCAGAAATGCGTCTAGCTCGTAAAAACAAAATCATTACAGGTCTTCCTGATGCTTATGGACGCGGCCGAATTATTGGAGATTATCGCCGGATTGCTTTATACGGTATTGACTTTTTAATGGAACAAAAGAAAAAAGATCATGCATTAACTGGTTATAAAGAAATGAATGACGATGTGATTCGTTTACGGGAAGAAATTTCTGAACAGTACCGAGCATTAGCAGATATGAAAGAAATGGCAGCTTCTTATGGCTTTGATATTTCAAAACCAGCAGCTAACGCCAGTGAAGCCATTCAATGGACTTACTTTGGTTATTTAGCAGCAATTAAATCTCAAAACGGTGCAGCCATGTCAATTGGACGTATCTCAGCATTTTTGGATATTTATATCCAACGTGATTTAGACAATGGTGTCATTACCGAGTTTGAGGCACAAGAGTTGATTGATCATTTGATTATGAAACTACGTATGGTTAAATTTGCAAGAACACCTGAGTATAATCAGCTGTTTTCAGGTTATCCAATTTGGGCAACTTTATCTATTGCTGGTATGGGATTAGATGGACGTTCTCTTGTTACTAAAAATGATTTCCGTATTTTACACACCTTAACTAACATGGGACCTTCACCAGAACCTAACTTAACTGTGTTATATTCTTCTCATTTACCAGAAGGATTTAGAACTTATTCAGCTAAAATTGCGAAAGAAAGTTCTTCTATCCAGTTTGAAAACGATGATTTATTACGTGCTAACTGGGGTTCAGATGATTGTGGAATTGCTTGTTGTGTCTCTGCTACTGTTATCGGAAAAGATATGCAATTTTTCGGTGCTCGTGCTAACTTAGCTAAAGCTGTTTTATATGCGATTAACGGTGGAGTAGATGAAAAAACTAAAATGCAAGTTGCTCCTAATTTCCGTCCAATGACAGGAGATACTCTTGATTTTGAAGACTTTATGTCAAAATATACTGATATCTTAGATTGGTTAGCTGAACTGTATGTAAATACTTTAAACATTATCCACTATATGCATGATAAATATGCTTATGAAGCTCCACAACTTGCGTTAATGGATAGCGATTTAAGAAGAACGTTTGCAACAGGAATTGCTGGAATTTCACATGCAACAGATAGTATTATGGCTATTAAACACGGTAATGTTAAAGTTATTCGTGATGAAGATGGTATGGCGATTGATTATGTACCAGCTAATGAGTTCCCAACTTATGGAAATGATCAAAAAGAAGCAGATGATATGGCTAATTGGATTTTAACTTACTTTATGAATCAAATTAAACGTCATCATACTTACCGTAATTCAACACCAACTACATCTCTATTAACAATTACATCAAATGTGGTGTACGGAAAAGCAACAGGAAACACTCCAGATGGTCGTCGTGCAGGAAAACCTTTAGCACCAGGAGCTAACCCAAGTTACCGAGATGGTAAATTCTTAGGAGAAAAACATGGCTTACTTGCTTCTTTAAATTCAACAGCTCGTCTGGACTATACTCATGCGTTAGATGGTATTTCTAATACCCAAACAATCAATCCAAATGGTTTAGGAAAAGATGATGAAACACGTATTAATAACTTACGCAATGTTTTAGATGGCTATTTTGATAAAGGTGGTTACCATATCAATGTCAACGTCTTTACTAACGAGTTATTGTTAGATGCACAAAAACATCCTGAAAAATATCCAAACTTAACAATTCGGGTATCAGGATATGCGGTTAAATTTAGAGATTTAACACCTGAACAACAAGCAGATGTTATCTCTAGAACATCTCATGACTTCATGTAAGTCTTATAAATTAGGATAAATTGTAAAACAAGCTAGTTCTAATATAGAACTAGCTTGTTTTTTTTAATCGATCTAAAAAACTTACTAAAAATAAGATAAAACTCTTTACTTATTAAAAGTAAGTATATATAATAAGTCTATCAAATGATAAACAAAGGAAGGGATTAATATGACATCTCAATTTTTAACAGCATTAAAAAAACGTCGGTCTATTTATGATTTAGGAGATAAATTAAGTATTAACCAACAGGACTTAGTAACATTAGTAAAAGAAGTAGTAAAGGAAAGTCCATCAGCTTTTAACTCTCAAACTCAGCGAGTAGTTTTTCTTTTTGGAGATGCTCACAAGAAGTTATGGGAAATAACAGAAGCTGCTTTAAAACCATTAACACCACCAGAAGCTTTCTCTGGAACCCAAGCTAAATTAGCTAGTTTTGCTAAAGGCTACGGAACATTATTGTTTTTTGAAGATCAAGCTGTTGTTACACACTTACAAGAACAATTTCCGCTATATGCAGCTAATTTTCCTATTTGGTCAGAACAAGCTAGTGGGTTAACTCAAGCGAATGTTTGGACTGCTTTAGCTGAGCAAAATATAGGTGCTAATTTGCAACACTATAACCCAGTGATTGATGAACAAGTCGCAGCTCAGTGGAATATACCAAAAGAGTGGCAATTACGAGCACAAATGGTAGTTGGGTCAATCGAATCTCTTCCTGGAGAAAAAGAATATATGGATGATACGACTCGTTTTTTAAGTTTTGACTAAGGTACATATTTAGATGAAGTGAAAAAAGTCTTGCTGAATAAGAAAAACTTATTCAGCAAGACTTTTTAGCATTAATTACAAGTTAACATCGATATTAAAAGTTAATTTAGATAAATCAATACTATGTTGTACTAATTCTCCAATAAAATGCAAGGTTTTCTTTTCCATTTTATCAACGATAACTTGATTTTGTTCAGTTAAATAATGTGTTAACTGATCATTAGTTAATGTTTGAGCCTGCTCATCTGTTTCTTGGATGAAGCGATGTAATTCTTCCCGGCAATCTTTGAGATAATCAATGTCAGATTGGATTAACTCGCTATAATGCCCTTCAACTAAGGCTGTAACTGTTCGGTACATCCAATAAGCATCTGTGATTTGCCAATGTAAATGAGTATGACTAAAACTTGAATGGACTTGATTGATATTTCCATAAAAAGGTAAGTAAGGCGTATAACTAGGCACTCCTACCGATAACCACATTATCGGAGCTAAATCATCAGGAACATGATTTCTTACTTGCATAACATGAGAGTTTTGCGTTCTATTTAAGGAGATAGGACGGAATAATTTTTTCTCTTTTTCTGTGCCATAGCCATAAGGATCGTAGACCGTTTCATTGTAATGAGAACTTAAAATATATTGTACATCTTCTAAACTAATTTTTTTAGTTGGTTTTCTCAAGAAGGGTAGTTCACTAGACATAGGGTCTTGCTCCACGCTAGGTGTGAGATATTTTTGACCAAACCAAACACGGGGAGTGTTATAGTGCCGATCTTTTTGTGTGTCCGTTCCAAAAATTCGGCGGAAATTCCATCCATTAAAATCAGGATTTAACTGATAGGTTTCTACAAATTCTTGAATTCCTTCTGACCACATGTAGTTAGTCGGATCATTAAAATCAATTTGTTGTTGAGCTACTTGATTAGCAATCACTGCATAAGAATCATCTGGAATTCGTTGGGCTACCCAATGATGGCCTGTAACGATTTCCATATACCAAACTTCCTCTTTGTCGCTAAAAATTACCCCATTGCCTTCAGCAGAACCTAAGTCATGAACTAATTTACCTAAATATTCTACTCCATGGCGAGCTGAATGGATGTAGGGTAACACAAGTAGCATAATCGAATCTTCAGCAATGCCGTTTGAAATCAGTGGATCATGAGCTAATACACGCTCATTAGCATAAACACTTTCTGTTGCACTCATGCCAACATTTTTTTCATTAAAGCCTGATTCTCCGAAAAAGCCTTCTTTTTCAATCTCCACATTAGGGACGATTTGATATCGGTAGCCATTTTCAGGTAAAGTAGTAGTGAGTCCGTTTAGATTGGAAACATAATGAGTATCCGTTAGGGTTTCAGCAGGTTGAATAAAGAAACGTTGAGGATTATAGGGTAAGAAAGTATCGTCATTTCTTGCCATAATAGTTGAACCGTCAATGGTAGCATTTTTCCCAACTAAGACAGTTGTACAAGCTTTTAGCATATAAAACACTCCTTTTTATTGGTTCTGGCAATAAATTTTGTCAGATAGCCTAACTTTATGATACTCCCTTTTATGAACAGGTTCAATGGCAAACAATTTTACGTAAAACATCATACTAAATTAATTTATTTATAAAAAAGCTATGCTATGATAGAAAAAATAGAATGGAATTAGGTGGTAAAATGGAAAAACTAGTCAATTTTAGAGATTTAGGTGGCATTTATACAGGGGATAATCAACAAGTTAAAACAGGTAAATTATTTAGAAGCGGAGAACCGGTTCAGTTATCCGAAGAGGAAAAGAAACGGATTACTGAAACTTATCATATTGAGCGAATTTTTGATTTTAGAAGTGAGGGAGAAATTAATCAACGGCCTAATGATTTTTCTAAGCAATTAAGCTACATTCCTATTGATTTATTTCGTGATAATCAAGAGATTACCTCAAGCTTTTCTCAGTTAATGGCTCATGCTGACTTGGCTGAAGAGTATATGCTGCGGATTTATGAAGAGTTAGTCTTGTTGCCTAGTGCTAAAAAAGGTTATCAAGAATTTTTTGAAGGTTTAGTGGATACCCAACAGGTAAGTTTATTCCACTGTTTTGCTGGGAAAGACCGAACTGGTGTAGCGGCAGCTTTGTTTTTTAGTTTTTTAGATGTTTCTAAAGAAGATATTTACCGAGATTATTTAAAAACTAATCAAGATAGAAGAGAAGCTAATGAACTGATTTTAAAAGAAACTAAGGAGCAAGATCAAGTCAATGAGGAACAACTTAAAAGTTTAGAAACGATGTTGTATGTGAAACCTAATTATTTAGATCATATGTTTACCACAGTCAAGGAGCATTACGGAAGTGTATTAGGATTTGCCAAAGAGGGACTTAACTTGCCTCATAGCTTTTTTGAGGAATTACGTTATAAATATTTAGATAGATAAAAATAAAATAGTGAGCTTCCAAAGTTATAATTGGAAGCTCACTTTCTTTTTATCTATCTTTTTGACAAGATAGGTTTATTTTCTATTATTTATTAAATACTTTAGCTACAGCATCAGATACTTTTGCTTCATCAGCTAAGTAAGGAATAGTAATGTGGTCTGTTCCTTCACGAGTAGCATTGTATTCAATAGATGTTTCAATAGCATGTTCATTACGAGCCCAGCTACGACGAGCTACTCCGCCCATAGTATCCCAAGCAATAGCAGATTTAATGATTTCATCAGCTAATTCACTACCATCTAAAACTAAACCAAATCCACCATTGATAGATTTACCAATACCAACACCACCACCGTTATGAAGAGCAACTAAACTCATACCACGAGCAGCATTTCCTGCATAACATTGTGTTGCCATATCAGCACAAACGTTACTACCATCTTTAATGTTAGAAGTTTCACGGAATGGAGAGTCTGTCCCTGATACGTCATGGTGGTCACGACCAATCATAACAGGACCGATTTTTCCTTCACGAACCATTTCATTAAATTTAAGGGCAACATTTACACGTCCCATAGCATCTTGATAAAGAATACGAGCTTCAGTTCCCACTACTAATTGGTTTTTCTCAGCATCTCTAATCCAGTTGTAGTTGTCACGGTCTTGATAACGACGAGTTGGGTCAATCACTTCCATAGCAGCATGGTCAGTTGCTACTAAGTCTTCGTGTTTACCACTTAGACATACCCAACGGAATGGTCCATAACCGTAGTCAAATAACATAGGTCCCATAATATCTTCAACATATGAAGGCCAAATGAATCCGTCTTTATCATCGTAACCATTTTTAGAAATTTCTTTAATACCTGAATCATAAACAGATTTCATAAATGAGTTACCATAGTCAAAGAAATAAGTTCCTTTAGATGTTAAAGATTTAATTGCTTTATAATGACGTTCAAGAGTTTCATCTACTAATTTTCTGAATGTTTTTTGATCTTCAGCTAGTAAGCGAGTTCTTTCATCAAAGGTAATGCCAGCAGGGCAGTAGCCACCTTCATAAACGTTATGACAAGATGTTTGGTCAGATAATAGATCAACATGAATATCATTTTGGTCAATATACTCAAGTAAGTCAACAATATTACCATGGAAAGCAATAGAAGTTGTTTCTTTTTTATCAATATATTCTTGAGCAAGTTTCATTGTTTCTTCAGGTGTTTCAGTTAGGTTACTAATCCAACCTTGTTCTAGACGAGTATCAATTCTAGATTTATCAACTTCAGCAATAATGGCTACTGAGTTAGCAATTTCTCCAGCTTTTCCTTGTGCACCACTCATACCACCAAGACCAGAAGAAATAAATAATTTACCAGTTAAATCTTCATCATCAGCTAAACCTAGTTTCAAACGACCAGCATTTAGTAAAGTATTGAATGTACCGTGAACAATTCCTTGAGGTCCAATGTACATCCAGCCACCAGCAGTCATTTGTCCGTAGTTAGTTACACCCATTTGTTCAGCAATTTCCCAGTCTTCAATGTTGTCATACTCACCAACAAGTAAGCCGTTTGTAATAACAACACGAGGCGCGTCTTTTTTAGATTTGAACAAACCAAGAGGGTGTCCAGATTCGACTACTAATGTTTGTTCGTCTGTCATAACTTCTAAATATTTTTTGATTAATTGATATTGCATCCAGTTTGCACAAACGGAACCTGTTTCTCCGTAAGTAACTAATTCATAAGGATATAAAGCTACATCAAAGTCTAAGTTATTATCAATCATTACTTGCATTGCTTTAGCAGCAGTACAATTTCCTTTATACTCATCAATTGGTTTACCGTAAACTTTTCCTTTTGGATACCAACGATAGCCGTAAATACGTCCACGAGTTGTTAACTCTTCTAAAAATTCAGGAATCATTTGATCATGGAATTGTTCAGGAACATAACGTAGAGCATTTTTTAAAGCTAGTTTAGTTTGTTCTTCTGTTAAACGGAAACCACGGTCAGGTGCCCGACGAATGCCTTCTTCAAATTTAGGCATTTCTGGTAAAACGTCATCTAATTTGATTGTCATTGCATTACTAATGTCAAGATTGTTAATGTTATAAGTCATTGTTAATCCTCCTAAATAATGTAAATAATAATGTTAGTTGTTAATCATAAGAGAACACTTTTTAGTTGGTTAGAATAAAAAGTGTTCAATTGGTCAGTCACATGCGTTTTAGTATCATAGGTTTTAGGTTATGGCCTAATCATACAAGGAGACAGTCAATAAAGTGTCTATCTCATGAAAAACTTTTTTTTTTTGCTAAAATATAAAGCGCTTTCTTTTTTTGACGTAAATTAGATACCTTTCAGTTATCATTAATTCTAATTAATTATATAATATATAAAGGAAATAAAAAATAAGTATCATCTATTTTTTTATATATTAAAAAAGAATTAGGAAGGTGACTGTGTTGATAGCAGATAAAATTTTAGTTCATTTCAATCAGATTTTTTCTCCCATTGATAAGGGACATCCATTGAGAGGAGAAGAAATGTCTGAAGCTAATATTATTGATGATGGTTACATTGCTATAAAAGATGGCAATATTTTAGCCGTAGGATCAGGTGAACCAGATCAATCTTTAGTAGGGCCTTTAACCAAATTAGTTTCTTATAAAGGAAAAATTGCTTCTCCAGGGTTAGTTGACTCTCATACCCACTTAGTTTACGGAGGCAGCAGAGAGCATGAATTTTCTAAAAAATTAAATGGTGTTAGCTATTTAGATATTTTAAAAGAAGGTGGAGGAATTTTAAGTACTCTAAAAGCAACTCGAGAATCTTCTTTTGAAGAGTTATACGACAAATCAGCTAAACTGTTAGATTATTTTGTAACACATGGTGTAACAACAGTAGAAGCTAAAAGTGGCTATGGGTTAAATTGGGAAGTTGAAAAACGCCAATTAGAAGTAGTAAAAGCCTTAAATAATAGCCATCCAATGGACTTGGTTTCTACATTCATGGCAGCTCATGCTGTTCCACCAGAATTTAAAGAAGATAGAGAAGGATTTATTCAACTAATAATAGAAGAAATGCTTCCAAAAGTTGCTGAAGAAAACTTGGCAGATTTTTGTGATGTTTTCTGTGAAACAGGGGTATTTACAGCAGAAGAGTCTCGTCAAATTTTAGAAGCGGCAAGAGAAGTCGGCTTGAAATTAAAAATTCATTCAGATGAAATCGATGCAATTGGCGGAACGGAGTTAGCTGGGGAACTACAGACAACTAGTGCTGAGCATTTAATGGCTATTACAGATACTGGAATTGCTAAAATGCGAGAAGGCAATGTGATTGCCAATATTTTACCAGCAACTACTTTCAGTTTAATGAAAGATACTTATGCACCTGCTAAAAAAATGTTGGAAGGTGGTTTAGCTGTTGCTTTATCAACAGACAGTAACCCAGGAAGTTGTCCAACAGCAAATATGCAATTTATTATGCAGTTAGGCTGTTTTGCTTTACAATTAACACCCATTCAAGTATTTAACGCTGTAACCATTAATGCTGCTTATGCAGTAGCACGAGAAAATAGCATTGGTAGTTTTGATCAAGGAAAACAAGCAGATATTACAATATTTGACGCACCAAATATTGATTATCCACTGTACTTCTTCGCTACTAATTTAGTAAGTGAAGTCTATAAAAATGGTGAGTTAGTCGTTAAAGATCGTCAAGTTGTTCGGTAATTTATACTAAATTATAGAAAAGCTAGATAAGAAAGTCTCTTAGCGATTAATTTAAAATTAGTCGTTGAGAGATTTTTTATTTACGGTATAATGAAAAAGGTAGGGATTTTTCGTATGTCATATATAAAATTAAATCCAAAGGTTTATCCTGCTGATACTTGGTATGGTGGGGATAGCTTTGAAGTCATACGGTTCCCAGTTTCATCGACGTTTGACCAACAAAATTTTGATGTAAGGGTATCAAAGACAGTGTTATATAATCACTCTTCTTTTTTTACACAACTACCTAACTATCAAAGAACATTTGTCACGTTAGCCAATCAAATGACGTTAAAACAACAAATTAGGAACCAATCACTTGTGGATCAGTTACGACCTTTTCAAGTTCTTCAGTTATCTGGCGAATCTTTAACTGAGATTGAAGGAATTGGCTCTGGTTTTAATTTAATTCACAGAAATTTTGTTCATTGTCAGTTGCGTTTGTTTAGCCATAAAGATTGTTGTGCTTATCAGCTAACCAAGCAACAAGTCTTATTGATCGTGTCTCTTAGTCCACTTGTAGATGTTGACCTAACGCCAAGTAATAAGTATTTAAAAGAATGTATTACCTTACAAGAAAGTGAAACCCTTTTAATTTGGGATGAAACCATTGAATTAAGCTATTTTAAAGCAGTCATGGATCCTAGTTCCAACTATTTATGTTTGGGTTGCTTTATTGATTTTAGCTATGATGAGGCTATGTTTCATCAATTTATTAAACATTATCAACAATTTGATAGTTATATTTAGTAACTTGTTTTTTTAAAAGGCTTACAAAAACGAGTGGATGGTAGTTAACTAGTTGTTGTTTAACACACAACAGCTGTGCCCTTTTTCTTTATTTAGGTTAGAATTAGGTTTGTTTGAAGGCGTTTTTTTAGTATAAGGAAAAAAGATAAGGATGATTTTATGAAGAATCAAGTATTTTGTCAGTTATTTGGAAATCCACAAGTTAGTTTAAATGGAGAACCACTTATTTTCTCATTTTCTAAAATCAATGCATTAATTTACTATTTAGTCGTGAATAAAACAGTGAGTCGGGATGAAGCAGCTGGGCTACTTTGGCCTGATAAAACGGAAAAAAATGCGAAGAAAAATTTAAGAAACACCATTTACCAAGCTAATAAAATGTTAGGAGATGACTTTATCAGCTCTCCTAATAAAGTGTTACTTGTATTAAATGAAGAATTAGATATTACTAGCGATATTGATTGCTTTTTAAAAAATCCAAGAGAAAATTTAGATTACTATCAAGGGGAATTTTTAAAAGGCTTTTTTGTAAAAGAATCTGAAGATTATGAGCTTTGGACTGTTAAAATGCGTAATTTCTATGAAAAAAAGTTTGTGCGAGAATGTTTTAGAAAAGTCGAAGAAGACATTGAGATGAACCAAGTTAGTGATGTGGAAAAAAACATTCAAAAATTAATTACCATTGATGAATTTGATGAACGAAATTATCAACTGTTAATGCAATTTTATCAAGATCAAGATCGAAATGGTAAGGTCATCGAAACTTATTACTCTTTAGCTAACTTATTAAAAGTAGAGTTAGGAATTAATCCAGGCGTACAAACACGAGAAATTTATGAGCACTCTTTAGAAATTATTAATCAGCATACTTATATGGAGATTAACCGATTTACTTCATTGTTTTATGGTCGTGCGAAAGAAATTAATTTCCTAGAACGAAATTTTGCCCGCTTTTTCAAAAATCAGCCGTATCAATCTGTGGTGATTACCGGAGATGCAGGAGTTGGGAAAAGTTCGTTAAGTAACCGGGTGTTGGATAATGTCCAAAGTGATTTTTTCATTTTAGAAACTCAGTGTTATCAAGCGGAACAACGACATGCCCTAAGACCTTGGAAACAAATTATTGAAAAGTTGTCACAAATTATAAAAAATGAAGAAATGATTCAACCTAAGCTATGGCAAGAAGTTATTTCAAAGGTATTTCCAGATTTTGATGATCATCTACCAGATATTACTTTTCTAGAAAATCAGGAGCTAGTTAAATTAAGCTTATTAGAACAAGTGATTATTGAAGCAATAAAAAAAGTGTCAGAGGTAAAAAAATTAGTCATTATGTTCGATGATATTCAGTGGCTAGACTCGACTAGTTATTCATTATTAACTAGTGTGATGTTACATTTAAATTCTAATGAAGCATTATTTATGTTTACAGCACGGAATGAATCTAATGAAAGCATGGATAGTTTTTGTGCTTCTATGAGTTCTTATGATAAGTTGACTACACTTAAACTAATGCCTTTTACAATGGAAGAAACTAAGGAATTTATTCAAAAAAAATTACCGAAATTAGAGTTGACAGACACGCTAATTCAAAATATTTTTGCTCACACAGAAGGCAATCTATTCTTTTTAATTGAGTATATCTCTTTATTAGAAACCAATGCTAAGTTTGACGTGATGACAGTAAAAATGCAAGATGCTTTGAGAAAACGTTTCATGTATCTAACTCCAGATGAAAGAGAAGTGGTGAGTGTCGCTTCGTACTTTTACGATCAAGCACCTCTTAAAGTATTATCAGATATCTTAGGGAAAGAGCAAATTGATATTGTCAATATTGTTGAGGATTTGGTAAATAAAAATATCTTAAAAGAATACATGGAAAATGACCAAATCTTTGTTAAATTTACCCATGCTAAATTAAGAGAGTATATTTATCTTAATCAGTCTTTAGCTAAAAAGCGGATTTTCCATGGAAAAGTTGCTGAAGTTTTAGAGAATAATCTGCAAACTAATGGCTCTAATCAAGATATTTTAATGTATGCTAAAATTGCTCATCACTATGAACAGGCTAAAAATGATTTACGAGCCCTAGATTTTCAGTTACGCTATTTGCATAATTATTTAGGTTTTCAACATGAGTTATTTCCTGTTTATAATAAATGTTACTTACCAGTGGAAAATAGTACCGGAATTGATCAAGTGACGATTTTTGATCAGTTTGATAGTTTAAAACAAAAATTAACTAGTTTAGAAGAAGAGTATCAAAGCTCAGAAGATTTTCAACTACTTATTATTAAATTTTTGTATTTAGAAGGTCGTTACTTTATTCGGTACGGAGAATACGAGCAAGGTATTAAGGATATTGAGCGCGTGATTGATAAGGCGAAAGAATTTAATAATGAAGAGTATTTGTTATCTGGCTATAAACAGTTAGTTTATTATTGCATTCAAGTAGATGATGCAAAAGAGATGTCTAAATATATCGAACTTGCCTTAGATGCAGCTATTATGGCTAATAACCATGAGTCTATTGGTATTTTATTACGGCTAAAAGGTTTGTATTATATGATGATAGGTAATTTCACTTTGGCAGACAAATTATTAAAAGAGTCAATTAATACCTTTACTCTAACAGAAGAAATTATGAAAAAATATTCAATCAACATTGCAGCTTCTTATAATTATTTAGGAGAGATTGAACATATTCAAGGGAATTATTTAGCAGCTTTAAAGATGTACCAAAAAGCGATTGATTTGTGCGAAGATAAAGGATCCTATTCTAGTTTATCTGTTTTTTACATTAATACCGGTGCAAGTTATTACGCTTTAGCTAATTATGAGCAAGCTAAAAAATACTTAAAAAAAGCTTACGCTTTATATGAAAATTTCTCTTCTTTATGGAAAAGACCTCAATTAGATGCTTACATGTCTCTTGTTTACTTGGAAGAGCAACGCTATGATAAAGCTTTTGATTGCATTGTCAGTTCTAAAAAATATTCTGATTCCTTATCTAATCCAAGAGATTTAGGCACAGTTTATTATGCAGAAGCTATTATTAGTAATGAACTAAGCCAAAAAGATTCTTTACAGGAATTGTTACACACTGTGATGGATCAAGAGCCGATTGAGTATTACAAGCAAGCAATATCTCATCTAAATCCTTATTGTGATGTGTTTGAAATTAATAAATTGCAACATATTTTTGGTGTAGTTAATTAAAATGAAACTCCCTCAGAGTTTAATCTGAGGGAGTTTTTTTATAAGTGAATCAAATATTTTTTCATTAATTGTAAAGCTTCTTTTGGATAGTGATCTCCTAGTAACCCCATGGCAGATAAAATATAAGTACGGTCTACATAAAAATCAGGAGCTTTCGGTTTTAAACTATGGAGTTCACTAGCTTTTGGTTGACAAGCTTTTAAAATAGATTCGGTAACTAGGCTATGGACTAAGACTCCACCTGTTCCAATAACTGCCTTAATACCACTTAAATCTTTACCGTTTTGATAATAAATAAAACGAGTAGGAGTTTTTTCTTGGCGCAAATGTCCAACATGACGTGAAAAAGCTAAGTCAGTTGCGATTTTTGCCATTGCTTCATCAATTTGTCTATCTACAGGAGAAGTAGGAACAAACCAAGGATCTTGACTTCGTTTTTGACAGGCTGTATGAAGTAAGTCTTTAGACAAATCTGTAGTTGTATCTAAATAATAGTGAAAAAGTTCAGTGGGAGTTGCTTCGTAAAGACTTAGAGCTGAATAACGCATCCCTAAATCTCCTTCTACAGTTCTTTTTTCCACTGGTTCCTGTAGACCTTCTACCCGAATACTTGGATTAGTAGGTTTACCAGTAGCGATAGAGTGAAGGTCAGTAGTAGCACCGCCGATATCTAATACAACTAAATCCCCTAAGCCTTTTTCTTCCTCATAGCCTTTTGACAGTAAAGATGCAGCATGTAAGACAGCAGTAGGAGTAGGTAAAATAGGTTCTTCAGTTAATTGATAAACATCTTGCAAACCCTTTGATTCAATAATTTTTTCCATGAAAATTTGACGCAAAATATTACGAGTAGGTCCAGCATGTAGCATATTAATTTTAGGCATCACATTTTCAGTATAAAAAACAGATAAATGGCTTTCTTTAAAAATAGTTTGAACTTCAGGAATAGCAAATTTATTTCCAGCAAAAACAATAGGAATAGTAGAGGTTAGTTCTGTCAGTTTTTTAGCATTATAAGTTAAAAAGTTAATATTTCCTCCATCGGTTCCTCCTGTCAGTAAGATAATATCAGGATCTAAATCGTTCATCTCCTTTATATCGTCATCAGACAATCGGTAACTATAAGTTTTTAAAATCCGCGTGCCTGCTCCTAGAGCCGCTCGTTTAGCAGCTTCGGCAGTTAAATCTTGAGTTAAACCAATGGCTACCATTCTAAATCCACCTCTAGCAGAAGAGCAGACTAATTGCTCATCAAAACTAATCGGTTTAGGTAATTTTTCTTTTAATAGGGCTAATGCTGCATGAAATCCTTCCATAATATTACTGGTAACAGTAGTAGTACTTTTAGCAGTAGCTAGAATGTTAGTTTCTTTTAAATCTACTGCAGTTAATTTGGTAAAGGTACTACCAAAATCGATTAATAAAACATATCTTTTCATATCATTCACCTCATAAGAATATAGTAATTGATTGTTTTTTTTTATAAAAACAATCAATGGTATTAGAATTAACCTAAAATTAAAACTTTCTCATTTTAATAAATATTTTTTTTGTTTTTTTTAACAGGTATAAAAAATAAAAAATGAATCTATTAAACGTCAAATTTGAGTTTTATTTGTTAATGATCTCTAGTTTATTTCTTTTGTTTAAGCAAACTCAAGAATGAGCTGCTGCAACAAAGACAAATTTGTCATTAGAGAAAAAAGTAAAAGTAATTGGCTATAAGTTAATATAAACCTATTTGTCTTCATAAATTGACTTAGTTATAAAAAATCAAACATTAAAATATGTAGCGCTTACAATGCTAAATTATAACTATAAGGTTGTTCCGTCAAACAAGTGTCAAAAAATAAATATCAGAATAAGTAGTAAAAAATTAAAGCAATTTTCCAAAATAAAATAGTTTGAAAAAAGTATGATAAAAAAATTGATAAATAATTGAAGAAAGATGTTTTCATTAATTTTAGGCGTTGACAGTGTATAGGTGCAATGTTATTCTTAACTCAGTTGAAAGCGTTACCTAAACGTAAATAAAGAACAACTAAGAAATGGAGGAATTTTGGAATAAGTCATAACAACTGAATAAAAGTTGTACGTTTAAAAATTTAATAACAATAATTTTTTTATGTATAGAGTGATTTTAGCTTATAAAGTATGAAGGAAAACTATAAAAAATGGTTAAACAAACACCCAATCATATCTGTTTATCGAAGATCATTTACATTTATAGAAAGCGCTTACTTTACATGTAACTGGAACATTTTATACAAAAATTTAATAAGTGTTAAAAACTTTAAAAAGAAAAAATAGATGAAGGGACGTATCAAATCATGGCAAGATTAATCGAATGTATTCCAAACTTTAGCGAGGGACAAAATCAAGAAGTTATCAATGGCTTAGTTGAAACTGCAAAAAGTGTTAATGGGGTTACTTTGTTAGACCACTCATCAGATGCAAGTCATAACCGTAGTGTTTTTACATTAGTAGGGGATGAAGAAGGCATTCAAGAAGTTGCTTTTCGTTTAGTAAAATATGCAAGTGAAAATATTGATATGACTAAACATCACGGGGAACATCCTCGTATGGGAGCAACAGACGTTGTACCTTTTGTACCTATTAAAGATATTACGACAGAAGAATGTATTGAAATTTCTAAAAAAGTTGCTAAACGTATTAATGATGAATTAAATATTCCAATCTTCTTATATGAAGAATCAGCAGCAACTCCAGCTCGTAAAAACTTAGCTAAAGTTCGTAAAGGTCAATTTGAAGGAATGCCTGAAAAATTACAACAAGAAGAATGGGCGCCAGACTTTGGTGAACGTAAAATTCACCCAACAGCTGGAATTACAGCAGTTGGTGCAAGAATGCCATTAGTTGCCTTTAACGTAAACTTAGATACAGATGATATTACTATTGCTAATAAAATTGCTAAAATCATTCGTGCTTCAGGCGGCGGATTTAAATATTGTAAAGGAATTGGCGTAATGCTTGAAGATCGTAACATTGCTCAAGTTTCCATGAACATGGTTAACTTCGAAGGAACTCCTTTATATAGAACATTTGAAACAATTCGCATGGAAGCTAAACGTTACGGCGTTAACATTATTGGAAGTGAAGTAATTGGTTTAACTCCAGCCAAAGCATTAATTGATTGCGCTGAATACTACTTACAAATTGAAGACTTTGATTATGGTAAACAAGTACTAGAAAATCACTTATTAGGATAGGAGAATTTACCAATGAAATTAGTTGATATGCAAATTACAGAATTTATGCAAACATTAGGCTCTGATGCTCCAGCACCAGGTGGAGGTTCAGCAGCAGCTTTATCAGCTTCTATGGGAGCATCTTTAGTTATGATGGTTGCTCAACTTACTATAGGAAAGAAAAAATATGCTGAGTACGATGCAGAAATGAAAGAAGTCTTAAAAGATGCAACAGATGCTCAGGATTGGCTATTAAAAGCTATCGATAAAGATACAGAAGCATTTAATGATGTATCAGCAGTTTTCAGCATGCCAAAAGAAACAGATGAAGATAAGGCTAAAAGAAGAGAAGCTATGCAAGTAGCTTTAAAAGGAGCAGCTAAATCTCCATATAGTATGATGGAAGCAATGCTTGAAATGTTAAGAATTACAGATCGTGCAATTGGTAAATCTAATACAAATGCAGCTAGTGACTTAGGTGTTGCAGCACTTTCTCTAAAATCAGGCTTACAAAGTGCTTGGTTAAATGTTTTGATTAATTTATCAAGTATTAAAGATGAAGAATTTGTTAAAGAATACCGGACTGAAGGAGAAGTTATCTTAAAAGAAGGTTGTGCTTTAGCAGATAAAATATATGAAGAAATTTTAGAAATTGTTTAATCAATGAATTGGTAATATTCTGATTGTTTTATGCAATTATTTAGTCACACATAATAGGTAGAAGTTTTTAAGGTTAAGGTTTTAAGGTTAAATTAGGAGACTAAAGAAAGCAGGGAATAGAAACAATGGCACATTTATCAGATATTGAAATCGCAAGTAAAGCAGAAATGAAACCAATTGAAGAAGTAGCAGCAACTCTAGGAATCGAAAAAGATGAACTAGATATGTATGGTAAATACAAAGCTAAATTAAATGTGAATCAACTGAAAAAACTAGAAAATGAACCAGATGGTAAATTAATTTTAGTTACAGCTATCACACCAACTCCAGCCGGAGAAGGAAAAACAACTACTTCTGTAGGATTAGCAGATGCATTCACTAAGATTGGTAAAAAAGCAGTACTTGCAGTTCGTGAACCATCTTTAGGACCAGTTTTTGGTGTAAAAGGTGGAGCAGCTGGTGGAGGATATGCCCAAGTAGTTCCAATGGAAGATATTAACTTACACTTTACAGGTGACTTCCATGCAATTGGAGCAGCTAATAACCTATTAGCTGCAATGTTAGATAACCATATTCATCATGGTAATGCACTAGGCATTGATAGCCGTAAAATTACTTGGAAACGTGTAGTTGACATGAACGATCGTCAATTACGTCACATTGTGAATGGTTTACAAGGCCGAGTAAATGGTGTGCCAAGAGAAGATGGTTATGACATTACAGTAGCTTCTGAAATCATGGCAGTATTATGTTTAGCAAATGATATTACTGAATTAAAAGATAAATTACGTCAAATGATTGTAGCTTATACTTTTGAAGGAGAACCTGTTACAGCAGGTGATCTAAAAGCAGAAGGAGCTTTAACAGCTTTATTAAAAGATGCTATTCACCCAAATATTGTTCAAACATTAGAACATACACCAGCTTTAATTCATGGTGGACCATTCGCTAATATTGCTCATGGTTGTAACAGTGTTTTAGCAACAAAAATGGGCTTGAAATATGCAGACTACGTTATCACAGAAGGTGGATTCGGTGCTGACTTAGGAGCAGAGAAATTTATCGATATTAAATGTCGATTAGCTGATTTGAAGCCATCAGCAGTTGTTTTAGTAGCAACTATTCGTGCTCTTAAAATGCATGGTGGCATTCCTAAGAAAGAATTAGGGCCTGAAAATGTTGAAGCAGTACTAAAAGGTCTACCAAACTTAGAAAAACACTTAGAAAATATTCAAGATGTATATGGACTTCCAGTAGTTGTGGCAATTAATAAATTCCCAACTGATACAGATGCTGAACTTGAAGCTGTTTATAAAGCTTGTCAAGAACGTGGAGTAGATGTTGTCTTATCTGATGTATGGGGTAAAGGCGGCGAAGGCGGTGTTGAACTAGCAGAAAAAGTGGCTGAGTTAGCAGAAAAAGAAAATAATTTCAGTTTTGTTTATGATGAAGAAGATAGTATTGAAGAAAAATTAAATAAAATTGTTCAAAAGGTTTACGGAGGTAAAGGTGTTGAGTTAACTAAAGCTGCTCGTAAAGAATTAACTGAATTAGAGCGTTTAGGCTTTGGCAACTATCCAATTTGTATGGCTAAAACTCAATACTCATTCTCTGATGATGCGACTTTAGTAGGTCGACCAACTGACTTTACTATTACTATTCGTAATTTAAAAGTTTCAGCAGGAGCTGGATTCATTGTAGCGTTAACTGGAGCAGTTATGACAATGCCAGGTTTACCAAAAGTTCCAGCGGCAGAAAAAATAGATGTGGATGAGTCAGGAGTCATTACAGGGTTATTCTAGAAAAGGAGTAAAACTGAAATGAATATACGTCGACTTACCGAAGAGGATTATCACGTAAGTACTTGGAGTGGTGGAGAGACAAGGGAACTTGTTCTCTCACCAGCTTCAGGTGATTATAACAATCGTCAATTTGATTACCGTCTATCCTCAGCAACAGTGGAGTTAAATGAAAGTAACTTCAGCGATCTGACAGGGTTTAACCGAGACATTATGATTTTAGAAGGGAATGTCACCCTATTTCATGATGAGCCAACTGGGCAGCGAGTTGTAGAACTTGGACCACTGGAACAAGATAGTTTTCAAGGGAAAAATCCAACTAAAAGTATTGGGACTTGTGTGGATTTTAACTTGATGTATCAAGAAGGGTATGAAGGTAGTTTAGAAGTACTTACGCAAGTATTAGAACAGCAATTAGAACCAAATCAAGATTATTTATTTTATTCGTTAGAAGATTTTATTGATGTCTCCGTGTGTCAACATGGTAAAAACAGCAGTTATAAGTTAACTAAAGGGGATAGTTTGTATTTATCAGAGTTATCTGAACCGGTTACCCTTACTTTAGCGCCAAATATGACATCTATACACAAACCTCTAGCAATAAAAGCCAGCATAAGATTAAAAAATTAAAGAAACACAGTTGTTTTTCGCGGATGTTTTTATGATTGATGCACTTTTTCTAGCAGTGAATAACTTGTTGAATGTTTAAAAAGTACAGATAAAAACCGCTTGTTGGCTTTTTATGAATTTGAAAAGAGTAATGTTAAAGATTGCTCTATCAGGTTAGAGGATTTCATTTGTGGATAGTGTTATCTATAAGAATGATGTCCTACTTGTCTAAGAATCAAATACAGTCACTAGTTTATAAAAGCCAGTTGCATGACTTGAATAAACTTTTAACAAGTACCCAAAACAAGGATTTGGAGAGGAGATTCTCAAATGAGTCAGGAAAATGAAAAGGCTAAATTTAGTCTAACCGGTGCAACACTATACGGAATTAACGCAGTTATTGGATCAGGAATATTTCTTTTACCTCAACGTATTTACGATGGAATGGGGCCGGCATCTATTGTAGCTCTATTAGCCGATGTGCTATTGGTATTATTACTTGCTTTATGTTTTGCGGAAGTGGCAGGATATTTCAGTAAAAATGGTGGTGCTTTCCAGTATTCTAAAGCAGCCTTTGGTGATTTTATTGGATTTAACGTTGGATTACTTGGTTGGATTGTAACGGTTATTGCTTGGTCAGCTATGGCAGCAGGATTTGCTAAGTTGTTAGTAGCTTTGTTCCCTCAAGTAGCTGGAAAAGAAACTATGGTAAGTATTTTACTGTTGATTGTTCTATCAGTTATTAATAGTTTTGGGGTGAAAACTTCTAAAACATTTACAGTGGTTATTACCGTTGCTAAACTGATTCCAATTGTGGCATTTTCAATTTGTAGCTTATTCTTTATTAAATATGGATTCCAACATGGGCATTTTACCCCATTCTTACAATTAAAACCAGGTGTTAGTCTATCTCAATCTATGGCTTCTACCTCATTAATCGTATTTTATGCCTTCATTGGATTTGAAGCTTTACCAATTGTGGCTGGTGAAATGAGAAATGCGAAGAAAAATGTACCTAGAGCAATTTTAATGTCAATTATTGCAGTATCATTCTTCTATTTTATTATTTTAGTCGGAACAATTGCAATGCTTGGACCAAGCATTATGAACGGAGTATCACCAGTTCAAGATGCCTTCATGAAAATGATTGGACCTGCTGGTAAGTACTTAATTGCGATTGGTGCATTAGTTTCTATTGGTGGATTGAACATGGGAGATTCTATGATGGTTCCACGTTATGCAGCTTCAATTGCAGACGAAGGATTATTACCTAGCGTGATTGCAAAACAAAATCGCCGGGGAGCACCAATTGTGGCTATCGTTGTATCTGGTATTTTAGCAGGTATGCTTGTATTAAGTGGTTCATTTGAACAATTAGCTGAACTAAGTGTGGTAATGCGTTTCATTCAATACATTCCAACAGCTTTAGCAGTCATTGTTTTACGTAAAAAAGATATGGGAGTTAAACCAACCTTTAGATTACCATTTGGACCTGTTATTCCTATTTTAAGTGTAGTGGTAAGTATTTGGATGGTGTCAGCTACAGCTAAAATTAACTTGATCTTTGCTGGAGTTGGTATTGTCGTTGCAAGTATTCTTTACTTTGTTTTAAATGGTAAAGGGAAAGCAGATAAAGCACCAGAAACCCCAAACAAAGCAGCAGAATAAACATAAATAAATCAGGAACCATAAACAGATAAAAGAATTTGGAGAATAGTAGGAGGAGTTCATTATGTCAAAAAATATTATTTTAACTGGTAACGATTTAACTTTAGAAAACGTAGTAGAGGTTGCACGCCAAGGTGCTACAGTTGAATTATCTGATGGAGCAATTGAAGCAGTAAACGCTGCTCGTAAAATTATTGATGATATTGTAGAGAACGAACGAGTAGTTTACGGTGTAACAACTGGATTTGGTTCATTATGTAACGTAAGTATTGATAAAGATGATTGTACACAACTACAAGAAAACTTAATCAGAACTCACTCAAGTGGTTTTGGTGAACCTTTAGCTGAAGATGTGGTACGTGCTGTTATGTTAATCCGTATTAACTCATTACTTAAAGGTTACTCAGGTATTCGTTTAAGCACTATTAACACATTAATGAACATGTTAAATAAAGGCGTTGTTCCTCATATTCCTGGTAAAGGATCATTAGGAGCTTCAGGAGACTTAGCACCATTATCTCACATGGTTCTTCCAATGTTAGGTTTAGGCCGTGCTTATTACAAAGGTGAATTAATGACAGGGAAAGAAGCAATGGAAAAAGCTGGCGTTCCAGTTATTCAATTAGTAGCAAAAGAAGGCTTAGCATTAATTAACGGTACAACTGTATTAACAGGTATTGGAGCATTAGCAACTTATGATGCTATCCAATTACTTAAATTATCTGACGTAGCAGGAGCATTATCATTAGAAGTTCACAATGGTATCTACAATGCCTTTGATGAAGATTTACATATTATCCGTCCTCAAAGCGGACAATTAGCTACTGCACGTAACATTCGTCACCTAATTGAAGGTAGTACATTAACTACACCAGCAACTCGTGAACGTGTACAAGATCCTTATACATTACGTTGTATCCCTCAAATTCATGGAGCAAGTAAAGATAGTATTGCTTACGTGAAAGAAAAAGTTGAAATTGAAATTAACTCTGTAACAGATAACCCAATTATTACTCGTAGTGGAGATGTTATTTCAGGTGGTAACTTCCACGGAGAACCAATGGCACAACCATTTGACTTCTTAGGAATTGCTGCTTCAGAAATCGGAAATGTATCTGAACGTCGTGTAGAACGTTTAGTAAACTCACAATTAAGTGGTTTACCATCATTCTTGGTTAAACACCCAGGATTGAACTCAGGTTTCATGATTACACAATATGCTGCTGCTTCATTAGCATCAGAAAACAAAATCTTGTCTCACCCAGCAAGTGTGGACTCAATTCCATCTTGTGAAAACCAAGAAGACTTTGTAAGTATGGGAACTACTGCAGCACGTAAAGCATTAGAAATCGTTAAAAACTCTCGTCGTATTGTTGCAACTGAAATTATGGCTGCTTGTCAAGCTTTAGACTTCCGTTTAGAAAATGGTGACTTAGGTAAAGGAACTAAAGCAGCTTACGAAACATTCAGAAAATCTGTTGACTTTATCGAATTAGATAAAGAAATTGAAATGTACGATGAGTTAGAAAAAGCAACTGCTTTATTAATAGATGGTTCTTTATTAGAAGCTGTTGAAAAAGAAGTAGAATTAGATATTCAATTCTAGTCTACTCACAAACAAGAGGATTCCCTTAGAGACTGAGATTGTTGCTCAGTCTCTTTTGTGCTATCTTAAAGATAACAGTTAAAAGGAGAGAAATTATAGAATAGAACGGAAGTGGTTGAGTGTTAAATGTATTAAATCAAGAGTGGATGCGCAAAAATGCAACGAAATTAACTGTTGTCACAGTCTATGCATTTTTATATGCGATAGCCTTAAATTTCTTTTGGCAAACAGCTCATATTTATGCTGGAGGATTAACAGGGATTTCTCAAATATTTACAACGATTATGGACAGATGGTTTCAGGTAAGTATTCCAATATCAGTTATTTATTACATGCTAAATTTACCTTTACTGGTGATTGCGTGGATTAAAATTGATCATAAATTAGTTGTATACACTATTATAAGTGTAACCTTTGCCTCATTAGCAGTTCATTTTGTACCAACGGTTGTCTTGATTAAAGATCCAATTATTTGTGCTATTTTTGGTGGGGCAATGAATGGCTTATCTTTAGGCATTGCTTTAAAGCATGGAATAACAACAGGTGGTTTAGATATTGTTATTATTGGGCTGAGAAAGTTAACAGGTAAAAGTGTGGGAGTTATTTCTATGGTGATCAATGGTACCATTGTATTTACAGCTGGCTATTTATTTGGTTGGCCATATGCCTTTTACAGTTTATTATCTATTTTTGTAAGTGGTAAGGTCACAGATTTAGTCTATACAAAATATAAAAAAGTCCAAGTCATGATTGTGACTAAAAATCCAGATGTGGTAATTCCTAAAATTCAAGAGCAATTGACTCGAGGAATGACAGTTATTAGAGATGCTGAAGGAGCGTATAACCATCAAAATCATGCAATTATTATTGCCGTAATCACTAATCATGAAATGGAAACGTTAGAAGAAATTATTAATGAAGTGGATCCTAATTGTTTCGTCAGTATCTCCCAAGATGTGAAGATTTTAGGAAATTTTGAAGAGATGATGTTTTTATAAAAAAATGAAAAAGGGGCTGAAAGGATGGTTCGAAAAAATATAGGACCTGTTATTCAAGAAGAAAAACAAACAGTGATGTATATGTTAGATATTTACTATAGCTATCCTAGACATCAAGGCCGACAAAAAGAAAAACAAGCATTAGAAAAATATGTGATGACTCGCTTAGACTTTTGCCGATTTGGAGATAAGAAACCTACTTGTAAAACTTGTCCGAAACATTGTTACCGGCAAGATTATCAAGATAAAATTCAAGAAGTTATGCGATTTTCAGGGCCGCGTATGTTAATGAAACATCCTATTTTAACTTTTAAACATCTAATAAAAGAAAAGCGAAAAACAGAAGGTGTCCATTGACTCCTTCTGTTTTTTATTTCATTTAATAATAGCGCTTTCAAAAACGTAGGAATAATAAAACAAGTATAGTATAATGAAAAGTGAATATAGGGGGAACCTTATACGTTTTTATGAAAAAGGAGGGTTTTAGAGATGGATGTGCAAATGATCGACGGAGTCAGAACCATGCAAGTAGATATGATTACAACAGTGGCGGTGGCAGGATTACTCTTGATGCTAGGTTACTATATTAGACGTAAAGTTCCCATTTTAGAAAGAATGTGTATTCCTGCTCCAGTTATTGGTGGTTTTATTTTCGCTAATTTGGTTTGGTTATTACGTGGAACTAATTTATTAGTAATCGAGATGGATGTGACGTTACAACTGCCATTTATGCTAGCTTTTTTTACCTGTGTTGGTTTTGGCGGAAGTTTCAAACTTCTTAAAGCAGGAGGAAGATTATTAGTTGTTTACTTAGTTTCTTGTTGGATTTTAGCTGTCATTCAAAATGTTGTGGGAGTTGGGTTAGCTTCTGCTATGGGACAAAATCCAATTATGGGAGTTATGGCTGGAACAGTATCATTAGTAGGTGGTCACGGGAATGCGGCAGCTTTTGGGCCGGTAGCTGAGAAATTAGGGGTGGAAGGAGCAACTACAGTAGCAGTGGCTTCAGCTACTTATGGTTTAGTAGTGGGAAGCCTGGTTGGAGGTCCTTTAGCAGACTATTTAATTAAAAAATATCATATAAAAATTGAAACAGATGAATCTGGTTTAGATATGGATGCGTTAACAGAAAAAGAAAGCACGCAAATCTTTTCTAGTCAAAACTTTATGGCCCATCTAACCTTAATTTTTGTATTTATGGTTGGCGGGATTATGTTTTCTAAATTTATTGAAGGATTAGGGATCCAAAACTTTGCTATACCTAACTATGTAGGTGCGATGTTTATTGCTATTATATTTCGAAATATTAATGACAAACATGAAATATTTGAACTGGATCAAAAAGTTATCGATTTAATTTTAGATATTGGTTTAGGTTTCTTTTTAACTATGGCGATTATGACCTTAAAAATCTGGCAATTAGCTGATTTAGCGGTGCCATTAATTATCATTTTATTAGTTCAAACAGTGATTCTATTTTTATTCTCTCGCTTTTTTGTTTTCAAATTACTTGGTAAAAACTATGACGGAGCAGTGATGACTGGTGGTTTTATGGGTTGGGGCTTAGGTATTGCTGCGACGGCAGTCGTTTGTATGAGTGCTGTTTGTGAAAAATACGACAAGCGTTCCACAAAAGCCTTTCTAATTGCTCCGCTATGTGGCGCGGTATTTGTGGATGTGGTAGCTATACCTACTATCATTTTCTTTATTACTAAATTTGCTTAAAGAGAATGATAGAAGATTAACGAATAAAAAGCGCCTGACCTTTTAATTTTAAAAGGTCAGGCGCTTTTTTAGTTCACATTAAAGGTTCATAGATTTAATGAGAGTTGGCTACCTGTTTTTTATAAAGGATTAAACCGATCAATAAACCTAAAAGCATGGGACAAATCCATCCCATATTAATAGAAGAAAATGGTAAATAGTGATAGATATTTCCGTCAATCCACTGAACGAAAGCTGATTGACTGATTGCAGCAGGAGCACTTTTAAATCCTTCAATTAAACTAATAAGGAAAGTAAAGCCAATTGTCCATCTATAAACGATAGATTGATGTTTAAATAATGGCGATAAAAAGGCTAGTAAGATAATAGCGATAGCTAATGGATATAAAAACATTAACACAGGAATAGAAATGGAAATAATCGCTGTTAAACCAAGGTTAGCAATCATACAGCCTAATAGACTGAATATGATAACAAATTGGATGTAAGAGATTTTAGGAAAAATTTGGTGGAAAGTTTCACTACAGGCAGTGATAAGACCGATGGCTGTTTTTAAACAAGCTAATGTAATGATGATAGCTAGTAAAATTTGTCCAAAGGTGCCAAAGTAGTGGGTAGCAATTTGAGATAAAGTAATCCCACCGTTTTCTCCAGTTTCGAATAACGCAAGACTAGTAGCTCCCATATAAGCTAAGCTACCATAAATAACACTCATCAGAACAAGCGTAACGATCCCTGATTTCAAGGTGTCTTTAGCAATGTCTGTAGGTTTGGTTACACCAAGTTCTTTAATAGCTTGAACAATAATAATCCCAAAGGCTAAGGAAGCTAGAGCATCCATGGTGTTATATCCTTCTAAGAAACCAGTGAAAAAAGCTTGCTGGTTATAATTTTGTTGGGGAATACCAGTTGAGATGGCTCCCATTGGTTTAATAAAACTAACCAAGATTAAGACCCCTAGAAAAATTAAAAACAAAGGATTTAAAACTTTCCCAATCCAAACCATGATTTTAGAAGGTTTTAAAGAAAATAGAAAAGCTAAGATAAAAAAGGCTAGAGAAAAAATAAGTAAAGCAAGTTGTTGTTTAGACTCACTTAATTGAGGAGCAATCCCTACTTCAAAGGAAACGGTAGCAGTTCTAGGCATGGCAAAAAATGGGCCAATAGTTAGATACAATGCTAAGGTGAAAAATAGTCCAAAGGGTTTAGACACACGGCTAGATAATTCTAACAGTCCATTACTTTGAGAAAATCCAATGGCTAATACACCTAAAAAGGGAAGTCCAACGCCAGTTACAATAAAACCTAGGGCTGCCAAGGGGCTATTAGCTCCTGCTAATTGACCTAAGTGGACAGGAAAAATTAAGTTACCTGCTCCAAAAAATAAACCGAATAAAAGGGAGCCGACAGCAAGGTAAGATGACATTGACAATTTTTTGTTCACGATAAGTACCTCTCTTTATAAAATATTACTCTGATTATTTCATAGTTTATAAGGTAAGTAAATAATGTTTAAAAAAAAATCAAAGTTTTTTTCTTGAATTATGACATGTTGTCATTATATAATGACAACATGTCATAAAAGGTTAGTGAAGGAAGGAGGAGAAAGATGCCAAAGGAAACATTTTTCAGATTACCAGAAGATAAACAAAAGCGTTTGCTTCAAGCGGCTAGGAAAGAGTTTGAAAGAGTCCCCTTACAAGAAGTATCCATTGCTAATATTGTAAGAGAAGCCAAGATTCCAAGAGGTAGTTTTTATCAGTATTTTGAGGACAAGGAAGATCTTTACTATTTTTATCATAAAAAATTAAAAGAGGAAGGTCATTTTGATTTTGAGTATTTTTTAGTGGAAAATCAGGGAGATTTATTTAAGGCGACTGAAACCTATTTTTACCGAATGTTACCAGAGTTTATTGAAGGCCCTCATGCTGAGTTCTATCAAAATTTCTTTATGTTTATGGACTATCATGGCACAAGTAAGTTATCTCCTGAGTTAACGAAGGAAGTGGCAGAAATTGAACGTAAAAAATCCTGGCGACATCAAGAGCACGTGAAACACGGTAAACGGTTATTAGATAGAATTGATGCTTCTAAGCTAAAATTTAAAGATGAAGCTTCCCTAGTTTCGTTAGCTCGATTACTAGCTTCTATGGTGCTAAATTCAGTCAATCATGCTTATAAATTAAAACTACGAAATGAGTCGATTGATTTAGATGAAATGAAGCATGGATTTTCCCGTAAATTAATTTGGTTGAAATACGGGGTGTATCAAAGTGAAGAAGGTGAAAATGAATGGGAAAATTATTAAAAAAAATGTCGTTTTTTTCTGTATTAATGGCGATTGTTTTTATGTTTGTACAAGTTTTAAGTGATCTATATTTACCTACTTTAACCTCTGATATTATTAACAATGGTGTTAGTAAAGGAGATGTTAAGTATATTTGGTCAGTAGGGTTAGTGATGTTAGGTTACTCAGTTATTAGTATTTTAGCTTCAATTGGAAATACATTTTTTGCTACAAAAGAGTCACAAAAATTAGGTAAACGTCTGCGCTCAGAGATTTATCAAAAGGTAGAGTATGCGTCGTTAGATCAATTTGACCAGTTTGGGACAGCTACGTTGATTACTAGAACTACCAACGATGTGAACCAAATTCAAATGGTTACGCAAATGGGGTTAAGAATTATGATGATGGCCCCTATTACCTTAATTGGTGCTAGTATTATGGCTTACCGATTAGATCATCAGCTAACTAAAATATTTTTATACGTTATTCCTATTTTAATGGTTTTTCTAGGTGTGGTAATGTATTTTGCTGTTCCTTTATTTAAAAGTATGCAAACGAAGACAGATAAACTGAATTTGATTTTTCGAGAAGGTTTAACTGGGGTTAGAGTTATTCGAGCTTTTAACCGAGATGATTATGAAGCAAAACGATTTGATACAGCCAATCAAGATTTTGTGAATACGGCGATTAAAGTGAATACGATTGTGGCTTTTTTAATTCCAATCGTGACCTTAATTATGAGTGGAACGAATATTTTAATAGTTTGGCAAGGAGGTCATTATATAGCCAATATGGAGATGGATGTTGGTAATCTTATTGCCTTTATGACTTATGCGACTCAAATTTTAATGAGTTTCATGATGTTATCGATGATTTTTGTGTTTGTGCCTCGAGCTCAAGCATCAGCTGAACGGATTAATGAGGTCTTAGATATGAAAGATGATATCCTAGATCCTGAAAAGCCAGTGGAGTTAACAGAGGCTTCTCCTGAATTAAGTTTTCAACAAGTGGACTTTAGATATGCGGGAGCTGAAAAATGTTCTTTACAACAGATTGATTTTACCGCTAAAAAAGGGGAAACAGTGGCTATTATTGGTGGAACTGGTTCTGGTAAAACCACGTTAGTCAATTTAATTCCTCGTTTTTTTGAGGTAGAAAATGGTAGCATTCAAATGAATGGGACAGATATTAGAAGCTATCGGCAACAAGATTTACGTAGTCGGATAGGTTTTGTCCCTCAAAAAGCTCGTTTGTTTAAAGGAACTATTCGGGATAATATGTTGTACGGAGATCAACAAGCAACAGATGAACAAATATGGAAAGCTCTAGAGATTGCTCAAGCTAAAGACTTTGTTTCTCAGCTACCAGAGGGCTTAGACAGTAGGGTTGAACAAGGTGGCGGTAATTTTTCTGGAGGTCAAAGACAAAGGTTGTGTATTGCAAGAGCGTTAGTTAAACAGGCAGATGTGTATGTGTTTGATGACTCGTTTTCAGCACTAGATTTTAAAACTGATGGACAATTACGTCAAGCCTTAAAAGAAAATGTTACCGATAGTATTGTCGTTTTAGTTGCTCAAAGAATTAGTACGGTAGTTGATGCAGATATTATTTTGGTATTAGATGAAGGGAAATTGGTAGGAAAAGGAACCCATCAAGAGTTAAAAGAAAATTGTACAACCTACCAAGAAATTATTAGTTCCCAATTAAGAGAGGAGGAGATTGCATGAGAGGACCACATGGCGGAAATAAACAAGTAGTTAAACCAAAGAACTTTTGGCAAACCACTAAACGGTTGGTTCGCTACATGTCTACACGTTCCTATTTAATTGGATTAGTATTTATTTTGGCGATTGCGTCAACTGTGTTTCAAATTAGAACTCCAAAAGTATTAGGGAGAGCTACGACTGAAATATTTGAAGGGATTAAGCAAGGCGCTAAATTAATGATGGCTGGAGAAAAGTTAGAGCAGTTTCCTGTTAACTTTGACAAAGTGGCACATATTTTATTAATCGTCTTAAGTATGTATGCTATCTCCTCAGTTTTTAGTTTTTTACAACAATTTATTATGACACGAGTGTCTCAGAGAACCGTCTATCAAATGCGTAAAGAGCTAAAAGAAAAAATGAACCGAGTGCCTATTAGTTATTATGATACTCATTCCAATGGGGATATTATGTCCCGAGCAATTAATGACATGGATAACATCTCTGGTACACTCCAACAAAGTTTAACGCAGCTTGTAACAAGTTTAGTAACCTTTGTAGGGATTTTAATTATGATGCTATCGATTAGTGTTAAGTTAACTTTAGTGGCAGTTATTACGGTGCCTTTAAGTTTAATTGTTGTGATGCTTGTTGCGCCTAAATCTCAAAAATATTTTGGAGAACAGCAAAAGAGTTTAGGTCTTTTAAACAATCAAGTAGAAGAGAGCTATGCAGGTCAAGTTGTAATCAAAAGTTTCAACTATGAACAAGAAGCCATCCAAGTGTTTGAAGAACAAAATGAGAAGTTGTTTAAAGCAGGGTGGAAAGCTCAGTTTATTTCAGCGATGATTATGCCTTTGATGAATTTTATTAAAAATATTGGGTATATCTTAGTAGCTGTTTTAGGCGGAATAAAAGTAGCCAATGGTCAGTTACCAATTGGAGATGTGCAAGCTTTCTTACAATACTCTAACCAATTTGCTCAGCCGATTTCTCAAATTGCTAACTTACTAAATACTATTCAATCTACTATTGCTTCAGCTGAACGGGTATTTGAAGTGTTAGATGAAGCTGAAATGTCGAATGAACCATCTGGGGTCCCAGTCATCGAAACAGATAAAAAAGTTATTTTTGATCAAGTTCAATTTGGTTACGAAGACAGTGAACTATTGATGAAAAACTTTAATCTAGAAGTAGATGAAGGGGATATGGTTGCTGTAGTTGGGCCAACTGGTGCAGGTAAAACTACCTTAATCAATTTAATTGAACGCTTTTATGATGTAAAAGGCGGTAGTATTAAGTATAACGGGGTAGATATCCGAGATGTATCAAGAGAGACTTTGAGACAAGAATTTTCAATGGTGTTACAAGATACTTGGTTATTTACAGGCACAATTTTTGATAATATTCATTATGGAAACGAACAAGCAACTGAGGAACAAGTTTACCGAGCTGCTAAAGCTGCTCGAGTAGATGATTTTGTTAGACGATTACCTGATGGATATCAGACTATCTTAGATGAAGAAGCTGGGAATATCTCTCAAGGACAACGTCAATTAATTACCATTGCTAGAGCCTTTTTAGCTAATCCACAAGTGCTTATTTTAGATGAAGCTACAAGCTCAGTGGACACAAGAACTGAAGTATTAATTCAAGAAGCTATGGCAGAGTTACTTAAAAAACGAACCAGTTTTGTAGTGGCTCATCGTCTGTCTACTATTCGAGATGCTGATACGATTATTGTGATGGATCATGGAGATATTATTGAAACAGGTAACCATGATGAACTGATGGCGAAAAATGGCTTTTATGCAGATTTATACAACAGTCAATTCTCACAAAGTGTGGCAATTTAAGAAAGAGAAAAAGTATTGTCAGTTAAAGCTGGCAATACTTTTTTTATGAAGAATATCTAAAACATGCTATAATAAATAAGACTAATAAAAAGGAGGCGCTTGTGTGGAAGGGTCTTTAATTACAAAAAAAGTGATTGCATATTCACTAAAAAAACTCATGCAAGAGACGCCTTTTCAAAAAATTACGATTAGGCAAATTATGTCCGAAGCTGAAATTCGCCGGCAAACTTTTTATGATCATTTTCAAGATAAATATGAATTATTAGCTTGGATTTATAGTCAGGAAATTTCTGAGAATATTCAAGACTTTTTAGACTATGAGCATTGGACAAAAGTAGTTAGACGAATTTTAGAATATTTTCAAGCCAATCAAACCTTTTATGTGAACGCTTTATCTGTCTCTGAACAAAATTCATTTGATAAATATTTTTTCAAGCATACAAAAGAATTGCTGCGAACAATTGTTGGAGATATTTTAGCAGAGCATCAATTTTTTATTACCGAAGAAAAAATTGACTTTGTGTGTATGTTTTACAGTCATGCTTTTGTTGGTCTAACGAAAGATTGGTTATTATCTGGCTGTGAGGGATCGGTTAAAACCTTGAGTCATGACATAGGATTAATGTTAGAAGACTCAATTATAGCTAACCTAAAGAAATTTAGTTTATAAAAAGAAACGTATATCTATTGAATAAGATATACGTTTCTTTTAGTTATTCCAAGCATAGGTTTGAACAGGTTCTTCTAAAAAATCTAGCCAGGCTTCATCTTTTATTTCTAAAAAGGTTAGTGAAACACCAGCCATATTGGTAGAGGTCATATAGTTTCCAACTTTAGAGTAGGCAATATTTAAATCAGATAAGGCCATAAGTTGTCTGACATCATTGGCAAAGATATAAAGTTCCATTAAAGGAGTGCCGCCTAAACCATTAATTAAAATAGCAAATTGTTTATCTGGTGCTAGGTCATAGTGAACTTTTAACTTATTTACTAATTCATTGGCTAGTAGCTCAGATGAATACAAAGGCTCTGTTCGGTAGCCACTTTCTCCGTGAATACCAATACCAAAAGAAATTTGGTCATCTGTTAAGGTGAAGAGTGGCTGATCTTTACCAGGAATCGAACCAGGATACAGTGCTACCCCAAGTGTATTCATAGAGCGGACAACGTCCATTCCTAAAGTTTCTAGTTCTTCTAGGGAGTAGCCCTTATGAGCTGCAGCACCTAATATTTTATGAACGAAGACCGTTCCAGCCACGCCGCGACGACGTTTTTTAAAGTTATATTTATCAATGGAACAATCATCATTAACAATTACGTGTTTAACTTGATGGCCCTTTTCTATAGCAAGTTGTTCTGCTTTTAAAAAACTAGCCACATCTACATCAAAATTTTTAATAATCAGCAACACACCGGGACCTTGGTCACTTTTTTCAATGGCTAGTAAAATTTCTTCTGGAGAAGGGGGAACAAAAATAGGTCCATTTACACTAGCAGCTAGCATGCCTTTTCCTAAGTAACCAGAGTGGGCAGGTTCATGTCCAGTTCCGCCCCCAGCGATTAAAGCTACTTTGTTTTCTTGATACTTCCGTAACAAGACACCTGTTTTCGGTATTCTAGTTAATAAATCACTATGAGCAAAAGCAATTCCATCTAGTAACTGTGAAACGGCTTGTTTAGGTTGATTGATAATTTTTTTCATTAGGTTGTCACCTCGTTTCCCTTAAAAAAGTAGTTTATACTTTTATGCAATCATTACCGTATTAGTGTAACATAAATCCCTATGTTTTGAGCAGAAAAAAGAAAAAACTCCCAGGATTTTAAAGGAGATTAGAAACGGTTGGCTAAGGAGTTTATCTCATTAACAAGTGAGTCGTTTCTTACAATCCAATAAAACGGGAATTTTTTCTTTTGGCTATATAGTTAGATAGAATGAGGAAAGACTATCCTAACATCTTTTCTTTGTAGTCACGCCCAATTTGGTCAGCTGCGATGATAGCAGAAGCGACATCTTCTACTTTTACTGGGAATGGCATAGAGTGAACAGATTCTTCAGGAATACAAGCTTTTTCTGCTACTTCAAGTGCTTGATCAAAAGTAATGCTATCTACTCCAATGTCTGGTAAACAAACAGGTAAACCAATAGATAGACAGAAGTCTAAAACTTCATGTAATTCTTCTGTTGGAGCATTTTCTAACACTAATTGACAAATAGTACTGAAAGCCACTTTTTCACCGTGGAAGTAACCATGTGCTCCTTCTAAAGCAGTTAAACCATCATGGATAGCATGAGCTGCAGCTAAACCACTACTTTCAAAGCCTAATCCTGATAGTAAAATGTTTGTTTCAACAATGTTTTCTAAAGCAGGAGTAACTAAATTATTGTCACAAGCAATTTTAGCATTATAACCATTTTCCAATAGTGTTTCGTAACATACTTTTGCCATAGTTAAAGCAGCAATAGTGTTTTTAGCAGGTTCAGTTTCTTTGGTTAAATAACCACAAGGAAGGCCAGCATTCACGTTTGCATAAGCATTTGCTGTAGCACGTGCTTCAAACCAAGTAGCAAGCGCATCTCCCATACCTGATACTAAGAAACGAGTAGGAGCGTTAGCGATAATTTTAGTATCTACCATAACCACACTAGGACTTTGTTTAAAGTAAGCATAGTCATCAAATTCTCCATCTTCCGTATACATAACAGCAGAGTGGCTAGTAGGAGCATCTGTTGCGGCAATCGTTGGTACAATGATTAAGTTTTCACCTTGGGCAACACATTTAGAGGTATCAATTGCTTTACCTCCACCTAAACCAATAACACAGTCAGTATGTTGTTCTTTAGCTACTTCTTGTAGACGAGCAATTTCTTCCCGAGTACACTCTCCTTTGAAACTGCTTTCAACAAATTGGATATCAAAACGGTTAGCGGTTTCATCTAACTGTTTACGAACACGATTAATATCATCTTGATGGGCAATCAATAGAGCTGATTTTCCAAATGTTTTAACAAAGTAACCTAAATTTAATAGTTCATCTTCACCTTGAACATATTTTGTTGGACAAATAAGAGCTTTTCTCACAATAAATTCCTCCTAAATTTAAAAAACTGGGTGATTCACCTTATATAATAAACTGCAGCTACGACTAAGTAGCCGCAGTTATTACCGACCTATAAATTAATTATTTAACTTTTAAAGGTTGAAGCTGTGCATCTATCATGTCAAATGCTGCACCAGCTTGAACTAAAGCAGCAGCAGTATAAGCACTTTCTACAAAAGCTGTATCATAAAGGACAACTTCTTTATCCGTCATTTCCATAGCCATTTCTAAATTCATTTTAGCACTGCCTAAATCATAAAAAGCTAATAGTTTTTCGCCTTCATTTTTCTCAAAAGCTTCTTCGATTTTAGCGAAACTTGTGCCGATTTCATTATCGTCAGTTCCACCAGCAATCGTGATAGAAACATCTTTAGCGACTTCATTTAGTAAACGAGAAATACCGTAAACTAATTCTGGAACATGGGAAACCATAACAATTCCTAATTTACTCATTAATAACACCTGCCTCAATCATTGTTTCAAATAAGTATTGACTAGATACAGAACCAGGATCTAAGTGTCCAATTGATCGTTCACCTAAATAAGAAGCCCGTCCTTTAGTTGCTTGCATATCAATAGTAGACTGTGCTGCTTGTTCAACGACTTCTTTAGTTAATTCGTTAGCTTTAACAGCAGCGATAACTGGAACCCAAGTATCAATCATTGTTTTCTCACCAGCTACAGCTTTCCCTCTTTTTTGAATACCTTCTAAACCAGCTTCTAAAATAGTTGCTAGATCATCTGAATCTTTAGCAGCTTTAGCCATACCTAAGAAAGCAGAGCCATATAAAGGACCAGAAGCCCCGCCAACTTTACTGACTAACTGCATACCTGCTAATTTAAAAATATCCATTAAGGTATCAGGTTGTTTTTCTTCCAATGCTTTTTGCATTTCTGTGGTGCCTCGAGCCATATTCATTCCATGATCTCCGTCACCGATAGCACTATCTAAATCACTTAAATATTGTTTATTGTCATTAATTTTAGCTGCAAATAATGCTAGCCATTTAGTTGTTTGTTCTACGTTCATTATTTTTTAACTCCTTTTTTACCAAGCAATAGTATTGACAGCATAGTTTAAATTATCTAACCAAGCTTGTTCTTCTAAATGAATCATTGTTAGAGATAAGCCAGCCATATCAATAGCTGTCATAACATCGCCAACTTTTTTAAAGGTAATGTTAAGACCTTCTTCTTCTAATAAAGCTTTAACGTCATTCATAAAGACAAATTGTTCCATCAGAGGAGTCGCACCTAAACCGTTAACTAACACACCGTATTGGTCGCCTTTTTTCCAGTTGAATTGTCCTTTTAATTTAGCAACAATTTCTTTAGCTAATTCTTTAGAAGGAGCAATTTTTGCTCGGCGGTAACCAGGTTCTCCGTGAATACCTACTCCAAATTCAATTTCGTCTTCAGGTAATGTAAAGCCAGCATGTCCTACTTCAGGAACAGTTGCACCGCTTAATGCTACACCTAAAGTTTTAATATTAGGGACGATTTTGTCTGCTAAGGCTTTAATTTCATCTAATGAAGCGCCTTGATCAGCAGCAGCACCTAAAATTTTATGAACTAAAACTGTTCCAGCAACGCCACGTTTACCAGCTGTAAAGGTACTATCTTCTACTGCGATGTCATCATCAACAATAATAGTTTCTACTCGAATATCTTCCATATCTGCCATATCTTGTGCCATTTCAAAGTTCATCACGTCACCAGAATAATTTTTAATAATTAAGAAAACGCCAGCACCTTGATCAGCTGCTTTAATAGCTTCAAATACTTGGTCTGGTGTAGGAGATGTAAAAACAGGTCCACAAACGGCAGCGCTTAACATTCCTTGACCAACGAAACCAGCATGAGCAGGTTCGTGACCGCTTCCACCTCCGCTAATTAAAGCGACTTTGTTGTCTGCTAGATGATTACTGATGATAACACCGCTTTCATCTAATCTTGAAACTAACTCGCTATAGGCATAAGTTAAGCCGTCTAACATTTCATCTACAACATTTTCAGGTTGGTTAATAATTTTTTTCATTTGTCTAACACGCCTTTCTTTTTGTCTTTCCTCTTTGCACTTTTAATATACCTTGAAAAGGTTTTCTTTAACACGGACAATTTTTTTAGTTTGTCCGTTAGTGTTCGATTTATGATGTTAGAGTAAATCAAAGTAGAAAAATTTAAAGAAGTATAAAGTAGAAGTTAGTTAAAGAAGTCTGCCTTTTTTATTAAGGTAAAGTATGGTAAAATGATGACGGTTTATTGACTATTTGTTAATAAACGCCATCAAGACTTAAATTGATGAAAGATCTTAAGGAATGAGTGAAAATATGAAAAAATTTGTCATAAATGGTGGCCGACCTTTAAAAGGAGAAGTGACCATCAATGGAGCTAAGAATAGTGCAGTAGCTTTAATTCCTGCAGCTATTTTAGCTGATTCCCCGGTTATCCTTGAAGGTGTCCCCGATATCAACGATGTTTATTCTTTGAAAGAAATTTTAGAATTAATGGGTGTATCTGTTACATTTAAGGACAACACCATGATTATTGATCCGACTCACATGATTTCTGTCCCAATGCCAAGTGGAAAAATTAATAGTTTACGTGCTTCTTATTACTTTATGGGAGCTTTATTAGGTAAATTTGGTGAAGGTGTGGTAGGACTTCCAGGTGGTTGCTACTTAGGGCCTCGTCCTATTGATTTACACATTAAAGGATTTGAAGCTTTAGGAGCAGATGTAAAAACTGAACACGGAGCGACTTATTTAAAAGCACCAGAAGAAGGTTTAGCTGGAACTCGTATTTTTATGGATATGGTATCCATTGGTGCGACAATTAATGTCATGTTAGCAGCTGTTAAAGCAAAAGGTAGAACAGTGATTGAAAATGCGGCGAAAGAGCCTGAAATTATTGATGTAGCGACTTTATTAAATAATATGGGAGCTAAAATTAGAGGGGCAGGTACGGATGAGATTAGAATTGATGGAGTGGAAACACTTCACGGTTGTAGACATTCTATTATTCCTGACCGAATTGAAGCAGGGACCTATCTTTCTTTAGCAGCAGCTTTAGGTGAAGGTGTTTTAGTTAAAAATGTGATTCATGAACACATTGAAAGCTTCTTATCTAAATTAGAAGAAATGGGTGTGCCAATGGACATTGGAGAAGATTCTATTTATGTTCATCCAGCATCTGAGTTAATTGGAGTAGATGTTAAAACCTTCCCGTATCCTGGTTTTGCAACAGATTTACAACAACCTATTACTCCTTTGTTGTTAAAAACCACAGGAGATAGTGTCATTGTAGATACTATTTATCAAAAAAGGATTAATCATGTGCCTGAATTGGCAAGAATGGGTGCAGATATTCGGACAGAAGGTAACATGATTATTATGAAAGGGCCAAATAAACTTCACGGAGCAGAGGTTAAAGCAAGTGATTTAAGAGCAGGAGCTTGTTTAGTCCTGGCAGGTTTAATGGCTGAAGGAACAACTAAAGTCTCTAATATTGAATACATTTTGCGAGGTTATGATCAAATTGTAGAGAAATTAACTGCATTAGGTGCAGACATTCGCATGGTTAATGAAGACGAATAAGAATAGAGGATTGTCTATGAAAGATTATTTAACGATGAGTGAGTTAGAAAATAGCACACTGAAAGAAATTTATCAGTATGCTCGTGAATTTAAAATTCCCTACTATAGTCAAATGAATAAAAAAGAACTTTCTTTAGCAGTCATTCGAGCACAGGCAGAAAAACAAGGATTCTTCATGATGGAAGGGATTCTGGATATTGTCACAAATGAAGGATATGGTTTTTTACGCCCAATTAACTATTCTCCAAGTCAAGAAGACATTTATATTTCTTCTTCTCAGATTAGACGATTTGGTCTAAGAAATGGAGACAAAGTATCAGGTAAAGCTCGTCCACCTAAAGAGTCGGAAAGATATTATGGTTTAATGCACGTAGAGGCAGTTAACGGAAAAAATCCAGAAGAATCTAAAGAACGGCCTCACTTTCCAGCCTTAACTGCTCTTTATCCAAATAGACATATGATACTAGAAACAACGCCCAATCGTTTGAGTACACGGATGATGGACTTGTTTGCTCCAGTTGGTTTTGGACAAAGAGGGTTGATTGTAGCACCACCAAAAGCAGGGAAGACTTCTGTAATTAAAGAAATAGCCAACGGGATTACTGAAAACTATCCTGAGATTGAGCTGATTGTGTTACTGATTGATGAACGACCTGAAGAAGTTACAGACATTGAAAGAAGTGTTAAGGGAGACGTGGTGTCTTCTACATTTGATATGATGCCACAAAACCATACTAGAGTAGCAGAACTTGTGTTAGAGAGAGCGATGAGATTAGTAGAAGATAAACGAGACGTAGTTATTTTGATGGATAGCATTACTCGTTTAGCTAGAGCCTATAACTTAGTCATTCCGCCTAGTGGTAGAACTTTAAGTGGAGGGATCGATCCAGCAGCTTTTTATAAACCAAAACGTTTCTTTGGAGCAGCTAGAAATATTGAAGAAGGTGGCAGTTTAACCATTTTAGCTACTGCCTTAGTAGATACAGGAAGTCGAATGGATGATGTGATTTATGAAGAATTTAAAGGAACTGGTAATATGGAACTTCATTTATCTCGGGATTTATCTGAACGTCGGATATTCCCAGCTATCGATGTGAAAAAATCTGGTACGCGAAAAGAAGAGTTATTGATGGCTCCAACTGCTTTAGAAGAAGTTTGGAAATTGCGTCATAATATGACAGGAGACGCTTTAGAGTATACTGAGCAACTGTTAAAATTTTTAAAACGCACAAAAAATAACCAGGATTTTTTTGAAAGTTTTAAAGATGTTTCTTTTAACCGAGGTTCTTATATAAAAAGTTCAAAAAGATGATTGTCATTGATTTTAAAATATGTTAACATTAGACCGTTACAAAAATAAACTCTGAAGCAGCAAATGGTTCAGGGCAAAGGAGAGAAAAACATGAAAGCAAATATCCATCCAGATTACCGTCCAGTAGTTTTCATGGATACAACTACAGGATACAAATTCTTATCAGGTTCTACAAAGAACACTGCAGAAACAATTGAATGGGAAGATGGTAATACATACCCATTACTACACGTTGAAATCAGTTCTGATTCACATCCATTCTATACAGGCCGTCAAAAATTTACACAAGCAGACGGACGTGTGGATCGTTTCAACAAAAAATATGGTCTTTCAGACAAATAAGCTTATTAAAAAAAACCACTTCTTGGAAGTGGTTTTTTTGTTTAGATTAAGAGTGTTCTAAAAAGTCAAAGTCTTCTCTATGAGTTAACAAGCTTTCTAAAAAGTCGATTTCTGCTTGAAGGTGTTTGCCTGTGTTAGTATCTTTTACTTTTTTACGATGTAATACTCGGTCTACTAATCGTTTAGTAGAAATAATATCTGTTCGTTTACAAATAGCATCTTTTTTCGTGTAGAAAGGCTGATGGGCAACTAACTGCATACCATAGGAGTTATAAACAAGGGTATACCCAGCAATTCCTGTAGTGGAATGATATGGCTTTGAAAAGCCACCGTCGATGACGATCATTTTCCCACCTGCTTTAATTGGATTTTCTCCGTTAATTTCTTTGACTGGTGTATGACCGTTAATAATATGGCCGTCTTGAGATTTTAAGCCAAACTCATGCAAGATTTTTCGACAAACATCCTCTTGATTTCGCAAAGTAAAGTAAGGATTTTTTTCTTCTTTATGTGTGGTTTTATCTTGAATGAAGTAGCGTTCAAAGGTAGTCATTTCATTTTTACCAAATAAAGAAGAAGATTCTCCTGTCCATAAATACCACACTAAGTCTTTAGCTAAATCATTGTGAGTATGAGGATGGGTATAACTAAGCCGTAAAGCTTTTTCAAACATATCTAGTAAGGCTTTTCCTTTCAGCTGCTTTTCTTTGATGGTTAAAGACTTAAAGTCACCTGTTTCAGTCATAGGGATACATCCATGAATTAAAAGATTATTGTTATAAAGGGTGTAGATTTCACCTTTTTCCATGATAAAGCGAATATGTCGCTGTAGTTTTTCTGATTTTAAAAAGACTTTCAATAAGTGATTAATGACACTTTGCTCTTCTTTCGTTAACTGATCTGGATTAGCTGGATCAATGGTTTGAAAACAAGTATGTTCAAGTGGATAAGTGTTTCCTTTTAAGTGAATCTGTTGGGTGTCCCAGTCGATTTGCTGTAAAAGGAGTCGGTGATCCATGTTAAACTCAGGTCGCCGTTTAATCAGTTGAGATTCTAGTTTAAACTGCATAATAGCTACCGCTTGATGCATTTGGGTAATCTGTAAGGATTCTTCTGGGGATAGCTTAGCTCCTTTAGCCACTTTTGGTCTAAAAGCTGGATTATCTTGATAAGTTTTTTCAGCAAAAGTTAGTAAAGGTCTTAAATTAATCCCGTAAGTGTCCTCAATAATTTCTAAATTATTGTACCTAGCAGAAATACGTAAGACATTCATGATACAAATGTCTGAGCCTGAAGCTGCACCAATCCAAGTAATATCGTGATTTCCCCACTGAATATCTACTGAGTGATGATCAATTAAGGCATCGATAATTTTATCTGGGGCAGGGCCTCTATCAAAAATATCTCCTACAATATGTAAATGGTCTACTACCAAACGTTGAATAGAATAGCATAAACCAATCATCATATCATTGGCTCTTCCTAGACGAATGATTTCATGAATCAGTTCATCGTAATAATCTGATTTGTCTTCATCATTTTTTTGCCGGTATAATAATTCTTCAGTAACGTATTCAAAGCCTTTTGGTAAAGCCTTTCGGACTTTTGAGCGAGTATATTTTCTTGAAACAAAAAGCATTAGTTCAATGAGACGTTCAATGGTTTGATAATACCATTGTTTCAATTCTTCTGGGGATTTATGTTCTTCCTGTTCTTTAATGATTTCTTCAGGATAGTAAACTAAAAAAGCAAATTCATTTTGCTCCATTTGATTGAGACAGTGATTAAATGTATAGCGAATTTTTTCTTTAATGCTTCCCGAAGCATTTCTTAATACATGCTGAAAAGCATCGTATTCTCCGTGAATATCACTGATAAAGTGTTCTGTTCCTTTAGGTAGATTTAAAATCGCTTTCAAGTTAATGATTTCTGTCATGATTTCTGATTTTGGAGGAAGGGTCATTCCTTTTTGAAACCAATCTATTTTATTTTTCATAAGTCACCTCAAGCATACCAATTTTTTACTGACGTTTATATAATAGGGTGTTTATCTAATTATGTCAACTATACCATTTATGTATTTTATACCTTAATTCTTTTACTTATTTAGAAATTGCGCTTTGAAATAGTTTTTCGTATAATAACAACGTATGTAAAGGAGAGAAATGAATGCAAAATAGAATGATGGACTTACCTGTTGTCCAAAAAAATGTGTTAGAGGCAATGCGAACGAAACAAAAACCTTTAACAGGCAAGTTAAAAGAATTAGAAGAACGAGCTCATGAAGAAAGAATTCCCATTATTCCTCATGAAACAGTGGTGTTTTTACAGTTTTTATTAACACAAGTGAAACCTAAACGTATTTTAGAAATTGGAACAGCGATTGGGTTTTCTGCTAGTTTAATGGCAGAATGTTTACCAGAGGATGGACAAGTGGTGACCATTGACCGATTTGATGTAATGATTAATAAAGCTAAACATACGTTTAAACAAATGGATAATGAAGACAAGATAACTTTGTTAGAAGGCCAAGCTTCTGATATTCTGCCAGAAATAAAAGAGATGTACGATTTTATCTTTTTAGATTGTGCTAAATCAAAATATATTGAATTTTTACCTATTTGTTTAGAACATTTACGAGTAGGTGGTGTCATCATGATTGATGATGTTTTTCAGGGCGGAACAGTTTTTGAGCCGATTGAATCTATTCACCGAAGTCAAAGGGCGATTCACCGAAAACTAAATGAGTTATTTGATAAAACCTTAAACCATCCGGATCTGACTGCTAGTTTATTACCATTAGGGGACGGGGTGTTACTTTTAACAAAGTTGCAAGAGGATATTGTGTTATAAAAATAAAAAAAGAGTTTGGCTTAAGCCAAACTCTTTTTTTATGACGTCACAGGAGGGATTCGAACCCCCGACCGTTCGCTTAGAAGGCGAATGCTCTATCCAGCTGAGCTACTATGACAAATTTTTAACAACAGGTATATTGTATGCAATAAAACAAGAAATGTCAACAAAAAAAATAAAAAAATGTTTTTTTATTTTTAACCTGGATAATTTAAAAGTAAATAAACAGCTCATTTATACTTGGACAAGTGAGAAAGTAACTAGACAATTATTAGAAATTGGTCTAGCTATCAGATAGTTTAAGATTGTGTTACAATGTTTGGAAAATGTAGACAAATCGCTTTTTCCCCTATATACTAGTTAAGAAATTATGAGAAGCTTTTTATGTTCATTCTCATAGTTAACGCTTTATAGAAACAGAGAAGAGGAACAAAGATGATAAAAGTTGATCCACGTGTTATAAAAACTAGAAACAAATTACGTGAAGCCTTTTTAGACTTGTTAAAAACCCATAAACTTAGTCAAATGAATGTAAAAGATGTGACCAATAGTGCTCGTGTTACTCGAGGAACTTTTTATTTGCATTTTAAAGATAAAACTGAATTTGTCCATGTGATGATGGAAAGTCTAATTGAAGATTTTGTCCAAGCTCTTACAACTCAGTCAAACAAGTCGTCGTCTTCATTATCAGATGATTTGTCAGACACTCAACCAACTGCTGAGTATCCTGTCATCTATTTACAAAATGCCTTTGATTTTGCAGAACAACATCCTACTTTTATAAGTGCTCTACTAACAGAGGAAGCTCGTCCTTATTTTTTAGTGATTAAAAACAAATTAGGTGAATTGATACAAGAGTACATGAGCTTTCAGGAAAAAAGTAATAAAAAATATCCAGAAGATTTATTGTATAGTTATTTGACTTATACCTTAATTGGCGGCTTAAATAGCTGGCTAAAAGAAGGTAAAATTTATGCTAAAGGCTATATGGCACAAAATGTGTATGATATTTTACAGTCCAATATGATTCATGACTTACATTTAACAGAATTTTTTCAAATATCTTAGAAAAAGAAATGAAAAAGAGCAAACTGTCAAATTATTCATTGACTTGTCTGCTCTTTTTTGGTATGATTTTTTTGTTGTATTGTGGGCACCACACTACAACCGCACAAAATAAGTATTCAGTACACAAACCTGTGTCGCTTACGCTGGCGAGTCTAAGTAAATTATAAGGAGGTGCTTTGAATAATGTACGCTATTGTTAAAACTGGTGGTAAACAAATCAAAGTTGAAGTAGGTCAAGCTATTTATATCGAAAAACTTGACGCTGCTGCAGGCGAAAAAGTAGTATTTGATGAAGTTATCTTAGTTGGCGGCGAATCTACTAAAGTAGGTACTCCAGTCATCGAAGGAGCAACTGTTGAAGGAACTGTTGAAAAACAAGGAAAACAAAAGAAAGTTGTTACTTACAAATACAAACCAAAAAAACATACTCATCGTAAACAAGGTCATCGTCAACCATATACAAAAGTTATGATTGATGCGATCAACGCATAAGAATGAAAGAAGGCAATGGATATGATTCAAGGGAAGATTATTCGTGAAACTGATGGTCGTGTCGTTAGTTTTGAACTAACAGGTCACGCAGAGGCTGGTCCTTTTGGCAGTGATATTGTATGTGCAGCTACTTCTGCTTTAACAATTAACGCAGTCAATGGGGTAGAAGCTTTAGCTGGCTTTACTCCGCTGGTGGAAACAGATGAACAAAATGGAGGTTATCTTCGTTTTGAAACTGTAGAAGATATCACCCAAGAACAATCTAATATTGCCCAAATCATTCTAGAGAATTTAGTGTTAGGTTTAACTAACATTGAAGAACAATATTCTGAGTATATACAGATTCAGACATATACTAAGCACTAAGGAGGTGCAACACATGTTAAAAATGAATTTACAACTTTTTGCCCATAAAAAAGGTGGCGGTTCTACTGCCAACGGACGTGATTCTCAATCAAAACGTCTAGGGTCTAAAAGTGCTGATGGCCAAACTGTAACAGGTGGATCAATTTTATACCGTCAACGCGGAACTAAAATTTACCCAGGTGTGAATGTTGGTAAAGGTGGAGACGACACATTATACGCAAAAGTTGATGGTGTTGTTCGTTTCGAACGTAAAGGCCGGGATAAAAAACAGGTTTCTGTTTACCCAGTTGCCCAATAATAATGACTAAAACTAAGAGTAACCTTTAAAAAGGTTGCTCTTTTTTGTTTGGTAGTGTTAATCTGGTAGCTATTTTGATATAATGAAAATGATATAAAAAAGTAGAAAGAGGGTAGACTAGATGATTCATCGTATTGAAAAATTAAGAACTGAAATGAGACAAAAGAACATCCCGGCTTTCTTAGTAACTAGTCCATATAATTTACGCTATGTTACTGGCTTTACAGGGACAACTGGTTTAGCCGTTATCACTTTAGATAAAGCGTATTTTGTCACTGATTTTCGTTATACAGAACAAGCAAGCAGTCAATGTGAAGGATATGAGATTGTCCAAAATAAAGGACCTATCTATGATGAAGTAGCTGATATCATTGATCAAGATCATTTAGAAGGAATAGCCTTTGAGGAAGATCATGTGTCTTTTGCTACCTATACTCGCCTAGATGAGATGTTTGGTTGTGAGTTAATTCCTGTTGCTGGCATTATTGAAACGTTAAGAGAAGTGAAAGAAGAAGTAGAAATTTCTACCATTAAACAGGCTTGTGCTATTGCAGATGAAGCCTTTCAACATATCTTAACCTTCATTAAGCCAGGTGTAACAGAAATAGAAGTAGCTAATGAGTTAGATTTTTATATGCGCTCTAAAGGAGCTTCAGGTGTTTCCTTTGAAACCATTGTAGCAAGTGGTTTACGTTCAGCTATGCCTCATGGTGTGGCAAGTGAGAAAGTCATTGAACGTGGAGATTTAATCACGATGGATTTTGGTTGTTACTACAAAGGTTATGTGTCAGACATGACTAGAACGGTTGCTTTAGGAGATCCAGGAGAGAAATTAAAAGAAATCTATCAATTAGTATTAGATGCTCAGTTGAAAGTGATTGACGTCGCAAAACCGGGTATGACTGGTGTAGAATTAGATGCTGTTGCGCGTGATTATTTTGCTTCTAAAGGGCATGCAGAAGCTTTTGGCCATTCTTTAGGTCATGGCATTGGATTAGAGATTCACGAAGGACCAAATGTTTCTAGATTAGCTGAAAAGAAATTTGTTCCAGGAAATGTAATTACAGACGAACCAGGCCTTTATTACTCAGGACTTGGCGGGGTAAGAATAGAAGATGATTTATTAATCACTGAAACAGGTAATGTTGTATTGACCCATTCACCGAAAGAATTAATCATTTTATAAACTTAACTAAAGTAAGAGAAGTAGGGCTGATTTAATTAAGTAAAGTTTTTCATGGCAATGGTAAAAAAATCATGATAAACTAAGCTACAGATTAGTTTAGTAGGAGGAAATATATGATTTCTGTAAATGACTTTAAAACAGGTTTAACAATTGAAGTAGATGGCGGAATTTGGCGTGTGGTAGATTTCCAGCACGTTAAACCAGGTAAAGGTGCTGCATTTGTTCGCTCAAAATTAAAAAATTTACGAACAGGTGCTGTCCAAGAAAAAACTTTCCGTGCAGGTGAAAAAGTTGCTAAAGCACAAATAGACAATCGTCAAATGCAATATTTGTATGCTGATGGAGATAGTTATGTTTTCATGGATACAGAAAATTATGAACAAATTTCATTAAGTGAAGATCAAATTGAAAATGAATTGAATTACTTGTTAGAAAATAGTACATGTCAAATCATCATGTACGGAACAGAAACAATTGGTGTTTCATTACCTAACACAGTTGAATTAGAAGTAAAAGAAACAGAACCAGGTATTAGAGGAGATACATCTTCTGGTGGTTCAAAACCTGCAACAATGGAAACTGGCCTTGTAGTACAAGTTCCTTTCTTTGTTAATGCTGGGGATAAACTAATTATTAATACAGATGATGGGTCTTATGTTTCTCGTGCTTAAAAAGATAAGGAGGGGTATGTATGGCAGTTGATACAAACCTTGTGCTTGAGAACGGACAAGAAAATTTAGAAGGCGAAATTATTATTGCGCCTGAAGTGATTGAAGTAATTATTGGAATTGCAGCCAGCAAAGTTGAAGGGGTCTACGCAATGCGAGGCAACCTTGCGAGTAATGTTGGAGAGTTATTTGGTAAATCAGCTCATGGTAAAGGCGTTTATTTAGACGTTGAAGAAGATGGGTTAAAAGTTAATTTATATTGTTATCTAGATTATGGAGTATCTGTACCAAAAGTTGCATTAGACATGCAAGATAAAGTAAAAGAACAAGTTTTATTTATGACAGATATTGAGTTAGTAGAGGTTAACGTTCACGTTGTGGGCATTGTACCGGAAAAAATAGCTAGTCCTAGTTTAGAAGACTTATTAGGTACAGAAGAGGATGAATAGTGTGAAGTTAACTCGTAGAGAAATTAGAGAGAAAGCTCTTCAAGCTTTATATCCATTTGATTTTAATCAAGAACTAACTAAAAGCGAAACAATTCGCTATGCTCTTGAATATAATCAAGAAGAGATCATTAGTGAAGATCAAGAAGAGTTTATCCCTCAGTATTTGGATCAATTAGTTTCAGGTGTTTGTGAGCATCAAAAAGAATTAGATGAAAAAATACAAGCTAATCTAAGAGGTTGGTCTTTACCAAGACTAGCTAAAACTGATGTCATTATTATGCGAATTGCTATATATGAAATGCTTTATGTGGAAGATGTTCCTACTAAAGTAGCTTTAAATGAAGCAGTAGAATTGGCTAAAAAATATAGCGATGATAAATCAAGAAAGTTTGTTAATGGTGTTTTATCTAATGTTGCGAAAATTATAGAAGAAGCGTAATAAAAAGCACGTACATTTTTTGATGTATGTGCTTTTTTTATGGCGTAGTTAGTGAGAAGATATGCTAGAATATAAGACGACATGGATTTTAGAAAGAGGTGAGTAAATGGAAACTAATTATTTAACGGTAAGTGCTTTAACTAGCTATATTAAATATAAATTTGATGCTGATCCTTATTTAGGTAAAGTTTTTTTGACTGGGGAAATTTCTAATTTTCGCTTACGGGCAAATGCCCATCAATATTTTAGTTTAAAAGACGATCGAGCTAAAATTTCCGCAATTATGTTTAAGCAAGCTTTCCAAAAGTTACCATTTGAGCCAAAAGAAGGAATGAAAGTTTTGGTAGTTGGTAGAATCTCTCTTTATGAGCCTAGTGGCAATTACCAAATTTATGTAGAACGAATGGAACCAGATGGAATCGGTGCTTTGTATCAAGCTTTAGCTGAGAGAAAAGAAAAATTACAAAAAGAAGGCTTATTCTCAGGGCCTAAAAAGATATTACCTCGTTATCCTAAAAAAATAGCCATTGTGACAAGTCCAAGTGGGGCAGTTATTCGAGATATCATCACAACAGTCAAGCGGCGCTATCCAATTGTTCAATTGGTACTATATCCAACAGTGGTGCAAGGAGATAAATCTGCTAGTAGTATTTGTCAAAATATTCAAAGAATCGAAGCAGATGGCAGCTATGATACCTTGATTTTAGCTAGAGGTGGCGGCTCTATAGAAGATTTGTGGCCGTTTAATGAAGAACAAGTGGCTAGAGCTATTCATGAAGCTAGTGTACCTGTTGTTTCATCAGTAGGGCATGAAACAGATACGACTATTGCTGATTTGGTAGCGGATGTTCGTGCTGCAACCCCTACTGCAGCTGCAGAATTGGCTGTTCCTGTTTTGTCAGAAGAGCTGCAAAAAATTAACTTACTTGAAAATAGATTGACGCAAGCTTTTTCTTATCAGTTAAAAAAAGCGAATCAACAGTTAATGACTTATCAGCATTCATATATATTTGAGCAACCTCAACGGCTATACGAAGGATTTTTGGTTAAGTTAGATTTATATAATCAACAACTAAATCGGCAATTTTCTAAACATATCGGAAAAAATAAAGAGGAGTTAACTCAATTAGACCGTCGACTTATTCACTTAAATCCTCAACCTAGTTTAGACAGACAGGGGCAACAACTTGCTTACTTAACCGAACGTCTACAAAAAAGTATGGAACACTTGCTAGTTTATCAGCAAGATCGACTAGCCAATGAAATCGCCAGCTTAGATATGCTAAGCCCTTTAAAAACAATGGCAAGAGGCTATACTTATGTGACAGATGATAAAGAACAAATCATATACTCAGTTCAAGATATGAAAGAAACAGATACGATTACTATCCATCTTCACGATGGACAAGTTACCGCGAATGTATTACAAACTAGAAAGGATGACTAAATATGAAACAAGATATGACGTTTGAAGAAGCCATGGCTTCTTTAGAACAAATCGTTCAATCTCTTGAAAAAGGAGATGTGCCTTTAGAACAAGCTCTTACTCAGTTTCAAGAAGGAATGAAATTAAGTAAGTTTTGTCAGGATACCTTAAATCATGCAGAAAAAACGTTGACTCAAATGATGACTGAACAGGGGGAACCTGTTATTTTTGATAAAAATGAGGAAATCGAATGATTACTCAAAAAATATTTCAAAAGGAATTAGTCGCATTAGATGAATGGCTAGTAACCTATTTAACTAAAACAAGTACAGAGCCGGTTTTATTAGAGTCCATGCTTTATTCTATTCAGGCAGGAGGTAAACGATTTAGACCGTTACTGTTAATGGGAACTGTTGACTTTTTTGGTGGAACCATTCATCCAGGAGTTATTCAAGTGGCGGCGGCTCTTGAGATGATTCATACCTATTCTTTGATTCATGATGATTTACCTGCGATGGACAATGATGATTTAAGAAGAGGAAAACCAACTAATCATATTCAGTACGGAGAGGCTATCGCTATTTTAGCAGGAGATGGCCTACTAACTGAAGCGTTTCAAATGATTGGAGAAAGTCTGGATTTGACAGAACAAGAAAAAGTTTGGTTAATGACTGGTTTAGCTAAAGCAAGTGGCACTAAAGGAATGGTTGGGGGACAAGTAGGAGATTTAGCTGGAGAACATCAGCAGCTTACTGTTGAACAGTTGGCTAGCATTCATCACCGAAAAACAGGTGCGTTAATCGAATACGCTGTTGGAGCTGGAACTTATTTAGGGTTACCACAGGAAAATTTTACCTGTTCTAATCATCAGATTATGGAAGATATGACGTGTTTTGCCCAACATTTAGGATTAGCTTTCCAAATTAAAGACGATATTTTAGATGTGACAGGTTCAGAAGCCTTGTTAGGTAAACGAGTACAAAAGGATCAAACCTTAGAGAAAAATACTTATCCTGCTCTACTCGGTTTAACAGGGGCTAAGGCTAGTTTAACCAATGAATTAGCTAGTGCTAGAAAAGCACTTCAAACAGTAGAGAGTCTAATAAAAACCAGTAGTAATCATTATTTACATCAATTAATTGATGGTTTAGAAGAGAAAGATGGCGAATAAATGAAAAAAGAACGAGTAGATGTATTGGTGTTTCAACAAGGATTAAGCGAAACACGGGAACAAGCGAAACGATTAGTTATGGCTGGTTTAGTTTATGATATGAAAAATGAGCGTATGGATAAACCGGGAGACAAAATTCCAGAGGGAACTGTTCTGCAGTTAAAAGGAGAAGGTATTAAATATGTTTCTCGTGGCGGGTTAAAACTAGAGAAAGCCTTAGAAGTGTTCGATATTAGTATGCAGGATAATATCTTGTTAGATATTGGAGCTTCTACAGGAGGTTTTACAGATGTTGCCTTACAAAATGGGGCTATCATGAGTTATGCTTTAGATGTTGGATATAATCAACTATCTTGGAAATTAAGACAAGATCCTCGGGTTATAGTTATGGAACGAATGAATTTTAGATATGCTAAGCCAGCAGACTTTACCGAAGGAGTACCAGACATTGCAACGATTGATGTGTCTTTTATTTCTCTAGAACTTATTCTACCGGTACTTAAAACTATCTTAAAAAGTGAAGGAGATGTGGTGGCATTAATAAAACCACAATTTGAGGCAGGTAAAGAATTTGTTGGAAAGCATGGGGTAGTAAGAGATAAAGAAGTTCATGATTTTGTTATTCGGAAAATATTGAATTTTGCGATATCAGAAGGCTATGAAGTGCTAGCTCTTGATTACTCTCCTATTAAAGGTGGAGAAGGAAATATTGAGTTTTTAGTCCATTTACGCTGGCATGAACAATTTGTGCCAACTGAAATCAAGGTCGAGGAGCTAAGTCAACAAATTGTTACGAAAGCTCACGAGCAGCTTCGTAAATAAAATAAATAAGGGGAGTGTTATATGAAAAAGTCAGAACGTCATGAGTTAATGCGTCAGTTAGTGACAGATTATCAAATTGAAACCCAAGAAGATTTTGTCCTTTTATTAAACCAAAAAGGAGTCCTTGTGACGCAAGCAACGATTTCAAGAGATATTAAAGAATTACAGTTAGTCAAACAAAATCATAACGGACGTTTTTACTATACACTCCCCGTAGTGAAGCCTTTAGGCAATAAACAAAAGTTGCATAAAATGTTACAAGATTCCTTAATTCAAAACAAACAAATGGATAAATTAGTTGCTTTAAAAACAATCCCAGGAAGTGCTCCAGCTTTGGGGTTGTTGATTGAAGACATTTATGATACCCAATTATTTACCCTATTAACAGACGATAGTAAAGTTTTGATAATCTGTTATACAGAAGAGTCTGCTAAAAACCTACACGATATATTTGAACAAATAAGAGTTTAATGAAGGTGATTGAGTTATGTTACAAGAATTATCTATTCAAAATTTTGCTATTATTTCAAGTTTGTCCGTATCTTTTCAGCAAGGAATGACGGTATTAACAGGAGAAACAGGGGCGGGTAAATCAATTATTATTGATGCAGTCGGCTTACTTGTTGGTGGTAGAGGTTCTGTGGATTTTATTAGAGAAGGGGCCAACAAGTGCATTATTGAAGGTCAGTTTCTTTTACCAAAGCAAACAGAATGTTTAGATTTACTAGAAAAACTAGAAATTGATACCTCAGATCAGATGTTAGTGATTCACCGCTCCATTGATAAAAATGGTAAAAATGTTTGCCGAGTGAATAATTCCTTGGTAAATATTGGCACATTGAAACAAATTGGTGTTTATTTGATAGATATTCATGGTCAACATGAACATCAGGAATTACTTAATCCAGAGAGTCATTTAAATTTATTAGATACATATGGTACGTTGAAATTAGCGTCACTAAAAAAAGAGTATCAAGACGTATATGTTAAGTATGTGGAAAGTCATAAGAAAGTTTCACATTTAAAAAATAATGAACAAGCTTTTGCTCAGCGTTTAGATATGCTGCATTATCAATGTGAGGAAATCGAAGCTGCCGAACTTCAAGTGGGAGAAGAGGCTGCCTTAGTTGAGGAAAGACACCGCTTATTGAATTTTCAAAAAATTGCCGATGCTCTAGGGAAAAGCTATGCCGCTTTACAAGAAGGTGAATTAAGTGGGATAGACCGAATTGGTGTAGCTATGAATGAGATGCTAGACATTGAATCTTTGGATTTAGAATTTAAAGCTATTTCAGAGTTACTACAAACTAGCTATTATCAATTAATGGAAGCCTCTAGTCAGATTTCAGGCTCTTTGGAAAACATGGAAATGGATCAAGAACGGTTGGAAGATATTGAAGGACGTCTAGATTTGTTAAGACAATTAAAAAGAAAATACGGTCATACAGAAGAAGACATATTGGCTTATTATGAAAAAATCACAGAGGAATTAGCTGTTGTTCAATCAGATGAGTCTCATTTGGATGAATTAGAGCAAGAATGCCAGTTGCTTTTTGCTCAAGCTAAAGAGTTAGCAAGGAAACTAAGTGATAAAAGACAAGAAGTCGCTAGAGAATTAGAAAAAGAGTTAATGAAGCAATTGCAAGAGTTGTATATGGAAAAAACGGTGATTCAAGTTCAGCTAAAAGCACAGCCAGACAAACTAACTGATAGTGGTTTTGATAAGGTTGAATTTTTTATCTCGACAAACTTAGGAGAGTCGTTAAAACCATTGGCGAAGATTGTTTCCGGAGGGGAATTATCTCGAATTATGTTAGGGATGAAAACCATTTTTTCTAAAAAACAAGGTGTTACGAGTATTATTTTTGATGAAGTGGACACAGGCGTGAGTGGACGTGTAGCCCAAGGGATTGCTAATAAGATTTACCGAATTTCTAAAAATTCTCAAGTGTTGTGTATCACTCATTTACCTCAAGTTGCAGCTATGGCAGATACTCAGTATTATATTGCTAAACAAGTTGAAAAAAATCGAACTATTACCCAAGTAAGCCAATTAACCAAAGAAGAACGAATTCAAGAGCTATCTAGAATGTTAGCTGGGGAGCAGATTACTCATTTAACCCAAGAACATGCAGAAGAATTATTACAATTAGCTGATGCAGAAAAGAAAAAGGAAGAAGCCTAGGCTTCTTCCTTTTTAATTCATAATAGCAATAATCGCAGAGACAACAGCTGAACCTAACATGGAAATTAACATAATCCAAATAACAATTTTAGTAATTTTTTCTAATTTACTTGGTTTCTTCTTGTTCATAGACGCACTCCTTTATATACACCTAAATTATACCGATAAACTGATTTTTCGCAACTAAATTAAAAAAATTTATGGAATCTTAACCACCAAATAGTTAAAATACTTAGAGCGAAAGTGGCAAATGTGAGCCACCAAAACATATTATCTTCATTAGCAAAAGGTAATTTAACATTCATGCCGTAAACCCCACCAATAATCGTTGGAATGGTTAACACAATAGTAATAACAGTTAAAACTTTCATGACAATGTTCATGTTATTAGAAATAATGGCAGAAAACATATTGCCTAATTGATTTAAGACTTGAGCTTGAATGTCTGCTGAACTGATCGCTTGTTTAGTTTCAATCATAATATCAAATAATAAAGCATGTTCTTCTTTAGTATGGAATAAAATAGGGGAAGTACTCATTAAGCGGTAAATCGCTAAGTTTTGTTCTAAGGCCGCATCAAAGTAAATCAAGCTTTTTTGCATATCCATGAGTTGATATAATTGCTTGTTCTCAGTGGCATTTTGCAATTCTGCTTCTAGTAAATCTGTTTCAGCACTAATCGTTCGAATGTAGTAGTTAAAAAGACTAGCAAAATACCAAGATAATTTTAGGGTAACCGCTTCATATAAGTCGATATTTTGCGGTAGTTTTAATTTTGAGGCAAACATCTCTTGAATAGAAAGAGATGTATTAGAACTAGTAACAATAATATTTTGGGTAAAAATGATACTAAATGGCAAAGTTTCAAATTGTTTATAACCGCTTGGACTAGTTCCGGCTGTAGGGTATTGTAAAATTAATAAAACAGGATGATCAAAGCTTTTTTGGTTCAAGTGCTCTTGTCTGGAAATTTCTTGATTATCTAACACAGCGGTTAAGTAGTCCAAAGGTAAATGATAAGTCGAAGTTAATTCTTCTATTTCCTCTAGAGTTGGTTTTTCTAAGTGAATCCAATTAGTTTTTTCAGGAGTGGACTCACTTAATTGAAGCTGCTTATTTAAGGCATAATAACTTTTCATTAGTTGCTCACCTCTTGAGTATGATAGTATAAATGGTCATTAGGGAATTTTTTTGTTTTTATTACAACCTAGTCATCTAATTGATACAATTTTGTAACCAAGATTGGGTATACTAGGTTAGTATAAATTAGAAAGGATCATGTATATGAAATCTGTTTCATTTATTTTGCTTTTTTGGTATATATTTCCAGCAATTTTGTTATTTGCTTGTAATTATATTGTCCAAAGAATGTCTTTATTTAAAAAATATAAAATTAAATCACCAGACATAGCTACGCCATTTCTTTTTATTGGGTTAAGTCAAATATCAACCTTAACATTTTCTGTATCAGCAATCCCTTATCTAGTGCTAATGATTAGCTTGTTAGGAATCATTATAGCAGTTAGCTATGCTAGATATTACGGATATATTCAGTATAAGCGTTATTTTAAATTGTTTTGGCGAAGTGTGTTCCTACTAGTTTGTTTATTTTACTTGATATTAATCGTAACAAGTCTATTCTATCACAAATAAACATCTAATAATAAGTAACTAATCAAGTTAAGTTACTTGTTGTTTAAATAATCAAAAAACCCTCTTTTTATTTTTTAAAGTTTTTCTTTTTCTTCTAATACTATGTGGTAGAAAGTGGGGGAATGTGGTAGACTAGATTTATTAAGTGGATAATTGAGGGAATCTATATGTTTATGGGAGAATTTCAACATAATATAGATACAAAAGGAAGACTAATTATACCTGCTAAATTCCGTGATGAATTAGGGGCTCAATTTGTTATTACTCGAGGCATGGATGGTTGTTTGTTTGGCTATCCTTTAACAGAATGGCAAAAACTTGAGAAAAAATTACAAAGTCTCCCTTTAACTAAAAAAGATGCTCGCGCTTTTGTTCGTTTTTTTTACTCAGCTGCAACTGAAACTGAGTTAGATAAACAAGGACGAGTCACTTTACCTTTAACACTTAGAGAATATGCAACTTTAACTAAAAACTGTGTCATTATCGGGGTTTCTAACCGAATAGAGATATGGAATGAAGAAAAATGGCAAGAATTTTCAGCTGCAACAGCTGAAAACTTTGATGAAATTGCCGAAACAATGATAGATTTTGATTTTTAAATGCAAATTTAGAAGGGATTATCGACATAATGGAAGAGACTTTTGAACATAAGACAGTTCTGTTACATGAAACAGTAGATCAATTAAATATTAAAGAAGATGGCATCTACGTTGATTGTACATTGGGGGGAGCAGGACATAGTCGGTATCTATTGTCTCAGTTGTCTGATTCTGGACATTTATATGCTTTTGACCAAGATAAAACCGCAATTAAACATGCTGAAATAGAATTAAAAGAGTTTGTAGACCGAGGAATGGTAACCTTTGTTCATGCTAACTTTAGACAGATCAAGGAAAAATTATCTGAATTGTCTGTTACAGAAGTAGACGGTATTTTATATGATTTAGGTGTATCTTCTCCGCAGTTGGATGAGGCAATGCGTGGTTTTAGTTACCACCAAGAAGCGCCTTTAGACATGAGAATGAATCAAGAAGCAGCTTTAACTGCTAAAGAAGTAGTGAATCATTATACCTATGAACAACTAGTTAAAATTTTCTTCCGTTACGGAGAAGAAAAATTTTCTAAACAAATTGCTCGTAAAATCGAAAAAAGACGGATGGAACAGCCGATTGAAACGACAGGAGAGTTGGTAGAGTTAATCAAAGAAGGTATACCTGCTCCAGCCAGACGTAAAGGTGGTCACCCAGCTAAGCGTGTGTTCCAAGCAATTAGAATTGAGGTAAACGATGAGCTTTCTGCTACTGAAGATTCTCTTGAACAAGCGATTGAGTTGTTAAAACCTACTGGACGGATTAGTGTAATCACTTTCCACTCTTTAGAAGACCGCTTAGTTAAAACGATTTTTAGAGAATACAGTCAACCGAAAGACACACCACCAGGTTTACCGGTGTTACCAGAAGACTACCAAGCTATTTTAAAACTTATTAATAGAAAGCCAATTCTTCCAAGTGAAGAGGAATTGATTCAAAATAACCGAGCTAGAAGTGCAAAACTAAGAGTTGCTGAGAAGCAATAAAAATTAGAAAGGGGACACACCAGTGGCTGAACTAAAACAACAACATCATTTTGAATACAACAACACCCCCCTTCCACGAGAAGAACAACAATTAGAAGTAAAACAACATCCGAAACTGATAAAAAATAAATTTTCCAAATTAGAAAAAGTAATCGTATCCGTTATTTTAACGGTCTTTTTGATGTTAGCAGTAGCAACTGTAAGATTAACTACCACTATAGCCAAATCTGAAGAAACTATTTCTCAAATTCAGTCAGATATTTCAACTAAAGAACATCAAATTAGTGAGTTAGAACAACAAAAAAATGAATTGTCTAGTGTTGAAAGAATTAAACAAGCAGCTGAAAAATCTGGCTTGGAAGCTCATGAAGAAAGCATAAGGAAAGTGACAAAATGATTTTTTTGAAAGAAATACCAAACTATGTTAAAAAACATATTAAAGAGAAAAAATTGCCTGCAAGTGAAAATAGGTATCGTTTTGGCTCTCTTTTAATTTTACTCAGTGGCCTTATCTTTTTTTTCTTTATTGTCAGATTTGTCTATATTGTATCTGTTGGCCGTGTAGGAACAGCTTCATTGAATGAAAAAACCCAACAACTATATCAAGGTAGTAGCGTTGTTAAAGCAAAACGGGGCACCATCTATGATCGGAATGGTGAACCAATTGCTCAAGACGCTACTTCTTATTCGTTATACGCAGTATTAGATAAAAAACACTTAGGAATAGCCCAATCTAATGGTAAACGAGAAAAACTGTATATTCAAGAAAAGAGCATAGAAGATGTAGCCAAGGTACTACATAAAATTTTAGGCATAGATAAAAAATTAGTGCGTAAACAACTTGCACAAGGTAAAAATGGGGTTAAGCAAGTCGAGTTTGGCTCTAAAGGGAAAAATATTTCATTTGCTAAAAAACAAGAAATAGAAAAAGCGTTGCAGAAAAGTCAAATCAAAGGGATTTACTTTAATGATCACCCAGCTAGAATGTATAAAAATGAAGTATTTGCCTCTCATTTAATTGGTTATGCACGATTTGCAGATGAAGATAATGAAGAAAAAGGGCTAGTTGGCGTGATGGGACTTGAGCAAGCTTACAATAAAGAATTAAGTGGAACAGACGGAAAAGTCGTGTACCAAAAAAATAACCGCCAAGAGCGCTTGCCTGGAACTGTAGTAGTAGATAAAGAAGCAGTAGATGGTAAAGACGTGTATACAACTCTTGATACTGGAATGCAAATTTATTTAGAAGACTTGATGAGTCAGGTTTATGATGAATATCAACCAGAAGGAATTACCGCAACTTTGATGGAAGCTAAGACAGGTAATATCTTAGCAGCTAGTCAGCGCCCTACTTTTAACCCACAAACAAAAGAAGGATTAGAAGGAGGAGAAAGTGCACCTTGGCGTAATTTGCTGATTGAGGAGCCTTTCGAACCAGGTTCAACGATGAAAGTATTCACCGTTGCCTCAGCAATTGATCAAGGAAAATTTGACCAAAATGCAGGGTTTATGACAGGTAAAATCGATGTGGACGGGACACCTATTAATGATCACATCATAGGTGGACGTGGTTGGATGTCCTTTAGACAAGGATTTGCTTGGTCTAGTAACGTTGGAATGGTTCATGTTGAGCAAAATATGGGGGCAGGTTGGCAAGAATATCTTAAACGTTTTAAATTTGGCCAAAGTACTAATTCTCATTTAGCCAATGAAAATGCTGGATTAATTCAAACTAAAACTAGTGTAGATAGAGCCATGACCTCCTTTGGACAAGCAATTTCTGTAACTAATTTTCAAATGCTACAAGGATTTACAGCGATTGCTAATCAAGGTAAAATGATGAAGCCGAATTTTGTGGATCGAATTGAAAGTTCTACTGGTAAGAAAAAAATGATTGGACCACAACAAGTTGGCCAACCAATTAAGTCAAGTACTTCTAAAGAAGTGTTAGATATGATGACAGATGTTGTAGAAGATGAAAATTTCGGAACAGGTTATGGCGTGTATAACATTGATGGTTATAGAGTATCAGCTAAAACTGGAACAGCCCAAATTTTTGAAAATGGGCGCTATATTCCAGGACATTATTTACAATCAGTGGTCCAAATAGCTCCTACTGAACACCCAGAATATATTGTCTATGTAACGATTAAAAAGCCAGCAGTTGGCGCTCCTGCTTCTAAAATGGTTGCTACTATTTCTAATGCTATGTTGAAACGGGCTTTAGATACAGATGTTAGTCATTTACATACAAAAGTCAAATATCAAAAAGAAAAAAGTAAGTAATGGGAGATTAGTTATGGAGTGGACAAAAATTTTTTTACCAATTGCAATTAGCTTTGCAATAACAGTGACAATTATGCCGTTTTTTATCGGCTATTTTCACAAGAAAAAACAAGGACAGTCAATTAGAGAAGAAGGACCTAAATGGCATCAAGTTAAAGCAGGTACCCCTACAATGGGAGGGTTTGTATTTTTAGTTGCTATTTTAGTGACCTCAATTATTTTTGCTTTTGCTTTTCGTGTGTTTAGTCCAAGTTTATTAATGGTGTTGTTTATTTTAGTTTTATATGGAGCTTTGGGTTTTTTAGATGATTTTATTAAAATATTCAAACATCGGAATATGGGACTGAATTCTAAGCAAAAATTAGTCGGACAAATTGTAGGTGGAGTAGTTTTTTATTTTATCTTTAAGCTACAAGGGTTTCCAGATGTTCTTTACCTACCTGGCTTAGGAGATATTCATTTAAGTCTGATATATGGGTTGTTTATGCTATTTTGGTTAGTTGGTTTTTCTAATGCAGTCAACCTGACTGACGGACTAGATGGTTTAGTTGCCGGTTTAGGAACAATTTCTTTTGGAACTTACAGCATTATTGCTTGGAACCAACAACAATTAGATGTGTTCGTTATCTGTTTAGCTACAATGGGTGGTTTACTAGGTTTCTTTTTATTTAATAAAAAGCCTGCCAAGATATTTATGGGAGATGTAGGGTCTTTAGCTTTAGGTGGTATGTTAGCAGCTATTTCGATTTTACTACACCAAGAATGGACTCTTTTATTAATAGGTTTGGTTTATATAATAGAAACTTTAAGTGTGATGATTCAGGTTACTTCGTTTAAGTTAACAGGTAAACGAGTGTTTAAGATGAGTCCAATTCATCATCACTTTGAGATGTCCGGTTGGTCAGAATGGAAAATTGATATTGTTTTTTGGATAGTAGGATTAGTGATGTCCACTATTACTTTAATGATTTTATACTAAGGGGAGTAAACATAATGAAATCAGTAACAACATATGAAAATGAAAAAGTTTTGGTATTAGGATTAGCTAAAAGTGGCGTAAGTGCAGCCAAATTGCTTCATCAATTAGGAGCAATTGTAACAGTCAACGATGCTAAAAAATTTGAAGATAACCCAGAAGCGCAAGAGCTTTTAGAACTGGGTATTCGTGTTGTTACTGGTGGACACCCAGTAGAATTATTAGATGAAGATTTTTCTTTATTAGTGAAAAATCCAGGGATTCCTTATACGAATCCTATTCTCGAAAAAGCAATGGAACAAGGAGTACCGATTATGACAGAGGTTGAGTTAAGTTACCAAGTTTCTGAAGCGCCTATTATTGGGATAACTGGAACAAATGGTAAAACCACTACGACAACCATGATAGGCAAAGTTTTAAATCAGGGAGAAGAAACACCTAAAGCTTATTTATCTGGTAACATTGGCATTCCTGCAAGTGAAGTGTGTCAAAAAGTTAGTCAGAAGGATTTATTAGTGATGGAGCTATCTAGTTTTCAATTACTAGGAATCGATAGTTTTCATCCTCATATCGCTGTGATAACTAACTTATATGAAGCTCATTTAGATTACCATGGAACTAGAGAAGAGTATGTTAAAGCAAAATGGCGCATACAACAAAATATGACAGAGAAAGATTATTTAGTGATTAATGCTAACCAAGAAGAATTAAGAGAGCTATCTAAACAGACTAAGGCGACAGTTATTCCATTTTGTACCAATGGGTGGTCTGAGCAAGGAGCCTATGAATTAGGGGGAGAACTTTTTTACCAACAAGAAAAAATTATGTCTGTATCTGATTTAGGAGTTGTAGGTCAACATAATGTGGAAAATGCATTAGCTGCTATTGTGGTAGCTAAATTAAATCACACAGCTAACGCTTCTATTAAAGAAGCGTTGTCAACGTTTACTGGAGTACCTCACCGTACTGAGTATTTAGGTATGAGTCAAGGCCGAAAATTTTATAATGATTCGAAAGCAACCAATATTTTAGCGACTGAGAAAGCGTTAAGTGGTTTTGATAATACTAAAGTGATCCTATTAGCTGGTGGATTGGATAGAGGAAATAGCTTTGAAGAATTAGAACCTAGCTTGGCTGGTCTTAAAGGCTTAGTTGTCTTTGGTGAAACGCAAGATAAACTAATAACAGCAGGGCATCATGTTCAGCTGCCTTTTATGAAAAAAGTTAACACAATGGAGGAAGCTGTTCAAGTAGCGGTTGACTATAGTCAGTCAGGAGATACTATTTTACTATCTCCTGCTTGTGCAAGTTGGGATCAATATCCTAATTTTGAAATTCGTGGAGATCGGTTTAGACAAGCAGTAGAAAAAATAATGAAAGAAATGAGTCTATAAATATGAGAGTAGTTGTATCAGGGGGAGGAACTGGTGGACATATTTATCCAGCTGTTGCTCTAGTTAAATATATTCGTCAAGTAGATCCCAAAGCTGAATTTTTATATATCGGTACAGATAGAGGACTAGAAAGTAAAATTGTGCCAGAATTAGGTATTCCTTTTAAAACCGTTAAAATTCAAGGGTTTCGTAGAAAATTATCTTTAGATAATTTTAAAACTATTCATTTGTTTGTTAAAGCAATTGCTAAATCAAAAGAAATATTAAAGGAGTTCCAACCAGATATAGTAATTGGAACAGGGGGCTATGTGTGTGCTCCTGTTGTCTACGGAGCCCATCAATTAGGCATAGCAACCATGATTCATGAACAAAATAGTGTGCCTGGTTTAACCAATAAATTTTTAGCCCGATATGTGGATAAAATAGGCATTTGTTTTGAAGAAGCTGCTGAGTTTTTTCCAAAAGAAAAGGTTAGTTATACAGGAAATCCTAGAGCTCAAGAAATTGCTAGTGAACCTAAAAATCAGTTATTAACAGAACAATTTGGTTTAACTAAAGCATTACCGACTGCTCTTATTTTTGGTGGTAGTCAAGGGGCATTAAGAATAAATGAAGCTACAATGGAACTTTTACCTAAGGTTCCAAACAAACCTTATCAAGTTTTATATGTAACAGGTAAACGTTACTATGATGATGTTATGAAAAAGTTTCCTAATGAAATATCTCATGTTAAAATTGTTCCTTTTATTTCTAACATGCAACAAATTTTACCTAATGTGTCTGTAGTAGTAGGACGAGCAGGTGCAACCTCCTTAGCAGAAATCACTGCTTTAGGTTTACCTTCCATATTAATTCCAAGTCCTAATGTTACAAATGATCATCAAACTAAGAATGCTATGAGCTTAGTGCAAGCTAAGGCTGCTAATATGATAAAAGATCAAGAACTAACAGGAGATAACTTACTTAATGCTTTAGATGAGATTTTACTGTCCCCTGATACTTGTGAAAAGATGGCTATAGCCTCTCAAACATTAGGCGTACCAGACGCATCAGAGCGTTTATATCAGCTTATAAAACAGGTGATAGCTTAATATAACAAAAAGGAGGTAAGCATCATGGATAAGGAAGTGGAGTCAAACAAGCCTGGGGAAGAATCAAACGACAAGATGCTTACACCTTGGCAAAAAGCCAATATGACTTATTTAAAAGAAAAAGGGAAAAAGCCTACTTGGTTAAAAAAAACTGAGACAGAAGCAGCAGATGAAGCAGTAGAACAAACTCAAGGGGAAGTAACCCAAGCTCCAACTAACACTTGGAAGAATTTACCTAAAAAAATTTCTTTTGCTGATAAATTACCTAAACTTAAAACTTACCGGCAAAAACAATTACGAAAAAAATTGTTTCCAGTTTTTCTGGTGTTTGGGTTAGGCGTGATTATTTCTCTTTATTATATCTCACCCCTATCTCGGTTAGATACAGTAGTTGTAGCTGGTAATGCTACTGTACCGAAAGAAGCCATTGTTCAGGCAACTTCTCTGAAAAAAAACATGGATTTTTGGCAAGCACGACTTGATCAAGATATTCCAACAGAAATTAAACAAGAACTTCCTCGTATTAAATCAGTCAAGGTTTCAACTACACACCTAAATAGTGTGAAGTTAACAGTGGAAGAATATGATGAAGTGGCTTATGTTAAAACCAAACAAGGGTACCAACTAGTTTTAGAAGACGGTACGCTAGAGAGGTCTGTTATAAATGATCAAAAACTAAATCAGACCTATCCTATTTTGATTGGATTTAAAAGCAACAAAATGCGAGTTAAGTTAATCCAAATGTACAACCAAATCAGTCCTTCTATTCAAAAAAAGATTAAGGAAATCCATTATACACCTACTAAAAAGAATCAAGAAAAAATCACTTTATATATGAAAGATGATAATCAAGTTATTGGGTCAATTTTTGATTTAAATGACAAAATTGGTTATTATCCAGAAGTGGTTAGAGAAATGGAAAAAAATGGAGACATTCCTGGAGTTGTAGATATGATTGTAGGGATTTATTCTTATTCTTTAGAAACTAAAGAAAAAGAAGAGTTGGAAAAAAAAGAAGCTAACAAAGAAAAAGAAGATAATGAAGCAGTTCAATCTACTTTAGAAGATACAAATGAATTAAATGACCTCAATCCATAAAAAATAAAGAACGATTTAAGATAGTCAAGGTTAAAGTATGGAAAATTAACGAATAATTTATGATTTCTTCTTTTGTATTGTTACTAATTTATGGTAGAATTGGTAAGAGTAAGATGTATTTTAATACTTGGGTATTTATATATTTTTATGCTTAGGATAATAATAACTAAAGATTAATGAAAAAGATAATAAGTATGTAGGAGGGATTACCTTTCATGGCAAAAACTGGCATTTATGTTGGCCTTGATATTGGCACAACATCAGTTAAAGTTGTTGTAGCTGAATATATTGAAGGACAAATTAACATTATTGGAGTAGGTAATGCGAAATCAGAAGGGTTAAGTCGAGGAATTGTTGTAGATATTGATAAAGCAGTACAATCAATTAAACGAGCAATTGCCCAGGCTGAAGAAAAATCAGGTATCCAAATTAAACAAGTGAATGTTGGTTTACCTGCTAATTTATTAGAAGTTGAAAATTGTGAAGGTATGATTGCTGTTAATTCTGAAGCAAGAGAAATCACAGATGAAGACGTTCGAAACGTGGCTTCTGCAGCGATTGTCCGCTCTACACCGCCAGAACGTCAAATTATTACGTTAATTCCGCAAGAATATAAAGTTGACGGATTTGATGGAATCAAAGATCCTAGAGGCATGATTGGCGTGCGTCTAGATGTGAAAGGATTAGTTTATACTGGACCTAAGACCATTGTGCATAACATTAAAAAGTGTGTCGAAAAAGCTGGCTTGGAAGTAGCAGAATTAATCATTACTCCTTTAGCTTTAGCTGAATCTGTCTTATCAGATGGGGAAAAAGATTTTGGTACAATTATTGTAGATATGGGTGGAGGCCAAACCACTACTTCTGTTATGTACGGGGACGAATTACGCTTTACTCATGTTGAGCAAGAAGGCGGAGAATTTGTAACAAAAGACGTATCAGTCGTATTAAATACGTCATTAAATAACGCCGAAGCATTAAAAATTAATTACGGAGATGCTTATCCAGATAGAACGTCAGAAAGCGAAGAATTCCCAGTGGATATCATTGGTCAAAATGAACCAGTTAAAGTAGATGAACGTTACTTATCTGAAATTATTGAAGCCCGTATGGAACAAATTTTTGCTAAATCTCGCAATGCAATTGGTAGTATCGATGCCCTTGATTTACCAGGTGGCGTGATTCTTTCTGGAGGAAATGCAAGTATTCCAGGAGCGGTAGAACTAGCTACTGAAGTATATGGCACACATGTAAAATTACATGTGCCAAATCATATGGGGTTACGAAACCCAATTTTTGCTAATGTTATTAGCATTGTGGAGTATGCAGCTGAGTTAAGCGATATTTATCATATTTCTAAATCAGCGGTGACAGGTGTTAGAACGACTAAAAATGAAAATGTTCGTTATGAAAAAGCACCAGTTATTGACATGCCAACAGAAGTTATGGACATGGAAGAACCAAAAGAAGAACCTAAATCAAGTGAAAGTGTCACGGATAAATTAAAAGGGTTCATTTCAAATATATTTGATTAAATCACTAGGAGGATTAGAAACATGGAATTTTCTATAGATAATAACGTAGAAAAAGGCGCAGTAATTAAAGTTATTGGTGTCGGTGGTGCGGGTGGTAACGCTGTGAACCGCATGATTGAAGAAAACGTTAAAGGCGTTGAGTTTATTGTTGCCAATACAGATGTACAAGCTTTAAAAGATAGTCAAGCTGAAACAGTGATTCAATTAGGACCCAAGTATACACGTGGTCTAGGAGCTGGTTCTCAACCAGAAGTTGGACAAAAAGCTGCTGAAGAAAGTGAAGAACAAATTTCAACTGCCCTAGAAGGAGCAGATATGATTTTTATTACAGCTGGTATGGGTGGCGGAACTGGAACAGGTGCTGCACCGATTGTCGCTCGAATTGCTAAAGACTTAGGTGCTTTAACTGTTGGTGTAGTTACTCGTCCATTTAGTTTTGAAGGACCTAAACGTGGCAGATTTGCTGCTGAAGGAATTTCCTTATTAAAAGAACATGTAGACACACTTTTAATCATTTCAAACAACCGTTTATTAGAAGTAGTGGACAAAAAAACACCTATTTTAGAAGCTTTCAAGGAAGCTGATAATGTGTTACGTCAAGGGGTACAAGGAATTTCAGACTTAATTACAGCTCCTGGCTATGTCAACTTAGACTTTGCTGACGTTAAGACTGTAATGGAAAATCAAGGAACTGCTTTAATGGGAATTGGTTCAGCTAGCGGTGAAAATCGTGTGATTGAAGCAACTAAAAAAGCAATTGCTTCTCCTTTACTTGAAACCTCAATTGATGGGGCAGAACAAGTCTTGTTAAACATTACAGGTGGCTTAGATATGACATTATTTGAAGCACAAGACGCTTCAGATATTATTACAAATGCAGCCGCTGGTGATGTGAATATTATCTTAGGAACTTCTATTAATGAAGACTTAAATGATGAAATTGTTGTGACAGTTATTGCAACAGGTATTGATCCAACAAAAAAGGAAAAAAAAAATTCTCAACACGCTAGAATTTCACCCAACAAAGCGGTAAATCCGACTAATTCTATGCCATCACGTCCAACAATGGATTTTGATCCAGTTCCAACAACTGATGAAGAAGATAGTTCTTTTGGAGATTGGGACATTAGACGTGAACCAAGTCAACGTCAAGTAGTAGAAGACCCACAACTTGATGCAGTTGATCAAACAGAATTAGAAAGTTTTCAACCTGAAGAAAAGAAAAAAGAAGATGAATTAGATACACCACCATTTTTTAGAAAAAAACGATAAACAAAGGAGCTAGAGAAGATGCTTGAGAAAAATCTGGAAGTTATTCAAGAAACTGTTTCTAAAGCATGTGCCTCAGTTAATCGTTCTCCTAAAGAAGTGACATTAATCGGTGTCACTAAGTCAGTCACAAGTAATCAAGCTAGGTTGCTTGTGCAACAAGGAGTAACGAACTTGGCTGAAAATCGTGTGGATAGTATGCTTGAAAAACAAGCTCAGTTAGTTGATATACCAGAGATTACTTGGCACTTAATAGGCACTTTACAACGAAGAAAAGTAAAAGATATTGTTAATCAGATTGATTATTTTCATGCGCTAGATAACATAAAATTAGCTAAAGAAATACAAAAAAGAGCTGATCATTGTATTGCTTGTTTTGTTCAAGTTAATGTGTCAGGTGAAGAATCTAAACATGGTTTAAATCCTCCTGAAGTCTTGGAGTTTGTCAAAGAGTTACAAAGTATGGACCGGATTAAAGTAGTAGGATTGATGACCATGGCACCAATCGATGCAACAGAAGAAGAACTGTTGCAGTATTTTACACAATTGAAAGACTTGCAACAACAAGTGAAAGATTTAGAGTTATCTTCAGCACCTTGTTTAGAGTTAAGCATGGGAATGAGTCAAGATTATCCAATTGCAATTAAAGCGGGTGCTACCTGTGTCAGAATTGGACGCGCTTTTTTTAAAGAATAGAAATTGAGGGATGAAATGATGGATCTATCAACTGCTACAGAAAAATTACAAAAATTTTTTGGGCTGAGTGATTCTGATGATGGAGACACTTCCTATGTAGTACAAGGGAACACAGCGCCCAAAGTGAATCAGTCACAGGATAAGCAATCTCGCCCATTTCAACCAAGCCGTCAAGAAGAACGTCAAACTAATTATGTGAAGTCTAATCCACCAAAAAGTCGTGTGAAAGAAACACCGGCAACAGATATGTCTTCCTCATTTATGAATAATAAAGTTGTACAAATGAATCGTTCATCTCACACTTCTCGATCTGAAAAAACTAAAGCTACTTCACAAAAAATTACTTTAGTTGAGCCTCGTACTTATATGGAAGCTAAAGAAATCGCCAAGGGAATTTTTCGTTCTGAGATAGTTATTGTGAATTTTAGATTAGTGGAAGAAGCTCAAGCAAGACGGATTGTTGATTTCCTAACAGGAGCAGTTTATGCTTTGGACGGAGATATTCAACGTATTGGGGATGAAATGTTTATCTGTACACCACCTAATGCTGAAATTGATAGCAAAGTGGCAGAAAATTTAATGCAATCACAGTTTACGGAATTTTAAGGGAAGTGGAAAGTTATGACTGGACTACTATTTAATTTAGCTCGCTTAATTCAACGTTTAGCCGAAATTTATTCTTTAGCTTTAATGTTATATGCATTGTTGTCCTGGTTTCCAGGAGGTTATCAATCAGGAATTGGGCAATTTTTAGCTAAGATATGTGATCCGTTATTGAAAAAATTACAACGATTTAATTTAAGTATTGGCTATGTTGACTTTACTATTGTTGCAGCTATGATAGGGGTTAACTTTATAGCTCGCATAATTAGTCGCATTATATATAGTCTAGCAGGCTTTGGTTTTTAATTAAATTTGAATGATGAGAAAGGATGTATCTAAATGAATGTCAATGTTTATCAACATTTTCGGAAAGAAGAGCATCCTTTTGTTGACTTTGTTTATGGCTCTTTAGAACAAGTGGATTCTCAATATTCTCCTTATTTAACAGATTTTTTGGATCCAAGACAGCAATTTATTTTGGAAACGATTGTTAGAAATCGAGAAGAGTTTCGTTTTAGCCTGTTTGGAGGCTATCCAGATGCAGAACGAAAGCGAGCACTGATTTATCCAGACTATTTTGAAGTGAAAGAAGAAGATTTTGAAGTTTCATTGTATCAAGTGAACTATCCTATGAAATTTACAGAATTATCTCACGGAAAAATATTAGGAACGCTTATTGGAACAGGGATTACTAGAGAACATTTTGGTGATATTATTACTGATGGTAAGCAATGGCAAATTATGATGGATGAAAAAATTGCTTCTTATGTCGAATTACAAATGGATAAGATTGGCAAAGTAAGTGTTCGGTTAGAAAAATTAACAGCTTTAGACCGATTAAATCCGACCAATGATTGGGAAACAGAGGTGAATACCTTTAGTTCACTTCGAGTGGATACGGTAATCTCTACTTTGTTTAATATTTCCCGTCAACGAGCCAAAACATTAATTGAGTCGGGAAAAGTTAAAATTAATTGGACAGAAACAACTAGACCAGATAGTTTATTAGCCATTAAAGATATGATTTCAGTGAGAGGGTTTGGCCGAATTCAATTAGTTGAATTTTTAGGTGAAACCAAAAAAGAAAAGCTTCGGATAGAAGTTAGTATAATTCGAAAATAATTAAGAGGTGGTAAATGTGGCTTTAACTCCATTAGATATTAAGAATAAAACATTTGAAAAGAAAATGCGGGGCTATAATACCGATGAAGTAGATGATTTTTTAGACATTATCATTAATGACTATGAACAACTGTTAAAAGAAAAAAAAGACAGTGATAAATCATTGAAACACGCAGAAGAAAAATTAACTTATTTTAATGAATTAAAAGATGCTTTAAATCAATCGATTATTGTGGCACAAGACACAGCAGATAAATTAAAAGACAGTGCAGAAAGAGAATCTGATATTGTTGTAACAACTGCTAATGCAGATGCTAAAGCAATTATTGCTGCAGCGAATGCAGAGGCTGAAGCGACCATTAGAGATGCTAATAACCGAGCAGAAGAGATTCTAAATGATGCTACTAACCGAGCTATGCAATTAGCTCACGAAACAGATGATTTGAAGAAAAAAACAAGAGATTTCCATCGCAATTTAACTTTATTATTAGAATCTCAATTAGAGATTGTTCGTAGTAAAGAGTGGAAAGAAATTTTAAAACCATTTGCTAGTTATATGGATGACTCTCATGTTAATGTAAAAGAATTACTAGATAGTGGACTTGACAAAGAAATGTCTTCTCATGTAAAATCAGAAGGACATACTGAAGCAATTGATTTATCTGATGTGTCAGATAAATCAGAGGAAGATACTTCAACTATTACAGATTAATATCAAGCTATTATTGGAACAGAAAAACTTTCTACCATCCTTACCAGCGAGCTACTGATAGTGAAAGAGTAGTAGGCCCTAGTAGAAAGAAAGATCCTCCAATTAGACGTAACTCTGAATGTTTTAGTAAGAGTTGCCGAGTCATTCACGTTACGAATTCAAGAGAGAATGGCAACATTCTAAATTTGGGTGGTACCACGAGCACTTCGTCCCTTTACCGGGAAGGAAGGGCTCTTTTTTTGACAAAAATTTAAAAGGAGTTGCAGTCCATGAAAGTTAAAGATACATTAAATTTAGGAAAAACTGCTTTTCCGATGCGTGGAAATTTGCCAAATCGTGAAGCAGATTGGCAAAAAGAATGGGAAGAGAACAAGGTCTATGAGCGTCGCCAAGAATTAAATGAAGGAAAACCAACATTTATTTTACATGATGGACCTCCTTATGCAAATGGAAATATTCACATTGGTCATGCTTTAAATAAAATTAGTAAAGATATCATTATTCGTTCTAAATCTATGTCTGGTTTTAGAGCACCTTATGTACCAGGATGGGATACTCACGGTTTGCCTATTGAACAAGTATTAGCTAATAAAGGGGTAAAACGTAAAGAATTGCCGCGAGCTGAGTATTTAGAAAAATGTGAAGAATATGCTTTGTCACAAGTAGACAAACAACGAGCAGATTTTAAACGTTTAGGAGTAGCTGGGGATTGGGATCATCCTTACGTGACGTTAACTCCTGATTATGTAGCAAACCAAATCCGAGTATTCGGTAAAATGGCTGAGAAAGGCTATATTTATAAAGGATTAAAACCAATTTACTGGTCACCATCTAGTGAATCATCTTTAGCAGAAGCAGAAATTGAATATAAAGATGTTAAATCTCCTTCTATTTATGTAGCATTTGGAGTGAAAGATGGTAAAGGGTTATTAGATTCAGATACTTCCTTTATTATTTGGACGACAACACCTTGGACATTACCTGCTAACTTAGGGATTTCTGTTAATGCTAATTTCCAATATGTGTTGATTGAGGCAGACGGACGTAAATTTGTTGTAGCTAAAGACTTACTGGAAAAAGTAGTTGCAGAAATTGGTTTCGAGCAAGTCACTGTCTTAAAAGAGTTTAAAGGGGAAGAAATGGAATACATGACTGCTATGCATCCATTTTATGACCGGACATCTCTTGTAATGTTAGGAGACCATGTAACTTTAGAAGCTGGGACTGGTTTAGTTCATACTGCTCCAGGACACGGGGAAGATGACTATATTGTTTCTAAAAAATATGGGATTGAACCTTTATCTCCAGTTAATGCAAGAGGACTTATGACCGAAGAAGCACCAGGATTTGAAGGGGAATTTTATGATAAGATTAATCCAAAAGTAACGGATTTATTAAAAGAAAAAAATGCCTTATTAAAATTAGAATTCTTTACGCATAGTTATCCTCATGATTGGCGCACAAAAAAACCAGTAATTTATCGAGCAACAACCCAATGGTTTGCTTCTATTGATAAATTTAGAGAACAAATTTTAGCAGAAGTTGAAAAAGTTGATTGGTTAAATCCATGGGGACAAGTTCGTCTTTATAACATGGTTAGAGATAGAGGAGACTGGGTTATCTCTCGTCAACGTGCTTGGGGAGTTCCTTTACCTATTTTTTATGCTGAAAATGATGAACCGATCATGACAGAAGAAACAATTGAACATGTGGCTCAGTTATTTGAAACACATGGTGCAAAAGTTTGGTTTGAAAGAGAAGCTAAAGAGTTATTACCAGAAGGCTTTACTCATCCAGGTAGTCCAAATGGTGAATTTAGAAAAGAAACAGATATTATGGATGTATGGTTTGACTCAGGTTCTTCTCATGAAGCTGTGTTAAAACAACGACCTCAACTAAGTTTTCCTGCTGATTTATATTTAGAAGGTTCTGACCAATATCGTGGTTGGTTTAACTCAAGTATTACCACAAGTGTAGCGATTAACGGAGTAGCTCCCTATAAAGCGGTGCTATCTCAAGGTTTTACTTTAGATGGTAAAGGTCGTAAACAAAGTAAATCACTAGGTAATACTATTGATCCAAATAAAGTTAACAACCAATTTGGAGCAGATATTTTACGTTTATGGGTTTCTAGTGTGGACTATGAATCAGATGTTAAAGTGGATATGGATATTTTAAAACAAGTGTCAGAAGTATATCGTAAAATAAGAAATACTATGCGTTTCTTACTAGCTAATACCTCTGATTATGATGTAACACAAAATCGAGTTCCATTCCAAGAATTACGTTCAGTTGACAAATACATGATGATTCGTCTAAATGACGTGATTAAAACCATTCGCGAAAAAGGCTATGAAGCTTATTCATTCTCAACTGTCTATAAAACATTAGTTAACTTTTGTACAGTTGATTTATCAGCTTTCTATTTAGATTTTGCTAAAGATGTGTTATACATTGAAGGGGAAGATAATCATGAACGTCGTTGTATGCAAACTGTTTTCTACGAAGTTTTAGTTGCATTGACTAAATTGATGACACCAATCTTACCTCATACAGCAGAAGAAATTTGGGTATTTTTACAAGAGGAAGAAGAGTATGTTCAGCTAGCTGAATTACCAGAAGTAACAGTCTATCCAAATCAAGCAGAATTATTAGATATGTGGCAAGCCTTTATGGCATTTAGAGATAACGTGTTAAAAGCGTTAGAAGAAGCTCGTAATGCTAAATTAATTGGTAAATCATTTGAAGCTAAATTAACGATTTATCCAAGCGAAACCATTCAAGCTTTACTAAATGAAATTAATGTGAATTTAGCACAAGTCTTAATTGTGTCTGATTTAGACATTGCTAAAGTGGGAGAAACAGTTCCAGAGGCAGCTATTTCCTTTGATGATGTTGCCATTTTAGTAGAAAAAGCTGAAGGAGAAGTTTGTGACAGATGTCGCGCAGTGAAAACATCAGTTGGGACTCATGATTCCTTACCAATGATGTGTGATCGTTGTGCTGAAATTGTGGAAGCTAACTACCCAGCAGCCGTTGAAGAAGGTCTTGAAACTAAAGATAACTAGATTTTTCTCAATGAGAGATTAAGCTAGTGTTATAAAAAAATAACCTACTAGAAAATTTTCTAGTAGGTTATTTTTGTTAAGGTAATTGATTATGTTCTCGGTACCAGTTATCTGGTTGCCAAACCCACTGGAAACCATCTCGTTCTAATAATTCAAAAGCAGCATCAGGCCCCATCGTTCCACTAGCATAGTTAGGAAAATCTACTTCAGGTTGTGAATCCCAAGCTTGCCTAATAATATCTACGATTCGCCAAGATTGTGCCACTTCATCCCAATGAGTAAAGTTAGTAGCATCGCCTTTTAACGCATCTAGTAACAGTTTTTCATAAGCTTCTGGAGTATTATCCAAAGTATCAGAAGAGTGGCGGTAATCCAATTTGATAGGACGTAACTGATAGTCTCCACCGATTGTTTTACCGTTAAGGGTTAAAGAAAATCCTTCAGTTGGCTGAATATAAATAGTTAACACATTGCGTAAGCCTGTATCATTTTCATCAATTGGTGCATTTGCTTCTCTAAATACATTAATAGGAGTCGGTTTAAATACAATATGAATCCGTGTTCCTTTTTCGGTTAGCCGTTTACCAGTTCGAATGTAGAATGGAACTCCTTTCCAACGAAAATTATCAATCAATAATTTTCCTGCTACAAAGGTTTCAGTTGTAGAACGAGGATTAACGTTAGGTTCATCTTGGTAGCTAGAAAATTCTTTAGCTCCTAATTTTCCTTCAGCATATTGTCCTCGCACAAAGTTTTTTTGTGCTTCTTGTTCTGTGTATAAGCGAATAGATTCTAATGCTTTTATTTTTTCATAGCGAATATTTTTATCAGTGAAAACAGTAGGAGCTTCCATGGCTAGAAGGGCTACAATTTGTAAAATATGATTTTGTACCATATCTTTTAAAGCACCACTTTGGTCGTAATAGCCGCCTCTTTCTTCTACCCCTAAAGATTCAGCTAAAGTCACTTGTACATTGTCAATATATTTATGATTCCAAAGAGATTCAAAAATATTATTCCCAAACCGAACAGCTGAAATATTTTGGACCATTTCTTTTCCAAGATAGTGGTCAATTCTAAAAATATCATCTTCGTCAAATACGGAGCGAATCTCTTCATTTAATTGCTCAGCCGAGTGATAGTCTGATCCAAAAGGTTTTTCAATAATAAGACGGTGGAAACCATTTGGGGTAACAATGTTTTCACTATGGAGATGACCAGCAATCGTCCCAAAGAATTGAGGTGCCATTGCTAGATAAAATAATTGATTACCAGCTAAATGATACGTTTCATCTAATTGAGTTGCTAAAGTTTTAAGAGCAGCATATTGCTCAGGCTCAGACACATTCAGAGCTTGATAGTAAAAATGGCGAATGAAGCTTTGTAGCTCTTGTTCTGTAGGATGGAGTGCTTGAATAGATGAGGCAACAATTTCTTGAAAGGTTTCCTGTGTCCATTCTCTTCGAGCTGTTCCGATGACAGCAAAGTGTTCGTTTAAATACCCCTTCCTATATAAGCGGAAGAGTGAAGGGTATAATTTTCTTTTGGCTAAGTCACCACTTGCACCAAAAATAGTGAGCAATGCTCGTTGTTCGTTTGTCATATAGATTAGCTCCTTCTTATTTATCTACTAAAAAAACACAATTAGTCTTATTTTACAATTAATAGTTAGGTACTTCAAGCAAATAGGTACATAAAAAAGCCTCAGATCAAGCTTATGAGACTTTTAGTTACAGGACTGAGATAAAAATATTGTTAGCTGCTTTTCGACTGATTTGATAAGTGTGGTTAGCTTGATCAACTAAAGTAATAGGTCCTTCGTAGGCCCCAATCTCTGTGAGAGTTAGAATCGTATTAATTTCAAGTGAAATACTAGCTAAATAATCTAGAAGTTCACGCTCATCTAGTACTCGTTCAATTTTTAAGGTAGTGCCAACAGGAACATCATTTAAGGTTTGAGTATTTATTTCAGAAATAGATTGATTGTGTTGGGGAATAATACCACCATGGGGACAATTTTTAGGAAAATTAAGAAATACTTCTAAGCGGTTAGCTAGTTCTTCTGAGGTAACATGTTCTAACACTTCTGCTTCTGCATGAACTTCATGCCATTTATACCCTAATTTATTAACTAAAAATACTTCCCAAAGACGATGTTTTCGAATTAAAGCACTGGCTTTGTTTAAACCATTAGCAGTTAGTTGAACCCCTTGATAAGGTGAGTGGCTAACAAAGCCATCTTTTTCAAGTTTTGAAATCATTTCACTAACTGAGGCAGCTGAAACATTTAAGCTAGCAACAATTGCTTTATTCGGCACTTTTTGATCATAACCACCTAATTCAAATATAATTTTTAGATAGTCTTCTTTATTAGGAGTCATTAAATCTTTCCTCACTTTCTTATTCATCTTATTTTATCAGAAAATAGGGCAAGGGTACAATGAAACTTTTTTGAAAACGCCTACTTAATGAAAAGCTTAAAAACAGGTAGGAATTGTCGCAGAAATCATCTTTTTTGCTTATAATAATAAAGAAATAAGAGAGGTTAGGGAGGAATTTAAATGGCGAAAAAATTTAATGAGATACATGAAGTGACTTTTTATGAATGTGATATTAATGGGACGATGACGTTGCCTATGCTTTTAAATAGTGTTATTAAAACATCTGAAGCTCAAAGCGAACAATTACAGGTAAGTACAGACCAGCTACAAAAATTAGGCATAACCTGGGTGATTACTCAACATGAAATGAATATTCACCGTCTACCTAAAGTAGGACAACTGATTAAAATTACTACCCAGGGAACTAGTTACAATAAATACTTTTGTTACCGAGAGTTTTGGGTACAGGATAAAGAAACAGGGGAACAGTTAGCTCATATTTTTTCAACTTTTGTCTTGATGGATTTAACCACACGAAAAATGATTAGTGTGCCAGATGATCTATTAGTTGCTTTTGAAAGTGAAAAAATAAAAAGAATTCATAGAGGGCCACATTTTCATCAACCAACAGACGGCGCTTTTCACCAACCTTACCGAGTTCGTTTCTCTGATATTGATAGTAACAAACATGTGAACAATGCTAAATATTTGGACTGGATGGTAGATTGTTTGGACTATGATAAATTGACTCAATACCTACCTCAAAAAGTTTGGATTAAATTTGAAAAAGAGATTTCTTATGGTCATACGATTGACAGTTTTTTTAGTCAACGTTTATTAGAAGAACATGATCAATTTTGGACGGATCATGAAATTTTTGTGGAGGGAAATCGATGTGCTAGTGCCAATATTTTATGGAGAAAAAGAAAATAACAAAAAGAGAGATAATCTACTTATAAAAAAGTGAATAAATATATTAAAAAAAGGATGGTTATTTATTTAAAAATAACTGGATAATAGATGAATCAAGTCGCCCTTACGCCACGATAGTTGCTTAAAAAAACTATTTGTTGCATAATTATTACAGATACTTATTTGTACTTAAATGAAAGGGAGTGGACATATTGATTGAATTTAAACATGTAACAAAAATCTTTAAAGGCGGAAAAGTCGCTGTAGATGATGTTAATATTTCATTTAATAAAGGTGAATTTATCTGTTTTATTGGAACGAGTGGTAGTGGAAAAACAACCACCATGCGAATGTTGAATCGTATGCTAGACCCAACTAAAGGACAAATCTTAATAGATGGACAAGATATACAGAAGAAAGATCCTGTTCAATTGCGCCGTGAAATTGGCTATGTGATTCAAAATATTGGTTTAATGCCTCACATGACTATTAGAGAAAACATTGTTCTTGTTCCTAAGCTACTAAAATGGCCAGAAGAGGAACGCAACCGGATTGCAGAAAAAATGATTGACTTAGTGGAATTACCTCGTGAAATGTTAGATCGTTATCCTAGTCAATTATCAGGAGGACAGCAGCAACGGATTGGGGTTGTTCGGGCATTAGCTGCGGATCAAGATTTAATTCTAATGGATGAGCCTTTCGGTGCACTAGATCCGATTACCCGGGAGTCTTTACAAGAATTAATTAAAGAACTACAAGAAAAAATGGGGAAGACAGTCGTCTTTGTAACCCATGATATGGATGAAGCATTAAATTTAGCTAACCGCATTTTAATTATGGATGAAGGTAAACCTATCCAGTTTGATACTCCAGACAATATTTTACGTCATCCAGCCAATAAGTTTGTTGAAAATTTAATTGGTGAGGAACGTCTTATTCAAGCACGTCAAAATGAGACACAAGTGAAACACGTGATGCTAACTTCGCCAATTTCGATTACTCCAGAAAAATCAATTTCTGAAGGAATTAGTTTAATGCGGCAAAAACGAGTAGACAGTCTTATTGTGGTAGATGGACAAGGCAACTTAAAAGGAATTGTGGATTTAGAAGACATTAATGTTCACCGCAAATATGCGACAAGCATTGGGGATATTATGAATACGAATGTTTTTTATGTAGAAAAAGAGTCCTTATTAAGAGATACGTTGCAAAAAGTTTTAAAACGTGGCTTTAAGTATGTGCCAGTAGTAGACGATCATCAAAAGTTAGTTGGCATTATCACCCGTTCTTCTCTTGTAGATATTGTGTATGATGCAGTATGGGGAGATGAACAGCAAGAGGAAGCAGAAGAAGGAGACAATAAGGAGTTACAAGAAGCGACACCCACCTCTTCTAAAAGTCAGGAGGGAGTGTAATGCAACAATTTCTATTAGATCATGGCCAAGAGCTGTTGGTAAAAACAGGAGAGCATTTAAATATTTCAGCTATTTCCTTATTGTTAGGAGTGGTGATTGCTGTCCCTATAGGTATTTTACTAACACGAGCGCCTAAAATTTCAGGTTTTGTCATTGGTTTAACTAGTTTACTGCAAACTATTCCTTCACTAGCTTTATTAGCATTAATGGTTCCTATTTTTGGAGTAGGCCGTGTACCAGCGGTTATTGCACTGTTTATCTACTCGTTACTCCCAATTTTAAGAAATACCTATATAGGGATGGACTCAGTTGATAGAGATTTAGTAGATGCTGCTAAAGGAATGGGAATGACTAATTTTCAATCTATTTGGATGGTTGAGCTACCGATGGCCTTGCCAACTGTTATGGCAGGGATTCGTTTATCAGCTGTTTATGTGATTGCCTGGGCAACCCTAGCTTCTTATATTGGAGCAGGTGGTCTAGGGGATTTAATTTTTAGTGGTCTTAATAACTATTTACCAGAATTAATTATTGGGGGAACTATCCCTGTTACTTTCCTAGCCTTGTTAACAGATTTTCTATTTTCAAAGTTAGAGGAAAAATTATCTCCTTTAGCTAAAGGAGGGGAATAGTATGTTGAAAAAATGGACATATAAATTTGGCTTAATGTTAATGATGAGTTTAATTTTTTTAGCAGGTTGTTCCTTCCCTGGTTTACCTAGTGGCAATAATGAAAATACCTTGTCAGTAGGCAGTCAATCTAGTACAGAATCACAAATACTAGCTAATATTGTCAAAGAGATGCTTTTATTTTATACAGATATCCAAGTTAACTTGGTGAATAATTTAGGTTCTTCAACTGTTTCTCACCAAGCGATGTTAAACGGAGATATTAGTATTTCTGCCTCTCGCTATACAGGAACAGACTTAACTGGTGCGCTGCAAATGTCACCTGAAAAGGATCCGGAAAAAGCGATGGAGATTGTTCAACATGAATTCAAAACACGTTACAATCAAAAATGGTATCCATCTTATGGTTTTGCTAATACCTATGCCTTTATGGTAACTAAGGAGACAGCTGAAAAATATCATCTGACAAAAGTAAGTGACTTAAAAAATGTTGCCTCTGAATTAAAGGCAGGATTTGACTCGGCTTGGCTAGACCGTAAAGGGGACGGATATGAAGGGTTCGTAGAAGAATATGGCTTTGACTTTGGCAAAGTGTTCCCTATGCAAATTGGGTTAGTTTATGATGCTGTTAACGCAGGGAAGATGGATGTAGTCTTAGGTTATTCAACTGATGGACGAATTGCTAGTTATGATTTAGTCGTATTAGAAGATGATTTACATTTCTTCCCACCTTATGACTGTTCCATTGTAGTTGGGGAAGACTTATTGAAACAAGTGCCTGAATTAGATGGTATTCTAAGTAAATTATCAGGTAAAATTGATACCAAAACGATGCAAAAGCTGAATTATGAGGTAGATGATAATTTATTAGAACCAGAAACTGTGGCTAAACGTTTCTTACAACAACATCAATATTTTAAAAAGGAGGCTGATAAATAATGAAAGATATGAGTGTATGGGAACAATTCTTTTATTACTTTACCCTTAATGGTAGTTATGTCTTTAGTCAATTTGTCAGACACTTTTTAATTTCGATTTATGGCGTGTTGTTTGCAGCGGTGGTTGGGATTCCAGTTGGGATTTGGATAGCTAGACGTAAAAAACTAGCTAAATGGGTGATTGGAATGGCTAATGTTATTCAAACAATTCCTTCTTTAGCTATGCTGTCCATTTTAATGTTAGGATTAGGTTTAGGTGTTAACACAGTAATTGTCACAGTCTTTTTATATTCTTTATTACCTATCATTTCCAATACGTATACAGGAATGATTCAAGTGGATCCTACTATTTTAGATGTAGGAAAAGGGATGGGAATGACTAAGTTCCAATTGCTTTTTCAAGTAGAATTACCTTTATCAATTTCAGTTATTATGGCCGGTATTAGAAATGCTTTAGTTGTGGCGATTGGGATTACAGCCATTGGTTCTTTTGTTGGAGCAGGTGGCTTAGGGGATATCATTACTAGAGGAACCAATGCTACTAACGGCACTTCTTTGATTTTAGTTGGAGCTTTACCAACAGCTTTAATGGCCATCGTAGTAGATTGGCTGCTAGGTTTATTAGAGAAAAAATTGGACCCAGCTATGCGGGCTAAAAAATAAAAAAATAAACACCAACTTTTTTAAGCTTGGTGTTTATTTTTTTTAGCTTCTTTGAATAAGTAATAATATTCTCGGCCATAAAGTAAAAAGGATAAGAGTAAAAAGAATAAGGTTAAACCAATAACTCCATATAAGATAGATTTAGGGGCTTTAGGGAATAAAAGTAAGATAAACATACTGGCATAAAAGACAGCAGTTGAGACTTTTCCAAACCATTTAGCTCCGTCAAGTTTTTGATCATATTGCAGTAACAACCAACCTGAAATTAACATAAATAATTCTTTGATAACTAAAACAATCACTAGTAACCACATTGCTGGATAGTAATGAACTAAACTAATAGCAATGGCTAGCTGGGTTAGTTTATCAGCAACTGGATCTAATAATTTTCCTAGCTCAGTAATCTGATTAAATTTACGAGCAATCAGTCCATCTAACATGTCTGTTAAACCAGAAAACAAAATAAGTCCAGCTGCGATATAAAAATCTGTTTTAGAAGTAGCATTTAGGATAATTTTCAAGTAAATAGGCAAAATTAAAATCCGAACCATAGATAAAATATTGGGAATAGTAAACACGTCTTTTTTTAAATCCCAATCTTCTGTTGAAAAAAGTTTCATAGGTCTCTCCTTTCTAAATAATCATACATGATTGATTATAGCATAAATTTTTCTAGATATTTTCAAAACTTTTTTTATCAATTTGACTGAAAAAGGTCAACAGATTTATGATATTATATATTTAAAGTTAAAATAGATAAGACTAAATAAAAGTAGTGTTCTTTTATTGGTATACACCAATCTTGACATTTAGCGAGAGAAGGCGTACTTTTAGAGTAGAAAAAAAGAAAGAAGGCTGGATGATGACAACCTATATTTATGCAGATAAGTTTTTCTTAAAAAATGGCACGGAGGGACCAGGTTACTTAGCAATTGAAGAGGGTCGATTTGGTTCCTATATGAAAGCAGTTCCAGAAGGAGCAGAAGTTAAAGACTTTAGTGGTAAATGGATTGCTCCCGGTTTAGTGGATACTCATATCCATGGTTTTCAAAACCATGATGTGATGGATAATGATCCTGAGGGGCTAAAAGTTATGTCAGAAGGATTATTATCTTGCGGGGTAACGTCTTATTTAGCAACAACATTAACTTCTTCAAGAGAGTTACTAACACAAGTAGCCCAAACAATTGGGGATCACTATAAAGAAATGCCTGGAGCAAAAATTCAAGGGATTTATTTTGAAGGACCATTCTTTACAGAAAAATATAAAGGAGCTCAAAACCCAGGTTATTTTTCTGATCCAAGTTTAGAGGTCTTTAATGAGTGGCAAGAGGCATCTGGTGGTTTAATTAAAAAAATTGCGTTAGCTCCTGAACGCCAAGGGGTTTCTGAATTTGTCCGAGAAGTGACCAAACAAGGAGTAGTAGTAGCGTTAGGACATAGTGATGCTACTTATGAGCAAGCTAAAGAAGCTGTAGAAGCTGGAGCTTCTGTTTTTGTTCATGCTTTTAATGGAATGAGAGGACTTCATCATAGAGAACCTGGTATGGTAGGAGCTGCTATGAATTTACGAGATGTCTATGCAGAGTTAATAGCGGATGGCCATCACGTTCATCCAAAAGCAATCGACGTGTTAATGAAAACAAGAGGACATGATCATGTGGCGTTGATTACTGACTGTATGATGGCAGGTGGTATGCCAGACGGAGCTTATATGTTAGGAGAGTTTCCAGTAACGGTGGCTGAAGGTACTGCTCGGTTAGAAAGTGGTAGTCTAGCTGGAAGTATTTTAAAATTAAAAGAAGGTATTAAACATGTGGTTGATTGGGGACTAGCTACTCCTGAACAAGCTATTTTAATGGCTACTTGGGTTCCAGCAGTAAGTTGTAATATTGAAGATAAATGCGGTGCTATTAGTTATGGTAGAGATGCTGACTTTATTGTGTTGAATAAAGAAATGGAATTAGAAGCAACTTATTTAGATGGTCAATTAAGATACGACGCAACTAAATAGTTAGGTGATGATATGACTAAAACTCAAAAGCAACGGTTATTATCTGGTATGGCTTATCAAGCTTCAGATCCAGAATTAAAAGCTGAACGTATTCAAGCTAAAAAACATTTATATCAGTTTAATCAACTAGAACCAGAGGCTAATAGCCAAAGGGAACAAGTGTTGAAACAACTTTTAGGAAGTACAGAAGAATCAGTTTACATAGAGCCGCCTTTTTACTGTGACTATGGATATAACATTCATTTAGGCAAAGATTTTTATGCAAACTATCATTTAACGATTTTAGATTGTTGTAAGGTTAGTATAGGAAATCAGGTTATGATTGGCCCAAATGTAGATATTTATACAGCTTGTCACCCAATAGATGCTTCGTTAAGACACGAAGCTGGTTATGAATTTGCCAAACCTGTTTCTATTGGTGACCAAGTTTGGATAGGTGGGCGTACGGTAATTAATCCTGGAGTGAAAATAGGCAGTCAAACAATTATCGGGTCCGGTAGTGTGGTAACGAAAGACATACCTGGAGGAGTGATTGCAGTAGGCAACCCTTGTCGTGTGTTAAGAACCATTACTGAAGCTGATTGGACAGCTTTTTCAGAAGAAAATCCCCATTAAGATAAACAAATAACAAAATGCCAAGAGGCTCTTTAAGGAGAACCTTTTGGCATTTTTTCTGGTTTGTTAGGACAACCACTTTTTCCACCAACTTTTTTTACGGTTATCTTCACTTGTTGATTTGGCTTCTGTTAAGCTGTTTTCAGTTTGGGTATCCTCTTTGGACTCTTCTGTTTTTTCCCAAAGCTCATGAACCGGTGTTTGATTAGAGGTTGGGATTAACTGGGACTGAAGTGTTTGGTTTTCATAAGATACAAAAAAATCTATCACAGTGACTGGATGTTTTTCGATATCTGCTTCGATTAAGGTGCTTTCAATGACATAAGTTTCAGAGTCATTACCTAAAATAAAATCTCCGTCAATGGTCATGCTAACTAAAGTTAGATGATGGAGCTGAAGATAATCCTTAGAAATAGTAATTTCTGAAACCAAACCTTCTATAGCTGTTTGGAAACTGTGGTTGATTTGTTCCTGTGTAAAAATAAAAAAATTGTCATATTGAGTAATACAGCGTTGGTCCAAGTAGTTAAGAAACGTCGCTACTTTTTTATCAGGTAATCGGTATTGAATCGTCGTAAACAATTGTTCCATGAAAAAACCTCCTGTTAGTTGCTCATTATTTTTGATTTAAAATACTAACATTAAACTGAATGCGACCATTTTTGTTTAAACTTTGACCTTCCATATGGACTTCAGTTGGCATTAAATCTTTGTCATTATAAACAGGTGTTACTCGGTAACGAACAGTTTCTCCGTTATCTACTGCCTGTCTAATCATATTTTCGTATTTGGTCATTAAAGGGGTGTTAACTGGATTTTGATACAAGGTAACTAAATTACGTGGGTCATCTCCACTACCACCAAATTGTCTACCAATTAAATGTCCTCTAGCGTGACCATGAGGATCCAGTCCAGAGATAAAGCCTGGTGGTCGCACGTTAGGATTTGCTTTTGTTCCAGTGTTGATCATTGGCTTTTTGATCAAGGCATTGGCTTGGGAGGGTCTACCTAAAGTATCCATTTCACCGTATTCAATCCAGCCTTTAGAACTGTTTGTCAGCTCTTCAGCAGTAAATGTAGGTAGTCCATGGTCAATCGGCCCTGGATTTTCAGTTGATTTTTGCGAAGTGTCCTTTTGGTTAGGCTCTTTTTTCTCCGGTTCAAACTGCTGGGTTTTAGGTGAATTAGTCCCAAAGTAGTCTTGAATAACTTCAGGTACTTGGAAACCTAAAGCACCTAAAATCAAAATAACAATAACCCCTAATGTCATAAAGGTTGGATTTTTTTGTAAAGAACTAGTTTTCTTTTTTTTCTTTGCCATATATTCCCTTCTTTCTACGGGACTTATTATACGTAATTTTGAGAAATAATACAAAGTAAGCTTCTTTGATTTTAGTGTCTTAGTTAAACTATGCTAAAATAAAGAAGACAAGGATGAGAAAGGAAGTGGAAGTGGATGAGTTATGTTGAACTAAAGAAAGTTTCTAAAAAATATCAAATGGGTGAAACAGAGATTATTGCTAATGATCAAGTTAGTTTTTCCATTAATCAAGGAGAATTTGTGGTTATTTTAGGGCCTAGTGGTGCTGGAAAATCGACAGTTCTAAATATTTTAGGTGGCATGGACAGTTGTGACGAAGGAGAAATTTTAATTGATGGTCTAGATATTGCTCAGTTTAGTGAGAAAGAACTAACCACCTATCGTCGGTACGATATTGGCTTTGTTTTTCAATTTTATAATTTAATTCCTAATTTAACAGCAAAAGAAAATGTTGAACTAGCTTCTCAAATTGCTAAAAATCCATTAGATGTGGATCAAGTCTTACGACAAGTTGGTCTAAAAAAAAGACAAGATAACTTTCCTTCGCAACTATCAGGAGGAGAGCAACAACGGGTAGCGATTGCTAGGGCATTGGCTAAAAATCCTAAGCTACTTTTATGTGATGAGCCAACAGGAGCGTTAGACTACGAAACAGGTAAACAAATTCTCCAACTTCTTCAAGATAGTTGTCAAAAGACAGGGACCACAGTGGTAGTCATTACCCATAACACAGCTATCGCACCAATGGCAGACCGAATTATTCATATTAATGATGCGAAAGTTAGAAAAATCATAAAAAACCGACGACCTATGCCTGTTTCAGAGATTGAGTGGTAAGAAAGGAGAAGCATTATGAGCAAAACTTCTTTATTTAAAAATACAACTCGTGAATTCTTACGGTCTAAAGCTCGGTTTTTATCTATACTTGGGATTATTTTTTTAGGTGTTACTTTTTATGCGGGAATTAAAGCGACAGGACCAGATATGTTAAAAACAGCTACCCATTATTATGAGCAACAGGCTTTAATGGATTTAAAAGTGATGAGTGATTTAGGTATTAATCAGGATGATATTGACTGGTTAAAGAAAGAAACTACCGTCCAAAAAGTTATGCCTGTTTACAGTCAGGATATTAATTTGATAGAGAAAAATAAAGTGGTAAAACTCTATTCCTATCATGAAAACACAGAAAAGCAACTTAATCGTTTAGTACTGACTAAAGGTAGACTACCTAAAAAAAATAATGAAGTCCTGCTTGATTCACGGATGCTTGACGCAAAGGAGTATCAGATTGGAGATGAGTTTAAGCTTAAAACCAATGAGGACTTGACGAATGTATTAAAAAGAACTGACTATAAAATTGTTGGTTTTGTTAATTCACCTTTATATATTGAGCATATCAGCCGAGGTAATACTCAAATTGGCAAAGGGAGCTTAGATTTTTTTGCTTATGTTCCTGAAGCTAATTTTAAATTACCAGTTTATACAGAAGCTTATATTCAATTAAAACAACCAGGGATAGCCTATTCAAAGGAATATGAAACAACTGTTAAACAAGTAAAAAAACAGTTAGTTTCAGGTAGTCAAAAGCAAGGAGAGCAGCGAGTTAATTCTTTTTTAAAACAGTTAGATAAAGAAACAAAGCAAGCCAAACAGGATTTAGCTGTTGGGGATAAAAAAATTAAAGAAGCTCAAGAAACTCTACAACAAGGACAAGAAAAATTAGCCAAAGGTAAAGAGGAATATCAACAAGGGCTTCAACAATTCCAAGCAGAGATCCAATCAGGGAAAGAACAATTAACAGCTAAAGAAGCGCAGTTAGTCCAAAGTGAACAAGATATAAAAACAAAAGAACAACAACTAAATGCTAGTCAACAACAATTGGATCAACTAAAGGCTCAGTTAGGCACTAGTACGATTAATTTAGAGCAAAATTTAGCAGGCTTATCCCAAAGTATACAACTATTAACCGCTCAACAACTTGCTTTTGCTAAACAATTGCAGCAGTTGACACTTATTCAAGAAGGGATAAAAGCTACTATTCAACAAGTGTCAGTCGGAGAAGTAATCCCAACAGATGTTTTAGAAACCTGGATAGCAGGTTTAGATAATCCAGTGGTAGATTATTCTAGCCAACAGAATTTTTTAAGACATTTAATTGGAAAACCAATTACTTTAGAGGAATTAACTCAAATAAAGGTGTTAGGAGTAGAAATATCTCAAGGGAAACCTATCATTCAACAAAATGTAACCAATATCTCGCAACAATTAGCGGAAAAACAAACTGCTTATCAAGGATTGAAAACCTATCAAGAGAAGGCTCAAGCATTAGAAACCTTTAGACAAGGACTTTTAGCTGGTAAAATGCAGTTAGCCAGTGGTAAACAAGCCATAAAAGAAGGAAAAGATAAGTTGAATGATAAAGAAAAAGAAGGAGAAGAGACATTAGCAGCTAGTAAAGAACAACTAGCGACTAGTGAAGCGGAGTTAAAACAAGGAGAAAGTAAGCTAGCAAAAGAAACAGAAAAGTTAGCTACAGGTAAAAAGAAATTAGCGACTGCTTTAAAAGAAAAAGAGAAAATAACCTCGCCAACGTATTATGTCTTTACGCGAGATGACTTACCTGGGTACAGCGAATTTAAAGAAAATGCTAACCGAATTTCTTCCATTGCGACTATTTTTCCAGTATTTTTCTTTATGATTGCGGCTTTGGTGAGTTTAACCACCATGACAAGAATGGTAGATGAAAAACGGAGCGAAATTGGGACCCTTAAAGCATTAGGCTACACCAACCGAGAAATCTCACAAAAATATGTTATCTATGCAGCTGTGGCAGCTATTGTGGGAACTGTTTTAGGTTTAGCTGTTGGTTTTTATGTTTTCCCAACTGTTATATTTGATGCTTATCGGACGATGTATAATTTACCAAAAGCATTGATTCATTTGTATCCTAGCTACTCAATTCAGTCTTTAGTTGTGGCACTACTTTGTACTATTGGTGCTAGTTTAATAGTTCTTCGAGTCGATTTGGTCAGTGTGCCAGCGAACCTAATGCGACCGAAAGCTCCTAAAATAGGCAAACGTATTTTACTAGAACGAGTACCATTTATTTGGAATCGGTTTAATTTTAATCAAAAAATTACAGCACGTAATCTTTTCCGTTATAAACAACGGATGCTTATGACCGTGTTTGGTATTGCAGGATGTATGGCTTTGTTAGTCACTGGTTTTGGCTTAAAGGATTCGATTGTTGATATTGTTGATTTACAATTTGGAAAAATTTGGACCTATGATAGCTTAGTTATCCAAAAGGAAGGTGTTACCAAGAAGGAACAGGAAAAATATATAGAAAATTTGGAACAGTTGCCTAACTATCAAGATCATCTTAATATCGCAAGAGAAACTTACCAAGTTAAAAAAAGTGGTCAAACTACCCAAGAAGTGACGATTGAAGTGCCTAAAGACACAGAAAAGTTATCGCAGTTTATTCAATTTAGAGACCGTCAAACACAAAAAAAACAGCCCCTAACAGAGAAGGGCGTCTTAATAACTGAAAAACTAGCTAAATTATTCCAAGTAAAAGTTGGAGATACAATCACGGTTAGAGACAAAAAAGATGTTAGCTATCAGTTAAAGGTATCAGGAATTGTGGAAAATTATGCGATGCATTTTATTTATATGACCCCGTCTTATTATCAAAAAATCTTCCAACATGTACCTGTATACAATGGGGATTTAATTACTTTTGACAAAACTTTATCTAAACAAAAGGAAAATCGATTAGCTGAGAAGTTAATGAAGGATCCAACAGTTGTGAATGTTTCTTTTGTGTCTGAAATGAGTGAAGCAATGGAAGAAACGATTAAAAGTTTAGATGTTGTTATGACAGTTATCATTATTTCTGCAGCTCTTTTAGCTTTTATTGTCTTGTATAATTTAACCAATATCAATATCTCCGAGCGGATACGGGAATTGTCGACTATAAAAGTTTTAGGTTTTTATAACTTAGAGGTAACTCGCTATATTTACCGAGAAAATGATTTGCTAACTTTATTAGGTATTTTAGTTGGGTGTTTAGTAGGAAAATGGCTACACTATTTTGTACTACAAACCTCTGAAGTAGATATGATGATGTTTTCTCCAGTGATTCACTTGACTAGCTATCTTTATGCTGGTTTGTTAAGTCTTTTATTCTCTTTATTAGTCATGCTAGTGATGCATCAGCGACTTAGAAAAATTGATATGATTGAAGCGTTAAAATCAGTGGATTAGAAAAAAACTACCAGTTTAGGCTGGTAGTTTTTTTATTGGTATAGGTATAAAAAAGAATTAATTTTTATTTAATTCACAAACAAAAAGATTGCTAATGAAAAATGAAAGCGATACAATGTGAGTAATGACAAAGAAATAGTTTAGAAGGGAGATATAAAAATGGTTGAATTTCCGAAAATTAAGCAAGAATATGGTTTGTTTATTGGTGGAGAATTTATAAATGGTACAGATGGTAAACGATTAGAGGCTATTAATCCTGCTTCAGGTGAAAAATTAAGTACCTTTATTGACGCTACTAATGAAGATGTGGATTATGCAGTAGAGGTAGCCGCTAAAGCACAAGAAACTTGGGGGAAAACTAGTTTAGTTGAACGTAGTCAAATCTTACTTCAACTTGCTGATGTGATTGAAGAAAATGCTGATTATTTAGCAATGATTGAAACCTTAGATAATGGTAAACCTTTTAGAGAAACAAGAAATATCGATATAGTTGAAGGAGCAGATCATTTTAGATACTTTGCAGGAGTGTTGCGAAGTGAAGAGGGAGCTGCTCAAGCCTTTAGTCAAGATCAATTAAGTATTGTCTTGCGCGAGCCAATTGGTGTGGTAGGTCAGATTATTCCTTGGAATTTTCCTTTTTTAATGGCAGCTTGGAAGATTGCTCCAGCATTAGCAGCTGGTGACAGTATTTTAATTCATCCTTCTTCTTCCACTTCTCTTAGTTTGTTAGCCTTTGCAGATTTAATTAAAGAAATTGTGCCAAAAGGTGTTTTAAATATAATAACTGGAAAAGGGGCTAAATCAGGGGATTACATGTTACATCACCCAGGTATTGCTAAATTAGCATTTACCGGTTCTACAGAAGTAGGGTATAACGTAGCAAAAGCGGCAGCAGATCGTTTAATTCCAGCTACACTAGAGTTAGGTGGTAAATCAGCTAATATTTTCTTTGATGATATGCCATTTGATAAAGCAATCGAAGGCGCTCAAATGGGTATTTTATTTAATCAAGGACAAGTCTGTAGTGCAGGATCTAGGATATTTGTTCAAGAAGGCATTTATGATAAATTTGTCCCAGCATTAATCGACGCGTTTAAACAAGTAAAAGTAGGACTACCTTGGGAGCCAACTACTCAAATGGGGTCACAAATAAATGAACGTCAATTAGAAAAAATTCTTTCCTATGTAGAAGTTGGACAAAAAGAAGGAGCTAAAGTAGCCGTTGGAGGAAAACGTATCACAGAAGGACCACTAGGCAAAGGTTGCTTTATGGAACCGACTTTACTAACAGATGTAACTAATGATATGCGAGTTGCTCAAGAAGAAATTTTTGGCCCAGTTGCTGTGGTAATTAAGTTTAAAGAAGTAGAGGAAGTTATAGAAATGGCTAATGATTCCGAATATGGTTTAGGTGGAGCAGTTTGGACGAAAGACTTATCTCGCGCTATTAAAGTCGCTCGTAGTATTCAAACAGGTAGAGTCTGGGTAAACACTTATAATCAAATTCCAGCAGGGGCTCCTTTCGGTGGTTATAAAAAATCAGGAATTGGCCGAGAAACTTATAAAACTATGCTAGACGCTTACAGCCAGATGAAAAATATCTTCATTGATACGGCTGAAAATGGGCCAGGTCTTTACTAAAATTTCATGAAAACTGAAAAACTTTTCACGATTATGAGATAAAGGTAGCATTGTACCAATATTTTTGCTAAAATAGACGTGTCAGTTAAGTAAAAACTTAACCAAAATGATTTCCATATTAGGAGGAATTATAAATGCCATTAGTATCAGCAACAGAAATGTTACAAAATGCTCGTAAAGGTCACTATGCCATTGGTGCATTCAACACAAACAACTTAGAGTGGACAAAAGCTATTTTAAAAGCGGCTGAAGAAGCAAAATCTCCAGTTATTATCCAAACTTCTATGGGTGCTGCCAAATACATGGGTGGTTACAAAGTATGCCTTAATTTAGTTCAAAACTTAATGGAATCAATGAATATCACTGTTCCAGTGGCTATTCACTTAGATCACGGTGAATATGATCATGCTATGGAATGTATTGAAGTAGGTTATACATCAGTTATGTATGATGGTTCTCACTTACCATTTGATGAAAACTTAGAAAAAGCAAAAGAAGTAGTCGCAGCAGCTCACGCTAAAGGCGTATCAGTTGAATGTGAAGTAGGTAGTATCGGTGGAGAAGAAGACGGTATTATCGGTTCTGGTGAATTAGCAGATCCAGAACAATGTAAACAAATGGTTGAAACAGGAATTGATTTCCTTGCAGCAGGTATTGGAAATATTCATGGTTCATATCCTGAAAATTGGGCAGGTTTAAGTTTTGACCGTCTAAAAGAAATTGCCGATGTAACTGATGGAATTCCAATGGTATTACACGGTGGATCAGGTATTCCTTTAGATCAAATCCAAAAAGCTATTTCTCTAGGTGTTTCAAAAATTAACGTGAATACTGAATGTCAAGAAGTGTTTGCAGCAGCAACACGTAAATATATTGAAGAAGAAAAAGATTTACAAGGTAAAGGCTTTGACCCTCGTAAATTATTAGCACCAGGAACTGATGCTGTTGTTGAATTAGTAAAACAACGTATGGAATGGTTTGGTTCAACAGGTAAAGCTGAATAATGCATAGTTATTTGATGCAATAGATTGAAGACTAGATGAGTTAACTCATCTAGTCTTTTTTTGCGTATTAGTAGTCAAAGGCTGAATAAAAAAGATATAATAAAAAAGAGTAGAAAAGGTTGCATGGTGGATAAAAAAAGTCTATAATGGCTTTTTGTAATCAACAAAAAGGAGATGATTGAGTGCGCTTAACAAACGCAACGGAACAGGCGATTGCTATCATGGCAATTATTGCAACCCAAGAACCGTCTTCATTGGTTTCCTCTGAATGTATTTATAGCAAGCTGTCTGTTTCACGTTCTTATATCAAAAAACTTTTAAGAAAATTAGTGGTTTCCAATATTATTGAAGGTATATCTGGTAATAGCGGTGGATTTTCTTTAAATAAACCCTTAGATCAAATAACTTTATACGATATTGTGGAATCCATTGAAGGTCCTTTAGAAACATTTCCAGACATGGGAGTCTTACAACGCGCTTTTTCTGAATTTGATGAAATTGCACAAAATGGACATAACATTGTTTCGTCTTATTTTAATATTGCAGATCGCGCTTGGGAACTAGAGTTACGAAAAGTTACGATTCAAGAAGTATTAATGCAAGTGTTCAATCAGGAAGCAGTGATTCCTAGTAGAGATTGGAACCAATCATAAGATGAAAGAAGATGATAAAAATGAATGTGAAATTAAAACATGTTAAAGAACTGTATAAATTAGACTGGAAACGGATATTCCGTAATAAATTAACCTTATTCTTTATAGTAGCCTTAATGGTCATCCCTTCTCTTTATGCTTGGTTCAATATTGCGGCACTTTGGGATCCTTATGCTAACACTGGAGATATAAAAATTGCAGTCTACTCTTCAGATGAAGAAGTAGAGGTCATGGATAAAAAAGTCAATGTAGGGAAAAAAATTGTTAAAAACCTACGGACTAATGATGCGATTGGCTGGCAATTTGTGGATTCTAAAAAAGAACTAGATGATGGGGTAAAAAGTGGTAAATACTATGCAGGAATTTATTTACCTAAAAACTTTTCAGAAAATTTAGTTAGTTTCGTTAATGGTGAAATCAAAAAACCAGAAATTGAATACAGTGTGAACCAAAAGATTAATGCGATTGCTCCTAAAATTGCAGACAAGGGAGCAGGAACCATCCAAGAAACCATTAGTAAAGAGTTTATTGGTGTGGTAAGTAAAACCTTGCTCAAAACTTTTAACGAAATAGGTTATGACTTAGATGCTAATTTACCAAGTATTAATAAGTTAACTAGTAAAATTTTAGAGATTGATGATAATTTAGACAAAATTGAAGGTTATACAAAAGAAGTTCAAGATTTAAATAAAAAAATGCCTGAATACAAAGAAAAATTGGCGAAAGCCAACGAATTTATTGACTACTTACCAGAAGTTACCAAAATGGGAAATAAAGTAGTGCAAGTAAATAATATGTTGCCTGAAATCAGAGAATCGGGAAAAATGATCATTAGTTTGCAAAACAAAATTCCGCAGATTCGTAGTGCTGGTGCTCAGTTGAACATGATTGATAGTGACTTTGATAAAGTAACTAAAATAATGGATGAGGCTATTACGGAAGCAAATAAAGGATTAAGTATTATGACCGAAGCCCAACAAGTGTTACCTCAAGTAGCTTTGGTGGCTAATGCAGCAAATCAGCTGATTCCAGAAGTGAAAGATAACGTTCAAAAAATTCAAGATGCTATGCCTCAAGTAGCTTCAGGTATAGGGATTGGGACTCAGCTAATTGGAACAACTGCCTCTGATATTAGTCGAATTAGTGAAGATTTAGCTCAATTAGTTAACAATCATGAGCTAACTCCAGAAAAGAAAGCAGACATTCAGTCAGTTTTAGCTAAATTAGCTACAAGTTTAGAAACGCTTAATCGGTTAATTGACTCTACTACTACCTCGTTAACCCAGTTACAAACAATAACAGGGAGTAATAAGTTGCAAGATGTTATTGATCAATTAGGCAAAGCTAAACGAATGATCCAACCTATCATTCAAGATATTTACTTTATTAGCAATAACTTGGATTATGTGTCAACTGACGTTATTATTAATCGGTTGTTAACCATTAGTGAGCAAAGTAACCGACTAGCAGAAACGTTAGATGGTATTAATCCTCAAGCAATTCAAACACGAGTAAATTCTATGTTAGATAAAGTTCAAACGATGTTAGCCGGAGCTCAAAAGTTAACAAGTCAGATAGATAATCAAAAGATTAATGATATTAATCGCTTGTTAGATAGTACCAGTCAAACGGTAAGAGAAGCGATTGCTTTACTACAAAAATATCAGCAGCAATTACCAGCAATGAAGCAAGAAGTTCACTCTGCTAATGTGCTAGTTAATAGTAATATGGAACGAATTGTTGGGGCTATTAATAAAGCAGCCTACATGTATCAAAATGATTTACCTAACTTAGAGCAAAAATTATCTAAAGCTTCCTCTTTTGTTATTAATGATTGGCCAAATATTGAACATGACTTAAAACGAACTATGAGTATGGTGAATGAAAAAGTACCGGAAGTGGAAGAAGCTTTAACAATGGCAGATGATATGATTCAAAATGATTGGCCTAATATCAGAACAGGTATTGAAAAAGCTGCTGATGGTATTAGAAAAGGTCAAAAAGATTTTGATCTAAAAGAAGTCATTAAATTATTGAAATCAGATGTAAATAAAGAAACTAATTTTATTAAAAATCCAGTTAAAATCGCTCAAAAAGATGTCTATCCTGTACCAAACTATGGGTCAGCTAGTACACCTTTCTATACAACTTTGTGTTTATGGGTAGGTGCTTTACTGTTATCTAGTTTAGCTACAACAGATGTTCACTTGAGAGGTCGTCAGCTTAAACGTTATAGTAAACGAGAACAATTTTTATCTCGGATGATGACGTATCTGACTATTGGATTTTTCCAAACCTTAATTGTTACATTAGGGAATTTATGGTTATTAGATGTTTATGTGGTAGATTCTTTCTACAGTGTGTTATTTGCGTTCATTGTAGGGTTAGCCTTTATGATGATTGTTTATGTGCTAGTAGCCCTGTTTAACAACTTAGGAAAAGGAATGGCGATTATTATTTTAGTTCTGTCCATTTCTGGTGGGGGAGGTAACTTCCCTATCCAAATGTCAGGACCTTTCTTTAGATTTATTAATCCACTGTTACCTTTTACTTACGGAGTTAATTTACTTAGAGAACCTGTTGGAGGAATTTACTGGCCAAATGCTAAAAAATACATCTTTGTATTAATCTTATTTACAGTTGTCTTCTTCTTATTAGGCTTTATTTTATATCCATATGTAAAAGATAAAGTAAAAGCATTAGATGAAAAAATGCATGGAGGACGAATTATCCATTAGACGAAAAAATCACCTGGTAGCAGGTGATTTTTTTAATGGGTTTCATTTGACCATTTTTGACCAAAAGGCGTATAATAGAATATGTAATAAAAGGAGGGATTAACGGATGAATCCAGAAAAAATGACCACAACGTTACAAGAAGCACTTGCTGAAGCTCAACAAGTTGCAATGGTTCGGAAACATCAAGAGATTGATATTGCTCATTTATGGCGAATTTTTATTCAACCAGATCATTTTGCTTATCGCTTGTACCAAGACTTAGGGGTAGACATGACTGCTTTTGATCAGAAGGTAGATCAAGTCTTAGATAGTCTGTCTATAGTGGAGGGCAGTTCTGTTCAATACGGCCAAAGCTTTAGTCAGAATTTATTTCATCTGTTACAAGCTGCAGATCAGTTAAAAAATACCTTTCAAGATGAGTACCTCGCAACTGAAATAGTTTTATTAGCATTGATGACATTAAAAAATTATCCTCTGACTAAATTTCTAACAAGTCAAGGACTAACTGAAGAAAAACTAACAGACAAAATTAAAAAAATGCGAGGAGGAGATTCTGTGACATCGCAAAATCAAGAAGAACAATATGAAGCTTTAGAAAAATATGGTGTGGATTTAGTTAAGCAAGTAAAAAGCGGTAAACAAGATCCTATTATTGGCCGAGATGAAGAAATTAGAGATGTTATTCGAATTTTATCTCGTAAAACAAAAAACAATCCAGTTTTAATTGGGGAACCAGGTGTAGGTAAAACTGCTATTATTGAAGGGTTAGCTCAAAGGATTGTTAGAAAAGATGTGCCAGAAAACTTAAAAGATAAAACTATCTTTTCGCTAGATATGGGAGCACTTATAGCCGGAGCTAAATTCCGAGGCGAATTTGAAGAGCGTCTAAAAGCTGTGCTAAAAGAAGTGAAAAAAAGTGATGGACAAATTATTTTATTTATTGACGAAATTCACAATATTGTAGGAGCTGGTAAAACAGAAGGGTCAATGGATGCAGGTAACTTATTAAAACCTATGTTGGCTAGAGGAGAGTTGCATTGTATCGGAGCAACTACGTTAGATGAGTACCGAGAATATATGGAAAAAGATAAAGCTTTAGAGCGTCGTTTCCAACGGGTTTTAGTTCAAGAGCCTACTGTAGAAGATACAATTAGTATTTTAAGAGGATTAAAAGAGCGATTTGAAATTCATCATAGCGTTAATATCCATGATAATGCACTAGTAGCGGCAGCGACTTTATCTAACCGATATATAACTGATCGTTTTTTACCAGATAAAGCTATTGACCTAGTAGACGAAGCCTGTGCTACTATTCGGGTAGAGATGAACTCGATGCCAACAGAACTGGATCAAGTAACACGGCGAGTGATGCAGTTAGAGATAGAAGAAGCTGCTTTGAAAAAAGAACATGATGATGCTAGTAAAAAAAGATTGGAAAATCTTCGAAAAGAACTAGCTGAATTACGAGAAGAAGCTAATGACATGAAACTTCGTTGGGATACTGAAAAAGAAGAAGTTAATCAAATTAGCCGAAAACGAGAAGAATTAGATCAAGCTAGACATGCTTTGGAAGAGGCGGAAAGCGATTATGACTTAGAAAAAGCTGCAGTACTACGTCATGGTACTGTACCTAAATTAGAAAAAGAATTAAAAGAGTTAGAAGCGAAAAATCATGAACAAGAAGATAGATTAGTGCAAGAATCTGTGACTGATAATGAAATTGCTCAAGTAGTAGCTAGATTAACAGGTATTCCGATTACTCGTTTAGCAGAAGGAGAACGGGAGAAGATTTTACGCCTAAATGAAACACTACATGAACGAGTGATTGGGCAAGATGAAGCAGTAGATGCTGTATCTGATGCTGTTATTCGCTCAAGAGCAGGGTTACAAGACCCTAATCGACCTCTAGGCTCTTTCTTATTCTTAGGTCCTACTGGTGTAGGTAAAACAGAACTAGCTAAAGCTTTAGCAGAAAATCTATTTGACGCAGAAGATCACATGGTTCGAATTGATATGAGTGAGTACATGGAAAAACATAGTGTTTCTAGATTAGTCGGAGCTCCTCCAGGTTATATCGGTTACGAAGAAGGAGGACAATTAACAGAAGCAGTTAGACGAAGTCCTTATACGATTGTCCTCCTTGACGAAATTGAAAAAGCTCATCCAGATGTGTTTAATATTTTGCTGCAAGTCTTAGATGATGGTCGTTTAACAGATTCTAAAGGCCGAGTCGTTGACTTTAAAAACACTGTCTTAATTATGACCAGCAATATTGGTTCTCAGTTATTACTAGAAGGAGTATCAGAAGATGGTCAGATTGCATCAGAAACTAGTGAACAAGTATTAAGACTGCTACAAGCTCACTTTAAACCTGAATTTTTAAATCGGGTAGATGATACCATTTTATTTACTCCTTTATCTTTAGATAATATGAAAGAAATTATTGTGAAGATGACGCAACAATTAGGAGACAGATTAGCGGTTCAAGACATTCACTTAACTATTTCAGAAAAAGCGAAAGATTGGATTGCTGAAAAGGCTTATGATCCTATCTACGGAGCGCGGCCATTAAAACGTTTCTTAACAAAAGAAGTAGAAACACCTTTAGCGAAAGAAATTATCGCTGGTAGAGTAGGGCCAAAATCTAAGGTCACTATTACGATTCAATCAGATGAGTTATATTTTGAATCAGAAAAATTAAATTAGAGTATAAAAAGACACACAAGGGTAGGCACATGAAATTAGTCTACTCTTGTGTGTTTTATTGATAAAAAATTGTTTTAGAAATAGTCGCTAAAATAAGCTGTTTCATTAGAAATTAATCCTTCTAAATGTTTTAAAGTTGTGCTATCTGTTTGGAGACGCTCAATTTTATGCAAATAAGTAGGACGTTTATAGCTCATTAGAAGGCTGGTTAAGGTTTGGATATCTAAGGTGACTGGTTGACCTACAGGAGTATCTCCTAAAGTTAATTCTCCCTGTTCATCCCAAGTTAAACTAATCATTCGGTTGTTCCAGTCTGCAATAGGATCTGTAATAACAAAATGGAAAGGTTCTGTGGTGGTTTGGAAAGGATAATGTTGAATGAATTTTTCTGCATCCACAATTCTTGCCATAAAGTAAGGGGTAATGGTCTCGGTAATTTCGCTATCATCAAATAAAAAGGCGATTGGTTCATTTTTATAAGTAGTTCCTTCTACATAGTGAATCATTGAAAAATGAGCAGTAATGAAATTCCACAACCCTTTTCTTGCTTCTTGATTTAAATAAATTAATTCTTTAATATGGAAAATTTCTTCTGCAATCCAGTAAAGGCAAAAGCCAGTTGGTTGGTTGTTGGCATCATAATAAATAGCGGCAATTCTTTCTTCTTCATTTTCCCAACGCCAGTATTCTTCCCAAGCAAGCTCATCACGAATCATCGCACCGTGATTTTGTTTAGCGAAGGCATTATAAATATGAGGCACGTCTGGATGGTCAATTGGTTCTCTTTCTACAGTACCAGGTACATTAATAGCTTTAGGAAGCTGGGAATCTCTAATTTTAAAAGTCATGCGGTCAGAGATGATTTCCCAGCCTTTTCTACGGTAATAGGGAATGTTATACGGGTATAAATAAGAAATCCACTGTTCTTTTTCACGCATTTTAGTTAAACCTAAAGAAATCAACTCTTTCATTAACCCTAGATTGGCATATTCTGGATAAGTCCCAACCCCAGTTAACCCTGCCATTTGGTAGATTTTACCGTGAATATTGACTTGGCAAGGATAAATCGCCAGTTGAGAGACGAGTTGATCATCTTTTTTATCAAACCAACCAATCACATCTGCGGCTTTTAAAACAGGTCGTTTAGCTTTAGCTATTTCTTGATCGTCTTCATATCCTCCTTCTTCTAAGTCAGATTCTGTCACTTGAAACACATAGCGTAATAGTTCATTGAACTGATTTAAGTGTGTTAAAGTAACAGGTTTAATCATTAATTTTTCGCGAATTTTTTTTCGGTCCATATGTTTATCTCCTATTAATTAATACCTCCATTATAACAAATTTTTCATTGAAATAAAAAATGTGGTATCTTTATAAAGAGAAGGGTTGCGAGAGATGAAAAGTCTTTTCATTCCCAGATAACCTTGTTATAATCAAACTTGCTGAGTGAAAAGAAAGTAGGAATAAGAAATGGATATAAAAAAGTTGAAAGAAAGACAAGAAAAAATTCGGAATTTTTCGATTATTGCTCATATTGATCATGGTAAATCAACACTAGCCGATCGTATTTTGCAATTAACTGAAACAGTTTCTGATCGTGAAATGCAGGAACAGTTATTGGATTCTATGGACCTTGAAAGAGAACGAGGCATTACGATTAAATTAAATGCAGTCGAACTAAGCTATTCAGCTAAAGACGGAGAAGAATATATTTTTCACTTAATAGACACACCGGGACACGTGGATTTTAGTTATGAAGTGTCTCGAAGTTTAGCGGCCTGTGAAGGAGCTATTTTAGTTGTCGATGCAGCACAAGGGATTGAAGCTCAAACCTTGGCTAATGTCTATTTAGCTATTGATAATGATTTAGAAATTTTGCCTGTGATTAATAAAATTGACTTACCTGCAGCTGACCCTGAACGTATTCGTCAAGAAATTGAAGATATTGTGGGAATTGATGCTAGTGAAGCAGTATTAGCAAGTGCTAAATCAGGAATAGGGATTGAAGATATTTTAGAACAAGTGGTGCAATATGTGCCAGCTCCTGTTGGGGATGTAGAAGCTCCTTTAAAAGCGTTAATTTTTGACTCGGTTTACGATAGTTACCGTGGAGTCGTTTTAAATGTGAGAATCGTTGAAGGAATGGTTAAACCAGGAGACGAAATCATGTTGATGCAAAATGGTAAAAAATTTGAAGTGACGGAAGTCGGTGTGTTCTCTCCGAAAGCTGTGGCTAGAGATGTTTTATCTGTAGGAGATGTTGGCTACTTAACAGCAAGTATCAAAACAGTACAAGATACGCGAGTTGGGGATACTATTACCTTAGCGGATAATCCAGCACAAGAAGCGTTACCTGGTTACCGAAAAATGAATCCTATGGTTTATTGTGGCTTGTATCCGATTGATACCTCTAAATATAATGATTTAAGAGAAGCCCTAGAAAAATTACAATTAAATGACTCGGCTTTAGAGTTTGAACCAGAAACTTCTCAAGCCCTAGGTTTTGGTTTCCGGTGCGGTTTTTTAGGCTTACTTCATATGGATGTTGTACAAGAACGATTGGAAAGAGAATTTAATCTTGAACTGATTACGACAGCACCATCTGTTATTTACCATGTAGTGAAAACAGACGGCACTAAAGTTGTAGTAGATAACCCTGCTGAATTTCCTGAACCAGGAGTGATTGAAAGTGTAGAAGAACCCTATGTAAAAGCAGCTATTATGGTGCCAAATGAATATGTAGGAGCTGTTATGGAGTTATCCCAAAGAAAACGGGGAGACTTTATTACTATGGACTATTTAGATGATTACCGAGTAAATGTGATTTATGAATTACCTTTATCAGAAATTGTGTTTGATTTCTTTGACCGGTTAAAATCTAATACAAAAGGATATGCTTCTCTTGACTATGAAATTATTGGTTATAAACCAAGTCGACTAGTTAAAATGGATATTCTGTTAAATGGTGAAGTAGTGGATGCGCTAGGTTTCATTGTCCATAAAGATTTTGCTTATGAGCGAGGAAAAGCCATTGTTGAAAAACTGAAAAAATTAATTCCACGTCAACAATTTGAAGTGCCAGTTCAAGCAGCTATCGGACAAAAAATTGTGGCAAGATCTGACATTAAAGCTTTACGTAAAAATGTATTAGCTAAATGTTACGGTGGAGATGTGTCTAGAAAGCGTAAATTACTAGAGAAACAAAAAGAAGGTAAAAAACGTATGAAGTCTATTGGTTCTGTTGAGGTACCTCAAGAAGCGTTTATGGCAGTCTTAAAAATGGACGAGGACGAACCGAAGAAATAGTTAGGCGTAAACAGAAAAGCCTATTAACCTATATTTTATGTGTAATTAAAAACTTGTGATTTGCCTATGTAAAAAATTTTAGTTATGTTGCTATTACAATATTTAAATAAGGATAAAGCGTGAATATTCTTTTAAAAGTTGTTAAGTTATTAGTGTGTCAAAGACACCACCTTACAGGAACTGACACAATTTAATGGGATGTATTCAGAAAAGTAGTGACTAGACTACAGATTGCCGGTTTTCAACTGGTAATTTGTAGTCTAATTTTTATTAAATATGGTTATCCCTAATGTAGATTTATTCACATCGAGAGAGTTTAACTTTGGATTATCGGAATGTTTTAAGAAAGCAATTGGATTGTCAGTATCATAAATGATTCAAGCAAAAAGGGGATTAAAATGGACCTTATAATATTATTAGGAGCAATAGTTTGTGCAGTTGGATTAGCTGTCAAAATGATCAATGCAAAATGGAGTAGTAAATCAAGTGGTTATTATTTATCTAAAAATAGAATGGTATCATTAATTGAAGGGGTGATTATGATAATTGGGCTATTAATTATCTTGATAAAGGCCTAGTTTAATAGGTGGTTTGGCTAAAGATAAGCAGGTATAAGAGAAATAAAAGGGTTTAATGTTTTTATGGTTGTTCCTATTAGTTATGATAGATACTATGAAATGTTTGACATTTGCTTGTTAAAGGGTATATTCTAAATGTGAGAAATGATTACAAATGTAATTGTATAAAACTTAAGGAGGAATGTTGGATGTTGAACAAAGAAAATCATAATCATAAAGCTATGAATCGGTCTCAACATGCACACGAGGAAATGGTAGACTCTCATAATAATCATGAGATGAATCATTCCATGCATACAGAAAATTTTAAAGTGAAATTTATTATTTCACTAATATTATCTATTCCTATTATGTTATTATCACCAGTTATGGGGACTACATTGCCGTTTCAATCAACATTTAAGGGGGCAGGATGGCTTGTTCTTGTTATGGCTTCTGTCTTGTTCTTTTATGGAGGTATGCCTTTCTTAAAAGGAGCTAAAATGGAAATTAAAATGAAAAATCCAGCGATGATGACACTAATTTCGTTATGAATTTCTGTTTCATATGTTTATAGTGTTTATGCGTTTTTCGTTAATAATATTTTGCAAAGCGATGTTCATATAACTGACTTTTTTTGGGAGTTAACTACGTTAATTCTTATTATGTTGTTGGGACATTGGATAGAAATGAACGCCATTAGCAACGCTGGAAATGCCCTTCAAAAAATGGCAGAGCTTTTGCCTAGCTCTGCTACTTTAATAGATGAGGCAGGAATCATAAATGAAGTAGCACTGTCTAGTGTACAAATTGGTGACAAACTTCTAGTTAAAGCCGGTGGAAAGGTACCAACTGATGGGATTATTTTGGCTGGAAAAACAACTGTGAATGAGTCTATGGTGACAGGGGAGTCAAGGGATGTTCAAAAAATAGTCAATGATCCAGTCATTGGCGGTTCAGTTAACGGGACAGGAACTATTACGATAAAAGTGACTGGAACTGGAGAAACTGGATATCTCTCGCAAGTAATGGAATTGGTAAACAATGCACAAAAAGAAAAGTCAAAAATTGAATCATTATCTGATAAGGTAGCGAAAATGTTATTCTATGTCGCATTAATTGTAGGAATTGGTGCGTTTTTTATCTGGTTAATTATGACTAAAGATTTAAATATTGCGTTAGAGAGAATGGTGACAGTTTTGATAATTGCTTGTCCTCATGCTCTTGGACTAGCTATCCCACTGGTAACTGCAAGGGCAACCTCACTAGGTGCTAGGAATGGTTTGCTAATAAAGAAACGTCAAGCTTTGGAAGTAGCTAAAAAAGTGGAGGTTATTATGATGGATAAAACTGGAACTTTAACTGAAGGAAACTTTGCAGTTAATGAATATTTATCATTTGACCAAGAATATAGCAGAGATGATGTTCTTAAATTAATGGCAGCATTGGAGCAAAATTCCGATCATCCACTTTCAGTAGGTGTATTGAGGAAACTGAAGGAATTGCGTTTAACCACTCCTAAAGCTAGTAACGTTCATAATATACCGGGGATTGGGCTTGAAGGGAATATAGGAAAAAAATCAATAAAAATAGTTAGTGTGGCTTATTTAAAGAAACATAAGATAGATTATGATCAACCATTATTTAATGATTTGTCTAGCCAAGGTAATTCTGTTAGTTACTTAATTTTAAATGATAAAAATGTAGGGTTAGTAGCTCAAGGAGATCAAATTAAATCAGAATCTAAACAAATGATTGATGACTTGAAAGCCCAAGGAATTAAACCTGTTATGTTGACAGGAGATAATAACCAGGTGGCTTCAATTGTTGCTAAACAGTTGGGGATTGATAGTGTTTACGGAGAATTAATGCCAGAAGATAAAGAGAAAATTGTTAAAGAATATAAAGATAGAGGATTAATTGTTATGATGCTTGGTGATGGAATCAATGATGCTCCAAGTTTAGTAAGTGCAAATATTGGTGTTGCTGTCGGAGCGGGGACAGATGTAGCTATTGATTCAGCCGATATTATTTTAGTTAAAAGTAACCCTTCTGATATTTTGCACTTTCTTTCTTTAGCAAGAAATACACAACGAAAAATGGTACAGAATTTATGGTGGGGAGCTGGCTATAATATCATAGCTATCCCATTAGCTGCTGGGATATTAGCTAATTGGGGCGTTGTTTTAAGCCCTGCGGTAGGTGCTGTTTTAATGTCACTAAGTACAATTATTGTAGCTGTAAATGCGATGATGCTTAAGCTTGATTAAACAGATAATTATTTATTGTGGTTGTTTTTTTGAATCTAACTACAGATAGCTATCTGAGTCATTCAGTGATTAAGAGGTTATCAAAAAATATACACTTGATTGATAATTAATTTCTTGAGGTGACATGTTTCAAAAAGAAACATGTAAAATTGATTGTTGACATAAATAAAATGGACACAATAATCTAATATTTTTATTGCTAGAAATTGACAAAAGAACTGTCTAAAACATGGTGTCAATAGAGTGTAGAGAAGATTTGTTTAGACAGTTTAAAACTTAAAATAATTAGTTGTTATAAGATACCATCTATTGGTTGGATAAAACTTACATGAATAAATTGCTAAGAATCTAGTTAAACTAGGTTCTTTATTTTCTTTTATGCTATAATGTTAGTGGTTTAATTTGTGAAAAAATATATAGATTGAAAGAAGTATTAAGTTATAGTTAACAGCTTTTTAGTTTTTTATAATAGTTCTCTTGAAATAATAATTGTGAAAGAGTACTATTAGGATGAGAGATAATATAAACGGAGGGATTTTCATCATGTCATCGAAAGTAGAAGAAGCAGTTACTTATTTAAAAGATGCTGATATTCGTATCACTCCCCAAAGATATGCTATTTTAGAATATTTAATTGAGCATAAGTCACATCCAACAGCAGACGAAATTTATCAGGCACTGGTTGATCGCTTTCCTAGTATGAGCGTGGCTACTGTTTACAACAATTTACGTTTGTTTACAAAAATTGGCTTTGTCCAAGAAATGGCATATGGGGATGCATCTAGTCGTTTTGATTTTAGTTCAACACAACACTATCATGCAATTTGCCAAGAATGTGGAAAAATTGTGGATATCTTTTATCCAGGCTTAGAAGATGTAGAGTCAGCAACGGAACAACTAACAGGTTTTGTTATCAATGAGCATCGTTTAGAGCTATATGGTATCTGTGAAGAGTGTCAAAAAAATAACAAATAATCACTTTTAGCAAGAGAATTTAAAAAAATGCGTAAAAAGGCTTGCTTTTTTCAAATTCTCTTGCTATATTATTACTTGTCGTTAAGACAACCAACATTTTAAAAGAGAAACTTATTAAAAAAATGTTGACAAAAATTGATTAAATGATATACTTAAGAAGTTGTCATAAGAATTAAAAAACAACTTCAAAAAAATATCAAAAAAAGTTGTTGACAAAGTCAACTACTTCTGATATGATTAAGTGGTTGTTGGAAAAGACGACGAAACAAATAGATCTTTGAAAACTGAACAAAGAATAAGACGAACCAAATGTGTAGGGCGTTTTTACAAGATGTAAAAACAAACTTATATTATTTATAGTGAAGTCAATTCGCTAGCAAACAAAATTGAGCTAAATGTCTTCGGACATTATCATACTTTTATTGAGAGTTTGATCCTGGCTCAGGACGAACGCTGGCGGCGTGCCTAATACATGCAAGTC
>NZ_PXZH01000003.1 GCF_003950325.1 Vagococcus humatus
AAGACATTTAGCTCAATTTTGTTTGCTAGCGAATTGACTTCACTATAAATAATATAAGTTTGTTTTTACATCTTGTAAAAACGCCCTACACATTTGGTTCGTCTTATTCTTTGTTCAGTTTTCAAAGGTCTAATTTGTTGCGTTTCGACAACTACTTAATAATATCATTCTTGTTTAAGTTTGTCAACAACTTTTTAAAATTAATAACAAATCTTTTTTTTAATTTGTTTTTGTCTTTCGTAACGACAAGTAATACTATATCAAACAAAAAAAAGAATTGCAAGTCTTTTTCTGAAAGAATCTTGTTTTTTTCTGATTTTTTTCTATATATGCTTTATCTATCTAAAAAAGAGCTTCTATTTCAGGAAAATAAACAATATAAAAAAACAAGTCATAATATAGTAGGAAAAAAATATATCTCTTTATTCTAGAATAAAAAAATAAAAAATAGACTAAGGAGTTTACTAATTTTCACAAACCCCTTAGCCTATTTTTTATAAACTTAAACTAAAAACAAGTTGATGAATTTCTTTATCGAAAAATATTTTTTGATTACTCATTACTTTTCCATCCTGATCCATCATTTTTATATCTAAATGTGATAGTTCCTGACAGGTATCTATACTTTGTTTCTTGTTAACAGCTTTTACGTCATCTGCCCTGTAACCTTGTTCTTCCAGTTCCTGTTGTTTTAATCTCTTCTTTTCTCTGTCCTCATTCATTTTAGCTAATATTTGACTTGCCACACTAGCTCCTTTTGTCACTTCTTTTGGTTGATTCTCCACTGATAGTTCCTCCTTTAGAATAATCAAAAAAACCGCTCAGATATCCTCCGAACGGTTTTTCTAGGAGAATATCAGCTTACATTGGAGCACATTATCTAAATTACTTAGACATGTTGCTGTTGGGTCATTGTGTGTAATCACTCACCAAACTCTTTATATTCTAAAACGATTTAATTGTAAGTCTTATTTTAACAAACTTCTCTCTTCTGTCAAGATAAAATAGATAACCCTTTAAACCAAAACCTGCTCTAACAGTCTTCGTCAAGCTTTCTACTTGCTTTTTAAATTAATTATGATAAAATACCTTTAAAAGATTAGAAAACTCTAATTATAATCTATCTGTTTTCTAACAATAAAAATAAGGACTGATTTTCATGGAAATGACACATGTATGGAATCTAAACCATCCACTTACTAAAAAAAGAAGGACAACCCAAACCACTGACCCTTTAGCTTACTGGGACGATCAATGGCAATCACTAGGATTCTTACAAGCGGCTAACTTTTCCCCTTATTTTAGAGAAATAGGCTTATACCGCTATAAAATTAACGGGAAAGTTAAATTTGTAGGCTCTACAGTTGATTGGTTAAAAGGTGGCTTACGTCGCAGTTTATCTGAAGACTGTCAACGGTTTTTATTTGCGATGACTTTTGCAAGAGGGTTAATTTTTTTAATTGACTTTTCTCAAATAGAAGTAGAAATTTTAATTCCAGGAACGTACCCTCATGCTATTGATACCACTGAATCACTAACACAAAAATACCTTAAAAGAGATAAACCACTTTGGAACCGTCTATTATATTAAATCAAAAGGACAAGAGAACCAGTCTCTTGTCCTTTTAAATTTGCTTAATATCATATCGTCCATTCATTAATGTAATATTCTGCTGGCTAAAAGCGGTTAAAATTTCTTTATATAGTCGTGTTTTGGTACTTGTGCCATTTTTATAATGAACTAAATAATTTAGATACAAAGTGATACCTTTTTCTGTTAAGTCTAAGTCCACAGAAGGAACTGGGGTGCCATCAAACATGTCAAAATAAGCAAAACTTTTCTCTTTGTCAGAAACATCTTCGTACTCATGATTCATTACTAATTGGTACTGTTTTTCTCCTACTTGCTTTAAAATGTTTAACGCCTTTTGCCAGTCGCTATCAGCAGTGAGGGTAAAACGGACTTCATTCCAAACGAAAGCAGTCAACTCTTCATAGATAGTAAAAGGGGAATCAAGTAACACTTTGTTGGGTATGGTAATCACTCTCCCAGTCGGTGAGTCAGAATCAAACCAATTATTTAACTCCATCAGCTTGAAATTAAACACATTGATTTTAATTACTTCTCCTTTCATCCCGTTTATTTCTATTCTATTGTATAGCTCAATATAATGGCGATTTAAAATAAGAAAAAAGGCAATCATATTATCTAGCATCCCTCTTAAAATTAAACTCATAACTAAGACACTCACTAAAATAAGAATGATAAAGGTTTCTGTTTTACTGTTCCATATTAGTAAAACAAATAAAACGTTCACTACAAAAAGCGTTAATTTGATAATGCCTCTAGCACCATGTACTTTTTTTATTTCTTTTTTCGCTAATCTTTTAAGCAGTAGCTGATTAATTAATTGATAAATCATAATGGATAGTAAGATAAAGCCAAGAGTAATCCCTATTTTATAAGCTAAATGGTCTCCTTCATCTATATACCTTACGATATATGAACGGAATTCTTTTAAAAAATTATCCATCTACCTACACCTCCTTTTTATTTTTTCTTCTTTATTTTAGCCTAATTATTTATTTCTACCTAATCATAACCATACAAAAAGACTGGTTTTTAGCCAGTCTTTTTGTATGTGAATATTGCTACTCATTTATAGGAAATTTTGGGATAACGTATTTGGCTAATTCATCTAAAACATCACAAACTGGGCGTGTAGAGTATTTGATATTGAGTAAGACATGATTGACTCCAATAGTCTGTAATTGTTCTAGAAAATCAATAAGAGGATTGCGGCCTAAACGAAATCCTAAATGAATAGGTGTAGGTTGTTCATCTGGATCTTCTGTTAAATCAATATAGAGAGATTGAAGGAAAGGTTTAAATACACCATTTGTTGCTTTATCCCAGTCTTCTAATGCTCTTTTTTGAAAATAAAGATTACGAGGATAATACATCCATCCGTCGCTATTTTCACCAATCCACTGAACAGTTTGTCTGCTAGATCCTGTTACAAACATAGGAATATCTACAGAAGGTTTAGGTAAAATATCCCCTTCTCCTACTAAAGAAACTTGACTTGTTTCAATTCTAGGAAAACTTTCTTGCCAGATTTTTCTCATCGATGTCATCGCTTCACGGAATAACTGGCCTCTTTCTTCCATAGAAATGTGGAAAGCTGGAAACTCCATGGGACGATCACCACTTGCAACTCCTAGTAATAAGCGGTTGTTAGATAAAGCTTGAATAGATGCAGTTGTTTTAGCCAAATGGATAGGATGTCTTATAGGTAAGATTAAACTCCCAATACCTAATCCAATTTGTTGGGTATGGGCAGCTAAAAACGGCAAATAAACTAATGGATCATATAATTGTCCTGCATCTCCAAACATAGGGTCTAGCATCGGAATATCCCGCATCCAAATAGCAGCTAGCCCAGCTTGTTCTAATTGTTGAATCCGTTTAATTTGTGACTCTAACGGATCCTTAGTAAAATCGCCTGGGTAAGCATCAATTGGAACAAACATCCCCAAGGTTAATTTATTTTTTTTGAAAGTTCTCTGATACGTCACATTATTTTTAAACATAGGATCATCTCCTAATAATCAATTTTATCTTGTTCCGATTCAAAGCTATCATATTCAAGACCTAATTGATGGGCCTCATTCATCCATGATGTATAATACGCTTTTTGTTCTGCTTCAGAGCTTGCTTCTAGTGTACCGTACAAAAGATTTACTCGAGATGTATCTACCCCAACAAACTGAGAAAGACCAATATTTAAATAGTGTTTCACTAATTTATCGTAACTTCTTTTTTCAAAGCCTTCTTTTGAACCTCCCACTAAACCAATCCACTGTATTCTTTCATGAGGTAATTTATGATTGCCATAAGCATAGTTATATTGCCAAACTCTATCAATGTAGCCTTTCATGATAGCTGGAATACTATACCACCAAATTGGGAAAACAAAAGCTAACCCATCTGCTTGATTTAATCGGTCAATTTCTTCCATTACTCGTTTAGAATAATGTAAATCTCCTCGACTCCAATCTGGTTCGTCTTTTTCAATCATGACAGGATCAAATTCTTCACGGTATAGATCCAACACCTCAACTGTATGACCCTTCTTCTTCAACCCATTAATAAATTGTTTCGTCGCATCCATTGTTAAAGAATTTTCCCGTGGATGTGCCACGACTGTTAAAATATGCATCAATACCGACTCCTTTTCTATTAACAAGCAACTTTAATAGTCACCTGGTACTTATTCATGTTAAATTAGAATCAATCACGATACAAGAACGCACATTTTTGTAGGATAGTATCATTTTTGTAACGAATGGAGGTGTTAATGTGCTAGATCGGCATGAAAAACAAGTGAATTGTAGTCAGCAATGGGAAGATATGAATGGTTGTTTTGTAGAATTGGCAATTGATATTGTGGGAGGAAAATGGAAAGGAATTATTCTTTACCATTTGTTAGATGGTCCTAAAAGATTTAATCAACTTAGACGACTTATTCCTACTGTTACTCAACGTATGTTAACCTTACAATTGCGTGAACTAGAAGAAGATGGGGTAATTTCTCGCATTCAATACCCCGAAATTCCTCCTCACGTAGAATATCAATATACTGAATTTGGGAAAACTTTACAGCCAATTATCCAACATATGCAGGAGTGGGGGAAATTATATACAGAAGAATACTTTGCGGATAATCAGTCCTAATAACTCTCTTCTGATAGAAAAAAACCTTTGCTTTAACATTAACTTGTTAAAGCAAAGGTTTTTTATAAATCTAATTGGTAATCGGCTAAGAAACTAGTGTCCCATTGTTCTCGGTTTTTTCTTAAATATAGTTTAGCAAACTCATCTAATAAACCATGAAACATTTGTTGTTCAGACAAAGTTAGGGATAAATTTGTTTCAACCTTCTGTTGAAACAATCTATCTTGTTTAGTGTCTAAATAGCCTAATTGATTAAAAATACGTTTAGTATAGGTATCTACAACAAAGACATTCTTTTGAAACACATACAGTAACAACACATCCGCTGTTTCATTTCCAATCCCTTTAATCTCTAACAGTTCTTGCCTTAATTCTTTGATTGGTTTTTGGCTAATACTAGCTAAATCAAACTGGTACTGACTTAACCAATCTGTCAAACTGATAATACTTCGACTTTTGGCTTGATAAAAACCACTTGAACGAATCAAGGGTTTTAAGTCTTCAGCAGATAACTGAAACATGTTTTGAGGGATTAACAATTGGCGCTCTTTAAGTTTCCTTAGTGAGAGAGCAACATTATGCCAATTAGTATTTTGAATTAAGATAGCTCCAATCATGATTTCATACAAACTATCAGCCGGCCACCAACCTGGATCTCCTAAGTGTTTCAATAAAAGATGATAAAGTTCCTCTACAGTGATTTTCATGTAATCACCTTCTTTTTTATTCTTCCTTCTATTAAAACACTTGGTTAATGATTTAGCTAGCGAACTAGCTTCTAGCTATTTTTCGGTAACTAGCTACGCTTCCCATTAAAAATAAAACAATGCCTATCCCGATTGAAACAAAGATAAATCGTTGCCAAATTAAAATAGGTAAACTCATTTGAAACATCACCATGTTTGCTTTAATCGAATTGACTGTAATAAAAATCATTTTAATTAAATAATCTTCCACAAACATATAAGCATAATTAAAACCTAAGAAGAAAATAGGTAACAGGCCAGTTGGCAAAATAGTATAGATAATTCCTAATAAGCCAATCCCTAATACAGTTCCTAAAAGTCGGTGAAACATTTTTTTCCTAGTATCTTGCCACTCTAGCTCTAACACTGACATAAGAGTTACCCCAATCCAAACAAACCGAGTATCTCGAATCATAAGACCTATTACGGAAAACAGAGCAGTTCCAACACCTAATAATAGTAGAAACTTTTTATGCTTTTGACAGGCTTTTAGAAAAGGTGCAAAGGAAGATTTAGTTAAAGGAATATGGGCCTCCTTTTTATGTTGAAATAAGTAAACAGCAGACACACTGATCCCGACAAGTAAAGCAGCTAATAATTGTTGTGTCACATCTCCTGGCACACCTAAATTTAATGCAAAAAGAAACAGAAAAGGAACATAGCTTTTACCAAGTAAACCTGGTGCTAATAAAAAAAGAGTAGCGACTAAATAGATGAGTAACACTAGTAATTTGAAGCCAATAAACAATTGACTCATTAAAACTTGAGAGCTTATCACTGTTCCTATAAATAAACCTGGAAACAAACAAGCATTGAATACTTTAGAGTCCATATAGGTAGGTAGCTGGGTATACATGAGTAAGGCTGTCACACCAAAAACTGCTACATAAGAGGTTTTAACTCCCAACACCGTTACAATTCCGCCAATATACCCACATAAGAAAAGCAATAAAAATAATTTACTACTGGCTTTTTTCAACAAAGCTGACATAAGGTCATCTCCTTATTATTTTGTTATACAAGAAGAAGATTTTATAGGAATAACCCTATTCTGTCAATTTTTCCCATAAAAAAACAGGCTATCTTAATAAATAGCCTGTTCTTTACTAAGTCATTGCTTATTTAGTAAAGTTATCAAAGTAACCTTGAATATAAACGATTGGTGTTCCTTTATCTCCACTACCTGATGTTAAATCAGCTAGAGAACCGATTAAGTCTGTTAATTGACGAGGAGTAGTTCCTTGAGCTTCCATCGCTCCAACTAAGTCGTCATCTTTTTCGTTAATATGTTTTTTAATAGCTTCTTCTAATTCTTTACCACTTAAATCAGCAAAGTTATTGTCTGCTAAATATTTTAATTTTACTTCGTTAGGTGTTCCGTCTAATCCTTTTGTATAAGCAGGAGAAACTACTGGATCTGCTAACTCCCAAATTTTTCCAACTGGATCTTTAAACGCACCATCTCCGTAAACCATTACTTCAATGTTTTTGCCAGTTTTAGCAGCTAATTCTTTTTGAATAGCATCCACAACTGGTTGACAATCCCGTGGGAATAATTTAATGCTTTCTTCTGTTGATTTATTAGAACCTAGTAAGCCATAATTTTCATTAAAACCACTACCATCAACAGATTCGGCAAGAATATCATCTAATGTAAAGACTTTTTCAGCCCCATTATTTTCTAAAATACGTTTTGTACGGTAGCGTGTGTGAATATCACAAGTTAAAACACTTTTCGTGTAGTCTAAAATAGTTTTAGGTTTTTGTGAGAAGACAACTTCACATTTTGCACCTTCATTGGTAATTAATTCTTTATAATATTCAATGTAGTCCACACCAGTAAATCTGTGTTTGTTATAGCCAAACAATTCACGAAATTCACTTTCAGTTAAAGTATCTGTCCAAGGATTAACTCCTTTTTCATCTAACATATCAAGAGAAATTAAATGATTTCCCACTTCATCAGAAGGATAACTTAACATTAAAACTACTTTTTTAGTGCCACGAGCAATACCTCGTAAGCAGTTTGCAAAACGATTACGACTTAGAATTGGGAAGATAACACCAACTGTATCATTACCAAATTTATTTGTAATATCTTTTGCAATTTGATCAATCGTTGCATAATTGCCTTGTGCACGAGCTACAATAGACTCTGTGATTGCCACGATATCTTTATCTCGTGGAGCAAACCCTTCTGCTTGTGATGCTTTCAAGACACTATCCACTACGATTTGTTCGATACTATCTCCTTGGTTAATAATTGGGCAACGAACACCTCTTGTTACTGTACCAACTGTTCTTTCCACTAAAAACTCGCTCCTTTTACGTCTTGCGTCGTTTTAAAATTTAACTACCCTTGTACTATACATGGTTTTATGCTATAAGTAAAATGAATATCTACTATAATAGATATAAGGAGAGCTTATATGGTAATCAAACTAGATTTATATCGAATTTTTCAAGCCGTCGCAGAAAATAACAGTTTTTCAAAAGCAGCTAGATCTCTTTACTTGACTCAACCAGCTGTTAGTCAATCTATCCTTCAACTAGAAGAAGATCTAGATATTAGACTATTTAACCGAACTCCGAAAGGGGTCACCCTAACCCAAGAAGGAAAGTTACTTTACGATCACGTTCACTCTGCCCTATCTTTAATCGATGCTGGGGAGAAAAAAATGCAAGCCTTTAAGGAATTAACTGCTGGAAAAATGGCAATCGGAGTAGGAGATACTATTTCTCGCTATTTCCTTCTACCTTACTTAGAGAAATTTCACAAAGAATATCCAGATATTACTTTTAAATTAGTTAACGGAACTACCATGGAGTTATGTGAGTTACTAAAAACAGGCGAAATCGATGTAGCTCTTTGTAATTTTCCAGTAACAGATCCCAAATTATCCCTTATTCCCTGTAAACAAGTCCAAGATACTTTTGTTTGTGGAAAAGAATATCAGCATTTGCTAACGGAACCTTTATCCTTAGAAGAATTACTCAAACATCCTTTGATTTGCTTAGAAACCAACTCTACCTCTAGACGATTTATGGATGCCTTTTTAGCAGAACATGATTTACAAGTGTCACCAGAATTTGAGCTAGGTGCCCATGACCTTTTACTAGATTTAGCTAGAATTAATTTAGGCATTGCCTGTGTGACTAAAGAATTCTCCATGGGATACCTTCAGCAACAGCTTTTACATGAAATTAAGTTACAAGAAACCATTCCTAAACGAGCTATTGGGATTTGCCATTTAAAAAGTGTTCCCTTATCACTGGCTGCTGAAAAATTTGTGGCTATCATTGTGGATAACACCTCTTGTGAGAAACTAACACCTTAACAGTTAGAAAATCTAAACAGAGTTTTTGGTTAAAATATTAGAACTGCTAGTCTTATAGGTTATCCCTAAACCAGTTACTCCACTAACAATAGAAAACACTGGTGATAGCAAACTAAAAAATACAAAGGGTAAGTAGGTCATTGTGGGGATACCAAACGTAGCTGCCACAAAACCGCCACCAATCCCCCAAGGAATTAAATAGTTAATCACAGTTCCTCCGTCTTCTAAAGTCCGGCCCAAGACAACGGGATCTAATCCAGCTTTTTTGTAAAGCTCTTTAAAGGCATTACCTGGTAAAATAACTGACAAAAATTGTTCTCCAATGAACAGATTGACTCCAATCCCTGAAAGTAATGTAGCCATGATTAAACTAGAAGTGGAGGATAAGTGTTTACTTACCAAACTCATCACTTGACTAATTAAACCTGTTTCCATTAATAAACCACCTAGTGACAACGTAAGAATGATTAAAGACACTGTAGGCAGCATACTTTCAATTCCACCTCTTGATAATAATAGATCCATTTGTTGATTGCCTGTTTTGGATAGGTAACCAGATTCTATTAATGCTCCAAGCTGATGACTTTTTATCTTTGGTTGTTGATAAATAATGAACACGATAGTCACTCCAATATTTAATAGGATAGTCAATATAGCTGGTACTTTTTTCCAAGCACAGACAAGCATCAATATAACAGGAATGACTGCTACCCAAGAAATAGTGAATTGTTTTTCTAACAGGTTAATAATGTGATTAATTTCTTGTAAATTTACTTGTCGATGATTCAAACCTAACACTGAAAATAATAAAAGAGATAGGATAAAAGCAGGCACTGTAGACCACATTAAATGTTTGATATGTTTAAATAAATCAGCTTCAACTACTGCCGCAGTTAAATTAGTTGACTCAGACAAAGGAGACATTTTATCGCCAAAAACAGAGCCTGACACAATAGCTCCCACAACTAAAGGTGGGTAAATGCCAAGAGTAGTCCCAATACCAAAAAAAGCAATCCCAATCGTAGACATCACTGTAAAAGCACTGCCAACAGCACTTCCCACTAACGAACACACGACAAATACTGAGGGAACAAACCATCTAATATCGATCAATTTAAACCCAACTACCATCAGCGTTGGGATTATCCCTCCTTGAATCCAAACCGCAATTAAAGAACCAACTAAGATAAAAATAAAAATAGGGATCAGCCCTGGAGTCAGTCCTTTTATAATGCCTTCATGTAACTGACTAGCAGGCATCTTTTTAACCACTGCATAGATCATCACAAGTCCAATGGCAAATAAGATGGCAACATTGGGAGATACACCTAACCCAATAACACCTGTGGCAATACTGATAAAGACGATGACTAACATAATACTTGCTTCTAAAACACTTGGTTGTTTATTTCTTTGCATACACATTCTCTCCTTAGTTTTTTATTTATTAGCTAATTGAGTTGTGTTGCCATAATTAATAATCCCTCCACACTTCATCAACATCTTCCCTTTCTGAATAAAAATTAATAAAAAAGTCCTTAGCTAATAAATTAGCTAAGGACGAATTAACTCGTGGTACCACCTTAATTTTAAAAACAATCGCTTGTTTTCCTCTTGATACAATCTATTTACTTGTGCCTCATTTGTGTAATTCAGAAACTAAACTATCACCGATTTGCAGCAACCATCGATTTTCTAAACAGGGAGTCTAGTCCTTACTAGCAAGGAGTCCATTTTAAAAAATGTACTTTAAAATTTAGCACGATTGATTTAACAAGTCAATAAATATATTAAACATAACAAAAAATATAGTTTTATACTTATTATATATAACGTATAAAACCTTTTAATTAGAAAGGCTAGGTTGCAAAGAAATAAAATCTTGGATAGCTACTAACACCCCGTTTTGATCATTAGACAAAGTTATGTAGTCTGCCATATCTTTGATTTCATCAAAGGCATTTCTCACTGCAAATCGGTAACCACCAGACAATAATAACTCTCGGTCATTTAACCCGTCACCAAAAACCATAGTTTCTGCTGGCGTTATGTCTAGCATCTCTTGTAGTTTTCTTACAGTAGTTCCCTTATGAACTCCCTGATTAGATATATCAATCCAAGCAGCTTCTGACGCTACCATATAAGCCTGTTCTTCCATGTCTTGTAAAGATTTTATCGTTTCAAAGCATTGTTCTAAAGGATCATATAAAGTTATTTTAACAAAATCATCTTGGATAGCTTGATAATCTTTCACCGTTAGGACATTCCTATAAGACTTTCTCACTTTTTCCATTAAGTCAGGGGGAGTCGTCTCTAAAATAGTAGCCCCTTTAGTCGTACAAGCAATGATTACCCCACTATTTGGAATATTTTCTAAACGACTAATCAATGTTAATCCAATTGAATTAGGTAAAAAAGATTGGTAAACGTACTCGCCCCTATATTTAATGCGTGTAGCACTATCACCTAAAATCCACACATCTTGTGCCCAATTTTCTCCTAATAGTTCCTCTACACGCTCACATTGCTTACCGGTACACATCGCAAATTTGACTTTCCGGTCATCCATCAGCTCTTTCACTTGTTTAAATAACGATTTATCGAAACTTCCTTGACTATTTAAAAACGTTCCATCTAAATCTGTTATCACTAATTTAATCATAGATACCTCCTTTTTATCCTAAACTTTTATCCCTATCATTTTGATAATGTTATTATAGCATAACCAAAAATCCCACTAAAGAATACACTCTTTAGTGGGATTATCTATTCATCATTCGTTAACTCGGTCTATCTACTCACCCATTGCTGCTAAGTTAAAGATTACTTTATCTTTATCTTTTAGCTTAATGTCTTTTGCTCCTTTATTGACTTGTTCATCATTAATCGTATAAGTCCAATATTTTTGAGCTTTTTCATCTTGTTTATGGTCATCAATGCTTGTAATAAAACCGTCTTTTCCTTCTAATTTGAAGTTATCTTCCATAACATCATACAAAGATTCGTCTTTTTTAACTTCTACTTCTTTTTTAGTTATTTCTTTACTATCTTCTTGTAAAATAATCGTAGCCGTCACTTGATCGTCTTTTTTAGGTGTGTCAGCTTTCTTATCTGCCTCTCCGTTACCACAAGCAACTAAGGTAAATAATCCGACCATTAAAGTCAGAGTTAAAAATATTTTTTTAATAGATTGTTTCATGTTATTTCCTCCTAAATAATATCGTGTTTTTGTTTAATTCTTTCTAATTTTTTTAAGAAAGGATCTGCTAAAATAAATAGAAAAATAGCAGTAGATCCCCCATGGATTAGATCCATGGGTGCACCGGAAACGAATGATGTTATGACTGCCCCAAATGTGACGTCACTTGTGTACATAATCACTGAGGCAGGATTCATAATTAAGCCATAAATCAAAAAAATACTGATAAAACCAAATAAACTAAGTTCTAAGCGTGAGACTTGTTTACGCCGGTGAAAAATTAAACCTGCTACAAATCCCACCATCCCAAAGGCAAACATTTGCCAGGGAGTCCAAGGTCCTTGACTAAAGAACATATTAGAAATAAGCGCTGATAAACACCCTACTAAAAAACCTGTTTCAGCTCCTAAACTAACAGCACTGATAATCACAATTGCTGCCATAGGTTTAAACTGCGGGAGCATAAAAAATATCCCTCGTCCCACTACAGCAATTCCGACCAAGACTGCTAATAGCACCAATTCTTTTGCTGAAGGTTTTCGGTCCTCAAATGCGAAAAAAAAGGGCACCATTCCAATTATTAATAGCATCACACTGACCGCTAAATAATTTCTGTTAGTCAGTTTACCTCCAAAATAAATCACAAATGGAACTAGTAACAGCAAGAAGATATTCACAAGTTTTACTCGCAAACTTAACTTGTTTTTTTTCGGTGAAGTCACTGGTATCCCTTTAGAACCAGGACGAGAGTGAGAGGTAGCAGAGCTTGAAACATCTTTAGTCGTTAGAGGGGTAGCTTCTTCCTCTAATTGATTTGGTTGTTCCATATCTTCATATAAAGCTTTTAAAAACTCTTTTGATGATTGATACATCCTACCACATCCTTTAATGTAATCCCATTAGGAAAATATTGCCGAGCCATGCGATTTGCTGTGGTGGTATAAAACTGATTTCCTGCAAAAAATTCGCGGGTTGGCTGAATACTCACTAAATTTCCATTAAAAAACAAGCCACAACGATGAGCATAGTTTGCTACAAATTCAATATCATGAGATACCATTACAATCGTAATCCCTTGTCCGTTGAGCTGTTGAAGTATCTGACCTAATTCTTCTTTATAAAAATCATCTAAGCCTTTTGTCGGCTCATCTAATAATAAAATAGTCGGTCTTAGTAAAAGTATTTTAGCTAAAGCTAATCGCTGCTGCTCTCCACCACTTAAATCATAAGGATGCTGTTGCCATAAGTGAGTTAAATGGGTCAGATTACTAATACCTTCTACCATCTGTTTTTTAGTCATAGAAATAGCATAATAAGGCAGATCTTTATCTTCCATGCCACCAACTACTTCATATAAATCTTCCAGTACAGTATCTTTTATAAATAGATTTTGCGGATTTTGTGGTAATACCCCTAATAAGTTTTGGTAAAGGGCCTGTCCATCATATTTTTGAATACTTTGTCCAGCTACTTTAATTTTTCCTCGGTAAGGTTGTCTAATCCCACCTAATAAAGATAAAGCAGTACTTTTTCCAGTACCATTTCCCCCGACTAAGCCAAAAAATTCTCCTTGATAAATTTTCAGACTTAAATCTTTAATCACATCTTGACTCATTTGTTCATAACGAAACCACACATCTTTTGCTTCTAAGACAATCTTTTTAGAGTCACTAGTAACTGGGGAAATTTCTTCTATCAGTTTTTCTTTTAAATCTAAGCTATCTAGCCAGGCTCTTCCTGTACGTACAGTTAAAGGTAAATCTGTTCCCTGTTTTTCCACAGAGGCAGCAATTTGCATGGGAATAGGCATAGCTAAAAACATATCCCCTTTCGTTTCTCGCAAAATTTGACCAACTTCTTTTGGAGTCCCGTGAATTAAAGGTTTATTTTTTTCTAATAACAATACTTGATCTGCTATTGGAAACACTTCTTGAAGTCGGTGTTCAGTCATAACAATCGTTGTTCCAATATCTTGATTGATTTTATAAATTGTTTCTAAAAAATCCTTAGCTGCAATCGGGTCTAGCTGAGAAGTTGGTTCATCTAAAATCAACAGTTTAGGATTTAGCACCATGACACTTGCCAAATTTAAAATTTGTTTTTGACCACCAGATAATTCTGCTACATTTTTATCAAACCAATTATGAATACCAAAATAAGAAGCCATCTCTGCTACACGTAAACGAATCGTCTCCGTATCATATCCAAGATTTTCTAACCCAAAAGCTAATTCATGCCACACTTTATCTGTTACCAACTGATTATCTGGATTTTGTAGCACATAACCAATATCTTGGCTTTGTGTCCTTAAACTCAACTCTTTTACAGATTTTCCTAAAAATAAAATCTCCCCTTGAGTTTGACCAACAGGAGCTAATTGTGGTTTTAAATGTTGAAGCAAGGTGGTTTTACCACTGCCACTTTTTCCAAAAAGCACATTAAAACTACCTGTTTCAATAGAAAAATTAACATCCTTTAAAATAGGAGTGGACTGATTGGGATAAGAAAAATAAAACTGTTTCACTTCTAATAAATTCATCATCATATACGCTCCTATTGCTTAAAGTAATCAGGTAATCTGACATGATGTTTGGCCTGTTTTCTCAGTCGCTTAAAATAAGCTTCTTCAACATAAGCCAATAATACTGGTAAATTGATTAATAAGAAGAAGGCTATCATCCCAGTTGCCGAAGTCCAAGTTAACGGCCAAACAGATAATTGAACTTTAGGGTAGTAGGTCATAGAAAAAGTTCCTATGACAACAGTGTACATAAAATAACCAAAAGAAGAAGTTAAAATAGTTAACAGCCACCAGTCTCTCCTAGTTAGTCGGTAAACACTAAAAGAAGATCGCCCTGATAAGCCATATCCTCTAGCTTTCATAGAATCAGCAGTATCAATCGCATTTTCTAAAGCCCACGTAATCATTACTAAAAAAATAGAAAAACCATGATTCAATCTTTCTTTCAAGGTACCGTCTGTTACATCTCTCCCTAGAGCTTGTTGACCTTGACGTACTAAAGTCACTTGTCTGGAAAATTTTGGCACGAACCGAAAGACCATGGAAATGACTAAAGAGCTAGCTGGAAGTATCCGTCCAAACAGATAAATAAACTTATCACTGGTCATCACTTGATTATAACAACGAAACCATAAAATCGTCACAGCTAATACTACTGATAGCAGTCCTCCGTAAACCATCGCTTCTAAGGTAATAGGTTTTCCGTTACTAAAACGATACAGCACTGTTTCTCCGTTATGGTTAAACAACACATTAAAGAAAAGAACAATCATCATACTTGGCAATAAAAATTTAAAAAACTGCCGAAAAACTGATTGCCAACTATGTAATCTAGCAGTATATAAACTAGCTGCTATTAGTGAAAAGCCTAAAATAATCGGATGAACTAAAAACATATTCACACCAATCACACAGACAAAATAGAACAAATTGACGAAAGGATGACTTTTAGAAAAAGGATCTTGTTTACTAGATGTTTTTTGCTGTTCATTCATCATTATCCATAGCGTAGACACACACTATTTTACTCTCCTCCTTTCTTTTGTTCTATTTATATTCTACAATAATCTATCCCATTTGACTAAACAAGCACTCTAGCTAAAGAGTGCTTGTTTGATCTTCATACTTGAGTAATTGCCTTTAACACTTTCATTAAGTTCGGGTGATTTTACACGCTACTGAAAAGCCTAAAATCTCTTTAAGAGAGGTAATGACTTGCAGCAATGCAGACTCAACAGAACTCATATCTCCAGTAATTACTACAGAGCCACTAAACCGGTCGATAAAACCAATTTCGATGTTGCCACTTTTAGTCGCAATATCTACTGCAATAATAGCTGCTTCACTTGGGGTAATGGTCAAAATTCCAATAGCACTTCCAACACTAGCTGTTAAACCTAATTTAGTATAGATTTCTTTATCTGGACTCGCAATAATATGGGCCAATGTGACCTGTTTCCCTGGCACATATTCCTGAATAACTCGTTGTTTATTATCTCCTTGATTATCCAAAACAATCGCTCCTTACTCTTTATTCTGATTTTAATTAACGAAAGGATGTTTATTCTTGTTTATCTAAAAACTCAACCAACTCAGAAATGCCTTCTCCTGTATAGGATGAAACTAGAAAAATCTGTTGCGCACCTGCTGTTTTTAGTTGATTGACGATATTGTCAATTTCAGTTTGATCTTGGGCCAAATCTGTTTTGGTCACAATACCAATAATTTCTTTTGGGAAAATCGAACCATATCCTGGTGAAAATACTTGTTCTTGCTCTTTAACGCTTTGAACAAGTCCAATAATTTGTGCATCAGCTGCCGTCACAGTAAGAGCATGATTAAATTGACGGTGTAAAATAAATTCTCCAGGAGTGTCGATCATTTCAGGGTAAAAAGAAACAGCTTGTGTTTTATTGTACTGGATGTCTTCTCCGTGAATTCGTTGGCACAACGTTGTCTTTCCACACTCAACCGCCCCCATTAAAATAATTTTCCGCACTAGGTTACCTCCTTTACAAAAGCCTCGCCTTTTGCTTGTTCCTCACAGGATTCAGGCTAAATCTAATACTATTATAGACAGTTTAACCTATTTGGTCTAATTATATCTTTCATTAAAAAAGGCTAAAAAACTATCAACATAGTTTTTTAGCCCGAACTACTAAGTGTTGGCTTGACACTTAGTAGTTTGACACTTTATAAAACTATAAAGTGCTTGTATATATAAATTAAAATAAATATAGCATTGGATTAAAAAACTTTAGGAGAGTGATTCATATCAATAGACTTTCATATTTATTTTAACTTACGAAACATGTATAACTGGAATAAATTATAGTTTTGCAATTCGCATAACGTCGCGAGCAATCACTACTTCTTCATCCGTTGGAATAACTAAAACTCGTACCTTACTATTTTCAGTTTCAAGTGACCAAGCATTTTCATGGTTCTTCTCTTCGTCAATTTCAACGCCTAAGTAAGATAGACTATCACAAACATATTTTCTTAAACGATCAGAATGTTCCCCAACACCTGCTGTAAAGGCGATACAATCTACTCCGTTCATTTGAGCAGCATAAGCACCAATGTAGAAAATAACACGTTGTGCAAATACTTCAAGAGCCATTTTAGCTCGTTCATTACCATTATCAGCTGCTTCTTCTACATCTCGGTAGTCACTAGAAATACCTGATAATCCTAATAAACCTGAATCTTCATGCATCATTTTACGCAATTCTTGAGGACTCAATCCTTCTTTTTCTTGGATAAATGGAAGAATTTGTGGATCTAAGTCACCAGTTCTTGTCCCCATAACCAAACCTGACAATGGAGTGAAGCCCATTGAAGTATTAATAGATTGTCCCTCTACCATTGCAGCAATACTACCACCACTACCAATGTGACAAACGATTAATTTTTTCGTATGTTCTGGATCAAATTTAAGCGCCTCTTCTGTCACATATTGGTGACTAGGGCCATGGAATCCATACCGACGAATACTATACTCTTCATAGTATTTATATGGTAATGCATACATATAATTCTTTTCAGGCATACCTTGATGGAAAGATGTATCAAAAATAGCTACCTGTTTTGCATGCGGTAAAACATTTTTAAATGAACGAATACCAATCAAGTTAACAGGGTTATGAAGTGGAGATAACACACTTAGTTCTTCAATATGTTGCTCTACTAAATCGTCAATCAACGTTGCATCTTGGTAGTAAGTACCACCATGAGAAATACGGTGACCTACCCCTACAATTTCATCATAACTTTCAATAATATTTTGCTCAATCAATGTATCTAGCAAATGTTTCACTGCCATTTCATGATTAGCAATATCCATTTGTTCTTTTGTTTTTTCGCCTTTATATGTATAACCAAATACTGAACCAGATAGTCCAATACGCTCAAAGGCTCCTTCTGTGATTACAACTTCTTCAGGCATTTCAAACAACTTAAATTTAAGTGATGAACTACCAGAATTAATTGCCATAACTTTTGTACTCATAGTTTACCTCAATTCTTCCTAAAAAATAAACCTAACTTAACAACCCTACCGTTAATTAAACGGCTTTAAACAATACACAAGCTAAAATGGCGCCGACAGTTGGTCCTACGATTGGAACCCAAGCATAGCCCCAGTTAGCATCAGATTTGTTTGGAATTGGTAACACTTGGTAAGCTAAACGTGGCCCAAAGTCACGAGCTGGGTTTAAAGCATAACCAGTTGTTGATCCCAAACTGATCCCTACAGAAGTAATAAGTAATCCAACAATAAGTGGTTTCAAACCTTCTGTAAAGTCACCTAAGTTTAATAAAACATAAACAAAAACAAATGTGGCAATTAACTCACTTAAAAAGTTAAATAGAGGATTAGGAATAGATGGGCCACTACCAAATACGCCGACTGAGTTACCTTCCTCTGGATTATGACTGGCTTCAAAATGGGTATGGAAATGAATAGCAACAAGCGCTGCTCCTAAGAATGCCCCAATAAATTGGGCAATAACATAACCTAACACCAGATTTTTAGGGAATAAACCAAACATTGCAAATGCAATGGTAATAGCTGGATTTAAATGACCTTGTGAACCAATAAAACTTGATACATAAACACCAAATGTTACTGCGAATCCCCAACCAAGGGAGATATATAGCCAATTTGAACCTTTACCGTAACCTTTTTGTAAATTTGCACTAGCAACAACCCCAACACCTAATGCAATTAAAATCATTGTTCCTAATAATTCACCAATATACTCAACCATACATAGACTCCTTATTTATTATGCCATTACTTTTTTTATAATTTGTTTTAAATCTTCATCTGTGGGTTCAATAGGATTACCTGGATAAGTACCATCTGCTTTTGCATGAGATACTAACCAATCCATTTCTTTTTGGACATCACTTGGATTAATTCCAAATTCTTTTAATGTCATAGGGCATTTCATGTCACGCATCATAGAGAAAATTTTCTTTTGAATGCGTTTCACTAATAATTTGTCTGACAACGTACTTGGACCAATGCCAGCTTTAGTTGCAGCTTCAGCATATTTGCGACAAACATCAGGATCTTGGGCATTAAACTCTACAACATATGGGAGTAACATGGCATTAGCTAAACCATGTGGTACATGGAATTTTGCTCCCAATTGATGGGCAATAGAATGGCAAATCCCTAAACCAGCTGTATTAAATGCTAAACCAGCTGAACAAGATGCTTCATGAACAGCTTTACGCAATTCAACATTGTGACCATCTTTGTATGTATCTACAAGTTGATTTGTAATCACTTGAATAGCTTTTTCAGCTAGTGCATCTGTAAATAAGTTAGCATCTTTTGATACTAAGGCTTCAAGGGCATGTGTTAAAACGTCTAGCCCAGAAAAAGCTGTGACACTAGCAGGTGCACTCATAACTAGAGTTGGTTCCAAGATAGCAATATCAGGAATCAAGTGAGCACGAATTAATGGGAATTTCACACCATTTTTAGTATCTGATATAACAGATGTATTCGTCACTTCTGAACCAGTTCCACTTGTTGTTGGTATAGCCACAAAACAAGCCACTTCTTTATTGGTTAATTTTTCCCCAAAGAAACGAATTGCTTTTGCTGTATCAATCGCAGAACCGCCACCAATAGCAATCACCACATCTGGTTTTTTAGCTATAAAGACGTCTACACCTTTCATGATATTATCTAAAGGAGGATCAGGTTTTACATCAGAAAAAATTTCAACTGAATTTCCCTTTAAATGTGCTTCAATTTTTTTCAAGTTATCTGTGCCTGGTAGAAAACTATCACAGACCATTAAAATATCCATATTTCGGAAAGAAGATAGTACATTTAAACTATCTTCTCCGGAATAAATTTTTGTTGGAATTATTAATTCATCCATTTTATCCCCTCCGTGTGGTTAACAATTATTTCCAGCTTCTCATTGAAAAACCTTCAGGTGAGTTTAGACGACGGCGACGAGTAAATGATTTAGCCGTAGTAGTACCTTCACCAGTTGGTGTTGCAATAGTTAGAGCAGAAGCACCAGTTCTACCAACACCTGTACCAGCATAAGTAGGTCCGTTAACTACAAAGATTGAAGTATTCATTCTGTGAGCTGCACGGTTAATATGTGGTAAGTTTTCAGAGTGGATAGATGCTGTATGGTGGCAGTTACCTTCCACTTCAACAGCTACTGCTAACATTTCATCAAAATCTTTAGCAGAAACGATTGGTAAGATAGGCATTAACATTTCTTTCACTACTAACACGTGATCTTTAGGAGTTTCTAAAATGATTAAGCTTGGGTTACCTGTATAACTAATACCAGCTTCATCTAAGATAAATGTAGCATCTTTACCGATGAATTTACGGCTAGGTGTGCCATTTTCTCTTAAAGTAATGCTAGCAAGTTTTTCGATGTCACGAGGGTCAGTTACTAAGAATGCCCCTTCTTGTTGCATTTTTTTGATTAATTCATCTTTCACACATTCAACAACTACAACTTCTTTTTCAGCTGTACATAAAATGTTGTTATCAAAAGCAGCAGATGTCACAATGTTGTGAGCAGCTAAATCGATATTAGCAGTTTCGTCAACCATTGCAGGAGGGTTACCAGCACCAGCACCAATTGCTTTTTTACCACTGATCATAGCTTGGTGAACAACACCAGGACCACCAGTTACAACTAAAGCAGCAATGTCAGGGTGTTTCATTAATTCTTGAGCAGCTTCGATAGATGGTTTGTCAATAGAAACCACTAAGTTTTCCATTTGTACAGCGTCAAAGATAAATTCATTTACTTTTTCAACTGCCCAACGAGAAATGTTTTTAGCTCCTGGGTGAACACTAAAGTAAACAGTGTTTCCGCCAGCTAACATCATGATTGCATTAGCAATAACAGTTTCAACAGGGTTAGTACTTGGAGTGATAGCTCCGATTACGCCGTAAGGTGCGTATTCGTACATAACAAGTCCACCGTCACCAGTTTCGATTTCTGAAGATAAGTCTTCAGTACCAGGTGTGTTGTATAAAGCATTTTGTAATTTAGCAACTTTTGCTTCTTTAGTACCCATGCCAGTTTCTTTAACAATTTCTTCAGCAATGTAGTCTAATAATGGAGTGAAACCATCTTTAATTGCTTGGATAATGTTGTCACGTGTTTCGATTGTGCAGTCTACAAAGATTTCTTGAGCAGCTTTAGCTGCAGCAACTGCATCGTTCACGTTAGTAAAAATACCTTTGTTGCCTGTTGCAACAGGTGCTTGTGTACCTTCAGATTTTGTTAATTCTTCTGCTAAAATTTTTCTAATTTGTTCTTCTAAGTTCATGTCTTATTCTCCTTCAAAAAATGCTTTAACTGCTGTTTCACAGATTAATTGATCTTCATCTACTAAACCGCCACTAACGCCAATAGCCCCAATAACTTGACCATGACTCATTAATGGAATTCCTCCAGCGAAAGTCACAATTTCACCATTTAGCATGGTTTCCATTTGATATAACTCTCCGCCTGGAACAGTATCTTTATTTAAATCTTTTGTTTGTCTACGCATCATGATTGCTGTATTAGCTTTTTTAGGAGCTAAAGTAATACTCACAATATTAGCTTCTGGCATATGATAGAACATTCTAGGATGTCCGCTCATATCACTAATACAAATAGTAACTGGTACGTTAATTTCTTGTGCTTTTTGTTCTGCTACATCGATAACGCGATGTAAATTATCTTTTTCGAAATAAGTTTCAGCTTTTAAATATGCAAGAGCCTTTTCAACTTTTCCTTCCAAATCATTACTTACCACGTTGTTCACCTACTTGTTCTTGATATCGTTTAATAATTTCGTCTATTTGATCTTCTTGTTTTTGGTAATGATCTTCTGAACGAGCTAAGATATACAAGCAATCAGATAAACGATTTGTATATTGTCTAATTTCAGGTCGAATCTCTACTTCTTCAGAAAGTTGGATCAACATACGCTCAGCTCTTCGACACACAGTGCGAGCTAAGTGTAAATGCGCACCTGCTAAACTAGAGCCTGGTAAAATAAATGTTTTGATCTTTGGCAAAGACTCAGTATATACATCAATAAGGTTTTCTAGTTCTTTAATATCTGCTTGGGTGATTTGTTCACTGTGTGCTGCAAATTTGTTAGAATCAGCAGTGGCTATTTCACCAGATAATTGAAACATTTTATACTGTAATTTAATTAGAAACTCCTTATTCTTAGGAATCTGGCTAAATTTTTCTGCTACGCTAATAACAGCATTACATTCATCAAATGTGCCGTAAACATCTACTCGGTTAGAGTATTTTTTTACTCGCTCACCATCAAATAAACTAGTAGAACCTTTATCACCTGTTTTGGTATAAATTGCCATTGTCTCACATCCTTATTTATTGAAGCGATCAATAATCCCCACGATAGCACAATCTAGAACATCATGTTGGCCACGGTTATCTCGTTGAGTTTTTCTTGCGCCAGCCCCTCTTACAAGTAAGACGTATTCGCCAATACCTGCACCTACTGTGTCAGCAGCTACAACTTCTTGTTTCAGCGCTTCTCCGTCACTATTAACTTGTTGAACAATCATTAATTTTCTACCAACTAATGACTCATCTTTTTGACTAGCCTCAATACTCCCAACTACTCGCCCCATATACATGATTGATCTACCCTTTCTATCAACTGTAAATCTTTTTTTACAGCTAGTTCTTGTGCTTCGCTTGTTAATTTTTGCTGATTGGTTTTAATTAGAATAGATTGATCTGGGATATCCCAAATATCTTCTCGTTTTAAATGAAGAGATTCACACCCATATATTTTATTGCCACCGTGTTTAAATGTAACTGGCCATCTTGTCAACATTTTCCAAGGAATAAAAGGCATAACCGCTTGATTTATATCTAGTTCAATTGAAACTTGATAGGACAAACCAGTTAATAACCATTCTACCCAAGGGTTAGTTGTGCGAAATTCATAAAGATCCTTTATTAAACTCACTTGAATATTTTTAACCGATACATGATCGTAATTTAAAAATAAACTTTTAGACGGTGCAGCTACTAATTCAAATTGTTCTTGATGATTAACTGTCAAATGTTGATCTTTTCGACTAGTTAACTTAGAAGCAATCATTTGAACTAAACGATTTATTTCTTCATCATTCATGTCATCACTCCTGATCAAACATTGCGATGCCTATTGGTGTGACAAATTCTGGGTATTGCGGCCGAATAACTGGACGTTTCATAATTTTTTCAAATGTATGGACAAATTCTTTAAAATTTGTCGCCCCGCCAACCACAACAACCGGTGCTTGTTCAGAAGCTACTACATAGCGAGCAGCGATGGTTGCCATTTTTTCAACAACTGGTCTTACCGCCCCAAATACTTCCACTTCTTTGGCACGATTTCGTTTCAATAATTCAGCCTCATCAATTGGGACTGAAAAAGCGCCTGAAACGACTAACGACATGTGATACCCACCTGTTGGCTCATCAAAAATAGCCACAGATTGACCTTTTTCAAAATTACTAATACCAGTAGTCCCACCACCAATATCGATAACACTGCCTTCTGTCATGTTTAAAAACCGAGCAGCAGCAGTAGGTTCGTCAATAATGATTGACGCATCAAATCCTGCATCCCCTAAAACATTAGCAACAACTTTTTCGCTGTTCTCCCCTGTTCCTGGTGGGATGGCACCACTAGCAGTCGTTAAACTAACACCTAATTTTGCTTCAGCTTCCTCTTTTAATTTCCGTACAATTCTAACGGAATTAAGATAGTCGACGATAATTCCATCTCGTACAACCTTGGCATACTCATAAGCACCAAAAAGAGGACGATTTGACTCATCTAATACAACCAATACGATTGAAGAGGTTCCTAAATCCACCCCTGTTTTCAATCCTTTAGGCTGTTTGATTTGTTTGACTAAATCTTTATTCTCCACTAATTCGTGAAAATTATTTAGCTGTTGATTGATTGATTTGATGTTCAAAATTCTTCCTCCATTGGCACATTTTAGTAGTTAGTCTTCTTTAACCAGATAAGCAACTGTATCTTTTCCAACGTTTGCTGCATTTGCTTCATCTGTATCAATATGCATTTCTAAAACAAATTTTTCATCTGGACGCACGATAACATCATCGTAAATCGTACGACGTTGATCAGATTCGATAGCTACTTTCACTGCATCGCCTTTTTTAACACCTAAACGAGCAGCATCTTTGTTGCTCATGTGGATGTGACGTTTAGCAGCAATTGTACCTTGTACTTCTACTTCGCCATCTTTTGTTCTTAAAATAACTGTTGGTGTTCCAGCTAGGTCACCTGACATACGAATTGGAACATTCACTCCAATTTTTCTGCCTTCAGAACGAGCTAATTCAACTTGTGAATGAGCACGACAAGGACCTAAAATACGAACACGTTCAATTGTGCCACGAGGGCCAACAACTGTTACAACTTGTTCAGAAGCAAATTCCCCTGGTTGTTTCAAAGGGGCTTTGCTTGTCATTTTTTGACCAGGGAATAAAATGTTAAAATCCTCTTCTGTCACGTGGACATGGTGATTAGATACACCAATTGGGATTACATTGCTATTGCCTGATTCTTCAGCAATAATTTTACGAATTAACTGACGTAATTGTTCTTCGTTCATCGTTTATTCATCCTAACTTTTTTACTTCTTTTTTGTGAATCTTATCAAACTCAAATTAAGCTTGTTTTGGTAAAATTCCTTCTACATCTGTATGAGGACGAGGGATTACGTATGAAGCGTAAACTTCGCCAACGTTTTCTGCTGCTGAAGTACCAGCGTCAACTGCTGCTTTAACTGCACCAACATCACCGCGAACGATAACTGTTACTAAACCAGAACCAATTTTTTCATAACCTGATAAACTTACGTTAGCTGCTTTCACCATTGCGTCTGCTGCTTCAACTGCTGCTACTAAACCTTTTGTTTCGATCATTCCTAATGCGTTATTCATTGAAAATTCCTCCTAAAATTTACTATTAATTTTTATTTTTTAACTCTTCATAATGCATACATGCTTTACGTGGTTCGCCTTTTTTACGAGAACACTTTGGATCTTTACATAAATTACATGTATATGTTTCATCTACTACTTCTTCGTTAGCTACTTCTTGAGGTTCTTTGTCCTCAGTCACTAACTCAACGTCAGAAACAGCGCTACTTGTCAACTCTACTTCTTCAACTGCTTCAGTAGGTTGCTCTTCTTTAGATGCTTCAACCACATCTTTTTCCTCGATTGTTTCATGGTCATCTAGTTCAGAAACAGGTTCTGCCACTGGAGTTTCTTCTTTTACTACTTCCTTTTCAGTTTGACTAGGCGTCATAAAAGCTCCAACAACATCAGTCGCTGCTCTTGGTAATACTAATGACGTAACGTATTTACCATCTCGCATGCTACGTTCTTTTCCGACTGCTATAGCATCTGCCACAGAAGCAACATCTCCCATAATCTTGATGCTCTCCCAGCCAGATCCTTTTGCTTTTTCAATGTCCATGACTTTAATATTGTTAGATTTCACCATAGCGTCAGCAGTTACTACTGCACAGGCATATCCAACAACTTCAATCATTCCGACTGCATCCAATGTTCTACACCTCCTTTAGTGGTTTAAAGGGGATGCCCTTAACTAGTCTTGCTGCATTTGTCCCAAGCTTCATCACTTCTGCTAAGTCATTTGTACTGACTTTAAACAAAGGCTCTTGTTCTGGTAGACTCTTATAATGAAGAATGACGGTATGTTGATCCATAGCCACTCCTACTGATAAAGAAGATTCTACCGCTGCTTGGTAGGCAGCATGACAAAGGTCATAACCACTATCTAACTCAAAAATTTCAAACGGAATTTCTTCTTCTTCCATGCCGTACAAAAGAGGGGCTAGTATTTCTTTATCAACATAACTCACTACTTTGATAGCTGGTTTTGTCATAACTATTGCCTCCTTGAACGAGCGTAAGAAAGAATCAACCCAGTCGCAACCGCGTTACGAGGGCCTTCCACTCCTCGGATATTCCCACGTCCTGCTACAAGCGCGTAGTGAGATAATTCATCTGTGACAAGTTGGGGTATTTCAAAGTCAAGTGCTGATCCACCCACAATTACCACAAAAGGTATGTCTCGAATGCTACCTGTTGGACTAACATGACGCAATGCCCGAATGGTATTTGTTACAAAGACACGTTTTTTAGCAGTTTGTCTGACTAATTTAATCTTTTCAATAGATAAATCACCAGGAACTGGCACAAAGCCTTCTGGTTTAATTACTACTGTTTTAGCAAAGATATTAGCTGGCAATGCTTTGTCAAAGAATTCAACACTTCCGTCTTCGTGACGAATGTGGAATAAACTTTCCACTTTCGCTAAAGGATATCGTTTGATATCTTCTGCTAAATACTGATCTTCAATTCCTAACTCAGAATTGATCAACATTGTCACCATGTCCCCTGCTCCAGCAAGGTGAATTGAGGTGATTTTGTCAGAAGGATCAATAATAGAAGCATCTGTTGAACCAGCACCTAAGTCTAAAATAGCTAATGGCTTATTGGTTCCTGCAGTCGTTAAGGCACCTAAAATAGCTGCTTCCGCTTCTGCTCCACCAATTTCAACTGGAATATTGAATTGGTTGTTTATTTCATTAGCAATTAAAGACATTTGAAGTCTGTCAGATTTAACCATAGAAGCAATCCCTACAGCTTGTTCCATAGAGAACTCTCCGGCTAAACCACCTTTTACATCAATCGGCACAAATGTATCAACTGCTAGTAAGTCTTGAATAAAGATTTCACTAATCGGTTTGTTAGTTAATTCCGCCATTGTTTGACGAACACGTTCTAACATTCCACCCATATTAGTACCAGATTCACCTGTTACGTTTTCGATTGCATCAAAACTTGAGATAACCTTCATAATCTTTTCAGCACCTTCAGAGACGCCGACTTTTTCAGTATGTCTGTCACCTTCTACAATTAACGTTCCAGCAGGGATAACTCTTTCTTTTACATCCCCTTTAGGTGTTTTAATGACTACCGCTGAACGGTTTCCAATTAAAGCCCTAGCAACTGGTACAATATTTTTAGTTTCTTCTGACGTTAAGTTAAAGACTGTTGCAATACCATAAGGATTAGATAATTGTGAAATGACTTGTCCTTTACCGGCTACTTCGACAGCAGATAACATCATTTGTGGAATTTTATCGATATAAGCTACTTCATCCACAATCGGAATCTTATGTTCTAATCGGTTGTTGATAAGAACACCGTCATCTGCTTGAAGAATAGCACCAGTAATGTTGTAGCCGTATTTAACGTATAAATTAATTAGCTTGGCAGCATCGGCAAAATCAACATCTTTTGGAACAATGACAATATAATCCTTTGTTTGATCTTTTTGTTCATAGAGACTGGCAATGTTTATCGTATAACCGATTCCCACACCTAAGCCTCCAGGTGTTTTAGGGTTATGACCAATCATGGTGGATTCAGTAATGATTGTTTCAGTGATAGTTTCCATCGCTACGTCACCAATAACCGGAGTGGCTTCATTAATTCGAATTAAATCAATATCAGACAACTGTAAATGAGCTTTCTCTACAACTGTTTCAATAGCTGATTTAATCCCTATTAAATTTTGTTTCGTTCCTTTAATTCCTGTTGTTGGTACGATAGCTGAAGTAATAAATTCCACTTCTCCAGTTGCACTAACATTTGCTAGAGCTACCTCAGTTGAGGAATTACCAATATCAACACCAATTACTTTTTGCATCATGATTGATCTTCCTTCCTAAACTAGTTATCGCCTTTTAATTTCTTACGAACTTCATAATACTGTGCTGCTTCACGGATAAATTTTCCGTTGATGTGAGCGTTGTATTTTGTTTCTAATTCTTCAGCAATCCCTACTAGTTCTGCTTTAGTAGAACGGTATGGACGTAGTGATTCATAAATTTCTAATAAGCGTTCATCTGGAATAGCTGTTAATTCAGCTGCACGAGCAAAGTTTTGTTTTAAAGCTGCACGTCCAGAAGCTTCAGCGATTTCACCTTGACGACGTAATGTATCAGGGGTAATACGAAGATCTTGTGAATTAATGTTGCCGCTCATCACGTTATCTAGTGTAATTTCTTCTAATGATTTACCACTAGGAGATTTTACTAATTCTGGATGTTGTGTGTATAAAGGATAATCAGATACTCCCATAGGTTCTTCATTTTCAGAATCTGTATGTGTTTCTGTTGGTTGTGAAACTGGTGCAGGTTTATTGCCCATTTCAGCCACAATTTTTTTAACTAATTCATCTAATTCTGCCATGTCTTATCACTCCTTCGTAGCAAAGTCTACAATAATTTCTTCCGCTGGTTTACCAATAACTACGTTTTTAGTTTCTTTAATATGCATTAATGCAGATAAAGCTTGGTAAGCTACACGAGCCATTTGGTCACTAACGGTTGGAACTGGATCTGGTGATTCACCTTTTGCATATTTAGCTGCATTTTTTCCGATAGCACGGTAAGTATCTAAAGAGATAACTGGTGCTTGAGGGAATAACTCAAGGTTTGATAATGGTGCTAAATCTTTTTGGTGAATAATAGTAGTACCTTTTGATTGGATACCTACACAAATTCCTGAACCAGATAATTTATCTCCTTCTGCTCCTACGAAAGAAACGTCAGCAGTTCGGTAAACTTTCATCACACGTGCTTTCAAACCTTCTTCTTCAATACCTGCGATAACTTGACGCAAGATATCTCTGTGAGAAATACCTGTTAAGTTTTCAGTCATAAATTCAGCAAAACCTGGTGCTACAGCTACAACCACTTCATCTTTAGATGTTCCTGGTTTAGCAACTCCAGCATGTTTGAACCAATCAACTTGTTTGGCAACAGCTGGTGCTTTTGTTTCAGTAGCAACCGCTTGGCTTTGAGTATCATTTAATGTTTCTTTAAAAGTTACAGCAGAGTCATCAGTTGGCATTTCTTTAAGTACATCGCGGATAATGGCTCTTAGCAATTCTTCATTTACGTTTAATTCAGACATTGTTTTCTCCTCCATTTCCTAAACTGAACGAGGGTCAATCGCCATTGAAATGTTTTTAACTTTTTCCCATTCTTCCCCTTCAAGACGATAGCCGGTTCCTGGTCCCATGTAGTCATTACAGTCGTTAACGGCTGAAATAACATTGAATTTTTCATCGAAAATTGCAGATGTTTGTAAGAAGTCTCCAGCAACACGTTGTTTTAACATGTTTAACATATTTTCAGCAACGTCTCTAAAGCCAGCTTTAGCTAATGCTTTAACTAGGTCAACACCTGTAATATTACGGTTTAATAATTCTTGTGCTGCTTTCATATCTTCAACTAAGTTACGAGCAGGCATATCTTTAGAACCGTGTGCGTAGGTTGCAGCTTCTACTTCTTCATCAGTAATTTTTGGTAAACCTAAGTCATCAAAAATAGCTTGGATAGCACGAGCTGCTTTATTACGGACTTTAATAGTATCTTCTTCTGTTACTGGACGAAGACCACCATCAACTTTTAAGTCACGTTGGAAGACTAGGTAGTCATCAACGTCTTCAATGTCTGTATTAGAACCAGCAAACATATTATCGTAGTTAGGTACTGCAGAGTAACCACAAGAAATAATATCTGTACCTGGTAAGAATTGACACATTAATTTTTCAGTACGACGCATGTCAGAATGTGAGAAGGCTTGGTCATTACCAGAAGCAACTTCTAAGTCTAACATTACGCAAATTAAGTTTTCAGCTAATACTTCACGGATACCTGTTGGAACTGATCCTGGGATACCAATACAACTTACGGCACCATTTTGTAGACCTTGTACACCACTTGCTTTTGTAATGAAAATACAACGTGATTCAAGATATAACATAGATTTTCCTTCAGCATAACCCATCATAACTTCAGAACCTGCACCGGATGTAAAACGCATTTTCAATCCGCGTGAAGCGTAACATGAAGCTAAGAAACCTTTAGACCAAGGTGTATCGTCACCATCTGTAAATACTGGTTCAGTACCGTAAACAGAAATAGTTTCAGCGTAAGAAGTAAATCCACGCATACCTAAGTCAAGCTCAGCTGCTTCCTCAACAGAACATTGTGTTAACACACCAGGACGTCCTACTTGAGAACCAACTAAGATAGAAATAGCATTAAATGGTGCATAACGAGCAACCGCAACTGTTGTTTCTTGTTCAGCGAAACCACGGAAAGCTCCTTCAGCAGCATCAGCAGCAATTTGAACTGGGTTGTCACGTAAGTTAGTTACGTGAGATTGTGTTGCTGGACGACGTCTTGGATGCATTTTTTGCATAGCCATCATCATTTCAACCACGTTCATTTGACTTACTACTTCAACAATTTTTGCTGGTGTCATAGATGTTGTTAAATCAACTATCTTAGAACGTGGTACATTTGGATCACATAGCATATTAGCTAATTGGACAGAATCCATTGCTAATACTTTTTTGGCATTGTCTTTTTCAATACCGTAATCTGCAATATAAAAGTCAATTAAATCGAAGTCTTCACGTTTTTTACCATCAAGCTCAGTAATAACTCCGTCTTCAATTTTAATACTAGGTTTTGGGTCGTTAGGGCTTTCCATTGCGATAAAGCCTTCGTCAATCCATTCCTTTACAAAACCATCTTTATGAATTGGACGTTGTTCTAATACTTCAAATCGTTTTGATCGTTTCATCTTAATAGTTCCTCCCCTAAATTAGATGTATGAAGGAAATTCATTTACAGGTTCACTTCCTAAAGTGTGAAGTAAATCTTTACCAACTTCTCTTGCTGCTATAACGGCTTGTCTAACAGCTCCAGAATTTCCTTTAATATGAAGTGTTACTTCATTAGAAAACTTTTGGCCGTTGTTAGGTGAAGCGTAACTAATCACTTCAACACTTGCTGCTTTCACAGCTGCATCTGCCATAACAACCCCAATAGCTGAAGGACAACCTGCAATAAGACCATATGCTTTGCCAACTTCGGCACCAAACGCTTCTTCTAATGCATAACTAGCACGAGCAGTATATTGTAATTCAATATGTCCTGCTTCGTTTCCGTAAACATCGCCAAATTGACGAGGTGTTGTATCTAGTGTTACTTCAACTGCACGACGTACGTCAGATACATCATAACCACCTAAGACGATTAACACACCGTGTCCACCGCCGCCTTTAGTATCACGAGGTAATTCAACGCTGACTACTTCTGTATTAGTTGCTTTCACAGCTGCATCTGCTGCCATGATTTGTGGGCCAGCACCGGTTCTTGAACCAATAATTCCTAAAGAACGGTATTCTTTTTTAAGATTCATTACTTCTGCTAGACTTGCGTCTACGTTAGCAATTACTAAACCAATTGTGTCGCCAATTGGGGAAGTGCCAACAAATTCAGTTAAACCACTCATTTTTCCTGCCATTTTTTCTTGACCTCCTGTTGACTGATCACTGTCTAATTCACTATCTAATATTGCTTGATTGGCTAGAATTCTTTCAACAATCGTTTCAACTAGCTTATCTTGTGTACTCATTATTCATTAATGCTTTCTTTAATTGGTAAAATTTGTTCAACGTCTGTGTGAGGACGTGGAATAACGTAATGAGAAATGATTTCGCCAATCGCTTCTGCAGCGCTTACACCCGCTTCAACAGCAGCTTTTACAGCACCAACGTCTCCTCTTACCATGACAGTGATTAAACCTTGACCAATTTTTTCTTGTCCTACTAATGTAACGTTTGCTGCTTTCAGCATTGCATCTGTTGCTTCAATAGATGCGATTAGACCACGTGTTTCAATTAAACCTAACGCTTCTTGTTGCATAATTTTCTTTCCTCCGTTCGACTTGTTACTTACAAGTGCGAGTATACACAAAAAAGCTGTGACTTTTTAGCCACAGCTTTTTTGTGTTAATTATTAAAAAAAAGAATGATTTAACTATTTTGTCTTATGATAATGAGAAAAAAAGTGAAAACACAAACAGACCCTTATAAAATAGGGCTTTAAATTTGTTTAAAAAAAGCTTATAATAGAAAAACAACATAAAAATATTGTCATTTTAGAGCAATATTTTACAAGATAGGAGTTTTATTCATGACAAACCATTTAGAATATATTGAACCCAACCAAAAAATTCTAGATAAAATTTTAAGTGAGTTCACAGAAGCAACAGGTCTAGCAACTATTTTAGTGGATACTCAAGGCGTCGAACTAACTGCTGGTTATGGCTTTTCTCCGTTTTGTCAGTTAATGCGTAACAATGAGGACACTCGAAAACTATGTCAAAATTGTGATATGTTTGGTGGTAGAAGTTCGATTAAAAATAAACGAACCACTCCATACGTCTGTCACGCCGGCTTAGTTGACTTTTCTTACCCAGTTAAAATAGGGGAGCAAATTATTGGGTATATTTTGTGTGGTCAAACTAAAATTGCTTCACCGCATAATTTTCAACCGATTATCAAGGAAAAGACTGAGTGGTCAGATAATCCTTTATTAGTGGAAGCTTATAAAAACATGCCGACGACAACTCCAGAAAAAATCCGAGCAGGAAGCGAACTATTAACGATCATTATTAATTATTATTTATCAGATATTATGGGTAAACATATTGCCGTTCAATTTCCAGAGCCAATTCCTCGTGCTTTTGTGGATGAAGAGGTCACTAAACATCCAGCTAAGCAACAACCTACAATCGTTCAAGCGGAAGCGACACCGCCTATCGGACTAGTTGAATTGCCTCAAACAGAATTGCCAAAAAATTGCCATTCTGAAATTGAAGAAGCGATTGACTATATTAACAAGCATTTAAATGAAGCCATCACCTTAAATGAAGTAGCCAATCATGTTTACTTGTCGGAGTACTACTTAAGCAAATTATTTAAAAAAGAGTTAGGAATTAATTTTATTGACTATATCAACGAAAAGAAAATTAATCGGGCTATGATTTTACTACAAGATTCTACCTGGTCTATTGATAGTATTGCTTATAGTTTAGGATTTTCTCAAGCAAGCTATTTTAGTAAAATTTTTAAAAAAGTAGCTAAAGTCACCCCAAGTCAGTACCGAAATCAAATACAAAAAGAAGCGTATCGGAAATAAAGATACGCTTCTTTTTATTAACTATTCGTTGAGTAAGACGCTTTCAGTTCATCCTTTTGGTCTAAAAAAGGATAGTCTGCCAGTGTCTGGCTATTTAAAAAGAAGCTTTTTTATTCCCGAAAAAGCCAAAGTATCTAAAGCAAAGTATCCTGACTTAGCGTCCTCCTCCTTAGACCCTTCCAATAATCCGAAGATTAACGTGGTTGCCTAATTCGTCAGCTTTACAGTTGCGGGTACAGTACTAGATTTACACTAGTTTCCTTTTAAGCTTTACATACGATTATTTATATTTTATTTCATTATATTCTCTAACATTTCAAAAGTCAAATAGACTTTAACTTTCTGTTTTCATTAATTTTAAGGACATTTCTAGCAAGGAGACCATTAACTCATATTTTTTCTCTTGAATAAGAAAATCAAAATCAATCGGTAACATCAACTCATTAGGTAATAAATGAGGATAATTAGCTAAATCGCCAAAAATTAATACCTTTTGATTTTTCTTAGCCAACTCTTGTCTAAAGTGTACATAAGGTGCATATACCATATAATAATCAATCTTTTGATCTAATAAGTGCTGAATAATTTTTTGGTAGAGATGACTTTGATTTTCAATCTTTACTTGTGAAAAAAACAAAGAAAAAGCAATTGGAAACCCATTGCCACAAGTCACATGAGGCAGTTCTGCTAACTGATGGTCACTCATTTGTTCCATGGTTTTTGAAAAAGATTCAAACTCATAATTAAGAGCTTTCGCCAACTCTGGTGTAGCACCTGTTAACTTGGCGTTTTTAAAAGCAATCCCATTTTCCCCTGTTAAAGTTTCATTTTTAGGGATGAGTGTAATAAATTCATACTCGTAGTCTAACCATTTTTTATCCATATCTTCAAAAGAAATACTATAGATAGAAGATAACTTCCCACCACTAATAGCTACTGTGCTATAGGTTTTAGAATAAAAGGTGGCGCCTAATTCTTGTAAAACTCCCATACCTAAGTCAGAAGCAATGTTTTCTAAATTAACAAAGGTAATTTTTTTAGTTTTACTGGTCACTGCCTGTTTTAATAACTCTCCTACCCCGCGACTAGATGCCATCAAAGGAGTTTTAGCAATGTTGGTTAAGGTTTGCTCCCCTAAAACGCTACCAACATCCACAACTAAACGAGTTTGATTGTCTAAATACCCATAACGACCAATAGTACTCTTTTGAGCCAGTGGTCCTGATACTTTAAGAGTTTTTACAGGTTGATCTTGACTACGTAATAACCCCTCTAGCGGATCATTATGATCAACATATGGCGTCACCACTAATGCGTCATCCCCGTTTATATGCTTAATCGCTTGTTCAATCCGTTTGAAAAACTCATCTTGATTGAGATGAGTCAAAAATTCCTTAGTCAGAGGTGTTATTGCAAATAAATTCTCCATGTGCACATCTCCTTACTCCATTTTTTAACACGAACCTAATAAATAAAATGACTTCCTTATCTATAATACCATGATTTCACCAGAATGGTACTGATATGAATAACAATAAGAGTACATTTTTTAGACAAATAAACCACTTTTCGTACTTAATTCTATTGTTATTTTAACAAATTGTAAACTTTGGTATAACAAAAGTAATCTTCAGATATATTCATCTTCCTATTTATTTTCTTTTTTAACATTCCAACTTTTTTAGTTTTTAGTGTTAAAATAAACATTTTTCGTTTAGTTACTCTTGAAATAGCTCTAAAATTAAATAACATTAGCATCGTCAAAAAAAGGACACAGAAATTTCTGTGTCCTTTTGAATTTAATTAGATATATTTTTTTGATCTTACATGACTTGCACTTTTTTTAGCTTTCTTAAAACAACATAGCTCTAAAACTAATTTAAATTCTGGATCAAACTCGAACTCTGTTTTGGAGGCATTCAAAACAACATAGCTCTAAAACTGTAGTGCAAATTCTGATGTGGAAGAAGTAGTTTTGGAGGCATTCAAAACAACATAGCTCTAAAACATGCTATAATAGCTATAAATTCTTTTTTTAGTTTTGGAGGCATTCAAAACAACATAGCTCTAAAACTCATCACGAGAATACTCATAAAAATCTATTGTTTTGGAGGCATTCAAAACAACATAGCTCTAAAACTATCATACATATCCATCGACCAAAACTCTTGTTTTGGAGGCATTCAAAACAACATAGCTCTAAAACACACTGTATATGTTTGGACCAGAATGTGATGTTTTGGAGGCATTCAAAACAACATAGCTCTAAAACGCTAGTTGCTTCTTGAACATAAGACAAGCCGTTTTGGAGGCATTCAAAACAACATAGCTCTAAAACATTGACTCATCATCTTCATAGCTGCTCTCAGTTTTGGAGGCATTCAAAACAACATAGCTCTAAAACTAGAATTTACAAGAAGAAATAAAACTTTATGTTTTGGAGGCATTCAAAACAACATAGCTCTAAAACAAGGCTAACACAACATTAATAGCGATTATTGTTTTGGAGGCATTCAAAACAACATAGCTCTAAAACGTACAGTTAGGGGAACAAACGCAACTCTTAGTTTTGGAGGCATTCAAAACAACATAGCTCTAAAACACCTGCCATAAAGTTTGGAGCAGCTGCTTGGTTTTGGAGGCATTCAAAACAACATAGCTCTAAAACCTCGTCAGATTTTTTTCATCCAACAAAATCCCGTAATCGCGCTATTCATCCTAGCAAGAATCCAGTTTTAAATGCCTCAATATCTATTTAATTATTTATTTTTCAAAGATCATTGGTCACTTATATTATACCATATTTTCCGTATAAATATAAAAATCTCTATCCACTACTGTCTGAGGAATTCCCTCTCTTTTTCTCGGTTCTAAAAATAAAACATCTATCTGATTAAGAGAGATATATTGCTGTAACTCTTTCATTTCCTCTCCAGTTAGATAAGCATAGGTATTGATAAACACTAACAATTTTTTTCTTTTTAGATACTTGTATACTTGGACAATCTCTAACATTTTTTCATAGATAGTATCACTTTGCGTTTCAATTTTGACACCCAATGCTTTAAACAACTCTAAAATCGTAATCTCATCTTTTTCTAAATCTAGTTCATGATTAAGCAATTCATCTCCAATCATGTTACTGATTTTATCTGTTAATTGATCAATTTTTGATACAACTTCTGGAGACTCTTTTAGTTGCTGCTCTAAATCTGTATAAATTAATTTTAATGTAGCACTGGAATTAATATCATAGCCTAAAATATCCGAGACTAACATAAGTTCCAAAGGTTTCAATGGGATATAGTTGCCATGAACTAATTTAAGAGGACAATCTTCTTCATAGCCATAAAACAGACGAACTAAAGAAGAAAAACAAGCAGTATCTTCAATTACTAAGGTTTCTACCCCATTGATTTCTAAAGGAACATCTAACAAGTTAACATTCATCTTCAGCATAGTTATCTCCTAAAAAAATTACTCGTTGATCAGAATTCGCTACTGTACTATCTTTTTCACCACTTAAATAAACCATTCTAGCAAATTGTTTCTCGGTTACTGTCAGCAAGGTAATCAGTCCTGTTTTAGGATTGTTTTTTTCCAAACGAGCCACCATTGCTTTATTAGCCGTATCATTTAGCAGCAATTTACTATAGACAGAGTATTGATGCATAATAAATCCTTCACTGATTAAAAACTTGCGAAACTTCCGGTAAGCCTTTCGGTCGTCAGCTGTTTCTGTTGGCATATCAAACATTAATAATAGTCGCATAAATCGGTAACTCATATCCTAAATTCAGGAACTCCTTTCTGGTCTTGATTTAAAGCCTTAATCACTTTTTTAGTGTAGTCATTAACGATGTTAGTTAAATACATGGATTTCTTTTGATAAGGATAAGTTGTACTAAATAGCGTAAATAATTCTACCTTTATCTGATTAAATGACCGATTTCGATTGAAATAAACAAGTTGGTCTACTAATGGACGAAAAGGCTCCATCAAGTCACTTGCTAGATTAAAGTCATTAAACTGGTTGGTGTGTTTTAAACCAAACTGAGTGAGACAGCCCTCCGTCACAATTGCTCTAGCAAAAACACTCATTAAAAGAGTGTATCCATAATCAAGTCCAGCATTTATCGTTGTTTCTTGCTCTCTGGTAAATTCTGAACCAAATAACGCATGAAAATAGATACGAGCTGTATGTCCTTCACGATTGGAAGGATCAAATGTCTCCAATTCATTTCGCAAAGTTAAAATAGCAGAACTTTTTTCGTGAAGACCTAATTGATCTAAAAACTTTGCCTGATTGCTTATCTTTTGATAAATAATATTCGTCCAAATATCTTGTTTTATCTCTTCAGGCCATTCCACTTGACGACTTAGCTGTAAACTACTGTCATGTCGGCCGTAAAAAGGTAACAATTGACTGACAGGTAGTCGTTTATCATCACAAAACAAGACGAGAACACGCTCATCAATCAATCGTTTTAAAAGCATGGTGGTTATTGTAATGTCTGTGGTTTCTAAGAGTAAAATGTCAATTTCAGATAAATGAATCATCTCTCGGCAGTCAGCTGATCTAAAAATTAAATGATTGTTTTTATAGGATAATTTAGAGTGCTCATTAACAACAATGGTTCGAAAGCCCATTATAAATCACTTACCTTCCATCGAGTTTCATATAGACCGGTAATCGATTGATGAATTAGGGTACTATCTAACAATTCCTTCGTACTTGTATATCTTCTTCTATCTATACTCTCACCTAAAAAGTTGAAGGCAGATGCTGCTTTCATAGCGTTTAAAGACATTAATTCGATAAAAGATTTAGATAGTTCTTCATCACTAGCAGATTGTCCTTTTTCAGCATAAACTGCAAGAATTTTATCCATATTACTATCAGCCAAAGTATATCTATCATTAAATACTTTGACATGTTGGATAATTTCGTCAAATTCTTGGCGATGCTCTGCTACATATTTTGTGCTCTTACCTAAAATATCCCCGTAATGTTTCGCATGGTATAACAGTGTCATTAAATGAGTAGGTAATACCATTTGATTGCCTTTTTGTGCTTCTCCATCACTAGCTAGTAGTCGTCTTCTACCATTTTCACATTCATATACACTAAACTTAGGTAAAATTTTCAAAACTTTAGGTTCCACGTAGCCCAAATCAGTTAAATAAGTGGTAGGTTCTTTTTCAAAACCTTCTCGCTGGGCGATTGTAATCCCAATTAAATCTTTCGTCTTAACTTGTTTTTTTCCTTTCAGATGTTCTATCAAAACAGAATAAGTCACAACAGGACTATCAAAACCACCATACTTAGTCGTGTCCCAACCATTTTTACGAGGAATTAGTTTGTTAGACTTTCCTTTAGGTTTGACGGTTTCTTTGTAAAAACCACCTGTTTGCTTTTCCACTTTTTTAACCATGTTCATCTGACGATATTGGTATACTTTTTTGACTTGTTTTATGTCTTTTTGGCTCCACAAAATCTCGCCGGTTTCTTTATCTGTAACAGGTAAACTTTTCAAATTAGATATCAGATTAGAATAAAGTTTCTTTTTAGCTGTCGCCTTATTAGCCTCCCAAAAATTAAATTTCATAAATGTTCCGTAAACAAATTCTGGAGCAAGTTGGGGATATAATTTTAGTAAAGTTGTCCCTACAACTCCATTTAAATAGGCATCTTGTGCATGATGATAGTCGTTTACTTCCCGCACTTTATATAGCTTAAATTGCTCTCTAAATTCACTTGTTAGAGAAGCTTTTAGTGTAATAATTTTGACAGATAGATCATCTACACGGCTAACTTCATTCACTTGGTTAAAGCGTTGATGTAAGATTTGTGCCACCTGTTTAGTAATTTGTCTTGTTTCCACTAACTGACGGTGCATAAACTTCATTTTATCTTCTTCCGTTAAACCGCCTCGTTCCCCTTTAGTTAAATTGTCAAATTTCCGCTTAGATATAGCTTTAGCATTTAGTAGTTGAATCCAAAGAGGCTTCATACGTCTGACAACCTCTTCACTCGGCACATCATCTGATTTTCCTCGGTTTTCTTTTGAGCTAACTAAGACTAAATTATCCAACGAATTATCTGTAGTAAAACTTCTAGGTATAACGTGATCAATATCATAATGGGATAAGTCTTCAATAGGAATTTCTTTGTCTGTGTACATATCTCGGCCCTTTTGTAGATAGTACAAATAAAGACGGTCATTTTGTAAGTCGTTATTATCGGCTTTTGTTTCTTTTAGCAAGTTACTGCCTAACTCTTTCATAGCCTCTTCAACATGTTTAAACCGTTGTTTTGATTTATTTTTACCATAGGAAGTAGACTGATTTTCTCTAGCCATTTCAATCACAATATTGCTAGGGTTATATCCCATAATTCCTACTAGCTCATCTACAATTTTCAGACTTTGTAAAATCCCTTTTTTAATAGCAGGACTACCTGGTAAATTATAAACAGTAGTTTCTAAATCATCTTCTAATTTTTCTTGTTGCTCCTGTGAAATAATTTTTTTAAAAGATAAGTCAGTATCATTAATCAATTGCATAAAGTTTCGGTTGTAAGGATCCTCTTGTAAAAATTCCAGAATGGATTTGTTGGTCTGTTCATCTTTTATTTCCGTTAATAATTTTTTAGATAGTCTACCCCAGCCAGTGTAGTGTTTTTTAGTTAATTTCGTCATAATAGCTGCATCTAGCTGATCAGCATAAACTTTTAACTGTTCTCGTACCATCTTTCGGTCTTCAAACACTGTCAGTATTTTGATAATGTCTTCTAACATCTCTTCATTTTTAGGCTCATCTAAAAAATCAGTTGAAAACCCAAGTTTTTGCAAATCATGATAGGTATTATATTTGGCGTTAAACGCTTCTTCAATTCCTTTAATATCCGCTACTTCTAATAGATATTCTGTTTTTAGGAAGGTGATTAATTTTTTCTTAGTCACACGACGGTCTTTTTTAAATAAGTGATTAAAAATATCTTGTTTTTCCTGTGTAGAGAAAAAGTGTTTGTTCCCTCTCTCATCTAAATAAATCACCCGTGTCAGCTCATTAAATACTGTATATTTTTCATATAGCATACTGTGTCTAGGCAAGGTTTTTTCTGTTGGTAAGTACTCATCTCTTACGGTCATTCTTTCAATGAACTCTGTCGCAGACTGACTGTAGTCCACTTTCTCTTTAATGTTCCAAGGACGAATTGGTTTGTCAGATGTCCGAGTTAGCCAAGCAAATTCACTTTGTCCACTAGCTAAAGGCCCAATGTAATAAGGAATTCTAAAAGTAACTAAGTGTTCTATTTTCTCTTGATTTTCTCGTAAAAACGGATAATACTGAGCTTGATTTTCTATTATATAACGCAACTCCTCCAAATGAATTTGGTTAGGGATAACGCCATTTTCAAAGGTTCTTTGTTTTAACAAGAACGTTTCCGTTTCTATTTTTTCTAAAAAGTATTCGGCCCCGTCTAGACCTTGTATGAGTTTTTTTACTGTTTTGTAAAACTCATCTCTTGATACTTTACCACCATGAGCAATGTACCCTGCATAGCCTTTGCCATCCTCATTTTTAAACATTTCACCGTAAGCTTTCGGTTTATTTTCACGGATAAATTGTTTGAATAATGTTAAGTCTTCCCCATGATCACGATAACGTTTCACCATACTTGCAGAAAACTTAGCCCGAGTCTGTTCATCGGTTTGGTCTAAAATCTGCGATAGCTCGACTGCATTATAAACAGCTTGAGCTGCTTCAAAGACTTCTAAATAACTATCATCTAGTTGGGCAATCAGTAACTCTAGCTCTTCTTCAAAATCTTCTGATGAAAATTGTAACTTAGCATCCTCTTCTAAATCAAAGCTCTTTTTAAAGTTTCCTTGGTTCCCTACAATCATTTTGATAAATTGGGCAAAGGTTCCATTAGATTTTTCATTACGATATTCTTTAATAACATTGTCTGCTCGTTTAGCACGAGAAAAATTAGCTGTTAATAACTCTTCACACTCTATGTCTTCAGGAACTTCTGCACCTAGATTATCATCTGTCGCAAAAGTTTGGTTATACACTTTGACAAACTCCTGATAAGTCTTAGCCACGGAGATATTTTCTGTACTTAGTTTTCCTTCGATTAAAAAATGGCCTCTATATTTGACAATGTGAGCCAACGCCAAATAAACTAAGCGTAAATCTTGCTGCTCTTTACTGTCCACTAATTCTTTTCTTAAATGATAAATCGTTGGATAATCTTTGTGATAGCTAACTTCTTCTTCGACTTTACCAAAAATGGGCTGTTTTGCCCCTACTTTATCCTCTACTACATAAAAACTCTCATCTAATCGATGGAAAAAGTTAGGATCGACTTGAGCCATTTCTTCTTGAAACATCCCTTGTAAATACTCTAGTCGGTTACGACGACGTGCTAATCTTCTTCTAGCTGTCCGTTTCATCCGGCGTGCTTCTGCAGTTTCTCCTGCATCAAATAATCTCACACCCCAAAAGTTCTTCTTCATATATTTTTTATCTGTGTTGCCTTTTATTTTCATCTTTCTTTTAACTAAATCATAATTCTCTGTTAAAACAGCCCATCCTACTGAATTGGTCCCAATGTCTAGTCCGATTGTATAAGGTTTTTTCTCCATATTTACCGCTCCTTTTGTGTTTACATCGTTTTTTTTTAGAAATCCTATTCATTTTCATTTGCTATTTTTTGAACATTTGCTTATAATGAAGTTGTTGGAAGCATTCAAAACAACATAGCAAGTTAAAATAAGGCTTAGTCCGTAATCAACTTTTCAAGTGGCGCCGCTTCGGCGCTTTTTTTGTGTCTAAAAACAAGGCAGATTCTTTAGTTAATCAACGAAGTAATTATTTACGTTTAAATTATACCATAAAAAAACAAAAAACAAGCCTCTTGTTTGAGTTATCACAAGAGGCTTGTTTTTAAACGTTTCACTACAACGCTAGACCGATAACTCATTTCTAATCATCCTGTATATTTAGATTGAAAGGAGATTTTGTATGATTATTAAAACACTAACCAAAAGTTTAATTGCCTTCACTTTAGGCGTAAGTCTATTCGTTATAGGTTTAGTCATAACAAATATGGCACTAACACCTAACTACGCAGAGATTACTAACTTCCATTTATTCCTATCATCTGTTACATGGAATTTTTTAGGTTACTTTACCCCTTTCATTGGTTATTTTTTTGTTATTGCACTTATTTACGCTATTTTAAAAAAACAGTTAGCCATTCAAAGTAAATCTAGCTTGTTCTTTGCTCATTTTTTCATGGTCATCTTAACTAGTCTAGCTCCACTCATCCTTGATTATGTTCGGTACCTGCAACTTACTCATAAATTGCACACTAACATTAACTTTTCAGGTTATAATTTTCTCTTTATTCTGATTATTGCTGTGTTAGTTGGTGGACTAGCTATTCCTCTGTTTAGAAAAGACTAACTAGTTACAAATAAAAAGCTTCAACTGTTAGACAAATTCAACAGTTGAAGCTTTTTTAGATACTTCTGACCAAGAATGTTTCAGCCTCATCTTTTGTTAAAAAAGCTCGGTCAAAACAAGCTTTCATCCAATCCCTATGAGGCACTCTTCCCTCGATATACCACTCTGTTAGCTGTGGATACAAATAAACAACTAGCCCCTTATAACCAAAATCACCTTGTGTTTCTTTAACAATAGCTTCGTGTAAGATAATATGCTCCACTAAATCACTATAAACTAACTGTTCTTTTTTCTGCAATGTATAGGGATACTGATAACCTTTGATAAAGTCTAAGTTGGATAAATTTTCATAAGCCAGTTCTTGAATGTGGTGACAGTATAGCCCTTCTTTCGTCCGGCTATAATTTCCTTTAGCGATACTTTTGATTTCACCTTTTAAAAAGTGTTCATAAGATTTTTCTTTAAAGTAATCATCTGTTGCCGCACCATGTTTATGTAGTAAATGAAGAACTAACTGTTCGTAAGAAAGCTCTCTTAGCCCTTCGTAATAGTCTAATTTATCTGACATCTTATTCCCCCGTTCTGTTAACTATTTTTTTATCATACCAAAAAACGCAAGATACTAGAAACTAATACCTTGCGTTTGTTTTATTTCTGATATAGTTATTGCTTTTCTGTTTCCATTTTAGCGACTTCTTTTAAGTTGATGATAGACTGCATTGGAATTCTTCCCAAACCATCTAATCCTACATTCAACAAATAATTAATGCCTAACTCATTCAAATGGGTTTTATACGTATAAATCGTTTCGGGTGATTTCCAGTTATGATCTTGATATGAAAATCCCCAAGAGTCATTCATAGTTGCAGCTGTTTCGTATAGATTAAAAGGAGAAGGTTTAAAACCATCTACGGAATTGTAATCTACTTCGGCTAACTCTGCCACTTTTTTATCCGGAATTTCATTATCTCCTAAAGACACATAATCATAGCTACCATTTCCTAACCGTGAATTGATTAGACAGTTAGGTTGCAAACTTTTTACCGTATCATAAATCAGCTGACTTTGTTCTTTAGAAACCGTCATCGGCATATCAAACCAAGCTGTCACAATCTCACCGTAATTGGTCATAATCTCTTCAATTTGTGGAAGGATTTTATCTCTAAAACATTGATCAAAGTCTTTTTCCCCAGTAAAATCCCAACTATTATCCCAAGTAGTCCCAGCTGTTTCGATATGATTAGACAGATAACCCCCACCATTTGGCTCATGCCAATCTAAATCTTGTGAATAATAAATGCCTAGCTTAACCCCATATTTTTGGCAAGCTTCTGCTAGTTCTTTTAGTACATCTCGCTTAAAAGGTGTGGCGTCATAAATATTATAGTCATCGACTTGTGAGTGATACATAGCAAATCCATCATGGTGTTTGGTTGTCACTACGAGATAATTCATGCCACATTCTTTCGCCAAAGAAACAATTTCTTCTGCATCAAAATATAAAGGATTAAAAGCTGTAGCTAGTTGTTCATACTCTTGATTAGGTATTTGAAACTTAGACTGAATCCACTCTGCATAAGCACTAGAAGACTGTCCTCTATATTCTCCTGCTAACAAAGAATAAAGTCCCCAGTGAATCATCATGCCGTATTTTGCTTCTTTAAACCAAGTTACATTCTCATTCATAGTATTCTCCTTTTCTCGTCCTTTGACTGTCTATTTCTTTAACCCTTGAGTAGCAACCAAGCCTGCTCCAATTAAATTAGCGTCATTTCCAAACTGTGCTTTTACTAATTTCGGTTTGACGGGACATCTTTGTCCGTAATTCATAATCTCGGCTAGCTTTCTTTCAATGTTAGCTAGGAGCTGAGGGTGTTGTGTAATTCCGCCACTTAAAATAATACAAGCTGGATCAATCACATATTGCAAATTGTACAGACCTAGAGCCAAATAGTGATACAAGGATTCACAGGCTTTAACTGCTTCTAAGTCTTCTCCCTGTTCCCCTAGTTGAATGACCTGTTCGCCAGTATATTCTTTTTGTTTTAATTGAGAGAATTTCCGAGCCATGTGAACAGCTGACCCTAGCTCACTCCATTCGTGACGTCCATCGATTAACATCATGCCAAATTCGCCGCCAAAGTTATGAAAACCTGGCTGAATTTCTCCATCTAAAAAAATAGCGCCGCCAATTCCTGTACCGATGACTACAAAAAGAGCACTATCCACTCCCTTAGCACTTCCCATGAATACTTCTGCTTTACATGCACAATTGGCATCATTTTCAAAAAAGATTGGCAGTTGATACTTTGTTTTAAAATACTCTTTAAAATTAAATTCATGAATGTAGTGAAGAGAACTAGCACCTTTCACGTAACCTGACTCTTGATCTGGAATACCTGGCACACTAAAAGAAATACCAGTTAACTGATACTTATCTTGGTAGTAGCTAATTAACTGATGCATGTTTGCTTTCATTTCTTCTAATGTGGAAGGAGAAGTAAACTTTTTAAAATCTTGTAGCTCTGGTTGAAATATGGCGCTTTTAACACTAGATCCTCCAATATCAATCACTAATAGACTCATGTGTTGCTCCTTTCATGTCCCAACTAATTTAACTTTTAATCTATAGGGGCTTTTATCCGTTTTTCATAAGCATCTAACCATTCTTGTGTGATAGGTTGAATGTTTGTTGTATGGTTATCTCCCATATTGGCGATAAAAATTTGCGGAGTTTCCAAGTGATTCCCCACACTAAAGGTAAATTCAACATTGGTTGCCACTCCCCACTGACCTTGATTGTTCATAGCCACTAATGAAAAAGCCCCACATTTACCGTAGCGTTTGGTTAGTTTGTCATGGAAGCTATACACTGCTTGATCACAAGCTTGTTGCGGTGTTAAACCTTCTCCCATTAACCGAACAATTTCGTAAGATAAACAACCTTTCATCAAATCTTCTCCTAAGCCAGTAGCCGCCGCTCCTCCTATTTCACTATCCACATAAAAGCCTGAACCAGATAGAGGAGAATCTCCTACTCGGCCAGGTTTTTTCATAAATAAACCTGAACTAGACGTACCAGCCGTCATAGAGCCTTGTTTATCTAAAGTAATAGCTCCCACTGTATCATGACCATCATAAGGATTTAAATTATTTTCGTGGATTTCTTTAAGACGTTTTTCCCAAATTCTATGAGCCCGTTTGGTCAACATATTTTTTCTTTCAAAGCCTTCTAACATCGCATACTTACTAGCGCCATCTCCTACCCGAAAACTATTAAATTTATCTTGACTTAACTTTCGTGCCACAGAAATAGGATTTTTAACATCAGTAATTCCTGCCACAGCACCAATTTGGAAAGTATCTCCCTCCATATAAGCTGCATCCATCTCTAAAATACCTTCTGCATTAGGCAGGCCACCAAAACCGACTGATTTATAAAAAGGATAATCCTCGACTGTTTTAATTAACGTTTCAACTGCATCCCCTGATGTTCCTTGATTACTTAATGTTTGAATAGCTTCCACCACTCCATCATGAGCCATTCGCCATGTTGCAATTGCACCAAAAACCATTGTGTTACTCCTTTCGATACTGTTTTTATTTGATAGGTTTATTATAATGAGTATATACTATTTTGTATAGACTGAAATTTAATTGTTTTAATTTTATAAAAAAAGATATTACTTCTTACAAGTAACATCTTTTTCTGATCTTTATTGAATAAGAGACCACATAGCTTCCATATAAATTCTCATGTTTAAAAGTAAATCAGCTTCATCCATGTACTCATCCTTATTATGTGCAATTCCTTTTTGTCCTGGAAATGATGGGCCAAATGCCACAATATTAGGCATTGTGCGAGCGTAGGTAGCTCCTGTTGTAGTTACCGGCGTTCCGTCTTCTCCTGTCACCTTCTCATAAACCTCGACTAACTTCTGAATGTGAGAATCTTCTTTAGGATGAACACAACTTTCCAAACGGCGAATTACTTCTACTTGGCTTTGATCAGGTAAGTGTTTAACCAAGGCTTGAGTTAACTGATTTTCAGACAAAGAAACAGGATAACGAACAGCTAAAGATAGGACTAAACCATCTGATTTTTTCTCCAATTGATAAGGAGTCATCATTGTTTTTCCACTATCTTCATCTTCAAAATCAATCCCTAGCCCTTGACCTTCATGTTGATGGGCTAAATCTTGGGCGATCCAAGCGAAATATGCTCCTAACTCTCCCTGTAAAAGTTGTTCCTCCTGAATTTTTTCAGCCAGTAAAGTTATGGCATTTTCTCCTAAACTTGGGGCATTAGAAGGAGCTCTTTTTCCTGTTACAGATACTTTTTTACCACATATAGTAGTCGTTAATTCGTCTGGTACATGGTCAGAGCCTTGATCTCCTATAATCTCCCCTAATTCTTCTAGCTGATCATTAGAAAACGGAGTATGAATAGCGTAATTCACAATCCCTCTTTCTCCGTAAACCACTGGATATTTACAGTCTGGTGTAAATCCAAATGTTGGAGGAGCTTCCTTCTCTAAATAAAGCGGGATATCCCCACTACCACTTTCTTCATCTGTGCCAAAGATAATACGAATCGTTTTATTTTTTGGTAAATTTAATTGTTTCAGTAAATGTAAACCAAACAAACAGGCTAGGATTGGCCCTTTATTATCCAAAACCCCTCGTCCATAAAAACGTTTACCTTTTTTAGTTAATTTAAATGGTGGCACTGACCAACCAGTTCCTTCTGGCACCACATCTAAATGACCAACAATCCCAATATAATCTTGGTCATCCTCTCCCCACTGAGCATAACCAACTGCATCGTTAACTAAACCTGTTTTAAATCCATATGTTTTCGCTAATTGTAAAACTAAATCTAAAGCTTCTTTCGGACCGTTTCCAAAAGGAGCTGCGTGAGTAGGATTTCCTTTCACACTGTTAATTTGCATGACTTGATCTAAATCTTCATAAAATATTTCTTTGTTTTCCTCAATTAATCTTTCAAAGGGAATAGACATTTGACCCTCTCCTTTCTAGTACACACTTTATAGTATATACTATAAAGCACATCCATCACTTTAACAACTAACAATGGCTAGTCTTTACAAAAAAATCATCCAAGTCAGACTAATTGCTGACTTGGATGATTGACTGATTAAATATTGTCCACTTAGATTTTATTAATTTTTCTTATTCATTTGTTTCGATTGGATATTTTATCTTGTTTTTTATAAGCTTTTCATCAATAATTTCATCTATATCTACTCCAAGTTTATCCGCTAACATATAGGAATAAATCAAAACATCTGCTAACTCTTCTTTTAAATGTTCAAAGTCTTCTTTAGCTTCATCGGATGTTTTCCACTGAAATATTTCTAACAATTCAGCTGCTTCAATAGAAATAGATAATGCTAAATCTTTTTCAGTATGAAATCGACGCCAATTTCGTTCGTCAATAAACTGATTGATTTTATCCATAGAATTTTGTGAAGTCATTTTCAATACTCCTTTCTTTGAGCTTTCAAAAGAGCTTCTCTTAATTCGTCATCTACTGCATAAATATAAAGACCGTTAACCCCTCTTGTTAATAACACATTTAATTCATTTTTAAGTAAGAAATCAGAAACATCTAGTTTTTTCCCATCACTAGTACTGCGCATTTGAGTTGCTTTTTTATTTTTACTTGCTTCCCTATCAAAGACTATCTGACCATTCCTATATTTCACAGAAGGACCAATTATCACAGCAGCATAGTTCAAATCAAAACCTTGTATAGTAAAAGTGGATCCTACTTCTTGAATTGTTTGAGGTTGCTCTGCCCAAGCTTTATCTTTATTTTTTCGTCTCTGCTTAGCAGTCTGCTTAACTTGTAAATTCCATGGTAAACGCCAATTACCCACAGTTACATACCAATAATCTTCATGCTCAGGTTTGCGTTTATCAATGTACTCCCAATCAAACGTTGCTAAAATTCGGGAAATTCCTTTCTCTTCATTTTGCGCTTTTTGTTTGATACTATCATACATTTTTTCAGGACTTTCAAAAATTTTCAATTCATAATTTTTTGAATCTACTGGAATATTATTAATCATTCCTTTATCTATTAAACATCTAATCCAATCTATTGTTGATTTATCTGCATTAATTCTTAATTGGTTATTTAAACGAATATGATTATTAGATAAATTCACTTCATGAATTTTTTCTAACAATTGGTCTTCTTCCCAGTATTGTTCTCTTGATAGTATCTGATTTCGATCAAAAACTGCCACTACAACTTTAGCTCGTTTCAACAAATCATCTAGTTGATTTTTCCCTCTATAAGCTTGCTTCCCTTGAGTCCATAGTAAATGCGCTTCATCAACAATCACCACGTCCACTTTATCCTCTTCAACATGATTGTTAATAAATCTAGTAGGTTTAGAAACTACATCTTGGTTTTTTTTCGAAACAATGCCTAATTTTGATGCAATTTGTTCATAAACTTTTAATTGTTGATCGTGATTCACTAATAAATAAGTACTAATATTATGCAACACTTTGTTTTCAGAGTCTTCTGATGATAGTTGAAATAATTCATAAAACAAACTACTCATAAGTACTGTCTTACCTGATCCAGCCTCTCCTTCCACAAAAATTAACTGCCCTTCTTTTTCACGATTTAATGCAGCCACAATTTTTAATATAATCTCTTCACGAGCATTTAATTGTTCACTTGTTAGTTTATGAAAGGGAGATGCCTTAAAAATAGCCGAATCTTTAAGATGTTTTTCAGGTGGAAATAATACTTCATTTTGTTGATGCAATTTTTCCCAAATAGCTGAAAAAACAAATTCAAATTGGGTAGAGGTATAGTATTCATTTTGTTGATTAGTACGACGATTGTTTACAGTGCTAACAGATTCAACGCTAGATAAATACTGCATCAATCTATTTTCTATGTCTAAAGTTAATGACTTATTAAAATAATCGTGTCCAATAATTAACATGCGAGCATCATCTGACTGTGCTAGTTCATTCCAATCTTGACGAAACATAGGATCAATATCTATATGCTCCTTTGTTCGACGTTTTATATCATTAGTTTCACCTACATAAACAGAATAATCTCCTTTTTTCAAAGAATCATTAATGATGTACACCGTAGGATAATTAAATATAACTTTTTCATTTTTTTTATATTTATTTTGTACGTTTGCTTCTAAATTATCTAATCCTTCTTTTGAATAAGGTACTTCATAGATAACTGGTTGTGGTAAATTCATATAGCACCTTCTTAAATATAATATAGTATATTTATAATCATAGTATTATTATATCTAAGAGTTTTTCTTTTTTCTAGACCAACCTTGAATATTCCAAAGTGTACTAAAATTACTTATTTTTAAAATAAAATTAAACCCTACACCTCATTCAAATGTTCTGTTACAGATAGACAGTAACTACAATTTCGATAATTATTTCTTCTCCTCAAATAATTTGCAGTATACGATAAAAAATAGCACTTTTGTTTAAAATCATTTTCTGACTTTAAACAAAAGTGCTTTATATCTAACTTCTAGTTATCTGATACATATTTTCTTTTTAATACCATTTTTAAATAATACTACCAACTCTTCTCCATCTTGCCAAACATCAGGAATAGCATCTGTATTAAATGTATTATTGTCATCCCCATAGAACAAATGGCATAATGTGTGTCGTCCGGGAGATAGATCACCTATAATATAAGGATATTTAGCTTTATTATATAAAATATTAGTATTAACTAATGTCTTAGTAGTGAATAAATTTCCACTTGATGCAATTTTTAAAATAGCACTTGTACCTACTCTAGACTCCAAAACTATCTGATGACTATCTGACTTAGAACAATTATAGTAAATATCATCTGGAACAGAAAAACCTGCATCTGCAAATTGTAAATTTCTTTCCGTTTCTATTATATGATACCTTAAATGCCATGGAAAACTTGGAAGAATAATCGTTTTTATACTTACATCTTTCCAAGGTCTCCAATTATGAATAACATATTCTTCAGATATCTCAGCATCATCAGATAAAGTGTTTATCTTAAAAAACTCATCTCCTTCTGATAAGGAAAAGCTATTATCAAAAGCCAAACTATTTAATCCAGATCCTCCTCTAGAAATATTAAAACCAAAATTAGTTGAGTAAACATATTTCGAATACTTGATAGAGCCATTTATATGCTGAAGTGCTCCTTGTCTTATAGGAAATGCTTGAAGCGAGGCCTTACCTGTCTCCACTAGCATGTCACCTTTTTCAATTAAATAGCTAGCTTGTTTATTATTAGGATAAGAAGGTTGAATAGTCCAAAATTTATGATTTTTTGAAATTCCTAGTATTAAAAATGTCTTTAAAGCCCAGTAAGGAGAGCCAGGTCCATTATATTCTTCAGACATAATTAAATTAGGATAGGTATAACCAATAGTCATTAAGCCAGAATTATCACAGATAGGTTGTCTCATCCAATAGGCTAAATTTTTTTCTAAAAAGTATTTAGAATATTCAACTGGATATGTTTCTACTTCCGCAAAAATCATTGCACTCCAAAAGCAACTTTGAGCAAACCTATACGTTAAACTTCTACCAAAAGGTAACCCTCGTCCTTCTTTATCGAACCAATACTGAAAATTCTTGGCAAATTCACCCGCTCTTTCTTTATATAATTTACTTCTTTCAGGATCTTTGTCTTTACAAATAACAGAATCTAATAACGAATAAAAATGAAAAGCAAAAGAAATATAATAATCTTTTTGGCTATAATGACCATCATAATACCAACCATCACCTATGTAAAAAGAGTCAATCATTTCTAAATCTTTTTTTATTTCTTTATCTTTATTTTTAAAAAACAGATTATTTAAACACCGATTAACCAACACTCTAAAAAATAACCAATTATTTTGACATGGTTGATAATTATTGATTTGATTTAACCAATTAAAAAGGTTAGTTAATGTGTCATAATCATAATATTCTTTCACTTTTTCCTCATGCATTATCAAGAAAAAAGATAATGGAGCCATTTCTACCATTAGCTGATTAGTATCGGTTAAATCCCCCCAATAGTTAACAGAATGTGGGTTAGTTCCTTCCTTAATGCCTAACAATAAGCTATAAAAAAAATCATCAACAGCATTTTGAATATAGTATGCACTATACCCCCACAAAATTCTAAAAAAACCTTCTGAATCAGCTATTTTCCTAGAATAAACTGTTCCCGTTTCTCCTATTATTAACTTTCCTTTTTCTATATCTGATAGTTTATGTTGAATAGGCTCCATTAAATTCAAAAAATAATCGATGATGCTTAAATTTTCAATTGAGAATTGATTGCTTACCTTCATCTTAACTCCTCTTAATCTAATTTTTAATTATTTATCTTTTTTAGATTTAAAACGAATTCTTGACTATATTTTCTTCCCGATTTATTAGTGATTAATTGACTGATATAAAATTTCTTTTTTAATCCTTTGTGGCTATTAAAATAAAGAGTAGACATTTTATAATGACAATCTTTTTTTTCAAAATCCAGCGTTAAATTTTGCTCTCTTCCTTCGAAATTTATTTGACTATTTTCCTTAATTAGCTGTGGTTTTATATAACTAGGAAAAGTTTGAATGACTTGATACTCTTCCTCTTCTTTAAACGAGATACTATCTTTTATTATAACTTGCTTCAAATCACAATTAATTTTATAAGTTCTAATATATGAACTAATTTTACTTTGCGATGGATACAAATCAGTTAAATCTATCATAAACTCTTCTACATTATTAATTTCTATTTGTTTTAATATATTGGAACTATAGTTTCCACTACGTTGTTCACATCCATTAATTATAGGAACAGAATGACTAATAGACCGAGTATTTACATAATTATAACGTGTGTTTAAATCAAAATATTCTTTAGTATATTCTCCAGCTCCTAGATCAACTATATATTGTTCTTCTTTATCTGCTATTAGAAAACTTCCAACATCATTATGATTGTGAGCTTCTAAATTATGCCCACCTTTGGCGGCAAAAGAAAAACTATAATCTTGATTTGAAATAATTAACCATTCTAAATCTGGAAAATAGTGTTTTTTTCGTGATATATTTCACTAACTAATCGTTTACTCCACAATAAATTTCGTGACAAATCTAACCATCGATATGTATGAAAAAAATCCAGTCTACTAACTTGTTCAACTGTTATAAGAGAAACAGTATAATTATCAGCTAACCAAGCTAATAAACCAGAAGGGATTTCAAAATCATTATAATCAGAAAATGACACAAATTTTCCTTTTCCTAAACTCACTTTATTAGGAAATTCAGCTATCTTTTTTAACTTAGGATTTAATAGATAACAATCAGTATTAAATTTCTGCCTGTATTTATCTGCAAAATAACAATAATAACCGAAACCATAACTCCAATAGCCTACTCCTTCGTCACACCCTCCATCATCTCCGTATCCTGACAAAAAAGTCTGTAACATATGGTTAACTTTTATCATTATCTTTTGAAATAAACTATCTTCTGGATGAATTAAACTAATCGCTATCATGCCCGTACAACTAGCAATTACAGAACTCCAATTATTAGTTTCATTTTCCCACCACCAAGATTTATCAACAAATGGTGTTATATATCTATTCATTACTTCATATTTTATTCTAGCCTTTATTAAATCTGATAAATCTTCCTCATGCCATTCCATCACTTCTGCTAGCATTTGTGCTGTCTCGGCAGCATTTAAATCAATATTAAAGCGTGCTTCATCAGAGAAAACATGTTGGGAAATAGGTAAGTGTGCTGGTAAACTCCAAGTGTATTCATTACATATTTCCCAAAGATACTCTTCTAATTTTAAAAGAGTTCTTTTATTTTTATCAAATAATAATTGTAATGCCAAAACATGAACATATTTTCTTCTTAAATAATAATCTTTTTCAAATACCAAACGATTTCCATCTTCTAAATATGTTTTATAGCCACAATAAGGTAAACAAGGTATTGCATCCATCCGTAAAATGGCTTGACTAGTTTCTACAATATCAGTCATTAATGGTTGACAAAAAAGCTTGTTTATTTGAATATCCATGATAATCTCCTACACATATTATTTATTACCAAATATTAAATTCTTTCCCTTGTAATCTCAACAATGCTTCTATGAAAAAATAATCTGTATATATAATAGGTACTTCATTCTCAACATCTCGATGAAACGCTACTGTTCCGCCACCAATTATGCCATCATGATCCAATTCGAAATCTGCAAATTTATTGATAGTATTATCTACTATTTTTTTTGCAATATTTTGATATAATATAGCATCATTTTCTTCTAGATGACTAGACAATTCTAACAATCCACAAGCTGCACATAATCCTGCACTAGTGTCATGTCTCTCATCATCTTTAGGTGCTCTAAAATCAACTAAAGGTATATAACCACTCTGTGAAATGTTAGCTATAAAATAATTAGCAACTTTTTTAGCAGCAACTAAATAGTCTGTATTTTTCGTATATTTATAACTAAGAGCTAATCCATAAATCCCCCAACTTTGTCCCCTTGTCCAAGCTGAATCCGCCGCATACCCTTGACCTGCTAATTCTTTTATATACTCGCCAGTTTTTGGATCAAATACCGCTATATGACTGCATGAACCATCCGGTCTAACCATATACGTTAATACAGTATTAACATGTTCTTCTGCTATCTCCTTGAACCGTGGATCTCCTGTTTCTTCTGTAGCCCAATACAAAAGAGGAACATTCATCAAACTGTCAATGATTACCCATCCTGTTTTTTCTTCATTCCAACATCTTAAAAATTTTCCCTTTGGATTATAACGCCCTGCCAGCAGCGTCGCTGCATGCAATCCTCTAGTTCTTGAAACTTCATTTCCTGTTTGTTTGTAATTAGCAACAGAGGTTAATTGCCACATAAATCCCACATCATGGTGTAAATCTTCAAATAGCATTAAAGCTTTATCTAATAATTCTTCATTTTTTTCTGCTGCCTTTTTATATTTTTCGTTTTTAGATGAATTATAAAGTTGCCACAATTGTCCACCCCAAAAACCATTTGTCCACCAAGAGATATCCTCTTCCACCATATTTCTAAAAACACCATTAATAGGAATATAAGGGATTCCCCCTTTTAATCGTTCAATTTCCCATAGTACTTTTCTCTCAGTCAATTTTTCTATTTGCTCTAAATTTAAATTTTTTTTCACATCAATCACCTTACATCACCTTTCTAATATTTAACCTTTCATTCCAGATGTTGCTATACCTTCTACAAAGTATTTTTGCATAGATAAAAATACAACTGCTACAGGAATGATTGAAACAACTGATGCAGCCATAATCAGAGAATATTCTGCATCAAACTGGGATACAAACATTCTTAAACCAAGCTGAATTGTTTTATTTTCTGTACTATTTAAGTAAATAAAAGGACCCATATAATCATTCCAAGTGTTAACAAATGTTATTATAGTCAAACTTGCTATAGCTGGTTTTGTTAAAGGTAAAATAATTTTCCAATAAATACCCCATTCAGATAATCCATCAATTCTAGCGGATTCGCATAACTCATCAGGTATAGACATATAATATTGACGCATTAAAAATACACCGAAGCAGTTAAAAGCTTGCATAAGAATTAAAGCCCATAAATTGTCTGTTAATCCTAACCCTTTCATCATTATGAACTGAGGAATCATATATACTTGCCATGGAACAGCTATAGTACCTATATAGGCTAAAAACAATACATCTCTTCCTTTAAATTGAGCTTTTGAAAACCCATATGCAGCAAAACTACTCGTTAATAATTGAATTAATGTAATAACTACAGATAAAAATATTGTGTTTTTAAAAAACATAGTCAATGGAACTTTTTTCCAAATATTTATAAAGTTTTCAAAATGAAATTCTTTAGGTATCCATTGTATAGGAACTGTAAAAACTTGATTACTGGATTTAACTGACGCTGATAGCATCCAAATAAAAGGTACTAAAACAAATATTGATAAAACAATGAGAGCTATATAAATCACAATATTTTTTATTACTTTATTATTTTTTTCTTTTTTAACAACTGATTGATCCATAAAATCTCCTCCATTCTATGCTTGAGCATTTTTCTTTTCAATCCTAAATTGAAACACAGTAATACTTAGTACTATAATAAATAAAATAAATGAAATAGCTGAAGCATAACCAAATCTAAAATTAACAAATGCTTCATTATAAATTTCATAAACCAATACATTAGTTGCTCTACCAGGCCCACCTTCTGTCATTACCTGTACTAAGTCAAACACTTTAAAACTATTGATTGTTAACATGATTAAGACAAAAAAAGTAGTTGGGCGTAAAGATGGTAATGTAACATTTCTAAATTGTTCCCATTTTCCTGCTCCATCAATAGAACTTGCTTCATATAATTCTTTTGGAATACCTTGCAGTCCTGCTAAATAGAGAATCATATAATATCCCATACTTCTCCACACACTTACAATAATAATGGCTGGCATTGCCCATTTAGAACTAGATGTCCATCCAGGTAATGTTGTAAAAAAATGTTGTAAAAATTGATTGATAGGTCCCATAGTCGGATGAAAAAGCATATTCCAGACTACAGCAACCGCTACAAGAGAAGTGATATATGGGAAAAAGAAAATAGTTCTAAAGATACCTATTCCTCTAATTTTTTTATTTAATAATAATGCCAGACCTAACGCACAAATCATCGTTAACGGAACCACTCCTATAGAATAATAAAAAGTATTCTTAAGAGATATCCAAAAGGTAGCATCTCCAAATAGCTCTTTAAAGTTATTTAACCCTATAAATTTAGGTTTGCTAAATGAGTCCCAATCTGAAAAAGCTAATATAAAAGAAAATACAATCGGTATAAGCGTAAATATAAAAAAGCCAATGAAGTTTGGTAAAATGAAACTCCAAGAAATTAATGTTTTTTTTCTTTTGTTCCATTTATTTTTCTTTAGGCGATTTGAATTCATAGATATTCCCCTTTCTTATATCTTTAATTAATAACAAATGTTTGCTTAACTTAAATAAAAAAGCAAAAGCAGTTTGGTCACAATACAATGAACTGCTTAGAAGAGTAAAACTTATGGACCCTCTTTTAGCTCTTGTTAGACACTGCTTTTGCTAATCATAAATAAAAACTGTTAATTCTAACCTATATAAAATTATTTAATTCCTTTAATACGTGATTCCATATTACTGATTCCTTTGTCTAATGAAACGTCCTCTACCATAATCAAGTCATGCTCTTCTCCTAAAACTTTAGTAATTTCTGCTGCAGAAGCATTGGCAGCATGTTCAAAACCATTTTTATCAGGATATAATGCTTGTTTAGACATCTCATCTTGTGGCATACCAGGAATAGAAAATAGCGTTTCTAAAATTTCTTCATTTTGATAAGCTGTAGTTATACCAATTTCAGATAATACTTTTGCTCCTTCTTTTCCGCTACAAAATTCCACAAACTTTCTTGCTAGCTTAGCATTAGCAGCATTTTTATTGACAGCCATACCTGCTGGTCCACCGTACGTAATAACTTCATTAGAATCTTTTCTTTGTGGGATAGGGGCCATTCCCCAATCTAAATCTACAGTTCCAGCTTCTGTGCCTTTCAACAAACTAGATATGTAAAATGATCCCATTATCATAGTAGCTGCTTTTTCAGTTTCAAATACTGATGAATAAGTTGTGTTGGTTGTTTTTATTGTAGCGTAATCCATTACGCTTCCTTCATTTTGCATATTAAGAAATATATTGTAATAGTCCTTTAGGAATCCATATTTTCCTTTTAATAAATCGTTATTAGTTTGATTAGCTGCAGTCGCTTGCACAATTGGGAACCATTTGTGGTGATAACCCCCATATACTTTCTCTGCTTCGTTACTTCCACTTGTCATTTTTTTAGCCATTTCTTGGTAACTTTCCCAAGTTAACTTTTCTGGGTAGCTAACTCCCGCTTTATCAAACAATTTTTTATTATAGAACAAAACATAAGTATCTTTTCTAAATGGCAGCGCGTACAATTTGCCATCTTCTGTTCTATAACTTTCTAAATTCTCACCATAACTTTTAATGTCTTCTTCTGATAATTTATCAGAATACGTGCTTAAATCTAATAACTGTTTTTTATTAGCATAATTTACATAACTTCCTACATCTTTCATAGCAAGTACATCTGTTTTGTCACCGCTTGCTAACAATGTTGTTATTTTGTTTTCATATGCACCAGGATCTATATCCACAATTTTAACTTTAGCATCGTGTTTGTCTTCAAAAGATTCTACTAACGCTTTAAATTCTGTATTTTGATCATACCCCCAAACAGCTAAAGATATTTCATTGTTATCACTTGTTTTGTCTTTAGCTTTTTCTCCTTTTGAACAACCTGTTGTTACAAATAGTAAACATAATGCCATAATTGCTAAAAAACTCAACTTTTTCTTCCCCATTACAATTCCCTCCACTGATTTGATACCTTTATTTTAAATCATCATGTACGCATCACCAATACAAAAAGAAACTAAAACAATACAAAAAGAAACTAAATAAAAACCCTTACATATTTAAAAAAGCTAAATTATACTAAAAAATTAGCTTTTTATGTAAAAAATTAAGTTGTTTTTTGCATTTTATGAGTAAATAATGTAATCTATTAATTAATCTATACACTTCAGTAATACATTGAAAGGATTTTGTATATGAACTATAACATTGAGCATTTTGCTTCTAATACTCTAAGCTCCCACGGAAACACAGAAGAAACTATGCACTTTGCTCCACATCTACATAATCATTATGAATTAAACTTATTTATTAGCGGCGATATTAGCTTTTTTATTGATGGAGAATTATTTAAGCCTACTAAAGGAGATCTATTCCTCATTAATAGCACACGTATTCATGGTCCAAAAATACTATCAAAATCCAGTTACGAACGAGCAATTATTCATTTTTCCTCTAAACTTATTCAACTCATACCACAAGAATCTCTTGATTTATTAAAAATTTTTGAAACAAAAAATATGATTCATTTAAATCAAGCGGAAACGCAAACTTTTATACAAATTACTGATAAATTACAAAATTTAGAAGAAATAAATCAAGAATTGTTTGGTAAGAATATACTAATGCAAGTATATTTAATTGAAATTTTAATACTTATCAATCAAACAGCTACAAACTGTAATTTAGATGAATCTTTTTTGACTAATGATGAATTATCACCAATTGTGAGCCAAATTATTCACCTTATACAAGAAAACTTAGACCAAACCCTTTCTCTTAATACAATTGAAAAAAAATTAAATATGAATAAACATTATCTCAACCGACTATTTAAAGCAGAGCTAGGAATATCTATTTATCAATTTATACAGCTAAATAAAATTTCTTTAGCGAAAAAACTACTTTACCAAGGTATATCTGTAACTGAAGTTTGTGAACAACTTGCCTATAAAGATTACTCTACTTTTGCACGGGCATTTAAACGTGTGACTGAACTTTCTCCAACCAATTATGTTAAATCTATGCTCTAGTAACTAGTAGAAAGGATTCATACTATGGATAATCATTTGTTTTATAAAATTAGTAATACTATTTATCAAGGACTGCTATGTAACTGTTGTTTTGCTCTAAGCAACTTACCTATATTTTTATATATTTTATTTTTTTCACATTCTAATAATATTATAATTGGTATGTTTCTTATAGGTATAACCTTACTTCCTAGCTTAAGCTCATTGCTTTTCTGTATTCATATTATTAGTGAAAATAACGGAGTTCGTATTTTTTCTACCTATTTTTCTAATTTCAAAAAATCTTTCTTCAAAATATTACCTTTTTCTATTATTTTTAGTGTTGTTTCTCTCACGTTTATTTATTTTTTTAGATTTAGAACTTCACTTCCCCCATTTATAGTTTTATTATTTATATTTAGTAGCAGTTTATTTACTCCAATTCTTTTGAACTTTTCTTATTATACTAGTTTGAATTTAGAAAAAACTAGTAAATCTATCTTTTTGTTTGCTGTTTATATTTCTATAAGAAAATGGTATTTATCAATAATCAATTTACTGGCTTATCTTTTACTTCTTTTAGCTTGTTTATTTAATCCTATATTAGGTTTCTTAATCGTCCCAATTTTTATAGGTTCAGGCATATATATTAGTTGCCAATCATTATCTAAAAACATAACAAATTAATATTAGCTCCTAAAAAAAGTTGTATAGAGAACTTTTTCTCAATACAACTTTTTTATAATAATTCATTTAATTATCTACCTATTAAATAAATGAATCCGGTAAAAAAACACACTATTTATTGCTCTTAATTTGCTTCAAATATTGTTATTCTTCTATATTTTTCAACCATATAGGAGACCCCCAAGCTACTTGACCATCACTTTGAAATACTTTAACAAAATAAGATTCTTCTCCAATTAAAGGAGGAACAACTTCAAAATATGTTTCCACTTCATATGCTTCTTTAACAAATCCTTGATAAATTTTTGCCTTATAGGCATTATGATACCACCCATCACTACGATAAAAATCTTGCAAATCTGACAAATTTTTAACTAACTTCCTAGCCTCTTTCTCAAAAACAAATAGATGACTTTTTTGTAATATATCTAAAACAGAATAGATTATTTTTTCTCCATCTAAATCAATTTGAATTTCACTTGTAATAGGAGCTTCAATTTCAAAAATATACCCTTCGTTTTTCATGCTACCATCTCGCATCCAATGATCTGTATCCGTATTTTTTTGAGATTTACAGTTGAAGTCTACAGTGCGTTGGTCTGTAGATATATTAAACGTATTATCAAAAGAGTTAAAAATGGATTCAACTGATTTAATTTTCCCCTCTGTTTTCAGAGTACCTTTCCAATTTTTTTCGTATACATTAGGAAAAATTTTCACGTTAGGTCCCCAACCACATTCAAGTTTAAATTTAAAACAAACAGTTTCTTTTTGACTTCTCTCTTTACAAGAAGATTTTGGAATATATATATCTATTAATTGAGTATTTTTATATAATTCTATCCGTTCTACACAGCTATTAGCAACTATCGATACATACATCTGACTTTTTTTATTGTTAGTTGATATAATACTGCCCATTGGATGACCTTCTAACTCTGTCCACACTGTTATCCTAGAATCTGTAAATCCAAAAGTTCGACGTTCTTTAAAGGCATTCCAAATAGATTCTTTGGTATAGCTCTCTGCCCACACACCTGCCCTCCCATTTTTCACCAGTGCTGGAATTTCATGATTATCTCCTGAAGCAATGACCCCAAAATGATACCCTTGTTTTAATCCATCTAATACTGTCCCCCCGTCTACGCGAGGTCCCATATGTATATGACGATCCATAGCAAGATTAGTTTGATCTTTTTCAGAACTACCATGATGAGAATATATTTCAACTAAAGGCGAAAATTCTTCATTGTGTGTTAACCAATTTTTACCCCGGTTTCCCACTGAATAACCTAGATGATGAGGAATCCCAATCACTTCTCTTCCCTTAAAGGAATTTACTAACTCTTCATATCGTTTAGGGAGTAAAATATCTCCTGTATCTTTTTGAAAATAAATATTATGATCTCCATCTAATCCTGCACCTTGCCATTCATAACCTAAGAAGCTAATAAAATTATCTTCTTTATTTTTTTTATTTAAAAATTTTTTAATTTCTCCCCATTGATGATGCATTTTCTCAAAATCTATTTCTTCTTCTGTTTTATATCCATTTTTGACTTCTATCATGTGGTATGGATAATACGCTATAGTAAAAAAGTCACTTACTTTTTTACTATGTTCGTACCATTTATCTAATAAATCTATTTGATTCGGATGCAAATTCAAATGTAAATCGGTAATGTAACTATTATATGTCATGATTAAAACTCCTTATTATAAAATTTGAAACAAAAGTATTATTGCAACAGCTAATAATGAAGCACACACTAATCTAACAAATGACCACTTTTTTTTAGATAGAAAAAAATAATAAGTAAGCAAAATAAATATGGATATAAAGCCAAACATTGGTTGCTCCATTATTTTTTGCATAGTCATTCCATTCTTATCAAATAAAAATTGAGTACTCGTAATTACCTCAGACGTTACTACAGTTGCTCCTCCAATCACAATTAATCCAAATACTGTTACTACTTGTACGATTTTGTTTTTAATTTTTTCATTTTTTAATATTTTAATAGCATCTAACCCCAATAAATAACCTTTAATAAATAAAAAATGACGTATGAAAATTACTAACACTATCCATAATATTAAAAAAACTATTAATCCAAGAAGTGAACCATTAGCAGATAAGCCAATTGCTATACTTAATAAAATAGGATTAACCATCCCAACTAGGAAAGAATCTCCTAAACTAGCTATAGGCCCCATTAAAACATTTTTCGTCTGAAGAATAGCACTTGGCTCTTGATTATCTTGATTATTAGCATATTCTTCTTCTAATGATAATACTATGCCAGGTATAATGGATCCTAGTTGAGGTTCTGTATTGAAAAATGTTACATGGCGTTTTAATGCTTTAGACAACCCTACTTGATCATGTTCGTAAAGTTTTTCTAACGAACCAGATAAACTATGTGCAAAACCTGTTCCCATCATGTATTCATAATTTTGAGTGCTCAAAGCAAAAAAAATCCATCTCCATGAGGCTAACCAAATATCTTTTTTAGATAATTTCAACTCTTTGTCACTCCTCATAATCACCCTCCTCTTCTATGTTATTTCTTTGAAGAGTATCTTGTTGAACTAAGATGGTTTCAGAACAGCCTTTTGTATACGCTAATAGATAAATAATGGAAATGAAAAATGCCACTAATATTAAATGAAGCATACTTAATTTAAATATAAAACACATTAACCATCCAAATAAAAAAAGAACCATCATCCAACCTTCATTAATTATTTGATTTAACAACATTGAAAAACCTATTAAGGGAATAACTCTTCCACTAATTACCAAAAAATAAACTACTACTTCTGGTACTATCTCTAATACTTTTGTAATAACTGGAGAACCAAAATAACATAATAATAGTACAACAGAAAAGCGTTCTAAAAAGGAGATGGACGTTCCACAAATATTTATCCATCTAATTTTTCTTGCATCTCCAGTTTCAGCATAAGTCATCGCTTTTTTTGAAAAACAGACCTGAGCTGACATGGTTAATTGATTTAAATAAACACCTAATAAACCTAAAGGGATTGCTAACATTACTGCTACTTCTGGATGAGTATGTGAAGAAATAGCTATAGATATACCAACAAAACTAGCTAAATTGACATCGGAATGCATCGCACTTCCCGGTGTGATTTGACCTATATAAAGAGCTTGAATCAATATTCCGCAAAATATTCCCAAGTAAATATCTCCTAAAATAAATCCACAAATCCCCCCTGCAACCAACGGACGTCCAATCCCATACCATCCACCAGTAGTACCAAAGAACCACGGTACTTGATTTCTTCCTAAATAAGCAAAGATTCCAATTAATGACGCTTGCCATAAAGACATATTTTCCCTCCTCTTTAATCAAGATATTCATCAAAATCAACTATTGCATCATTAGGCACCATTTGAGCAGTAAATTTTGTTCCTTTAGTTATTATCTTTTTTATAATTTCTCGCTCTCTATCAGTTAAATGAATTGTTTGACGATATTTTCTTGTATCTTTCCTAGCAGGGACATTGCCTAAATTTATCTCTTTAAAAATAAAGTCTTTTTTATCTATCTCTTTTAATGTCTCAACTCGTAAAATTAACACAAGTATATTCTCGTTCTTGTAAGAAACATCATCTCGGAAACGCTTAACAGCAGTATCAGTGGATAAAATAGATAATTTAACCTGTTCAGGACAAGCCATTTTTAACGCAATTTTTTGTGTAGGATTGTTGATAGCTAAATCGTCAATAACAACAATTCGATTAACTTGTAGATAGGGAAGCCATGCAGTAGTAACTTGACCATGAATCCCTCTAGAATCTATACGCACATGTATTGTTGATTGTTTAGCTTTACTTTCTTTTTTTGTTATAAGTATTTCAGAATTTGTGCTCTCTAAATCTTTAACCTGTTCTTTAGCTTGCAAATCCTTAATTCCTGTTTGGCCGACTAAAATTATCTCTTCCTTTGATGCATTGGGTGTCAAAACAGCCATCAAAACCATAGGAAAATTCATACCTGTAATAAAAGAAAAACGCGAATCTTTTTGATATGTCTGAAATAATGTATTAGCAGGTGTACCTCCAAATAAATCTGCAAATACTAATATTTCTTTATAAAGAGCTAGTTCGGTTTTCAATTTTTTCATTTTTATTTTTAATTGGTCTGTCCCTTCTTCTGGCATTAAACAAATAGAATATAGATTAGGGATATCTCCAGTCATCATTTTGACAGACTGAATCATTGCTTTAGGAAGTTTGCCATGGCCTACTAGAATAAATGCTTTCATATATTTAACCTCATTTTTTTATTTGTTACTAACTATAACTGCTTACTCTATCAACTTCTTAATTCAACTTATAATCTATACGAAAAAATTAATAACCATTAATTTCCATTGCTTATAAAATACTCAAGTAGTAGTTAGCAATATTCAACATGAGTATAGCATTGTTAAAAACGTTTACAATATTGCGAGTGAATTTTGATATAACAAATTAATTTGTATTAATACAAATTAGATATAAAGATACAATTTATACATATTTTTATTAATACCATTTAGTTTTAGATATATTTGTTATAATACTTTTATAATAAAAAGGAGGATAGCCATGACAAATAAATCATCTCCCCTATATGTAAGTATTGCTGAAGAATTATCAAATAAAATTTTGTCAAACTATTTTAAGGAAGGAGAGCTATTACCTACAGAATTGCAATTATGTAGATACTTTAATGTATCTAGGGTTACTATTCGACAATCTTTGCAATTGTTAGTTGAGAAAGGTTTTGTTGAAAAAAAACAAGGAAGTGGTACAAAAGTTATTTATTCCAAACAAATTGAGACTGTAAATCGTTCTTCAAAAATAACATCTTTTACGGAAGAAATTTTAGCTTCTGGTAAAAAACCTTCTAGTAAAATAATCACTTTCCAATTAGAAAAAGCATCTAAAACCGTTGCTTCTAAATTAAATATTACAGCTGGAAATCCTGTTTTTTTTTATGAAAGAATTATATTTAGTGATAATCTTCCTTGCTCTTTAGAAAAGGGATACCTATCAGCAAGTGATTATCCTGATTTTTCAGTAAATCATTTAATGCAATCAAAATTTCATTACATTGAACAAATTAAACATCAAATCATTGATTACTCTCACCAAACAGTTGACGCTATTTTAGCTAATCACTACCTAGCACGTAAATTATCTGTACCAGTTAACACTCCCTTAGTTAAATTAAATTTAATAACTTTTTTAAAAAATGGACAAGTGCTAGATTATAATACAATAATTTTCGATTCAACACGTTATCATGCTCATTTTATTAAATATCGCTAAAGCTAGTATTATATTTCATTTAAATAACCGTCACCTATAGAAAAAAACAGCTAAAAGATTAATCATCTTCTAGCTGTTTTTTTCTATAGGTAATTAAAATTAAACCCTACACCTCATTCAAATGTTCTGTTACAGATAATTGCTCAATTCTTTTAACTGGAAAATAAACAGCAGTTAAGACGGATAACATCACAAACACAAAAACAACTGCTAATAGTCCAATTGGAAAGTGCCACTGAGCATAAGCAAAGTGATTACCAATTAAATGATCAAATAAAAATTTATTTAACCACACTCCAACCCCGCAACCTACAATTCCTCCGACAACTCCATAAGACATCGCTTCTGCTAAAATAACCTGACTTACTTGTTTCATTTCCATTCCCACTGCTCGCATCGTAGCAAATTGAGAAAGTCTAGCAGAAACACTTAGTGAGATACTATTAATGATATTTAGAAAAGTCACAGCTCCGATTATTAATAAAAAGCCATAAATAAAAACATTAAAAGCTAAATAAGTACTGGTGGTATTTTGTTCTCTTACATTCAATACTTGATAGTTGTTTCCTAGTTTTTGACTAACCTTCTGTAAAGATACATCTAAAATAACCAAATCATAATGATCTTCTTCCCACTTTAGAAGTGCCTCTCGGTAAGTTTTCCCTAGAGTAACAGTATGTCCTTCTTTTTCTAATGAAAAAGATAAGCCTTTACCTTTAATTAAGCTTAAATCATCCTCTACCTTGAACCTCTCATGACTAAAGTCACGAGATTCTTGGGAAAAAAGCATACTTGATAGTGTATTTTTTTACTATCAGCGGTGTCTTTTATTTACCAAGCTATACCCGTAGTCCCTACGGTTCTTAACTTATGCCAATTCTTGTAACCTTAGACCTTCGATCAGGATATTGAGACTAGCATTGACGTCTCGGTCATGATGGGTATGGCAAACAGGACAAGTCCATTCTCGAATTTCGAGAGGTTTCTTGCCACCTTTATGTCCGCATTCTGAACAAATTGGACTTGATGGAAACCATTTATCCACTTTGATTATTTTTCGTCCATACCAGTCAGCTTTGTATTGGAGTTTAGTTACAAAACTAGACCAAGATACATCAGAGATACTTTTGGCTAGTTTATGATTACGCAACATACCTTTTGTATTTAAGTCTTCTATACAGATAATATCGTGGTTTTTGATCATGTCTGTACTTAACTTATTCAAAAAATCAGTACGTTGGTTTGTTACTTTTTCGTGTAATCTAGCCACTTTGTGTTTTTGTTTTTGATAATTTTTAGCTTCAAACAAATCAAGACCATTTTGTTTAGCTATTAGCGCACGTCTTGACAATTTGCGTTGTTCACGCTTTAATTTCTTTTCCATTTTGGATGTGAATTGATGATTATCAGTTTTTTGACCATTAGAAAGAATGGCAAAATCAGTAATACCTAAATCAATTCCAACACTATTGTTGTTTTTTGGTAATTCAGTTATTTCCTCTTCACATAGTAACGAAACGAAAAATTTACCACTGGCATTTTTACAGACGGTAGCACTTAAAATACGGCCGTTAACTTCACGACTCTTAGAAAATTTAACCAGCCCAAGCTTAGGTAATTTCAACTTATTATCTACAATAGCCAAATTGTTATGGGTATTTTTAGTAGTATAGCTTTGAACCGGATTTTTCTTACTTTTAAAGTTAGGCGATCGATTTTGTTTTTTGAAAAACCTATCGAAAGACTCCGCTAAATGTTTAATAGAGGATTGTAATGCTACACTATCTACTTCTCTTAACCATGATGTATCATCTGATTTCTTCATAGCTGGTAACATAGCAGAACATTTACCATAAGATAGGCCTTTACCTGTTTCCTGGTATGAAATATTCCAAGCATTTAGCATATGATTATAGATAAATCTTGATGAACCAATTGTTTTAGCCATTAATATTTCTTGTTCAACATTTGGATATAATCTAAACTTATAAGCTTTATGACGTAGCATGACAATTCACCTCATTTCTTTTGCAGACACACCTTTAAACGCTTTGATTATATTTGGCATATAATGTTGAGGTTTACACTCAATAAGCATCTGAACGTGGTCTTTGTCTGAATCCATTTCAATGATTTTAATATCGCTATCTAAAGCAATTTGCTTTAATAACTTTTTAACAGACGTATCTATATTTAACACACCAAACTAAATGATATTGAATAGAGTAGACATATCCACGACCATGATGTACTTTTGACATGAAAAAACTCCTTGAAAATAGTTTAACATATGTAATCGTTAAATTTCACAAAGGTTTGTAATATTATATATATCAGTTGTGTAACCTAGCTGAAGCTATACTCCAACCGAAGCCGATTCATCTACACGACTAAAGTCGCCAGTGTTCTCGGCTAATGCATAAAAATATGTGCTATAAACCTTGCTCCTTTCATTCCACTTGCATCAAAACTCTCTCTTGCTTTTTATTCTAATGGAAAAAAACTAATTTAGCATGCTAAACCCTATTTTTCTATCAAATTAGAACCTAAAAAAAGCCTAAAACATGACATATGTTTTAGGCAAATATCCTTATTCAATTAAAATCCATATAACCATTTAGCTAAACCAAAGTCATTAAATAAGAAAAAACGTGAAATAAATGTTATCCAAATAACACTTGAAATTGGTAATTGAATGTTTGGAATAGGGTTTGTTTTCAACTTTTTACTAACTAATTTATATAGTAGAAAGCCAACAAACAAACCTAAACTATTCATAATCAGATCATCTACATCTGTTCGGCGATTATTTAATAGCTGACTTAACTCCACTATCAAAATCAACAGACAACCATTTTTCATCACAGGATAAATACTAGTATTGTCAGTAAATAAAGCTGCAGCTAGCAAACCAAAAGGCATTAGCATCACAATGTTCAGTCCGTATTCAACCAAGGAAATACCTTGTGAAAATGGTATAAGATTAACTTGTTCACCGTTCCATTTTATCCCATATAAAAAAATATCATACAGAGTGCCTGCTCCTGTCACATTAAAAACCATCATCAGATAAACTGAAAAAATTAAAAGTGATAACCATGATTTATCCCTTTTATATTTGACTAAGTATATCACCATCAAAGGGCCTAAAGTCGCTACTAATTCATACCCAATAAATAACCAAGTATCCAAATAAATATCTCCTAACTAACTTATTATTCTCCTTATCTATTTTATCTGATTAACATAAAAATGCAAATTAGACTAAAATCTGAGGGGGTAAAAGTTTATAAGTCTAAATCATTCCTACCAGCTTTTTCTGCCTATTAAAAAAGCAAAACATCTGAGATTAGTTTTAAAATCTCAGATGTTTTGCTGTATGTCCATTAAATCATCTAACTAGAAATCTTACACTAAATACCATCACTTAATGTATTATCTTCTAATTCTTGTAATTCATCTAAAGAAAAACATTCTGTCATATTTTTTGATATTTCAACTAAAGCATTGGCATAATCTTCTATACTGTTATAGTCCATAAATGAACTTTCTAATAAAGAGCTCAAATTACATCCCGTAACAACTTCAATATTTTCATTAAAGTATGCTAACTGCGCAGCCACTTTATAAGGAGTTCCTCCTAGCAAATCAGTAAAAAATAAAACTTGTTTTTCTTCATTCATTATTTCTAAAAATTTATTTTCTAAATCTTTTTCGCTCATACCTTCATTAAAATCAATAAAATAATATTGTTCAGGTATGCTAGAAATATAATTAAAAGATGCTTTCATACCTGTGGCAAAGCCACCATGACCACTAATAACTGTCGCATACTTCATTACTTCATACCTCCTACATAATTCCAAAGAAAGAACAAACAATCGCCATGATAAATGTTAAGAGAATTAATACAATAGGTGACATTTTTTTCTTTAACAAACCATACAGTAAGAATGTAAAAGCTAATGGTAAAATATTAGGGAATATCTTATCTAAAAAATCTTTTTGTAAAGATACATCTCCAATTTTAACAGTTAAAGATAGCGTCACATAGGAACTGATTAAAGCACCAATTACAGTTAACCCCATAATGGTAGCTACTCTCGAAATAATTTCTGAGTTCTCTTGAATGACATCAATAGCTTTTGCTCCTAAATTATATCCCATTCTAGCAAATGGTATTCTTAGTAAGAAGATGCCAAAATAAACAATCATAAAAATAATTGGCCCAAGAATATTCCCTTTAGAAGCAAAAGAAGCAGCAATTCCTCCTACGATAGGCATGATAGTAAACCAAAAAATAGCATCCCCAATTCCTGCTAAAGGTCCAAACAAAGCATTTTTCAACCCTTTAATAGTTTGCCTATCAACTCTTTGTTCTTCTAAACTCATTAACAAACCCATCAATAAAGAAACCATTGGTGGTGAAGTGTTGATAAATTCCATATTATCAGTCATTGCTTCTGAGAGGGCTTTTTTATCATCTCCAAAAATCTTTTTCCATAATGGTACTTGCGCCCATGTCCAACCACCAGCTTGCATTCTTTCATAACTAAATGCTGATTGTAATAAACATGATCTCATAGCTAAACGTGTTAAATCTTTTGAAGTTAATTTTTGATTTAATTCTTTAGATTCCATCTTGATCACCTCCGAAAAAGTTATCAGAATTTTTCATATTTTCGATTTCTGCTTGTAATTCTTTATGTTTTTTATCGCGGAAGAATTCAATCATGGCAAATATTATCCCTATAACTGCTGCTGGTAACACATTATCAAAATTAATAAAACTAGCAACAACAAAACCTAACAATAAATAAGGCATAAATTCTACACGTAACAAAACTTTTAATAACATTGCAAATCCAACAGCTGGTAATATTCCCCCAGCTAGCTCAAACCCATGAATCAACCATACAGGCATTGCTTTTACTAAAGCTGCCATAGGAGCCTGTGCTGCATATGCTGATAAAAACGTTACCAAAAAGAATGTTAAACAAACAATCCCCATAGTTAGATATGAAATCTGAGCAAATTTCTTAGTATTTGCTTCACTTGCATACTGATCTAATTTAGGCATGAAAAATGAAAAAACAGAATAATACATTAAAAGAATATATTGCATTAACATAGCAAACGGTAACGATAATCCTATAGCTGTTGATGGAGACACATTAGTAGAATGGGCAATTACTACTGTCATAATCCCGCAAATAGCAGGGTTAGGTGGTTGTGTTCCTCCTGCTGGTGTCAAGCCAGCAAAAGCCAACTCGGTTAATCCACCCGCTATAATTCCCATTTGTAAATCTCCTAAAATCAAACCAGTCACTGTACAAGATATGATTGGTCTAAAGATATAAAATACTTCCAACCAAGAATCCAAACCTGCAATAATAGCAAATACCCCTAACAACAACCCTTGTGTTAAAGTGATACTCATCTTTTCTCCTCCTCTTTTCTAAAATTATTTACTCTTTTACTATATGATAAATATATACCTCCTTTTTACTCTAAAATTGTATACTTACTTTTCTGTCACCAGGTACATCTTGAATATAGACATCAATTCCTTTATTCACCAAATACATTAAATCTTCTTTATCTTGTTCATCAACGTAAACTTTTTTAGTCACTTCAACTTTTCCAGGTGAAAAATGCATGTTACCTACATTTACTTCTTTAATTGGAACACCGGCTTCAACTAAACTTCTTACATCTTTTGGTGTTTTTACGACAATAAATATTTTTTGTCTATCCGCTGCTTTACTAATAATTTGACTAGTTTTTTCTAATGTGAAAAATCTAATACCCGCCCCAGATGATTTTGCTGTAGTAGACATTAATTTTTGTTGCAAAGGTTCCGTAGCAGCTTCATCATTAGCGACAAGAATCAGATTTGCCCCTAAAGTTTTTGTCCAAGTAACCCCTACCTGTCCATGTACCAATCGATTATCAATTCTAGTTAATAAAATGTTTGGTGTACTCATTATATTTCCTCCAGTTTTATTTATTAAATAAGCTGGTAAACGGTTTATCGCTTTACCAGTACTTAAAAACACGATTTTTTCAGACTCTTTACCAATTATCTTTAATTGAGTATAAGAGCTTCCTGTTTGCGCTTCCAAAAAATTGTCCGCTTGTTTTAAATTTCCTGCTGAATAATGCTTTTCAAATTCAATATCTCTAAAATTATATTTTTGAGCTAAAAATGGGATTAGCTGCTTATCCATTAATTCATGATAGTAAATCATAGGAAATCTAGAGAATGGTAAATAAGTTACCTGCGAATACATAGGTTGCTTATTACCTAAAAACAACTGCTCTATTTTGTAAACGTATTCATAATTATCTAAATCCATCTCTTTTCTAATATCGTCAATAGATGGATCTATGACTAGCTGAGAATTTATTAATTGAATACTTGGAATCATACCCATTCGAGATATAGCAAAGCTAATATCTTCAAATTCTATATCTAACTCAAAACCACCTTTGCCCTTGACAAAACTTCCCTTACCTTGCTTTTTAACAAGATAACCTTTTCTCTCTAGTTCAGATAAAGCTCTTCTGACTGTAATCCTACTTACTTGAAATAGTTCACCTAATTTTTTTTCTGAAGGAATCTTACTTCCGACAGGCCATTCTTTCGTTTCAATTTTTCGTATCATTTCCGTTGTAATGATTGTATATAGCGGTAATTTTTGTTCATCCATTCCCTTCACCAACTTGTTATATCTTTATAACAACTATCTATAGTAAACCACTTAAAAGCAAAATTGTCAAAATAATTTCGTTTATAAATATATTGAAAGACACTTTTATATCTACTCACTTAACAAAAAGCAATCTAATCACTCGATAAAAATAACCTATAAATACAATCTCATATTCGTTTTTTACTCACCATTTTTTGCTCTGTCCCATTCTTCTTTTAAATAATCTCTAAATATATCTTTAAACCTATCCACCTTATCTAGATAATCAGTACAACTGTTACTAACATTATTAAATTTAGAAAAACTTTCCCAATGATATCTATCTACATGTATAGTCAATTTATTTTGGGTTTCTATAAACCAATCTATTAACTTGATCATCTCCTCATGATCTACTTGGTTACTGATATATAATTCTAATTTATAAAGTATTTCGTTAGCTTTATAATAGTGTAGATCAAGGCGATTACGTTGTGCCTCCCACATACTCTGATTATTTCTTAATTTTTTTTGATCCTCTGCTTCCCTTTCCAAACCATTGTACTTCTCATTTTTATGACTCATGTCTGATTTATAGTCGCTTATTATATTATTTTTGATTTCATCCAAAGCATCTAATTCCTTAATAATAGATATATAATGTATCGCATGAGTAATAAATTCAGCAACTAATTGCCTAACTTCACCAATCCACTCCAGTCTTGCTTTAGCCTTCAAATTAGCATCAATTTTCTTTTGCTCCCATTTTTCTTGAAATAATTTATTTTCGTCAGCTATTTCTTTTTTTAAATTTCGATTTAACTTTTCAACTTCCCTATATACCTCTCGGTCAGCTCCTTTGATAGTCTCTTCAATAATAGATTTAGTTCTATTAGACTCTAGTCTCCATGTGATAACAGCCCCAATCATTGCTCCTCCTATTGCTCCCAAAAATTCCCACATATATTTCTTTTCTCCTTCCTTTGTTCAATAATTTTAGCATACTGCATAATATAAAAAACTAACTCAACATTCAAACTTCTAACAAATAGATAGTTTTTTAGATAGTATTTCATAAATGAAGGTAAACAAAAAAGCTAGAAACATTATTACATCAACGTTTCCAGCTTATATATTATGATTACCCTACACTGCCTTCCATTTAAAGTAAATGACATCACTCAATCTTTTTACACGGTTTAAATACTGATATATCAAGGTTCTCAAATTAATAAATATCATTGATAATCAAATCAGCATATTTTCATCAAGGTCAAAATCAAGGTCAAAAAAACGGACGTGTGAAATGTAAGTTTACATAGATTGAGAGATGAGAAATCATCTCTTTTTTTCATTACTATATGCTAACAAGTTTTCCACGGTAAAAACAATTGGTTTAGAAAATTCTTTCCCATCAACATTAACGTACACTATTTCTAGGAACACTTTTTTCATAAATTTTTTATTCTTTGTTTTATAATATGCACTAAGAGCAGCATCATAAAACCAATGAATTTCAAAATGCTCTATCTTAGTTTTATTTCTAGGTTCTACAGGTTGGTAATCTGGCACTCTATTTCCAAACGAAAAATCCCAATCAACATTAATCTTGGGAACTTTTCTAATATTTTTTTGAAAAAAATTTCTTTTTGTTCTAATTGTAAAAAAATATACTAAGTCAGGCGCTTTAGAAAAATTTACAGCGTAAAATTCCAAACTAACAGGACTTGCATGAAAAGTTGTAATACCTTTTTCTATTTCTTTTGTGAATATAGGGTATAAAACTATTTTAAACTGTTTTTTATTATCATTATTATAATATCGAATAGTTAAGAATATAGTTAAAAAGGTAACAACTATCCCTACCCAATCTGCCCAACTACCGACCTCTAACCCTAAAAAAATTATGCTTTCTTCCAAAAATATCACTCCTTATCATTATGATACATTGTAAGCTAAAAAAAATACACCCTAGAAATAGGATGTATTCAATCACGTATTCAAAAATCTTCATTACCACGGGCAAGTTATAAAAAATAATTTAGCTTTTTAAGCTGTCTTTTTCTTCTTTTGCCAACTCCGATAAATTTAAGCTGCTATACTTGTTCTTATTTTTGATAGGTGCAGTGTCATATACAAAATCAATAAATTTATTCCACGAAAGTTCCTCAGTATCTTTTATTACCTGAGAAATAATTTTAATTTCTTTTTCACTGAGGTTAACTTTAAGTTTTTCATTTTTATCTTTTGGTTCAACAATATACTTAACTCCACCATAAGCTGAAACTGTCTCTTTAATCTTTACTTTTTTATCATCATCCGCAACATCCAAAACATCAGATACATAAGGCCCATAATGATCGAAATACCAATTAATATTACTTAATTGCTGTCCGTTTTCTAACGCTGAATACCAATCAACTAAGTATACTATCTTAGTTATCCTAGTTTTTGTTAGATCACTCGGGTAAGGATATTCATTTAAGATATAGTGTAGAATGTTCTCTATAGATTTATTGCTCATTACCATTCCCTCCAATCCCATTTGCATTTTCATTAACTTTAATTAGTGCTGCTAGATGCTTCCCGGCCATTCCGTTTAGGATACTCGTTATATCGTCTATACTAGATGGAAATTCTGAGGATCGGCTCTCAAGTACGATTATTCCGATTGGCTGATTATGTTCTCTAACAATTTTAGCATAGTAACTCCTACTGTGCATTGTTAATTTCTCAATTACTGCTTTACTCATTTTCGTTTCCTGTTTTACCTTTGACAAATACTCTTCTTTATTAACGTTATAGTCTGGTAAATTTAATGTATAGTAGCAATCATTATTATCTGGCTCTCTCCAAGCTAATCCAATGTATCCTTCTCCTTCAGGATATGATGGCCTTCCCTCAGTACTTAGATGTCTAACCCGAGCATGTCTTGCTGCGATAATAAATTCTTTGTTTCTATATGTATAAAGAGAAATTCTTTCATCCGAATTAAATCTTAATTCATCAAAAACCAATTCCAAAAAATCTTCAGGGATTGCCCCTAAACTTTCCAAAATCATTTCATGACTTGTATCTCGTTGTTGAATCTTATCTTTGAGTCTATTTATTTCTTCATCTTTATCCGTAATTAGATCTCCTTGACCATATATATCCCATAAAAACACGAGAATCAAACATATTATGAATAGCACATATAGAATTGTATGGTTTTCAGACCACGCTTGGAATCCAGGAATTCCTAATATTATCGTTAGTATGGCTAAAAAAATACTAGATGGTTTCTGCCTCAAACCTCGAGCAAAAACAAGAAAACGTGTACCTAAGCCTTTTAGTTTTTCCATTATTTTCCTCCAAATAATTATATTAGCTTACCTTCTATTAAAACAAAAAAGACATAAGATAACAATAGTATCTTACATCTCAGCTAATATAATCTCAAAGGACTATATAGTCATTATATCAGAACTGACGTTCCCTGTAAAATAATAGATAGAGATGTCCAGTCAAAATATAACCAACTTGACGTCAATTAATCAAAACAAAAAAACACACCCAGTTAAGAGTGTGCTAGTGATATTATTTCTAACTTTATATAGACTAAGAGATGATCGACTATCTCTTTTATAACAACTTTTTTACATTAATAAGGATATGTTTTAATTCTGTTTTTCTATCTCCTGAAATATAAGCTCTGCTAATTTTTCTAATATATTATCATCAAGTGGTAATTCAAATTCCGTTCGTTTAATTTCCAAATTATTTATTTGTATAGAAATACGATCAAATAGAACATGATAATTTCTACTTTTTGGATCTCTATCAAAACTTTGTAAGTAGATACTAACTTCATTAGACGATTTCACTCCAGAAACCCACTTCCAATTGCTTAAGTCATACGATATGTCCAACTCCTTACCTGCAGTGTATTTAGTACTTCCTTTCCCTGCTCGTGGGCCCTCAAAAACCTTATATCCTTCATTTTTTAACATATTCACTAATATTTTTCTTTGTGTTTCTCTAGCTTCATTATAGCTTTCTTTAGCATTAATAAATTTATTTTTTTGACTTTCTAAACCATATTGTGTATTCATCTTTTTAACTCCTTTTGTTTAAGTATACCAAAAGGTCCAACTAATTAAAGCGAGCTTTTACCTTATTAACTATATGCCAGCACAAATCTGTGCCCGCCTTAAAGTTAAGGGTGGCCCTTTTTTGGGCAAGCTACCCGAAGGAGATTTCCCCTTGGGTATTTTTACATTGTAAACTAATCAAGTAAAATTTAATTTTCCTCTTTCCTTGTCTGTCCTTCCTAAAACTAAAACAAGCTATATTATCAACGTTTTAAACAAAATAAATATGCCGACAAGAATATCGGCTTAAAAAATTTTACATTGTAAAAGGCAATAATTTTACTTTGTAAAATAAAAATGGTTCCCTATATTCGTTTCAACCTTAACATTTCTTAACATTTTAGGCTTATATCTTTAGTATATAGGTGCGAACGTTAGCTTTTGTTAGCATATAGAAAGTTTAATCTCAGCATTTCTAAGCCTATAAACAACTTAACCTTATCATTTCTTAGCATGATAACGTAGTAAACCATAACATTTGATAACAAAGCAACCACAATAAGCGATTAAAAGTCATGTTTAGTCAAGTTCTCAAAACTTATATAAGGTACAAGGTGAGGTTTTGTGAGGTTCTTTATCCTACAAAAGTCTTATTACTTAAAAATTTTGGCTCTAAAAAAGTGTTTTTAGTTGAATAAGATATTTTGTTCTTATTTCTTATAATCATCAGGAAACATTTCTCTTGCAGGTATTAGAAAATACTGTCTAGCCTTCATTTTAGAATCTACATCATTATCATAATTTAAAATTTCTTGTACTTCATTATTTTCATTTAGAATCTTTTTTAAAACTAATCTTAAATAATTATCAATTTTTTTAGATAAGTTTGTTAATTCATCATCTTTTTTTGAGGCTAAATATTTTATTTGAGAGCCATGTTCATGATCCGACCTCACTCCATAAGATTCAGACATTACTGACCTTATTTCATCAACGTCTATTTTTTGATCATACAAATAACTTGCAGTTATATTTTTTATGTTTTTAGAACTATCTTTTTTTATCGCAAAAAGACACTCTAAACATGCACAATACTTTGCTATTTTACTAGGTAAATAGCCAGTCATTCGGGCTTCTTGTAATAGCAAAAATGCTCTATAAAAACTTTTCCCCTCGTATGAAAGAGATTTTTCAATTTCATAATAGATTGTTTCATAATTATCTTTTGTCTCTATCTCTTTCCTATTCTTTTCTTCAATAACAAAGTATTCCCATATTTCATACATTATAGTTATTGCTTCATTCAGTTCTTTCGGTTTCAAATTTATACTTTCAATTTCTCCGCTACTATTTGTATTTATAGAATTTCTAAAGTATTTATTTACTACACCATTAAAAAAATTATAATGATAAAAATGACTTGTTGTTACATTTGAATCTTTAATTAACCATATAGCTATGGATAATACAGCTGCGATATTATTAATATTTTGAGACATCATGCCTATTTTTTCAACGTACTCTTTCTTTTGGGTTAAATTAAAATCCATATCAGTAGACGGAATAAGTATAAAAATGGTAGGTCTTCGTAATAATGAATCATAATCTAAAGTACCAATCATTTTCTCAAAGTTGGTTTTTTTTAATTGACTATTTAATTTATGAAATGATCCTGGGCTTTCTATTGTTCCCTCCATATTTAGATTTTTTTCAATAGGTTTAGGAATAAAAGAATAACTTCCAGTATTTAACTTTAATCCATCTAATCTAATCATATAACTATTCATTAATATCATCGCTCCTATTAACATATCGTATTAAAAAAGCCCACTAATTAAAGCGAGCTTACAGGTACATCGGTTAGTGTCATAACATCTAGCATTACAATAGTATTATCTCATGCAAGAAGCAAAGTAACAAGAGATGGACTTATTAAATCAACATATCTTCAAGAAACAACTCTCCTTCAGTAACTTGTCTTTGAACCTCGACTAAGCCATTCTCTAATGATTCCAACAAACTTTTATATACTTTCTTAGGTATCGACTTCTTACCTAGATACATTGGAGCAAGCTTCTCATTAAGATAAGCAGCATCAAATCCTTTACCTTTAGAGATGAATTTCAAGACCGTTCTATTCTCATTAGGCTGTAGATTAAAAATATCAATATCTCTAGCGTTAAACGGTTCAATATAGGTCAATAGCTCAAATGTCTTTCTCTCATCCTCTGGCAAACTCTTAACGATGTAATCAAGCCTAGCAACTGTTTTAAACTCATTACTAAACGATGTTAAATTATCCAACTGCTCAAAGTTCATCTCTATGCTATTCCACATCAATTTATACTTATGGTGAACGTACATAGGTAAAATTAGCTCGATTGGATACTCTACTGTTTCGCCATTTCTTAATAATTTCAATTCATCGCCTCATCTCTTTTTTAGGACTACAAAAACTCTAATATCTCTTTTTAGAGCCTCACAAATCGCTCAATTCCTTTTTAATGACTCGGATTTCTCGGCTATCTTTTTTAGGACCTCTGATTACCTCCCAAAAACTTCACTAACAATTTTTATCCCTTTAGGGTGTCGGAAATGTCAGATAATAGGTGGTTCATGTATCAACCTCCTATCTTTCATAGTTTCATATATTTTTGTATCAAGTACGGATTTGTCATGATTTATAGTATCTTATAGCTTTCCACTCATCGAGTTGTTTTGTAATTTAAGTCAATAAATTACTATCATTCTTCGAGTTTTGTTTTGAAAATATTGGCAATTGTTGGCTTCTTTTATTGTTACTTCAAACTAATCACACTAACAACTCTCGCTTAATAAGACATAATAAGTTGCAACAAATGATGCAACGCAACATAAAAACGTTGCAACGCTCCGGTTTATCGAATTGTTACATACTAGATTGTTTTTAAAGGGTGCGTATCGTGTTTGTTTTGAAATCATTGTGATATTGCACCTTCTTTTATCGCTGTACTTATCTTTTTCTTAGCCCGATTAATATATGATTGGACCGTCCCTTTTGAACATCCGTATAAATCCGCTACTTGCTGGTAAGTGTGACCATTGGCATAAATATCAATAAAAGTCTGTTGTTCCTTGTCTGTAAGTAATTTCAAGGCATTATCTATTGTTTCAATTTGAGAAGGCTTTAACTCATCATCATTTCCCCCACCAATAAGAACTACTGCATCTTTATGATACTGGGTAACTAAAGACACATCAGCCCAATACTCAGTGCGTTGTTCATAGGAACGTTGTGATATATCCCTGTTTGGTGGCTTCTCATGACCATTCTTTAACCAAAAAAGAGAATATTCAAGAGATGAAATCATCCCGCTTATGGTCTTTTTGTCGGGATGTTCTGGATCCATTACTTTATATCTTGCTCTCAGATTTGAGAGTGTGCTTTTATATGAATTAATAATAAGTTCTTTATCAGTCAACGGTCTTCCTCCTACGACAACAAAAAAGAGGACACCTCAACAAACGTATTTCTACGCTGTTAAGATGTCCTCCAAGTTCTTTGGTTGGACTGTATTTAATTACTTGTAATCAGGTAGCTCCTCAAATCTTGTGGCATCTCTGACGCTTTCAACTCTTATCGGTATACCATCCTTTATTTTTATGATTACTTCCCCATAGTTTGGTGTCACTACTAACTTCTTCACACCATTTTTTATAAGAATAACTCCATTCTCTGACTCTCTCAATCCCTTATCTATCATGCATTTCTCCCTTTACTACTTAATCTATTTTCTTGGCCACAATGATTTAATAATCACCTTCAGCAATGTCATTCATCAAATCATCTAACTCAACTTGTAACATCGGACGACTTTCCTCGTTAAACTTGATACCGTTTATTCTGCAATATTGCTTTATCGTATTTGGTGATTTATCTAGCTTCTCGCCTATCTCATTCACTGTGAACCCTAATTCAGCTAAATAGCCTAATTGTTCCCTGTATCGTTTCAATTTGATTTGTGACTTAGCTTTAACAGTTAGATTCAATGTTTTAAGTAGCTGCTTCACATCATCATCAAAGAGATCTAGCTCAAAAGCTATTTCTCGTACCGATAGCCCTTGCTCTACGAAAAGAACCATCTCTTTTGCGTATTTTATAGCCATTTCGGTTTGATATTCGGATAAATCCAAAGATAATTCAGTTAATGACTGATAGGTTCTGTTATACGAGAACATAACAGAATTAAATGATTTAGCTTCTTTTATCAATTTATCAAAACTATTCGTAATTGATTTAACTCGCTTATCTATCTTGTCTAGTTCTTCCACCTCTGACTTCCTCATTTCTTTTGTGTGCTAATTTATAAAGTTATTCGACTTATTCATTATGAATCTTTTTAAGCTCTTAAATCGGCTTATTTACTCTTTTATCATTCGTGCCAGTAAATAGAATGGCATTATTCTCTAAGCCATCTTTTAATCTACTTTCAATACGATCACCATAAGCAAGCTTTATTCTGTTCTCGCTTAGGTTAGTGGTAATTATAGTTACCTTACCTTGTCTTGCTTCTAAAATGGCATTCAAAATCTTTGTTACTGAATCGCTCGCCTCAGTCTTGCTATTAATCTGACCTAATTCAGAACCCAAATCATCTAACACAAGAACATCAACTCTATTAGCAAGCTCCTTGAAATAATTGTCAGTGTACCTATATGTTTGGTATTCCAAATCACTTAACCCATATCCATTATGAATTTTGCTGATCATTGCATGGATTGAGATAAAAACGCATGACCTTGCTTTTCCTTGTTTATAGCTATCCTTATTCACTCTGTCGAGGATAGCCATAGCAAGATGACTTTTCCCTCTACCCACTTCCCCAACTAAAAGATAATTGTTAGTATCACCACTTAGAATACTTGAAACAATACTGACGGCTTTTTCTTTTAAAACCTTTGTTGCTTCATCCGTCACTTTAAACGTTTCAAAAGTAGCCTCTTTAATTGTTGAGTCTACTAAAAGACTCTTATTTTTTAACATTTTACTCGTAGTTTCTAATCTGTGACCTTGTTCAGCTTTTAGAATCATTTCACTTTCTCGCTCAATAGTCCGCTCTTTTCGACACTCAGGACAATAAACACTACCTGTTTTGGTATTTTTTAAAATATCAATTGGATAAGAGCCTAATTCTTCATCAAAGGGGACCACTTCTTTTAAATTATAAGAAGTTCTTCCCATATTTTTCTTAACGCTCAAAGAGTGCTTAAAGCATTGCTCTCCTGTTTTTTCAGTAAGTCTATTTAGCGTATTTCTAAAACTTCTTGATGTTTTCATAGCTAACCTCCTGCATACTTAGCCCAATCACTGAAATCATTGTCATTATTTTGTTTAGCTGTGATTACATATTCATCATCCCAACATTTTTGATTGAACCAGGTACTACCTTGTTTGATATATTGTTGTTCCGTCTTTTGAACTTCGATTTGTTTCAAGTAATTGTTTAGACCGTTTAAGATAGTTTCATCCGTCACACCATCTTTAATAGCTTTTTGATACGATTTAAAAGCTTTATCCTTTCCTTGTTTCTTTGGATAGAATTTCCAAATTGATTCAAAAGAATTATTAAGTCTCTCTTTGTCATCGGTTTTTGATGACATTTGATCTATATTATTATATGTATTATTAATTGTAGTATTAGATGTATTATTATCTTTAAACTTTTCTTTAATAGGTGCTTTAACTTTTCTTTGTGAGGTATTAAAGTTTTCTTTAATAGGCTCATTAACTAATCTTATATGCCTATTTAAAATTTCTTTAGTACCCTCCTTGTAATTCATTTCAACAAATATATACCCTTTTTCTTTTAATTGACTTACCCATTTTGAAACGGATATTTTACTTACTCCGTATAGCTGAGCAAAGTAATCATTACTTGCCCAGCAATATCCATTTTGATTACACAAGGCAGTTAATTCACCATAAAGCAACTTAGCATTAGGGCTTAAGTCCTTGTCATATCTAACGTTTGACGGTATTATCGCATAGTAATTTGGCTGTTCAGTCACCTCTAAACCTCCAATTCACTTTGCTTAGTAGTTACTACTGCAGATTTCCAATTAATCAAATCAGCTTTTTCTACTCGGTCAACACGTATCATCATTTCTTTAATTTGAGACTTAACCGCCCTGGTACCTAACCTTAATTCTTCTTGATTGGTAGGTATATAAACACCACTTTGATTGTTGCCACGGAACGCACAAATAGGCACTCCGTAGCTGATTAGTCGGTTTATAATCTCTTGTATTGACCTCATATCTAAATCAATGAGAGATGCTATTTCTTTTAAATTTCTTCTGTTGTCCATTCCTTGTGGTACTAAATTAAGAACAGAACTTTCTATCACACTTAACACTCTAGCCATAAATCATGGACCTCTTTTCTTTATTTATTTCTTTTTTCTTCAATAAGTTTTAACTCATACTTGTCCAGGTTATCGCCATGAGCTTCTGCCATTAATTGAATACCATAAATTAAACCATGCAGGGCACTCACATCTTGCATCAGTACATTTTCTTTAGAGATGTGATCACTGACAAAAGCAGCTAGACCCTCCAATGCACCAGTTAACATATTTTTTTCTAGTAATAATTGATTTAAGTTAATTTCTTCGTTATTCAAATGAGTATCCTCGTTTCTCAAATTTAGTTTTTATGATAAACTTGATACTAAGAAAGCTTGTGGAAGTTATTCTTAGTATCGTCCTTTGGAGTACGTCAATACTTCAAGGGACTTTTTACTTTTCATCGCTTAAAATTTCCTGTGCTTCATCAATATATTTTTCGATTGCTATTGCTACTAAACCTTTGGAACGTTCTAAGGCACTCTCAGTTGTCCGTTTTGTACCTATATCATCGGTTATGGTAACGGAATACCTATTACCTTCTTCTAGGCTTAAGACGTTAATCAGTGTTTCCCTGGCTTCATCCAGTAGATTCTTTACTGTTTCATTCTTACCGACTTTAAACTCAACAATTTTACTCATTAATCATCCTCCTACTCCTTATATTTTTCCTTGTATAATTCGCTTCTTCATAAGCCATAAAGAAAATTAAAAACAACGGCACACCTAAAATAGCTAATAATTGGCTGTTTAAAGCTCCTAAAATCATTCCTAATACAAAGACACCTAATAACGCTCCGAATCGTCTAACCTTACACATTTTCATCTCTCCTTTGATGTTTTAACAACTTACAATCTCACACGTCCAAATGTTTTATTTTTGATAGTTGTTAATGATCCATTTTAAGCAACTTGGAATGTGGTACATCGGCTTGTTATCCAGTAATACAACTGGCAAGCCCTTTTCTTGTAACCCCTTCAAGTAGTTAACACTCATGTTTAAACGTTTTGCTGCTTCCTTCTGATTTAGTAAATCAACATTTAACTTACTATCTTGCCTAGCTTCTTCGATTGCTAATTGAATAGTCGCATAAGCTCTTTCATACACTTCCTTCTCAAATTGCTGGAAGAACATCTCAAATGCTGATTGTGTTTCTATCTGTTGCATTTTCCGCCCTCTCTTCTTTATTTCAACTTTACGAAACTTTAGATTAAAAAAATATTGAGTCTATTGTGATATTTGGAAATAAAGGTTTCAACATTTCTTTGAACATCACTTTCTCTTTATCAGAAAATTGTGTCTGACCTTTTTCTTTTTTCCAATAAGCTTGTTTTGAAATACCAAATTCTTTCGCCATATCATCTTGTGTCATTCCTAACATTTTTCTATATCCTGGTACTTTACTCACTAAGCCACCTCCTTTATCAACTTTACGAAACTATTGTATAATTTGTTTTTTGATTTGTCAATAATAAAAGTAAACTTTACGAAACTTTATGTTTATTTCTATAATCTTTTAAGTTATACTTGATTTCTAGGAGTGATTATATGGAAATCAATAAAACTGAAGTAGGAAAACGTATATCAATCATCAGAAAAAGTCTAGGTAAGAACATGGATGAATTTGGAGAATTGGTTTCAGGAGCATCTAAAAGTAATGTGTCTAAATGGGAAAATGGTGTCTCGTTACCTAGTAACGAACGATTGAAAATAATTGCTGAAATTGGAAATACAACAGTTGAAAATCTTTTACATGGAGAACAAATAACTTTAGAAAAATTATATGAAAATGCAAATCCAAAAGAAGTTGGTAAAATAGTTAAATACGCTAGACTTTATTGGGATAATGATTTATTCGATTTCTCTAAGTTAATAAACATGAGCTTAAAACTTTGCAATCATGCTGAATTAATTTCTGAACAAAAGTTAAAAGAAATTGAAAAAGGGATTACATTGCCTACTTTAGAACAGTGTGGTGTAATTGCAGGATTAATAAATGTACCTACTGAAACCTTTTTAAGAGGTGAAATAGGAGCCAACTATAATTATCAAGTTGCTAAAAATATGCTTTTAAAAATAGGTTATCAAGCTGAAGATAAAATTCTTTCAGACGTAATAAACGCGTTAAATCAAACTGAAATATTGAGAGTTCAGATTGCAGACATTGCTCAAATGTATGCTAATAATTTAGATAATCCTACTGTATATATCAAAGATACTAATAGCCTAATTGATTATTTAAAAAACAAGCAAACTATACTAGAATCTATCGTTGAAAGTGATAGTATGCCTGAAGAAATGCAAATGGATTTTGGTATTGAAATTGCAAATATATCTCAAGAAATCAAAAAAATTTACGCATATAAAGAAATTTTAAAACCTGACCTATAATACTTCTTATCCCCTTACATCTCACACGTCCAAGAGAATACAGGAGGATGAACAACCATGGCACAATTTAAACAATACGAACTAAAGAACGGATCTAAGAAATGGCTTTTTAAAACCTATCTAGGAATTGATGAGGTTACAGGAAAGCAGCTAACAACTACAAGGCGTGGATTTGATACACTGAAAGAGGCAAAACTAGAGGAAAAAAGACTACAACATGAGGTTATTGAGAATGGATTTAATCGTAAAAAGGTGATTACATTTCAAGAGTTGTATGATACCTGGTTAGAACAATATCGCTTGTCGGTCAAGCCATCTAGTGTGGCCATAGCTCAAAGGTATGCCAAAAATCAGATATTGCCTGTCTTTGCTAAGATTAAGCTCGACAAGTTAACTGTTTCTTTCTGTCAAAAAGTCGTTAATGGCTGGCACAAAGAATATAAACAATATTCATATCTGAGAAAACAAACATCTCAAATATTAAAGTATGGTGTATCTATTGAGGTTATAAAGGATAATCCAATGGCTAAGACTACCCTTCCACGTAAAAAAGAAGAGGATAAGAAGATCAATTTTTATTCAAAAGAGGAACTCAATGAGTTTTTAGACTTCACAGAAGGTATAGCAAACTATAAGATTTTTACTTTCTTTAGAATTTTAGGCTATACAGGAATGAGAAAAAGCGAGGTTTTAAGCCTTCAATGGAAAGACGTAGACTTTGATAACAAAACTCTTAATATCGGTAAAACGTTGGCTATTGATGAGTTTAACAAGGTGATTATCCAAGAGCCTAAAACAACTGCATCAGTCAGACAGATTTATATTGATCAAGAAACAATAAATATCCTCAAAAGATGGCGAACCACACAAAGGCAATATTACTTTGCTAGAGGTATTAATATTAGAGATGATAAACAATTCATGTTTACAGATACTAAGAACCGTTTGTACTATCCTCAAATAGCTAATGACTGGTTAAAATGGCTTTACCGTAAAAACAAAGATTTAAAAGTTATCACACCTCATGGATTTAGGCACACACATTGTAGTTTACTTTTTGAAAGTGGTGTGAACATCCAAGAAGTCCAGGAACGACTAGGACACAAAGATATAAAAACCACAATGAACATTTATACCCACGTAACAGAAAAGGCAATCAAAAAGACTGGTGATGTCTTTGCTAAATTTATGGAAAATTGACCCCGTCAAGGTCAAAATCAAGGTCACTCTTGATTTAACACAAAACAAAAAAGCTAGGAACGTCTATACAACAACGTTTCTAGCCTATATATAAATATTAACCCACTGACCCTTCCATCTCATAACTAATCAGACGGTTTAATTCAACAGCATATTCCATTGGTAATTCTTTCGTAAATGGTTCTACAAAGCCCATGACAATCATCTCTGTAGCTTCTTCTTCTGAAAGACCACGACTCATTAAATAATACAGTTGTTCTTCAGAGATTTTAGATACTTTAGCTTCATGTTCTAAAGCCACTTTATCATTATGAATTTCGTTAAAAGGAATAGTATCACTCTTAGATAAGTCATCCATAATAATAGTGTCACATTCAATGTGTGATTTAGAACCTTCACTATTTTTACCAAACTTGATTTGGCCTCGGAAGTTCACTTCTCCTCCGCCTTTTGCAATTGATTTAGATACTACAGAACTAGAAGTGTTCGGTGCGTTATGAATCATTTTTGCCCCAGTATCTTGAATTTGATCTTTATTAGCAAAAGCAATAGATAACATAGTACCTCGAGCCCCTTCTCCATCTAAGAAAACACTAGGGTATTTCATGGTAGTTCTAGCTCCTAAGTTTCCATCAATCCATTCAACTGTAGCATTTTCATCTGCTCTAGCACGTTTAGTTACTAAGTTATACACGTTATCTGACCAGTTTTGGATGGTAGAATAACGACAGTATCCGTCTTTATGTGTGTAAATTTCTACAATAGCTGCATGTAAACTACTGCTTGAATAAGTCGGTGCAGTACAGCCTTCCACATAGTGAACGCTAGCCCCTTCATCCACAATAATTAATGTTCGCTCAAATTGTCCCATTTTTTCTGCGTTAATTCTAAAGTAGGTTTGTAAAGGAACTTCACATTTAACGCCTTTTGGTACATAAATAAACGTTCCACCTGACCAAACTGCTGAGTTAAGTGCCGCTAGTTTATTGTCAGTAGGAGGGACTAATTTAGCAAAGTACTGTTTGAATAAATCAGGATATTCTTGTAAAGCAGTATCTGTATCTGTAAAGATGATACCTAATTTAGAAAATTCATCTTTCATGTTGTGGTAAACCACTTCTGATTCATACTGAGCAGCAGCTCCTGCTAAATATTTTCGTTCTGCTTCTGGAATACCAATTTTTTCAAAAGTTTCTTTGATTTTATCCGGTACATCATCCCAGTCTCGCACACTTTCATCACTGGCACGTTTAAAGTATGTTAAATCGTTAAAATCGATATCAGATAAATCTGGTCCCCATGTTTGCATAGGCATTTTATTAAATGTTTCTAGTGATTTTAACCGGAATTCTAGCATCCATTCTGGTTCATTTTTTATTTTAGAAATCTCACGAACTACTTCTTCAGTTAAACCTTTACCGGTACTGAAAACATCTTGCATATCTTCGTCGTGAAATCCGTATTTATATTCTTCTAATTCAGGTACATTTGTGTCACTCACGTCGGTCACTCTCCTTTATCCTCCCTGTGTAACTGCTTAGAGACTGTGGTGTCTTGTTTTTCTAAAATACCTTGTTCTAAGGCTTTCCAGCCTAAAGTAGCACACTTAATTCTAGCAGGGAATTTTGCCACACCTGATAACATAGCAGCATCTCCTAAGTCATCTAAGTCTCCTGTTTCATTTCCTTGAACAAGCTCTGAAAATTGTTCAATTAACACCAAAGCTTCTTGTTCTGTTTTACCAATGACTGCATCTGTCATCATACTAGCACTGGCTGTACTAATCGAGCAGCCACTACCATCAAATCGCATATCTTTTATCACACCGTCTTCGATATGAAGTTGTAATTGAATAACATCGCCACAGGTTGGATTGTTCATCTCAATTTCATTAGTAGACTCATCCAAAACTCCGTGATGGTGGGGATGACTGGAATGGTCTAAAATGACTTGTCGGTATAAATTATCTAATTTAGATAAGGCCATTTTGGAAAAACTCCTTCGTTGCAAGAATAGCGTCCACTAAACGATCCGCATCTTCTTTTGTATTGTAAAAATAAAAACTAGCCCTAGCTGTTGCAGGAACCTTTAAATATTGAAGTAAAGGCTGAGCACAATGATGACCTGCTCTAACTGCCACACCTTCCATATCAAGGGCAGTGGCCACGTCATGAGGATGTAGTCCCTCAATATTAAAAGCAATCACTCCAGTATGATCTTTGGGATCTTTCGGTCCGTAAATCGTGACACCCTCGATGGCTTCCAGTTTAGGTAGCACATAAGCCACTAATTCTTGTTCATATTGGTGAATAGTATCCATGCCAATAGCTGTTAAATAATCAATCGCCGCTCCCAAACCAATGCCACCAGCAATGTTCGGCGTCCCTGCTTCAAATTTCCAAGGCAACTCACTCCAAGTGCTTTCTTGTGGATAGACAAAATCAATCATCTCTCCGCCAAATTCAACTGGCTCCATTTTTTCTAGCAAGGCTTGTTTTCCATAAAGAACCCCAATGCCTGTTGGACCACACATTTTGTGACCACTAAAGGCATAAAAGTCTACATCTAACTCTGTTACGTTGACTGGCATATGGGGAGTAGATTGTGCTCCGTCCACCACCATCACCGCTCCGTGTTGATGGGCTAATTCTGTTAATGTTTTAATAGGATTAATGCCACCTAATACATTCGAAACATGGGCAAGAGACACAATTTTAGTTTGGTCTGTAATTTTAGCTTTAGCATCTTCTAAATCTAAATAGCCATCATCTGTCAACTCAATGTATACCAGTTTAGCTCCTTTGCGCTTGGCTAATTGTTGCCAAGGCACAATGTTAGAGTGATGTTCAGCGTAAGAGATGACAATTTCATCTCCCTTTTCAACAGCTAAATCTCCGTAACTTTTCGCTACCCAGTTTAAACTAGTAGTCGTTCCTCTAGTAAACAAAATTTCTTTGGTACTTTTAGCCTGAATAAACTGTTGAACTTTTTCTCTAGCAGTTTCATAACTTTTAGTTGCTCGTTCTGCTAAGGTATGCACACCTCGATGGACATTGGCATTGTCTTGTTGATAATACGCTTCAATCACATCTAAAACTTGTTGAGGTTTTTGCGTCGTAGCAGCATTGTCTAAGTACACTAAAGGCTCATCATTTACTTGTTGTTTTAAGATAGGAAAATCTTGACGCCAATGATCCAGTGTTTGCATTAGTTTAACTTCCTTTCAATTACTTCAGTTAATTCTGTTCGAACTTCTTTTAGTGGAATAGCGCCAATCACGCTGCCTAAGAAACCACGAATAACTAAACGTTCTGCCTCAGCTTTATGTAATCCACGACTCATTAAATAATACATTTCATCTGGGTCTACTCGTCCAGCACTAGCAGCATGTCCTGCTGTCACGTCATTTTCATCAATCAGAAGAATGGGATTAGCATCTCCTCTAGCTTTATCTGATAACATCAACACACGACTTTCTTGTTGCGCATCTGAGCCTTTTGCTCCTTTGATGATGTGGCCAATTCCGTTAAAGGTTAGCGTACCTTTTTCACGGATAACGCCGTGTTGAATGATGTGTCCTACTGAATGGCGACCATAGTTAGTCACTCTTGTGTCAATTCCTTGCGTTTGTTTCCCTGAACTAATGGCTACTGCTTTCAGTTCTGCATGAGAACCTTCTCCTATTAAATCAGAGTCAAAATCAGCTACCACATTACCATCGTTCATCACACCTAGGGCCCAGTTAATGGTTGCATCTTTTAATAGGTGTCCTCGGCGGTTCATGTAAGTATACACATTCTCCCCTAATTGATCGATAGCAGAGAATTTAACTGTGGCATTATTTTTAGCAATCACTTCTACCATGATGTTAGCTGTTTGTTTTGTTTGACTAGTGCCTAGTGTTTGGTAACGTTCTAAGTAAGTCACCTGACTATTTTCTTCTGCTACAATCAGCACATGTTTAACAAAGTTAGCTTCACTGTTAGCTTGGTGGAAAAATAACGCTTCCACTGGTTCTTCTATCACAACATTTTTCGGAACATACAAGAAAATACCACTATTCATAAAAGCAGCATGAAAAGCTGTTAACCGATCTTCATCGTATTTCACTGCTAGTTGCATATAAGCTTTTTTCACTAACTGAGGATGTTCTTGTAACGCGGTAAAAATATCCGTTAAAATAACTCCTTGTTCAATTAAACTCATCGGTAGTTGCTCAATCACTGTAGTTTGACCATTTTGAACAATTAATGGGCTATCTTTTGTTTCATCAAAAGAATAAACGGCTCCTTCTGTTAAGGGTTCATAAAAATCTGCTACCTGAGTTAATGGCCAGCGGTTAAAACGAACGCGTTCAATATTTGGTAAAGCTAACTCTTTTATTTTTTCTAATGCGCTAAGACGCAAGTTAAGCATCCAATCAGGTTCTCCTTGATTGACTGAAAAAGATTGGATGTCTTCAAGATAGTTGTTCCAGTTTGTGTCACTCATTATCTTGTCTTCCTTTCTATTTTTCAGTTAATTCAATCCCTAATTCTTGACTAATACCTTCGTAACCTTCAGCTTCTAAACGTTTTGCTAATTCAGCGTCACCTGTTTTGACTACTCTTCCGTCCATCATAATATGAACCACATCAGGAGTAATATAGTTTAATAAGCGCTGATAATGGGTAATAATCATTGCTCCAAAGTTATCTCCACGCATAGCATTGACTCCTTCAGACACAACTTTTAGTGCATCGATATCTAATCCTGAGTCAATCTCATCTAAAATAGCAAAAGTTGGTTCTAGCATTAATAATTGTAAAATTTCATTTCGTTTTTTCTCTCCACCTGAGAAACCTTCATTTAAATAACGTTCTGCCATTTCTTCTGGCATATTCAATAAATCCATTTTTTCATCTAATTTTTTAAGGAACTGCATGACAGAGATTTTATCATCTTCAGCTCGCTTAGCATTCATCGCTGCTCGCATAAATTCTGCATTAGTAATACCTGCAATCTCACTTGGGTATTGCATAGCTAAAAATAGACCTTTACGTGCTCGTTCATCTACTTCAAGCTCTAATATATTTTCACCGTCTAATAAAATTTCACCTTGGGTTACTGTATAATTAGGGTTTCCCATAATCGCTGCTGAAAGAGTCGATTTTCCTGTACCGTTAGGGCCCATAATGGCATGGATTTCACCTGTGTGCATCTTCAGGTTAACTCCCTTTAAAATTTCTTTATCTTCTATTGAAACATGTAAATCTTTTATTTCTAAAATGGACATGTTATTCCCTCCAACTAATCAAATTTCAAAATTTGTCAACTGCTTTCATTTTATCCTAATTGAGAATGAATTTCAAACGATAATACACAAAATGAGAAGATTCTTGTTTTTTTGTGCTAAAAGTAGGGATTCCATTTAGAAAGATTCTAATTAAAAAAGACTTTATCCCGTAAGATAAAGTCTTTTGTTTATACGTATTGTCTTTCAGTTTCTCCGTCAAAGGCTGCATCAATTGCTCCGCCGCCTAAGCATTCTTCTCCGTCATAAAAGACTACTGCTTGGCCAGGAGTAATAGCACGAACTGGTTCATCAAACACAACCGTAGCTTTAGTTGGATCTGTTTCGTCTAAATAAACAGTTACCCCAGTATCTTTTTGGCGGTAACGGAATTTAGCGGTACATTTAAAGGTAGTTGGTTTTGCTTCGTTTGTAGTGAAGTGAATACCACTTGCTTTTAAATGAGTGGAATAAAGCAGAGGATGATGGAAACCTTGACCAACGATTAAGGTATTAGTCGCTAAATCTTTTCCAATAACAAACCATGGATCATTCGTTTTTCCACCGCCACCAATGCCTAATCCTTGTCTTTGGCCAATGGTATAGTACATTAAACCATTGTGCGTGCCTTTTTCTTCTCCGTCAACTGTTAGCATTTTACCAGGTTGAGCAGGTAAATAATGACCTAAAAATTCTTTAAAGTTCTTTTCTCCAATAAAACAAATACCTGTAGAGTCTTTTTTGTTAGCTGTGGCTAGTCCTGCTTTTTCAGCAAGTTCTCGGACTTCTGGTTTTTCCATATCCCCTAGTGGAAACATGGTTTTAGCTAGTTGTTCTTGGGATAATTGACTTAAAAAGTAAGTTTGATCTTTGTTATTGTCTACCCCTCTTAACATATGGGTGACACCATTGTTATCTCGGCTCACACGTGCGTAGTGACCTGTTGCCACATAATCTGCTCCAAGTGCCATTGCATAGTCTAAGAAGGCTTTAAATTTAATTTCCTTATTACACATCACATCTGGGTTAGGTGTGCGTCCTCGTTTGTATTCATCTAAGAAATATTCAAAGACTCGGTCCCAATATTCTTTTTCAAAATTGACAGAATAATAAGGAATCCCTATTTTATCTGCCACTTTAGCTACATCCTTATAATCTTCTGTAGCTGTACAAACACCGTTGTCATCTGTATCATCCCAATTTTTCATGAAAATACCAACAACGTCATACCCTTGTTCTTTTAACAGAAGTGCTGTGACCGATGAGTCTACACCTCCGCTCATGCCTACGACAACCTTAGTTTTAGAATTGTCTGCCATTTACATCACCATCATTTCAAATAGATTCTGAAAATTTCTACGATTTGAAGGTCGGATTTTTTCAGTAAAATCTATTATATACGCTTCTGCCTATCATTGCATCCTTTTTAACCAAAAAAAGAAACAGATTGCTCTGTTTCTTTGAAAAACTATTCAATTTTTTCAAAACAACCTCGTTCAATCATTTCATCTAAGGTAAAGTAGAATTTTTCTTGTTGGTCTTTAAATTTATCCCCTTTGAAAATATTCATACTTTTCATTCCGTTAGCTGTTGTAATACTCATTTTTAATGTTTTTAAATCTTCTGCTACAGTAATTTTTAACCGAAATCCTTGTTTATCTGTTACAAGGCCTTCTAATGGACGATTGTACTGAAAGTTGCCGGAAGCTGTTTCGGTAAATCCTACATCTTTAAACGTAAATTTACGTGCACTTGGACTCACTGCATAGTTAACAGGACATCCTTCCACTGTTGCTTGCTTTGAAAAAGCCATCTTTGCCACCTCATTTATTCTTTTTCTCTATTATAATATAAATGTAAGGGTTTCTCTAGTTTTCGTTATTTTTTTAACTGAGTAGCAACACTTGCTAGAGCTTTGGCAAATTTAGTGACATCTTCTGTGTTATTACCGTAACCAAAGCTAATCCGAATAGACTCATCTAAACTAGGATGATTTTTACCATACATCGCTTCAATCACATGGGAAGGATCAATATTTCCCGCAGAGCAAGCTGAACCAGTTGAGATAACAAATCCTTCTAAATCAAGACGCATTAACATTAAGTTATTAGGTACACCTTTTAACCATAAATTTAATACATGAGGGGAAGCATGTTCTTCAGATCCATTAACTGAAAAATCAACTTGGGCCTCGGTTAAGGTTTGTTTAATGATGTGATGAAACTCTTTAAACAGTTCTTTGCGTCGTAATTTTTCTTCATCATCTAATTGGCTAGCTGCGACAGCAAAAGCGTGCATCCCAGTAATATCTTCTGTTCCAGGACGTTTCTTTCCTTCTTGTTCTCCCCCATGTAAAAGAGTAGGAAGTGAAATTCCTTCTTTTACATATAAAAGTCCAATCCCTTTTGGTCCATTAATTTTATGAGCAGTTGCAGATAAAAAGTCAACCTTTAATTCTTTCACATTGATACTTTCTAAGCTAAAAGCTTGCACTGCATCTGTGTGAAAATAAGCTGGATGATCTGCTAATAATTCTCCTACTTCTTTAATAGGAAACATTACCCCTGTTTCATTGTTGGTATACATCATCGATACTAAAATAGTATCTGGGCGTAAGGCTTGTTTAACTTGTTCCACAGTGATTTCCCCTGTTTGACTAACTGGTAAATAAGTCACTTCAAAACCTTGCGTTTCCAAAAAGCGCATAGTTTCAAGGACTGCTGGGTGTTCCACTTGGGTAGTGATTAAATGCTTACCTACTTCTTTTCGGCTCATAGCTGTTTGCATAATCGCTGTATTATCACTTTCTGTTCCACCACTAACAAAAATCAGTTGATCCTTGGCTGTAGCATGGATATAAGTTTTAAGAGTTAGTCTTGCTTCTTCCATCACATGATAAGCTGTTCGGCCGTAACTATGAATACTAGATGGGTTACCAAAATTGTCTAACGTATCAATAATCGCTTCTTTCACTTTAGGATGAAGAGGCGTTGTTGCTCCGTTATCTAAATAAATAGCTGTCATAAGATCGCTTCTTTCTAATTCGTTTTGTAGAACCATTCTATCACTAAGTCCTTCAAATAATAAAGTAAAAAAAATGAGAGATGACTGTCACCCATCTACTCACAGTTTTTCTCTCATTTTTTTATTCAAATAACTTTAGCGCCTAAACTATTTTCAAAATGCTCTAAAGCCCAAGCATGACCTGTTGGATTAAAACTAGCCACTGCTGCTTCATGCACCACAATATCATAGCCTAAGTTATACGCATCAATTGCTGTATGTAAAATACAAATATCGGTACAAACACCTACTAAATGAAGTTCAGTAATGCCTCTTTCTCTTAAACGAATATCTAAATCTGTTCCACTAAAAGCGGAATAGTGACGTTTGTCAATCCAATATACATTACTAGCTCCTTGATATTCTTCATATAAGCTAGCTAATTTTCCATAAAGATTGCGTCCCTTTGTTCCAATAACGTTATGAGGAGGGAATAGTTTATTTTCTGGATGATAGGTATCTGTTGGATCGTGAGCATCAATTGGAAACACCACAAAATCGCCTGTTTCTAGAAACTCTTGTGTCACTCTTATCAGATCCGCTTCAATAACTTGACCGGCTTCCCCTGTAGTTAGTGCCCCGTCTGTTGCAACAAAATCATAGGTATAATCAATATTTAATAAAGCTTTCATCTGTTATTCTCCTTTTTAGTAAGCTAATTGTTTAATACAAGCAATAACCAATTGAGCAGAGCGTTTACCTGCCTCTAAAATAAACTCGTCAAAATTGATATGGGCATTTTCATCTCCAACATCACTCATAGCTCTCAGCACAACAAAAGGTACTTGGTATTGAGTGGCTACCTGAGCAATAGCCGCTCCTTCCATTTCATTAGCTAAAACTTCTGGGAAAATGCTTTTAATTTGATCAATTTGTTCTGGACTGTGAACAAAGGTATCTCCTGTTACGATAAGTCCTGTATGAGCTCTAACTTCTTGACTCTTAGCGATTTGTTCTACATATTGAACAAAAGGCTCATTAGCTTCATAATAAAGAGGCATGCCTGCCATTTGACCTGGAGCATAACCAAATGCCGTCACATCTACATCAAAATAAGCTAAACGATTAGAAATCACCAAATCACCAATTTCTAAACTTTCACCAATTCCACCAGCGGAACCAGTATTAATTAACATATCTACTTGGTAATGACTAATTAATAATGTAGCCGTCACAGCGGCTAAAACTTTTCCAATCCCTGATTGAACTACAACTACTTGATGATCCCCAATTTTACCTGAGATAAACGTAGCACTGGCTTCTTGCCATTCAGTTGGTTCTTGCATTTCCTCTCTTAATAGGCGAATTTCTTCAGCCATTGCCCCAATAATTCCTATTTTCATCTATTCCTAACTCCTTTTTTCTACAGTCTAAAAATAATAATCCCCATAATAATTAATAAAATTGTCACAATAATAATGGCTTTGGTTAAAAAACTACTTCGTTCATTAATTTTTTGATTCCGTGCCAGTCGTCCTCCCTCAGTGGGCGGTGTTAAATCTGAAGGGGTCTTTTGAGAACGATCTTTCTCTCGTAAAGCCTCTAGACGTTCTTTGTCTAGTTTCGTTAACCGACTTAAAGTACGTTCTTCTTCTTTTTTCATCTCACGAATTTTTGAGCGGGTTAAGATTGGGTCTTTTTCCCCCATTTAAGGACTCCTTTCTTCTTACAGTTCACCAGACTCTGTCATAGCCTGCCAAGTTTGAATAGCCATAATGGTTTTAGCATCATAGATTTCTCCTTGTTTAATCCCTGCTTTTGCCTCTTCTAACGTATAAGCTACTAATTGAAGAAATTCATCTTCATCTTGTGCTAATGGGTCTTCTACTTTAACTAAGTCTGTAGCTAAATAAGTATGCATGATTTCGTTACTAAATCCTGGAGACGTGGCATATTCTGCTACAAATTGCCATTTTTCACCTTGATAGCCTGTCTCTTCTTCTAATTCCCGTTTAGCTGTAGCTAATGTATCAGTATCTTCTGGATCGATTTTACCAGCAGGTATTTCTAAAATAGTGCGTTCTAAAGGCTTACGGAACTGTCTTACAAATAACATTTTTTTATCGGAAGTAAGTGCCATGATAGCAACTGCTCCTGGATGAAGGACAATCTCCCGTTGACCTTTTTCATGGTTAGGCAATTCCACTTCATCTACTACTACATGAATCACATTACCAGTTAGAATTTCTTTTCGTGTCAGTGTTTTTTCAACTAAATTATCTGTCATCTTCCCTTTTCTCCTATCTTAGGCTACTTATGTTGTTTTTATCATACCTTTCTTCTTTCTTTTGGTCAATTCTTCTATTATCATAGGGGTAAAAAGACTGAGTGTAAATCCATCTTACGACGGATACGCTTTTTTAAAGGCTATGATAAACTAAATATGTAATCACGGAGAACAGGAGTGAAAAAAATGCGTCGATATAAATGGTCGATTATCTTTACAGGTTTACTTGCTTTAATTGGTGCCTTAACCATTGTCAGTCTATCCAGTTCCTTTCTTAAAGGTATTTTAGTGTTAAGCATTTGGCTACTATTGATCAGCTTTATCGCTAATCGGCTAGAAAAAACACCGAAGAAAAAGAAAAGAAGAATGCCAGAACCTAGTGATGACCTACTAGATCATTACTATAAGGTTGGTATGACTGATGAAGAAATCATCTTTTTCAGAAACACAATGGCAGCTACCAAAAAACAAATTCAACTACTAGAACAACAAATGAATCAAGTGCCAAAACTAAAAGCGATTAATTTAAGACATGATACATTAATTGCTGCCAAAGGTATTTTTAAAGAGCTAGTTAAAGAACCAAGAAAACTTCACCGAGCAGATCAATTTTTATATACTCATCTCCCCAATTTAGTCGAGTTAAGCAAAAAATACATAGAGATTAATAACCACGATTTAAAAAACAAACAAACTTATCAAGCCCTTGATAAAAGTGCTTCCGTGATTGATGAATTATCTCAATTAGTCCTTCGTGACTATGAAAAAATTGTGGCAGATGACTTAGAAGATTTAGAAATTGAAGTTTCTCTAGCAGAAAAAAATATTCAAAAAGATACTGATTGGTTCAATGATTTTCAGCAAACAGAAGACAAAGGAGGTTCTTTTGATGACAGATAATTTACATAACACAGATGCTGTATCCTCTGTTAATGATACCTTAGATGACTTACTAACCAATCCCTTCGATATAGATACCGAACATCCTCATGGGACGCAGCAACCAGCAGTCTCTTCAGATAAAAAAGTAGCGACTTTACTGGAAACTTTACCAAAAGAACGACAAGAACAAGCCAAACAATTAGCGGAACAAATTGACGTTAATGATTCCCAGTCTGTATTAGCTTACGGCGCTGCTGCTCAGCAAAAATTAGGAGACTTTTCTCATACGGTATTAAATCATGTCCAAAATCAAGATGTTGGACCGATTGGAGAGTCATTAAATGAACTCATGTACCGTTTAAACGAGGCCAATCCTGAAGAGTTGGAAGCCCAAGATAAAAATATTTTCAAACGTTGGTTCGGTAAAGTCAAAGAATCTATTTATGAAACTACCGCTCGCTACCAAAAAGTAGGAGCTCAAATTGATAAAATTGGGATAAAATTAGAAAAAGAAAAAAATGGTTTATTAAATGATAATATGCTACTGGAGCAGCTGTATCAAAAAAATAAAGATTATTTTGAAGCTTTAAATATTTATATTGCTGCTGGAGAATTAAAAAAAGAAGAACTACAAACAAAGCTCATTCCTGAAGCAGTGAAAGAAGCAGAATTATCTGGCGATCAAATGGCAGTTCAAAAAGTGAATGATCTCAATCAATTTTTAGAACGATTAGACAAACGAACCTATGATCTTTATTTGGCTCGGCAAATTACTATTCAACAAGCTCCCCAACTTAGAATGATTCAAAATACTAACCAAGTTTTAGCTGAAAAAATTCAAACATCTATTCATACAGCTATTCCTTTATGGAAAAATCAAGTTGCGATTGCCTTAACTCTCTTTAGACAAAAAGATGCTGTTGCCGCTCAAAAACAAGTCTCTGATACAACCAATGAACTACTCAAGAAAAATTCAGAGATGCTTAAAACTTCGGCTATTGAAATTGCCCAAGAAAATGAACGTGGCGTAGTGGATATTGAAACCTTGCAACAAACTCAAAATGATTTAGTTGAAACTATTCAAGAAACCTTACGTATCCAAAAAGAAGGTAAAGAAAAACGCCGTGCAGCTGAAATAGAGCTACAAACTATGGAAGCTGATTTAAAAAATAAATTACTAGATATGACCAAACAATAAAAAAGCACTCAAGCTTTAGAAGCTGTCCCATTTTGATGAGGCAGCTTCTCTGATTAAGCTGAGTGTTTTTGTTTATTCTATTTTTTAAGGCTAGCTCCCACATGATTGGCTAAGTAATAAATAAGCCCTAAAACTAAGCTAGAAACTAAATAAATCAGCAGGAAAGTGCCTAAGAAAGTCACTAATGCGAGTCCTTTGTCTCTTTCTTGACTGAACTCTCTTAGAAAACTTCTAATTTCGGTAAAGTTTGTCAGACTTTTTCTGATTAATTTAATACCTAGAATAAGCCCAACTAACTGAAAAGAGCGGGTAAGTGCTTGTTTCCATGTCATAACTTGCTGCATAACTAGCCTACTTTCTTAATCTTTCGGTAGCTCTTTAAATAGTAAATCAAGTACATCTCTAGTCAAGCGGCGGCCTTTTCCGCTTTCAGGATAGGCATGCATATGCATGGCAGGATTAAAGTTAGCTTCAATAATGGCATAAGAATCAGAGTCTTTTTTGCCTTCTTTTTTAGGGTCAAAAATGATTAAATCCATGCCTGAAATCACAGCACCTAGCGACTTAGCTGCGTCTCCTGCAATCTGTTTGTAACTATCTAACATCTCTTCAGTTACATCAATAGAATCACCACCGGTACTAACATTAGAGTTTTCTCTTAAATAGGCTGTCACTCCTTTTGGTAAAACAGTCTCAGGAGTATACCCTTGTTCTTTTAACATAAGGGTTTCAATCGTGCCTAATTCAATTAACTGTAAAGGTGCTCGGTGATGAGTGCCTCTTAATGGATTTTTATTTTTATCTGCTACTAGTTCATCAATCCGTTTAACCCCGTCTCCTACTACATTGGCAGGTACTCTTAACATCACGGCTTTCACTTGTCCATCAATTGTAAAGAAACGGTATTCTGTCCCTTCGATAAACTCTTCTACTAAAACAGCTTGATCTTCTTTAAAAGCAATTTCAACTGCTTCTTGGTAAGCTTCAAAAGAAGCCCCTTCTTTAAAAATAGAAATCCCGATCCCATAATTAGTTGATTTGGGTTTAACTACAAAGCCTTTGTTTAAAAATAGTTCTGAAGCATTCAAAGCTTCTTTTACACTACTAAATTCTCGGCCTCTAGGGACTTTAAAACCAGCTTGAGCTAGTAATTTTTTAGTAACAGTTTTATTTTCCATGATAAGTGGCACAATGTAATTATCTAGACTTGTCATGTTTGCTTTTTTAACGTATTCCACATGATCTGCATAACTAAGGCGTAAAATTTGATCTTGTCTATCTAAAACAGTAACATCAATTCCTTTTTGAATAGCATCAAACATCAAGATTTGGGTAGATAGCTCCATATCTCTGAAACCAGCTAATTGGTAAGGTTTTTCTAAAGCCTGGGCTTTATTTTTCCAACCTAAAACTTTTCCTAAATCAGCATTAGCTAAACCTTCCTCATACTCTGTTACCAGTTGACCACTTAAAGTTTTCTGAGGATTCTCAAGTAACTCCTCGACCCAATTGATTAATTCACATTCGTTTTCCAATAAATGAAGAGCTTTGGCCATCTCTTTCATCTGGGTAAGAAGCATGTGTCCTTCTTCGTAATAACTTGTTTTAGTTAGAGGGTGCTCTAAAGAAACCTCATTATTTCGTTTATTTCCGACTTTTAAAAGCTGGTCAGCATCGGTTTCTAATGGATCAATCCAAAGCATTAACATTAAGAAAAATTGTAAAAATTCAATGGTTTTTTCATCAATCCCATAAGGCGCAAATGGATTTAAATCGATATTTCTAATTTCAATATAGTGAATACCATGTTGTTTTAAATCCGCTACCCGTTTCTCTCCTCTTAAACGAACAGGTGAATAAAATTCTTTTTCTTCAGATAAAACACCTGTTTCTACTAACCGGTGAATATCATCTACATATCGGTCAATGGTTTCGTAAGAAACAAACACATCATCATGGTTAGTATAGCCAAAATCACTAGTTCTTAAACTTCGAACAGGTTCTTTAGGTTTGCGGTGATGGCAATCTGTAAAATAGCCAGGTTCTGAAACAGGAGCAGCACCTAACAAGTAAACAATCAACCAGCGGTAACGTAAATAATTTCGCGCTACTTTCAAATAGACATTGGTTTCAAAAGATACATAATCAGCATAGCTAGTTTGCTCTTGATAAAGCTGTTGTAAAAATTCTTTAGAAAATTCAAAATTATAGTGAATACCACTCACCATTTGCTTACGTTTACCATAAGCTAAAGCGAGATAACGACGATAAAGAACATCCTCATTTCTTTCTAGCTTAGCAATCATAATATCTTCTTCTTTTTTTGGTAAAGCAGGCGGCATACTTAGGGGCCATATCGCTTCTTCTTCTGGTAAAGAACGCAAAACAACCTCGTGAATCGCTGCCAAATAGTTTAGCACCTCTTTAGCTGAATCTGCCACTGGGGTTATTAACTCTAATTGAGTTTCACTGAAATCTGTCTGAATAGAAGGATGAAAGTTCCGATTACCAAATATACTAGGGTGATCAGTTTTGGCTAAATCTCCCTCTTGATCCATCCGTTGACTTTCTTTTTCAATACCAAATCGACCTTCTTTAAATAGAGGACGTAGGCTTTCTAATTGTAATAAGGGTTTGAGTGTTTCCATATAACTCCTCCTCTCCTTTGTCTTTATTTTTTTATTATACCATTTTATAAACAAAATAGTTAAAATGAGTTCATCTACTAAAATAGCAAAAAAAAAGCCAATTGAACAAGTTTTTGACTCTAACTAGCTAAATTGCCCTAACTGCTACTTTTTAATAGCTAAAAAACACATAAGAAAAGGTGTTCTAACACAACTTTTCTTATGTGTTTCTATGTGTATGATAAAATCTCTAGTAAGTCTTTTTATTCGTCTTCTTGAGTCTGGGAATCCTCTATTTCGGCTTCCTCTTCTTCTACTTCAGCTGATGCTTCCATCTCAGTTGGTTCTTCTAAAGTAGTCGCTATTTCTGGCAAATCACCAGTTGGAGTCAATAAATCCTTAAATAACCCGTAAATAAATTCATTAGGGTCAAAGGCTTGTAAGTCATCAATGCCTTCTCCTAAACCAACTAATTTCACTGGTAAATGTAATTCATTTCGGATAGCCAATACCATACCACCTTTAGCTGTCCCATCCAGTTTTGTCAAAACTAAGCCAGTCACATCAGTTGTTTCTTTAAATTGTTTTGCCTGAACCATAGCATTTTGACCAGTAGTAGCATCTACTACTAGTAGGACTTCATGAGGGGCTTCAGGTATTTCTCGTTGGATTACTCGTTTAATCTTTTCCAACTCTTTCATTAAATTAACCTTGTTTTGAAGACGTCCCGCCGTATCTACGAGTAAAATATCTGCTTTCTCTTCTTTAGCTCGTTCAATCGCATCATAAACAACTGCCGCCGGATCACCGCCAGCTTTGCCTCGCACCACTTCAACGCCAGCTCGTTCTCCCCAAACAACTAATTGGTCAATCGCTCCAGCACGAAATGTATCCGCTGCTGCCATTAATACTTTTTTACCTTCTTCTCGGTACTGATTGGCTAATTTTCCGATACTAGTTGTTTTTCCAACGCCATTTACTCCGACAAATAGCATCACAGTTAGCCCTTCTTCTTGAAGGTTTAACTCATTGTTTTCTTCCATGCCTTGAGCTTCATAAATCTCTACTAATTTTTGAATAATTGCTTGTTGGACTTCTTCTGGTTTTTTCGCTTTTTTCAATTTAACTTCTTGTCTTAACTCATCAGAAATACGTAGAGCTGTCTCAAAACCTACGTCTGCTGTAATCAATGCTTCTTCTAAATTTTCAAAAAACTCCTCATCAACCGTTCTAAAATTAGCCATAAATTCATTCATAATATCTGAAAATGACTTTCTTGTTTTAGCTAAACCTTTGTCCATCTTTTCAGCTGATTCAGTTAGTTCAGGTTCTTTTCCACCTGTAAAAGCTTTTTTTATCTTATCAAAAAATCCCACAAGATCACTCCTTTTCTCTTAATCTTCCGACTTATTTATAACAACTTAACCTAGCACAAATTTTTCTACTGCATAGGCTACTCCGTCTTCGTCATTGGTTTTAGTAATATATTGGGCTTTTTCTTTGACTATATCAGAGCCATTAGACATAGCTACTCCACAACCAGTATACTCAATCATAGATAAATCATTTTCTTCATCTCCAAGACCCATCATTTCACTGGCTGTAATTCCTAAGTAATCCCCTAAAATAGCTAAACCATTGCCTTTTGATACTTGTTTTGGCACAAATTCAAATAAATTAGCACCTGAACGAATAACGTTATACTTTTCTCGGTAATTAGCTGGTACTTGAGCTAATTTTTCAGTAATTTTATCAACAGGTCCTGAACATACTACTTTATTAAAGTTCATCTCTGCTGTTAACTGATGAATAGTTTTAGGAACAAAGGTAGAAAAATGATTTAACTGGTCATATATGGAAGGTTCATTTCCCTTAGTTCCATCCAACGTATAAGCATAATTATCTGATAACACATCTGCTGTCATGCCTAGTTGATCAATAATTTGATAAACTTCTTTCACGTCTTCTAAGGACATCGTGATTTGATTTAACACTTTACCTGATGCATTTTCACGGATAACTCCCCCATTAAAAGTAACTGTATAATCTCCCTCTTCTACTAACCCTAAAGTTTCCAAATGGCTTAGTACGGAGATAAGTGGACGACCTGTACATAAAACCACTTTAACCCCTTGCTTTTTAGCTTCTTTTAAAACCTGTTGATTTTTTTCAGAAATTTCTTTTTGACTATTTAAAAGGGTTCCATCCATATCAATCGCTACTAATTTTATACTCATGTGATAAATCCTCTCTCCTCTACACAAATTCCTGTGTTTCATTTTTATTCACATCATCCAGACGTACAGATACAATCGAGGATACCCCTGACTCTTGCATAGTTACCCCGTAAAGCACATCTGCTGCTTCCATCGTTCCTTTTCGGTGGGTAATCACAATAAACTGGGTATCATTTTCAAAGTTTTTTAAATACTGACCAAACCGACTAACGTTGGCTTCATCTAAAGCTGCTTCCACTTCATCCAATACACAGAAGGGCACCGGTCTGACTTGAATAATAGAGAACAACAGCGCAATTGCCGTTAAAGCCCGTTCCCCACCTGAAAGTAGACTTAAACTTTGTAATTTTTTGCCAGGAGGTTGGGCAACTATTTCTACCCCTGTTTTTAGTAAATCTTCTTTATCCGTTAAACGTAAATCAGCATAACCTCCGCCAAACATATTAGGAAATACAACTTGAAACTTCTCTCTAATACCGTTAAAGACTTCTAAAAACCGCTCCTTAACCAACTCATCCATTTCGTCCATTGTACAAAACAGACTATCTTTAGCTTGGAGTAAATCTTTTCTTTGGCTACTAAGAAACGTATACCGCTCATTTACTTGTTGATATTGTTCAATCGCTTGAATATTAACTGGGCCTAAACCTTGAATTTGTTCACGCAGTTGTTTAACTGCTTTTTCCCCTTCATGTAAATCCTCAACCTGATTGCCTTGCTGCTTAGCCCATTCATAAGTCGTTTGATATTCTTCTTGTAAATAGACTAGCAAATTATCCAATTCTACTTCAGAACGGTTAAGCTTCACTTCATACTGATTGTGAATCTTAACTAATTCTTCTCTTGAACTTTGCAAACAACTAGTGTTATTTTCTAAATCTTCAACTGTTTGAACTAGTTGTTTTTTTATTTGCCGCTGATCTAATAACTCTTCTTGCAATTGTTGTTTTTGACTAGCTAGCAGCTGAGTTTTATTTGCCAAGTCTTCTTGGCTTTCATCATCTGATACTCTGTCTTCTGTCAATACTTGTAGTTTATCATACAATTGTTGATAAGTTCGTTTTTCTTTGGTTAATTGTTGCTGTTTTTCTGTTAAGCGACTAGTTAAATGATGCAACTGTTCTTGGCTCACTAACCATTTAGCTTGTTTTTCTTGATAAAGCTGTTGAACCTCTTCTTTTTTCTGTGAGTTGGTTTCAGCCTGCTCTTCTAGTCTGTCCATTTGTTTTTTTAACTTGGCTTGTTCTTGTTCTAATGTTTGTTTCTTCTTAGTTAACAAATCTCGTTCTTGTTCATAATTTTGTAAAAATACTTGTAACTCATGATTTTCAAAAGAAAAAGCTTGTTGCTCTCTTTCCGATTGTTTTACTTCTTTCATTACAATCGCTAATTGATGATTAATTCCTTCTTGCTTCATCTCTCCTTGATGAATGGCTTGTCTTAATTCTTCAATTCCTAACTCTAGCTGTTGGAGTTGTTGTAAATTAGCTTCTCTTTCTGTTTGTAAGCTTTTAAGCTGTTGCTGCTGAGATTTTAATAATGCTTCTAACCGCTGCAAATCATGCTGTTGATTAAACAATCCACCTTTTTGGCCTCTTTTAGAAGCACCCCCTGTCATAGCTCCACCAGGATTCATTACATCTCCCTCTAGTGAAACCACTCGGTATTGATAGCGAACTTGCTGAGCCAAGCGATTAGCACTAGCTAAATCTTTAGCCATTAACGTCCGGCCTAAAATATTTTGAATAATTGGGGCTACTTTAGTTTCATATTGAATTAACTCACTAGCTACTCCTAAATATCCAGGTTCAAAGCGAAGCCCCTCTTTGACTCTTTCTGGCAGCGACTTTCCTTGGATTACGGTTAAAGGTAAAAAAGTTCCCCGTCCTAAACGCTGCTCTTTTAAATAAGTAATACATTGACGTGCTATTTGTTCATTCTCAACAACAATATGTTGAGAACTAGCTCCCATAGCTGTTTCAATCCCTAAACTTAACTCTTCAGGAACCTCTACTAATTCTGCAACTGCCCCGATAATTCCTGGTTGAGCTGCTTTTTGTTTTAAAATAGCTCTAACTCCCTGATAAAAACCAGTGTAGTTTTCTTTAACTTCTTGTAGACTTTTATGCCGAGCACCTGTTTGTTGGACTTGTCCCATCAGCTGATAAATAGCTTGTTCTTGTTGCTTTATTATGTCACGTTTTATTTTTAATGCTTGTTCTTTTTTGGAAAAAGTTTCAGTTAACTGACTTAAGGCTAAGGCTTGTGCCTGACTCTCCTGCTGAAGAGTCCTATTATCCACTTGCAACTGTTGTTCTTTTTCTTTTAACTGTTGTTGTTTGGTTAATAAATCTTGGTTTTTAGCCGACTCCAGTTGCCATTGTTTAGCTAAATATTTGATTTCATTATTAGTTGTAGCTAACCCTTGCATATTTTCTATGTAGTCATTTCTTAAAATAGCTAATTGTTCTTTAACAGAGTGACTATAAAAAGCCACTTGTTCTGCGTATTCTGCGACTTCTTTTTGAAGAACATCATACCTTTGTTGTTGCTTTTCTTTATCACTTGCTAGTTGTTGGCATTCTTCTTCATACTGCTGCATAGTCGCAGTTAACTGATTTAATCGTTCTTCGTACTCTTTTTTCAATTCTTGAGTATTACTGTTTCTTTCTAGTAACACCTGCTTTTTAGCTTCTGTTTGCTCCAATTGTTCCGTTGTTTTTAACAATTGTTGCTGAATCTGCTCTATGTGAGTATCTAATCCATTTTTCTCTACTTTTAGCTTATCTAAATATTTTTGTTTTTCTGTTAACTCAGCCACAACTTGTTCAATTTTTTGCTGCTGGCTATTTATGCCCTGTTGATACTCTTTAAAAGAGGCTTGTGTTTGTTCAATTTTAAGTAGAGTTGTGCCTATATCCCAATTTTTTAACTCTTTAGACCAAGTTAAATAAGTTTCAGCTGTTTCTGCTTGAACTTTTAACGGGGTTAATTGCTCTTGTAATTCATAAATAATATCTTGTACCCGACTTAAATTGTCTTCTGTTTCAAATAATTTTTTTTCTGCTTCATGTTTTCTTTGCTTATACTTTAACACACCAGCTGCTTCTTCAAAAATTCCTCGCCGATCTTCTGGTTTGCTATTAAAAATGGCTTCTACCTTTCCTTGCGAAATAATAGAAAAAGATTCCTTACCTAACCCAGAGTCCATAAATAATTCCACAATATCTTTTAAACGGCAATTTTTTTTATTGATAAAAAACTCGCTGTCTCCTGATCTGTGTAAACGTCTGGTCACACTTACTTCACTAAAATCTAGTGGAAGATATCGCTGTTCATTGTCTAACACTAAGGTGACTTCAGCAATGTTTAATGGTTTTCGCTTAGCAGAACCTGAAAAAATAACATCAGGCATTCTTCCTCCTCGAAGATTTTTGGCAGACTGCTCCCCTAGTACCCAACGAATGGCTTCTGTAATATTGCTTTTGCCACTACCATTTGGACCTACAACAGCTGTTAATCCTTGATCAAATTCAATCACTGTTCGATCTGCAAAGGATTTAAATCCGGCAATTTCTATTTTTTTTAAATACAATCTGACAAACTCCCCTCATACTTCCCCTCTAACATAAGAGAGCTGAGTAAAAAAGAAAGCTCTCTTTTTTACTCAGCTGCTTTTTTTCTGCATATACAAAATACCTTCACAGGCAGCATTTTGTTCTGCTAATTTTTTTGATTTCCCAATACCTGTTCCGATAATCTTCTCACCAGCTTGAACCTCTACTGTAAAAGAACGATCATGAGCTGGTCCTTCTTCACTCACCAAATGATATTCAATATGAATATCTCCATTTCGTTGCAATAATTCTTGTAAAGCAGTTTTATGATCCATCTCATGTGAAAAAACACCAGCTTCAACTTTAGGGAACACCACTTGTTGTAAAAAGCGATTGACTGCTTCTAATCCTTGATCCAAATAAAGCGCCCCTAGAAAAGATTCAAATAAATCACACAAAAGAGCTGGACGTTTCCGACCGTTTGAATTTTCTTCTCCTTTGCCAAGTCGCACATATTTATCAAAGGAACATTCAATAGCAAATTTAGACAGACTTTCCTCACAAACAATAGCTGCTCTCAACTTGGTTAACTTTCCTTCAGGTGACTCTTGATAATGACAATAAATATATTCAGAGACTAACAATTCCAACACAGCATCTCCCAAAAATTCTAACCGCTCATTATCTGTTAATTCTAAATAGCGATGTTCATTCACATAGGATGAATGAGTAAAAGCTTGTTTTAACAAGTTTTCTTTCTGAAAGACCACTTGATACTCATCTTTTAATAGCTTTAAAAATTGTTCATCCATTGATCACATTCCTTTTTTCAATTAGTTTGTATCAAACTACATTATACTTGTTTTTAACTTAATTTGAAATATATTCTCTAGCTTTCCTTTAATTTTAATAAAAACAAAAAATCTCCGAGACTCTGGAGCAGAGAGTCCCGGAGATTATTTATAAAAAGCAGCAGATGGGGAAAGAGTATCTACTGCCTTTTCTTTTGTTCAAGCTTCTTTTGATAAAAAGGGACTTCATCATCACTGCAATAAATATAGTGTCCAGAAGCTATTTCTTTTAGAGAACGTTCTTTGCCATCTTCTTTAGGGGCTTGATACGTTACTCTCCGTCTATTACGTTCATAGTCAGGATCTGGTAAAGGAATCGCTGATAGCAAACTTTCTGTATAAGGATGTAAGCCAAAACGGTAAACTTCTTCACTTGTTCCTACTTCTACCAGTTTGCCAAAATGCATGACACCAATCCGATCACTAATATATTTCACCATAGAAAGATCATGGGCAATAAATAAATAAGTTAAATTCTTTTTCCGCTGAAGTTCCTGTAATAGATTGACGACTTGGGCTTGAATAGACACATCCAAAGCTGAGATAGGCTCATCACAAATAATAAACCGTGGTTGAACAGCTAATGCTCTAGCGATTCCAATCCGTTGCCGTTGCCCTCCTGAAAACTCATGAGGATAACGAGTAGCATGGCTCTTATCTAAACCTACTAATTCAAGTAAGTCATTCACCTGTTGATTACGGTCTGCATCACTTTCAGCCAACCCGTGAATGTCTATCCCTTCTGCGATAATATCTTGGACTTTCATCCGAGGATTTAATGAGGCATAAGGATCCTGATAAATCATCTGAATGTCCCGACGAAATTGTTGCATATTTTTTTTACCTTTTAGCTTGCTAATATCTTCACCGTTAAAATAAATTTCTCCATCAGTTGGATGGTATAAACGAATAATACTTCTACCTGTTGTAGATTTTCCGCAACCAGATTCTCCAACTAAGCCAAAGGTTTCCCCTTCATAAATATGAAAGCTCACATTATCTACTGCTCGCACTTCATTTTCTTGGCCTGGATGAAAATATTGTTTCAGATTTTGGACATCTAGCAATTTGTTTGGCATAGCTACTTGATTCATAGCTTTCTCCTTTCTTATCTAGTCTAGTTTAAAGCGGTCTGCTTTAACCCTGTTTTTTGTTCATAAAGACGCCAACGTCTGACTATTTCTTTTGGTGGCGTCACTTTTGGTGCATGAGGGGCTAACAACCAAGTAGCCGCTTGATGGGTTGGGCTAACCTCAAAGAAAGGAGGTGCTTCAAGTGTATCAATTTTTAAAGCATATTCATTTCTAGGATAAAAGGCATCTCCTTTAGGTGGATCTAATAAATCAGGAGGAGAGCCAGGAATAGCATATAACTCATTCTCTTCCATTTCTAACGTTGGCATTGAACTTAATAGTCCCCAAGTATAAGGATGTTGTGGGTGATAAAAAATCTCATCAGAGGTACCTACTTCAATAATTCTACCACCGTACATCACTGCTACTCGGTCTGCCACATTAGCTACTACCCCTAAATCATGGGTAATAAAAATAATAGAGGTTTGAATCTTTTGTTGGATTTCTTTCATTAATTCAATAATTTGTGCTTGAATAGTTACATCGAGAGCTGTTGTAGGTTCATCTGCAATCAGAATTTCTGGATAACAGATTAAAGCGATAGCTATCACAATCCGTTGCCGTTGTCCTCCTGAAAATTGGTGAGGATAATTTTTCAATCGCTGCTCTGCATTAGGAATACCTACTAGCTTCAACAATTCTAAAGCACTAGCTAAAGCTTCTTTTTTAGATACTTTTTTATGTTTTCTAAGAGATTCTGCGACTTGATTTCCAATGTTCATAGTTGGATCTAATGAGGTCATAGGATCTTGGAAAATCATGGCAATTTCTTTTCCGCGAATCTTTTGCATCTCTCGTTCTGTTTTATGGACTAAATCTTCTCCTTTAAACAAAATTTTCCCTTGATCAATATGCCCATTATTAGCTAACAACCGCATGATCGTGCGAGTCGTAACAGATTTACCAGAACCAGATTCTCCTACAATCGCTAAAGTTTCTCCTTTATATAAATCAAAACTTACTCCTCGAATTGCTTGAACCTTTCCAGCAAATGTATCAAAGGAAATATGTAAGTCATCTACTTCTAATATTTTTTTCATATTACTTTCACCACTAATCTTTCATTTTTGGATCAAATGCATCTCTTAAACCATCTGCCAATAAGTTAAAACAAACCATGATAACGGATAACGTAATCGCTGGTGCCCACATTAAGTGAGGTAAAAATCGGAAAGTTTTATACCCTTCATTCAGCAATGTTCCTAGTGAAGCTGCAGGTGGACGTAATCCTAACCCAATAAATCCTAAAAAGGCTTCAAAAAAGATAGCTGAAGGAATACTAAACATCATTTGCACAATAATGACCCCTGAAATATTAGGCAACACATGTTTTAACGCAATTTTACTTGAAGACTCTCCTAATGTGCGAGCTGCCATCACATATTCCTGATCCTTTATTTTAAGAGCCTGAGCTCTAACAATCCGTGCCATCGTAATCCAACCAGTCACAATCATGGCTAAAATAATAGAAGTCATACCTGGTTCAAAAATAGTTAACATTAAAATCATAACTACTAAGTTAGGAATACCTGATAACACTTCTAGAACTCGCTGCATCACATTATCTACTTTGCCGCCTTTCATCCCTGAAATCATGCCGTAAGTTACCCCAATTGATAAATCTAGTAGGGCGGCTATAATAGCAATAATCAGTGAAACGCGTGTCCCCATTAATAAACGAGACAACAAATCTCGTCCTAAACCATCTGTTCCTAAATAAAAATGAACTTGCTCTGGGACATTTGCTTGAGCATATTTATCTACACGTTGTCCACCAATTAAAGCAGTTCCATTGAAACCATCTAATGAAACTCCTGGAATTTTAGGTGGCAAATTAATGTACTTTACATTTTGTTTAGTAGGATCGTGTGGAGATACCCAAATTGAGCCAAAAGCTATTACTGCTACTGCAATTAAAATAAATAAAGAAATAACTGCTCCTTTATTTTTTTTCAATCGCCGCCAAGAATCTTGTAAAAAAGTTAAAGACGGAGCGACTATTTTTTCTCTACTTTCTCTTTCAGCGTGAATCAATGGTTCAAAACTATCTGCTGAAAACTGTTTAACATTAAGTTGTGTTTGTTCCATTAGGTTTCACTACCTCCTGACACTCGAATACGAGGATCCACTAATCCATATAAAATATCTACAATCAAAATAACCACTACAAGCATAGTTGAAAATAGTAACGTCACCGCCATAATAGTTGGATAATCATTTGTTAAAATGGATTTAACAAACTGTTCACCAATTCCTGGAATGGCAAAAATATTTTCAACCACTAGAGAACCTGTCATTAAACTCACAGCTAAAGGTCCTAATAAAGTAATCAGAGGAATTAAACTATTTCTAAGGCCATGTTTAAATGCTACTTGCCAATAACTTAATCCTTTAGCTCTTGCTAACTCAATGTAGTCACTTCCTAGTACTTCAACCATTTCTGTCCGAATAAATCTAGCCGAATCGGCTAAAGGAGACATGGCTAAGGCAACAGTCGGTAAAATAGTTGAAATAAACCCTTGGTCCCATTTAGCTATTGGTAAAACTTGCCATTTGATTGCAAACAGTAACTGAAGTAACACAGCAAACACAAAGTTAGGAATGGAACGACCAAGAATAGCCACTAAGGTAGCTACTGTATCCACCCAGGTGTTTTGTCTCATTGCCGCAATAACCCCTAATAAAATCCCCATTAACGTACCTAAAATAATGGCTTGTACTCCTAACTGAACCGATGGACCAATACGGTCAACTAACAGTTTAGCTACTGGTTGATTTTTAAATTGGAAAGATGTCCCAAAGTCACCTTGGACAATATTTTTTAGGTAAATGCCATATTGCTCAATCACTGGACGATCTAATCCTGCTTGTTTATTTAAAATAGCTATTTGCTCTGGTGATAGTTTCTCTTGATTGACGTAAGGTGAACCTGGTAAAAACTTCATCAAGAAAAAAGTAACTGTCGCTATCAACCATAAAGTTATTAGCATAAAAAAGATTCGTTTCAATAAATATTTAAGAAAATTTTTCATTAAATCATCACACCTCTTATCTCTATTTTTGACTTTTTGTTATAAATCCATTACATTAATATTAAAAAATACAAAGAAAAGAGAAAAGAAAATGAAGGATAGTAAGAAAATATTTTGGACATTTCTCATCATCGCTGTTGGTTTAACAGGTTATTTTTTACTAACACAACAACCTTTTTCCTTTATTCAGTTATCGAATAGTTTGTTTATGGTTTCTTTATTTTTTTTAATCATCGGATTCACGATTTTAATCATGTCCTCTGGATTCTTTGATAATTTTCAACGAAGTATGAAACATTTACTTCATTTAAGAAAAAAGCAAGAACCGAAAGACTATATACCGATATCAAAGATTGTACAAACCCAACCAGTTTACTGGTTATGTATAGGGGGCATCCTACTTTTGCTTTCGGTTCTGCTGCTTTTTGTAACATCAGGTAGTTAACACATGTGTTAACTACTTTTTTTATTCAACTTTATACGCCCATTTATAAGTAAATGGTGCTCCAGTACTATGAACGACTAAATCTTTTACTTTAGCTGTTCTTAAATGAGCTTCTGCTTTTTGATAGACAGGAACAACACCCATATCATCCATGATAATTTTCTCAGCATCTACCATATCTTGCCAACGTTTTTCAGGTTCAGTGGCATGTTCAACTGCAGAAGCTTTCACTTTAGCATCATAATCTTTACTTGTATAATGTCCTCTGTTGTAAGAATTACCTGTCACGAACAAATCAGTAAAACTACTTGGGTCAGCATAGTCAGCGTTCCAACCACTTAACACTGTATCAAAATCTCCAGAGTTACTACGGTCTAGACGAACTGCAAAAGGAACTGGACTAACAGTTACCTTAACTCCCTCTAATGTGTCTTGAATAGCACCTTGGATGTATTCAATCACTTTTTTAGAAGAGTCAGTATCTGATGCTAAAATATCAAATTTAAGAGAATCTACTTTTAATTCTTTTTTAGCTTTTTCCCAATAATCTTTGGCTTTTTCTTCGTTGTAACTTAAATGCTTCCCAGAATCTTTTACGAAATCTTGACCTGACTCAGGATTTTTAGCCATATCAGCTGGCACAATTCCTTGAACATCTACTGAGCCATCACCTAAAATTTGATTAACTAAAGCTTTTCGGTCAATTGAATAAGCAATAGCTTTTCGTAAGTTTTCATTTTTAAATGGCGATTTTTCATCTCGCATGTTCATTTCTAACCAAGTAACACTTGCTTTTTTATCAATCACATATTCTGGATCATTAGCCATTTGCTGAGCTAATTCACCAGATAAGGTAATTTCTTCTGCTTTATTATCTTGATACAAGTTAAGACTAGTAGAAGCTTCTTTTACCACACTTACTTTAACTTCATCTAGTTTTACAACTTTTTTATCCCAATACTGATCATTCTTTTTGTAAGACCATTCTGTATCAGTTCCTGGTCCGTCAAACTCTGCTAAAACGAAAGGACCATTGTAAACTGATTTTTCACTAGTTGTCGCATAATCTTTGCCCCATTTTTCAACAATATCTTGACGTTGAGGCATGAATGTACTGAACGCTAGTAAATAATCAAAATATGGAGTTGCTCGGTCTAGCTCAATTTCTAACTCATAATCACTGACAGCTTTAATTCCTAATTCTGATTTATCCTTTTTACCAGCAATAATATCTTCTGCATTTTTTACACAGCCGTGTAAGTAAGCATATTCTGAAGCTGTTTTAGGATCCACTGTTCGTTGCCAGCTATAAACATAATCAGCTGCTGTAACAGGTTTTCCGTCTGACCATTTAGCATCTTCTTTTAATTTAACTTTGTAAATTTTGCCGTCTTCACTTACTTCTGCTTTTTCTGTAGCCCCTGCTAGTTCTGGTTGACTATCTTTACCCAAACGATAAATTCCTTCATAACAGTTGTTTAAGGCTACCGCACTAATGACATCTGTGGATAAAGAGATATCTGCTGTTGGCATTTCTTGGGTAACGTTCGTTTTTAACACTTGATCTTTAGCTAATACTTCTTTTTTATCACTTTTATCGTCGTTTTTAGAAACATCCTTGTCAGTTGCTTTATTACCACCACAACCTACTAATGCCAGAGACATCAATGTTACCATCCCTGTATAGACTAACTTTTTCTTTTGCATAAATAATTTCCTCCCGAACAATTAACTTTTGATTAGAAAAATTAAAATGATTTAATAATGATGATATACTACTTAATCAAAGATTGCAAGTATAATTTGTGTTATCTTTGAAAACTTTCTGAATAAAATAAAAGAGATAGATTAGAATAATCTAATCTATCTCTCATTTTATAAGGCTGTTTACAGCCTCTTAATTATTGTCTTTCTTTATCAGAAACGCCAACTTTTGCCCAAACATCATAGCTAGTTGTCTTCCAGTCAAAGTCAGTTACCCGTTTATTAACTGGTAAAACTTCACTACGATATAAGGTTGGAATAACAAATGCTTCTTTGTAAGCATATTCTTGCCATTCACTGAAAGCTTTTTTCTGTTTCTTAGAGTCAAAAGAATCTTTAGAATCAATTGCTTCTAATAATTTATCATTTTCTTCACTAACAAATCGGCTCATATTGAAAGCGGCATGACGACCATATAAACCTGTTGGACTTGGATCCATACCTGTAGACCAAGCTCCTTGGTACACATCGATACCTGGATCATCATTTTGTAATTTATCATAGAATGATTGGAAATCAATCAAACGTCCTGTTGCTAATTCAACATTTAAACCAATGTCTTTCCACTCTTGGATATAGTAATCGGCTAATGGTTGAGCTGTTTCTCCACCGGACATAGAAGCAAATTTAATTGTTAATTTCTTACCATCTTTATCTTCTACAAATCCGTCACCATCTTTATCTTTATAGCCAGCATCTTTTAATAGTTTTTTCGCTTTTTCTTTATCTTGTGTATATCCTTTAATGTCACTATCATGATAAGACTTAAACACAGTCGGAATCAATGTGGTCGCATTTCTTCTTAATCCATTATAGAATTTTTGTCCAACTTCATCATTATTGATAGCATAACCCATTGCTTGACGTAAGTTTTTATCTGACATTTTAGCATTTGAATCTAAGACGTTTTCTTTCTTGTCTTTATCCCATTTACCCATTTTGAAACCTAAATAAGTATAAGACATTTCTTCACGGCCTAACATTTCGTACCCTTCTGTATCTTTATACGTTGGGAAGTTGTCTGTTGGCATAGATAGAGCGATATCATATTTTTTAGCTTTTAACGCTTCTACAATGGAAGAAGGATTTACTACAGTAATGGTGATTTTAGATAATTTTGGATCTTCACCGAAAGCTTCTTTATAATATTTATTCGGTGTATATTCAATAGACTCTCCGTTAACCACTTTACTTACCACATAGGGACCATAACTTAATGGACTTTTACGCATTAAATCATGAGAAGCTAAATCTTTGATAGAAGCATCTTTCAATGCATGTTTTGGTGCAGCTGCTTCCCAGATACCTGAAGCTTGTAGCAAGCTAGGGTTCACTTCTTTAAATTCAATCGTCATAGTGCGGTCGTCTACTTGTTTAATACCAGAAATAGTATCAGCTTTTCCTTCATGGTATTCTTCCATCCCTACAATATTTCTAAAACGTTCATCATAACGAACCCCTGTATAGTCTTTATCTCCAATAATTTCATAAGGGAAAACTAAATCATCAGAAGTAACAGGTTCACCGTCTGACCATTTTAAATTTTCACGTAAAGTAACTGTTGCAATTTTTTTATCTTCATCTAATTTGAAGTCGGCTGCTCCACCGTCTACCATTTTAAAGTCTTTATCTGTTGCAAAAAGCGTTTGTTGCATTGGTCCTGCAATAGACGAATCAATCGCATCTTGAGATAACTCTGGCATTAATAACCCTTGGAAAGAACTATCTGTCACAATAGCAACATCAAGTGTTCCATCTTTAATAGCCTTTTTGGTGTTGGAAACTTTGATTGGCATCTTAGAAACATCTTCAGTTTGGGTTTCTTTATTTCCTTTCCCCTTATCATCAGCTTTCTGATTCCCTCCACAAGCTGTCAACATCAAAGTTGCCATAGTTGCGACAGTAATCATTCCTAATACTTGTTTCTTTTTCATGTATACTTTCCCCTCTCTTAACATTAAATAACTATTATAATATTAAAAATAATCTCATAATTTATATATTATATTAAACTATTTCTCATAATATTGCAACAAAAATTATTAATTATTCAGCGATAAATATACATTTAGCTGAATATCTTTATCATTTGATTGATTTAACAAGCAAAATAAAAAAAACGAGAGGATATCCTCTCGTTTTTTTAAGCTACCTATCTTTTTTCTTGACTAACACCAATTTCACTCCACATATAGAAGTTATTTTGATGCCAATCTAAACCAGTTACTCGGTCATGCACAGGCATAACTTCTGTTCGGTAAAGTGTTGGAATAACAAAAGCCTTTTTAGATGCATACTTTTGCCAATTATAAAAAGCTTCTTGACGTTTTTCAGGATCAAATGATTCTTTTGAATCAATCGCTTCTAATAATTTATCATTTTCTTCATCTGCAAAGCGGCCATGGTTAAAGAATGAATGTCTACCGTATAAACCTGTAGGACTAGGATCTGTTCCTGTTCCCCAAGCTCCTTGATAAATATCAATTTCAGGATCATCATTTTTTAGCTTGTCATAGAATGACTGAACATCAATCAAACGTCCTGTTGCTAATTCAACATTTAAACCAATATCTTTCCACTCTTGGATATAGTAATCAGCTAATGGTTGAGCTGTTTCTCCACCGGACATAGAAGCGAATTTAATCACTAGTTTTTTACCATTTTTATCTTCTACAAAACCGTCGCCATCTTTATCTTTATAGCCCGCTTCTTTTAGTAAGTCTCTAGCTTTTTCTTTATTTTGGGTATACCCTTTAATGTCTTTATCGTGTAAAGATTTAAAGACTGGTGGAATTAATGTTGTTGCATTAGTTCTTAATCCATTATAGAATTTTTTCCCAACTTCATCATTGTTAACTGCATAACCCATTGCCTGACGTAATTTTTCATCTGCCATTTTAGCATCTGGATTTGGAATAACTTGTCCTTGAGCTTTATCCCATTTACCTAGTTTAAAACCTAAGTAGGTATAAGATAACTCTGGTCTACCTAAAACAGAATAATTCTCTAAATCTTTATACGTTGAGTAAATATCTGTTGGCATTGAAACAACCATATCATATTTTTTAGCTTTTAACGCTTCTACAATAGAGGCAGAAGCAACCGATGTAAAGTTGATTTTTGCTAACTTAGGCGCACCTTTATAGTAATACTTATTTGGTTGGTATTCTACCGCTTCACCGTTCACTACATTGGTCATTACATAAGGTCCAAACGTAATAGGACGTTTTCTAACAATATCGCTAGATGCTAAATCCTTAACTGGAATATCTTTCATAGCATGCTTAGGTGCTGCATTTTCCCAAATACCACCACCTGATTGTAGTAAACCAGGGTTTACATCTTTATATTCAATTGTAATGGTTTTGTCGTCAACTTTTTTAATCCCTGAAATAGTCTCACTTTTACCATCATGATAGTCTTCCATACCAATAATGTTAGTCATGTTATTATCATATCTAACACCTGTATAGTCCTTATGACCAATGATTTCGTAAGGCCAAATCAAATCATCTGCTGTGACTTTTTCACCATCAGACCAAGTTAAATCTTTTTGAATTGTAATGGTTGCTTTTTTATTTTCCACATCTAAATCCAATTTTGCAGGACCATCATTTGTGATAACGAAATCTTCATCTGTTGTAAATAAAGATTCATGAGATGGACGCATAAATTGCATGTCTACATTATCTTCATAAAGTTCTGCTGAGAACAGTCCTCTAAAAGATGAATCTGCTACAACTGCCACATCTAAAGTTCCATCTTTAATTGCCTTTTTCTCATTTTTAGATTCGACTGGAAATTTTGCTACATCTGCCGTTTCAACCTCATTATTAGTGGTGTTTGCTTTTTTATCTCCACCACATGCTACTAATGTTGCTGAAGTAAGTGCTAAAACAGTTGCCATACCAACAAACTTTTTGTTCATGAATTTCTTTCCCCCAATTTTTCAATTAACCTAAACGTTGACGTGCATCTGCTGAACGCTTCAATGCCTGACCAACATAGTTAATACTTAACATCATTACTAAAATTAATACGGAAGCTGGTAACCAGATCCACGTTTTATTGGATAAAACATCCCCATTACTTGCATAACCAATTAATGTTCCTAAACTTGGAACGTTAGTTGGCAACCCAAACCCTAAGAAAGTAAGGGTTGTTTCAATCCCAATATTTGCTGCAAAGTTCATCGTTAAATTCGTAATTATTAGTGAGCTTAAGTTTGGCATCAACTCTCGGAACATAATTTTAAAATCACTAGTTCCTAACGTTTTAGAAGCACTTACGTAATCTCTTCGGCTTTCTGACAAGGCTTTACTTCTAAACAACCGAGCCTTCCCAACCCAATAAAAACTACTCATGATTCCAATAAATGACCAAACGTTATATTTAGGGACAATCGTTACAAATACGATAATAATCATTTGGATTGGTAAGATCATAATAAAATCCACAATCCGCATTAAAATATTATCAATTGCTCCACCATAATAACCTGAAACAATCCCTAAACCTACCCCAATAATAGATGTCACAATCGTAATTGTAAATCCAATCAAAATGGAATTTCTTGCTCCAATAATTAACTGACCGAAAACATCCCGTCCACCTTCATCTGCTCCTAGAATAAAAGTAGTGTTATTAGTTGTACTAAAGGTACCAGGTGCTGCATACTTATCAAAAATGCTCACTCGCATTATTTGATCCTGATTAATAATAACAGAACCTATAAAAACACCTAATAAAATAATCACTAAAACCGCAAGCGAAAACATCGCTAGTTTATCTTTTTTAAATTCTCGTGCAATCATGGTCATGCCCATAGGAGGGACACTTTCTTGCACGTTCTCATTGACTTTTTTTTCTTTTGCCATGTCTATACATTCCCTTCCTTTTCTTTTGATGTTTATTGAATACGAATCCGTGGGTCAACGATACTCATAATAATATCAGAAAGTAACGTGCCGATTAGGGTCGCAATTCCTAAAATCAAAATCAAAGCGGTAATAACTGTATAGTCGCGTTGAACGATTGAGTCAATAAATAATTTTCCAATCCCTGGATAACCAAAAATCTTCTCAATAACAACTGAACCACTAATCAATCCAGTAATTTCATAACCTAGCTGTGAAGCAATCGGCAATGAAGCATTACGGAAAATATGTCGGGTAAATACTTTATTAGTCGGCACCCCTTTAGAGCGAGCTGTTCTAACAAAGTCTTGTGTTTTTGCATCAATTACTTCACTACGTAAATATTGAATAGTTACTGCTGTAGCTAAAAAGGCTTGCGATATAGCCGGCAAAGTAATGTGGTGAAGCTTATCAAAGAAATAAGCTGTTGTTCCTTTAACGACATCGCTTGACACAGAACCTGTTGTTGGGAACCAATCTAAACGATAACCAAAAATAAATAACGTTAATAAAGCAAAGATAAAGATAGGAACTGCAAAACTGAAAAAGTTGTAAACAACTACTACTTTATCAAACCAAGAATTTTGGTAACGTCCTGCGAATAAACCTAGTGGTAAAGCAATCAAATAAGTTAAAATAACAGTTAATAAAGATAACCAAATAGTATTTAAAGCTCGTTCACCAATAATCTCTGCTACTGGTAACTTGTACAAGAAACTAGTACCAAAATCCCCATGAATGGCATTGCCAATCCAACGAATATATTGAATGTGCCAAGGGTCATTTAATCCTGCAGCCTCTCTCATTTTTTCAATAACTGCTGGGTCCATGTTAGGGTTGATTAACCCAGTAAACGGATCCCCAGGCATCGCTTGAGCTAGTAAGAAAATGAAAATACTTAAGATAATAACTTGGGGAATCATCAAAATAATCCGTCTTAAAATCGTCTTCCACATATTATTTTCCCTCACTTTCTACATGTTCCAAAGCCACCTGATGTGTTTTATTGATTGGCTTCAAATCATACACTCGTCCATTGTCATCGTAATACTCTTTTTGTAAGTTTTGGAATTCTTGTTCCACTTCACGACGACGAACTTTATGTTCCTCACGATGACTCACATCGATTTTAGGAATAGCTGAAAGTAAGCGTTTAGTATAAATATGTTTTGGATTATTGTAAATGTCTTCTCGTGTGCCGATTTCAACAAAGCGTCCTTTGTGCATAATCGCCAAGTTATCACACATGTATTTCACCACACCTAAATCGTGAGAAATAAATAAGTAACTTAACCCAAACTCTTCTTGAATATTTTTCATAAAGTTTAAAACCTGTGCTTGTACAGATAAATCTAGTGCAGACACTGGTTCATCGGCAACAATTAATTTAGGACTGGTAGCTACTGCTCTAGCCACTCCAATCCGTTGCCGTTGTCCTCCTGAAAACTCATGAGGATATTTGTATAACGCATCTGTTGGCATCCCAACAATATCAAGCATGGCTTGAACTTTTTTCTTTTCTTCTTGGTCAGATAGACGTTCAAAGTTTCGAATAGGTTCAGCAATAATATCAATGACACGTTTTTTAGGATTCAAACTAGACATAGAATCTTGGAAAATCATTTGAACATCTTTGTTGTATCCTGTTGCTTTTCGGACACTTTTTTTCGTCACTTCATTGCCTTCATAAACGATACTACCGCTAGTAACTTTCTCAAGACCAACGATTGCTTTCCCCGTTGTAGACTTTCCCGAACCAGATTCTCCGATTAACCCGTAAGTTTTTCCTTTTTCAATAACAAAATCCACACCGTCTACTGCATAAACATAGTCTGTTACTCGGTTAAAAAAACCGCTACGAATTGGATAATGGATTTTTAAATCTGAAATCTTAATTAATTCACTCATTAGGCTTTTCCTCCCTCATCCCTAAAGTGGAAGTGTTTATAACAAGTACACCGAACTGAATGTCCTGGCGTCACTTCATGTAAGGTTGGATTTTGCTCATGGGCTTCCTCAGAAATCCATGGAATACGCGGAGCAAAACGACAGCCCTCACGTGGTAAGTTTTTTAATGATGGTACAATTCCTTCAATAACGTGTAATTCTTCATCTGGTGCATCTTCTTGAGGAATTGAATTTAGTAAGGAACGAGTATAAGGATGAAGTGGATTTTCAAACAATTCTTGAACTGTTGCTTGTTCCACAATTTGACCAGCATACATTACTGCCACTCGGTCAGCCATCTCTGCCACTACAGCTAAGTCATGGGTAATCATAATAATCCCAGCATTGGTTTCTTGTTGTAGATTGGCCAATAAGTCCAAAATTTGGGCTTGAATGGTTACGTCTAAGGCAGTAGTTGGCTCATCTGCAATAATAATAGGCGGTTTACATGCAATAGCAATAGCAATAATTACCCGTTGTCTCATCCCACCAGATAGTTCATGAGGATATTGTTTTGCAATCCGAGGCGGATTTTTAATACCTACTTGCTCCAATAATTCTAAAACTCGTTTTTCTCGTTGTTCTTTGTTGTAGTCTGTGTGATAAGACAGACCTTCAGCAATTTGATCTCCAATACGCATCAGCGGATTTAGTGCTGATAATGGATCTTGGAAGATCATGCCAATGTCATTCCCACGAATTTGATTGTAAAGCGTTTCATTAAAATCTAACAAATTCATGTCTTTGTAAATAATTTCCCCAGTTATTTTGGTATTAATTGGGTTGTGAAGTCCCATAATCGTTGTAGCTAATGTACTTTTACCACAACCAGACTCCCCTACGATAGCTAAAATTTCATTGCGATTTAATGTAATGGATACGTCATCTACTGCGTCATAAAAGTTATCTTTAATTCTAAAACCAGTATGAAGATTTCTGACGTCCAACAGTTGTTCATCGGTACTCAAATAGGATACCCCTTTCTTAATGAAAACTTACAAAAAAAATAGAATCTTCGCAAGTGGTATTTTCTTTTTTTATTCTCATAATCTCTTTGATATTTAATAATTATACTTAAAAAATCTACAATTATCAATCAGAAATAGGTAATAAGTTCATTTATTTTTAGAATACTCTAAAAAAAGCTCCTACTATTATTAGATTTCCCTAATAATGGCAGAAACTTTTCTTCTTATTTCTTATAAATTATTCGTAATATAATCCACAGCTGCTCCAACTGTTTCTATCTTTTCAGCATCTTCGTCAGAAATTTCTGTTCCAAACTCGTCTTCAAGTTCTAAAACAAATTCCATAATACTAATTGAATCTGCGTCTAAATCGGCTTTAATATTCAAGTTTTCTGTTACTTTTTCTGCTTCAATATCAAAATGATTCACGATAATATTGCGAACCTTTCCGAGTATCTCTTCTCTTGTCAACATCTAGACCCCCTTTGAATATATCCAATTATGTTTCTATTTTACTGATATTTTTTCTATTTGTCTATCCTTTGAAAAATATCGCAAAGAACCTAGGTTAATCAATTGATTCTAATTGACTTTTTTCATGATAATAAGCAACAAGATCACTCACTACATGTTGTTCTAACATTTTGTGAATTTGACGGATAGTTGCTTGGACTGCCTCTGGACCAGTTGATCCATGAGTTTTAACTACTGGCGCTTTTAAACCAAACAAAACTGCCCCACCATGACTGGAATAGTCTAATTCATTTTTCATGGATTTCAAGGAATCTTTTAATAAAACTGCTCCCAATTTTCCTTTTAAACCTGAATTTAAAATTGATTCTTTTAACAACGAAGTAATCGCTAAAGCTGTTCCTTCTGTTGCTTTTAAAACAGCATTACCAGTAAATCCGTCTGTGACCACTACATCTGCAGCACCGGTTAACAAGTCTCTAGCTTCAAGGTTGCCAATAAAATTCAACCCAGGTTCTTGCTCTAAAAGTGCATAGGTTTTTTTCGTTAAATCACTGCCTTTAGACGCTTCTGAACCATTATTTAATAACGCTACTCTCGGTTTTTTAACCCCTCTAACATGTTCGGCATAATAACTAGCTAAAATAGCAAAATCAAGCAAATGTTCTGGCTTATTATCAGCATTAGCTCCCATGTCAATAAAATCAAACCCAGCAGATTTATTTCCGAAAACTGGCATAGTTGTCATAAGACCTGGTCTTTCAATTTGTGGTATTCTTCCCACAATAAATAATCCTGCAGCTAACAAAGCTCCTGTATTTCCTGCAGAAAACATCGCATCTGCTTCTCCATTTTTAACTGCTTTTGCTGCTAACACCATGGATGCTTGTTTTTTACGTCTAATTGCTTTAACAGGCTCATCGTCACTTTCAATTTTTTCATCTGTATGAATTAATTTAATATGGGTGTCATCTGTTAGATAAGGTTTAATAGCTTCTTCATTTCCATATAATTGAAATTCAATTGTTGGAAATTCTTGTTTAGCAAGCATGACCCCTTCTATAATCGCCTTAGGTGCGAAGTCACCGCCCATTGCATCTACAGCAATTTTCATAACCTATTCCCTCCCTTTACTGAATCTAATCATTTTTCAGTATAACATAATCTAAGTATTATCGTGCAGGTTTCTTAATCAAGATTTTGAAAGGCTTCTTGCCTATCTTTTAACTGAGTCGCTAATGGTAAATAAAGAGAATCTTGCCACCAATGAGGGATCGACCAAAGCAATATTGCTTCTTTTCTGGCTTGCTCTAATATGTCTTGATTAGCTAAAATATCTCCTACTTTAAATTCTGGTAAGCCTGATTGTTTTGCCCCAAAAAACTCACCAGGTCCACGCATTTCTAAATCTTTTTGACTTAAAACAAAACCGTCTGTAGTCTCAGTCATAATTTTCATTCGTTCTTTTCCAGTATCATTTTTAGGATCTGCTACTAACAAACAATAAGAGGCGTGACTCCCTCGCCCTACCCGTCCTCGTAACTGATGCAACTGAGCTAGTCCAAAGCGGTGTGCATCAATAATTAGCATCATCGTAGCGTTAGGCACATTTACTCCTACCTCAATAACCGTAGTAGACACTAAAATTTGAATCTCTTGTTTTTTATAAGCTTCCATAATGTCTTCTTTTTCTTGAGGTTTCATTTTCCCGTGTAACAGACCGACTTGGTAAGCTGGTTCAAAATGCTGCTTGAAATCCTGATAAACTGCTAAAGAGTTTTGTAAGTCTAAGGTTTCTGACTCCTCAATCAACGGGCAGATCACATAGGCCTGTCTGTTTTGAGATAACTCTTTTTCCATCCAAGTTAAAACTTGGGGTAATTGTTTTTTCCGAATCCAGCGAGTTTCAATCGGAATTCTGCCAGCTGGTAACTCATCAATAATAGAAACATCCATTTCTCCAAAGGCAGTAATCGCTAAGGTTCTAGGGATTGGAGTTGCCGTCATAAATAATACATCAGGATTTTGACCTTTTTGTCGCAATTGTTGTCTTTGATTAACTCCAAACCGGTGTTGTTCATCTGTAATAACTAAGCCTAAATTTTGAAATGTCACCTGCTCTTGAATGAGAGCGTGAGTCCCTACTACAATATCTAATTCTCCTGTTTCTAATTCTTCTAAAATTAATCGTCTTTCTTTTGCTTTAGTTGAACCAGTTAATAAAGCTATCTTAACTTCTAAGGGGTCAAACAGCTCCGTTAAGCTTGCCATATGCTGTTCTGCTAATATTTCAGTTGGAACCATTAAAGCCCCTTGAAAGCCCGCTGTTTTAGTTGCGTAAAGAACGATAGCTGCCACAATTGTTTTTCCACTTCCAACATCTCCTTGAAGTAGTCGCTGCATGTGAAAAGGAGAAAGTAAGTCTCGGCAGATTTCATTAGTCACTCGTTTTTGCGCATCAGTTAACTCAAAAGGTAGCTGTTGAATAAAAGTTTTGAGCCGGTTTAAATCATAGGCTATTTTAAGTCCTGGTTGTTCTTTTTTATCTCTGTAGCGTAACTGTTGCATGCTCATTTGAAATAAAAAGAACTCTTCAAAAATTAACCGTTCTCTACTTTTTTGATTATCTTCTTTAGTTTCTGGAAAATGCATTTGCCACATAGCCTGCTTACGGTCAATCAAATGATATTGCTCTAATAAAGGTTGCGGTAATATTTCCGTAATGGCGTCACCGTAAGTATCAAATGCTACGCGAATTAATTTGACTAAAGTACCTTGTCGGATTTGTTTATTCACATGATAAATTGGAGAAAAATCCTCGTCAGAAGCTGCAGATAAGATTTTTATCCCTGTTAAAGCCTGCCTTTTAGCATCCCATTTACCATAAACTGCAATTTCTGCTGTTTCTCTTATTTGTTCTTTTAAATAGGGTTGGTTAAAAAAGGTGACTAAAATCACTGCTTGCTCCTGCATCATTCTAAAGGTTAGACGACTTTTTCGGTAACCGAAATGACTCACTGCAGGGTCGGATAACACCACTCCTTTTAGGACAACTTTTTCTTGGTCGCTAAGCTCTGCCAATTGTTTTTCCTGAATATCCTCGTAACGAAATGGGTAGTAAGTTAATAAATCTTCAATTGTTTCAATGCCTAATGTTTTTAAAGTCTCCGCCCTTTTTTCTCCAACACCTGGCAAGAAGCGAACAGAATCTTTTAATGACGTCACTTTTTTCATTCCTTTCTTTTAAAAATTTTCTTACAAATAGCAAAAGATGCCAAACTAGGTTTGGCATCTTTTAATCTCAGTCATATCTATTCAACTGAGAATATATACGGATAAACAGGTTGATTTCCTTCATGAATTTCAATCTCTAACTCATCATCTAATTCTAAAAGAGCTTCCTCAATACGCTGAGCTTCTTCTAGTTGACCTTCTTCTCCTACAATTAATGTGACAATTTCACTGTCTTCATCAACCATAGCTTTTAAAGTTGTCATAGAAGCATCAAATCGGTCTGGTTCTGACACAACAATTTTGCCCTC
>NZ_PXZH01000004.1 GCF_003950325.1 Vagococcus humatus
CTTCTTCTAGTTGACCTTCTTCTCCTACAATTAATGTGACAATTTCACTGTCTTCATCAACCATAGCTTTTAAAGTTGTCATAGAAGCATCAAATCGGTCTGGTTCTGACACAACAATTTTGCCCTCAACCATACCAATAAAGTCATCTGTTTTAATTACGACATGATCAATCGTTGTATCTCTAATCGCTGTCGTAATTTGACCACTTTTCACTTCTGACAACATATCTATCATAGCAGATTCATTTTCTTCAAGAGATAATTGGTCGTTAAAGCCTAACATAGCTGTCATTCCTTGAGAAATAGTCTTAGAGGGAATAACCACTACTGGAACTTCTGCGACTTCTTTAGCTTGATCCGCTGCCATAAAGATATTTTTATTATTAGGTAAGATGATGATTTTTTCTGCATTGACTTCATCAATCGCTTTAACAATATCTTCTGTACTTGGATTCATCGTTTGGCCACCGCTAATAACATAATTAGCTCCTAGGCTAGTAAATAATTTTTGAACCCCTTCCCCTGCAGCAATCGCAATCACTCCATAAGGGATTTTTTCTTTCTTAGTCGCTTGTGTTTCTGCTTCTAAAATAGTATCGTGCTGCAGACGCATATTATCTACTTTAATTTTGATTAAAGAACCAAATTTTTGTCCATAATTCAACACATTACCAGGATTTTCTGTATGTACATGAACTTTTATAATTTCATCATCAGCTACTACTAATAAAGAGTCCCCAAGTTCATTTAGATAATTACGAAATTCATCGTAATCAAATTCTTTTTCAACAGTAGGACCTTCTCCAATACGTACCATAATTTCTGTACAATAGCCAAACTTAATGTCTTTAGTAGCCACATGACCAGCTACACTACGATGATGTTCAGCGTTAACTAGTTCGTCCATTTCAGCCACATTAGGTTGATGAACTAAACTAACTACTTCTTTACCAGATAATGATTCGTAAAAACCTTCATAAATGAAGACTAGGCCTTGGCCACCACTATCTACTACTCCTACTTCTTTTAACACAGGTAATAAGTCAGGTGTCTTAGCTAAGGCTTTTTTACCGCCTTCTAAAACAGCCTCCATCACTGCAACACAATCATCGGTTTGTTTTGCTTTATTTTCACCAGCACGAGCTGCTTCTCTAGCAACGGTTAGGATGGTTCCTTCAACAGGTTTCATCACTGCATGATAGGCTGTCTCTACCCCATGAGTAAATGCTTGAGCTAACTGTCTAGCATCCAACTCTTCAAATTCTACAACCTTTTTACCAAAGCCACGGAATAATTGAGATAGAATAACTCCAGAGTTACCCCTAGCTCCCATTAATAGCCCTTTAGATAAAGCTTGAGCTAATTCTCCTACATGTTCAGATACGCTAGTAGAAACAGCTTTTGCTCCACTAGTCATAGATAAATTCATATTAGTTCCAGTATCACCATCTGGTACAGGGAAAACATTTAATGAGTTGACATATTCTGCATTTGCATTTAAACGATTTGCACCGGCTTGTACCATGGACTGGAACTGACTATTGTTGATTTTAGTAACTTTCACTGATAAATCCTCCTTAGATTATAGACATCACGATATTTTAGTCAGGCAGTACACGGACACCTTGAACATACACGTTCACAGAATTTGCCGTAATTCCAAGCATCGTTTCTAAGTTAAACTTAACTTTTTCTTGCACATTACGACTTACTTCAGAAATCTTTGTTCCATAACTAACAATCGTATACACATCAATCGCCACGCCGTTTTCTTCTTGTCTGACGACGACACCTTTTGAATAATTTTCTTTTCGTAATATTTCATTTAAATTATCTTTAATTTGATTTTTGCTAGCCATTCCGACAATTCCATAAATATCGGTCGCTGCTCCTCCGACTACTGTTGCGATCACTTCATTGCTAATTTCAATGGTTCCTGCTTGTGTTTTAATTTTCACAGCCATATAGATCTAGCCTCCTTTTGAGTAAAAATACCCAATTTGTCTCATTTTATTTTATCATAGCCGCTATTTATTTTAAAGAGAAATCATTTTTTTCTTGGCTATCTTTGATTATTTTGATACAATACTCGAATAGAATTGTTTTGTCACTTTTTTTAGATTAAAAAAATAAAAACTAATCTTGAATTATCCCTTGATTTATGGTAAATTAATTTGGTATGAGCTAGAAGTAACCGCTCGAATATCAAAGCAAAGGAGGAAGAAACATGGCAAAAGAATGTTATTTTACTGGACGTAAGTCTAGAAGTGGAAATGCTCGTTCTCACGCACTGAACGCATCAAAACGTACTTGGAAAGCAAATCTACATAAAGTTCGTATTTTAGTAGACGGAAAACCTAAAAAAGTATGGGTTTCAACTCGTGCTTTGAAATCAGGCAAAATTGAGCGTGTTTAATTTATAAACGAGATTAGAAAATGATACGAAAGTGTCATTTTTTTACTGTCAAAAATAAGCTAGGAAACGTATTGTTTCCTAGCTTATTTTTTATTATCTTTACTTTGAATGACTGCAACAATCCCACTAGAAAAAGAAAAATGCACTTCTTCTCCCACAAATTCATTACTAGCAAAACTAATCGGATAATTAGCTGTATATCGGTTCAAGGTATACTTAGCATCTTGGATAGTTAATGCTTCAACTGGGGTTAGACAAATAAAACCTAAATATTTTTTATCTCTTTCTTTTTCAACTTGATAAGAGCCTGGCTGATAATAATGAATGGTATTTTGTTTGTCAGCTAAAGAAATTTGTCTTAGATAAGGCTGAAACCTCGGCTCTAGAGGCAACCAAAGATTAGATAAAAAATGATCTAAGCGGCCACCTGTTGTGCCAATGAGTTGCACTCTACTTGTAGGATATTTTTCTAAAGCCAAAGCTAATGCTAGCTGTGTATCGGTATCATCTTTTTCAGGTTTAGCATAGTGCATATTAGCCACTACTTGTTCCAGTTGGGATAATTCACTTTTATTAAGAGAATCAAAATCCCCTACTCCTAAAGTAGGTTGAATTCCCTTTTGCCATAAATAATAGGTGCCACGGTCTACCCCTATCCACTTAGTATCTATTGGATAAGCCGTGATGTCTGGCCACAAATCAGGATCACTTCCTGCTGCAATCACTACTTGAGGTTGATTATTCAAGAGCTTCACGTAACTTTTCAATTCTTTCATGAGGGGCTGGTGCATTATAAATGTAAGAACCTGCCACAAACACATCTGCTCCAGCTTTCGCACAAAGAATCGCTGTTTCTGGCACGATACCTCCGTCCACTTCGATTTCATATGAATAGTTATGCTCTTTTTTTAGACGAGCCAATTCTGCAATTTTATCTAAACACTCTGGAATAAAACTTTGGCCACCAAAACCTGGATTAACTGTCATGACTAAGACTAAATCAGCTAAAGGTAGCACATGTTTAATTGCTTCAACAGGAGTTCCTGGATTAATCACCACACCAGCTTTCACATCAAAAGAACGAATCATTTGTAACGCTCGGTGAATATGAGGCGTACTTTCTTGATGAACAGCAATAATGTCTGCTCCAGCTTTAGCAAAATCCTCAATAAAACGTTCTGGTTCTACAATCATTAAATGGACATCTAAAGGTAGTTTAGTAGTAGGTCGAATAGCTTTTACCACATTAGGTCCTAAAGTAATATTTGGAACAAACTGACCATCCATAACATCCACATGAATGTAGTCAACACCAGCGTCTTCAACTAACTTAACGTCTCTTTCTAAATTGGCAAAATCAGCACTTAAAATCGATGGGGATAATTTCACGTAACTCGTCTCCTTTAATTCATCTCTTTATTTTTTATTTCGGCCATACATTGGCTTGCGATTTTCTATTTCCTCTAAAAACTGTAAATAATGATCGTAACGGCTTTGAACAATCTCACCTGTTTCTACTAACTTTTTCACTTGGCAATGAGGTTCATGCACATGTAGACACTCTCTAAATTTACACTGTTTAGATGCTTCATTTAATTCTGGAAATTGCTTGGATAACTCAACTGGTTCAATTTTTTGAAAATCTAAAGAACTAAAGCCTGGGGTATCTCCTACCAACCCTTTAGCAACTGGAATTAATTCTACATGACGGGTAGTATGACGACCTCTTCCTAAAGCATCAGATATTTCGCCTGTTTTCAGTCCTAATTCTGGGGATAATTTATTAAGTAAGGTAGACTTTCCTACCCCAGATTGTCCTATAAACACTGTTACCTTATCTTTGAAACAATTAGATAGTTGATGCAAACTTTGTGTCTCCATTTTTCTATCAGGTAAAAAAACTTGGTAACCGATTGCTTCATAATGTGCTTGTTGCTGCTGCATACTAAGATAAGCCTCTTCTGTTAGTAAATCGGTTTTAGTTAAATAAATTAAAGGTTGAATCTTTTCATATTCTAAAGTAACTAAAAACCTATCTAATAAATTAGTAGAAAATTGGGGCTCTACACAACTCATCACAATAACCCCTTGATCAATATTAGCAATTGGAGGTCTGACTAATTCATTTTTACGAGGAAATACTTTTAAAATATATCCTTCTGTTAAATTGTCACTTTCAAATTCTACAAAATCTCCCACTAAAGGAGTAATTTTATGTTTTCTAAAATTACCTCTGGCTCTAGTTTGATAAGTTTGTCCTTCTTTGTACACATAGTAAAAGCCACTTAATGCTTTTCTAATTTGTCCTTTCACACATGCACCTCCTTTTCTCTCTCACTTGTTCATCATACCAATAATCATCTCGTTAGTCGATAAATTATCACAAAAAAAGCAGCTAGATTAACTAGCTACTTTTAACTGATTATGGATTAGAATTATTTTCTAGAGCTGGAGTATTTTCTTCTGGTTTAGAGGACTCTTCTGGTTTTGGTGGAGTAGTTTCAGAAGTAGAAGTATCTGTAGATTCTTTATCCGTAGAAGATTCTTCTGGTTCTTTTGTTTCTTCTGGCTTGTCAGGTTCCTCTGTAGGTGGCTCTGGCTGAACTGGTTTTGGTCCTTTAGAAAAAGTCACTGTAATTTGGCTACCAGCTTCCACTTCTACATCTGGTCCAGGACTTTGAGCTAATACTAATCCTTCTGCTACATTATCACTAAACTCATAAGATTCTACTAAAATTAATCCATGCTTTTCAAAATAAGACTGAACGTCTGGTTTACGGTAATTCATCAAATTGCGTAACTTAACTGTTTTAACCCCTTTACTAACTACTAGTTCGACAGTCGCACTTTCAGGATCAATTTCTTCTCCTGGATGAATGCTTTGAGAGATAACTGCTCCTTCAGGGATATCTTCACTATTTTTTTCACGTTTAGTAATATTACGCCGTTTAAATCCTTGACTTAGCAATTGATTAACCGCATCTGTATATTTATATTCTGTGTAATCTTTCATCACAATTTTATTGGAACCAGTACTTACGTACAAGGTGACTTCTGCTTTTTCTTTTGTGCGGTGATTCGCTTCTGGGTCCGTTTTAACTACCTTACCTTTTTCAATCCGATCACTTGGTACTTCTTTTACATCATCTTTAACGATTAGTTTTTTACTTTGTAGCTCCTCTATTGCAGCTTCCGTTGTTAAACCAGAAACATCTGGAACTACCACTCTTTTTGGTGCAAAGATTAAAAACAAGACAATCGCTAAAGCTCCTAATAAAGCACCAACTAACACTTTTTTCCAAGGACTTTTTTTAGGTGGTGTTTCTGGCTCTTCAGATGGAGTCGGTTGATCTTCTTTAGGACGATCAGCTGATTTAGTTAAAGGCTCTTCCGTCTGTTGAGATAGATACTCATCCATTTCTCCTACATCACTATTAGAGATTGGTTCTAAAATTTTGGTTTCAGCTAACATAGTTTGCGGAGTAAACAAAGGTTCTCCGTATCTAGCTGGTGAAAGAGCTGTACTGATGTCCTCTGACATTTCTTCTGCAGACCGGTATCTATCCATAGGTTCTTTAGCCGTTGCTTTTAGCACCACGTTTTCTAAAGCTTGAGGAATACTTGGATCTACCTGTGTAACAGAAGGAATCTCATTTTGGAAATGTTTTAAAGCAATTGAAACAGCTGACTCTCCTTCAAAAGGAACTCCACCTGTTAACAATTCATACAAAATAATCCCTAAAGCATAGATATCTGACTGTTTCGTAGCCATACTGCCTCTGGCTTGTTCAGGAGACAAGTAATGAACAGAGCCTAATAAGGTATTAGTTTGGGTTAAAGATGTTTCAGATAAAGCAATCGCAATCCCAAAATCAGCAATTTTCACATTGCCATATTCATCCATCAAAATATTTTGGGGTTTTAAATCTCGGTGAATAATTCGGTGCTGATGAGCCAGAGAAATCGCTGATAAAATTTGCCGCATAATAGTCACAACTTGTTCATGAGGAATAGGAACGTGATGCTTGATAAATTTTTTCAAGTCAGTTCCTTTAACATATTCCATAACCAAGTACTGCATGCCATTTTCTTCGCCAACATCATAAACACTGACAATATTGGGATGAACTAGCTCAGAAGAGGCTAGTGCTTCACGTTGAAATCGCCTAATTGCTGCTTGATCGTCTTGAAAGTCAAAACGTAAGACCTTTACAGCAACATCTCGGTCTAATATTAAATCATGAGCTAAAAACACATTTGCCATACCACCGCTACCGATGTTACCAATGATTTTATAGCGCTCATTTATTAGTGAGCCAATTTCTATCATGCCCCGCCCCTCTCTTTCTCTGCTGAATAATCACAAATTAAAGCAGTAATATTATCAAAGCCACCTGCTTGATTTGCTTGTTGAACCAGTTGATCTAAAGCAACTTCTAAATCGGAACTAGTTTCAATAATATGTAAGATTTGATCATCAGTTAACATATTGGACAAACCATCTGAACAAAGAAGTAATTTATCTCCTGGTTCAATCTCTAGCTCAGTTACATCTGTTTCTACCGTACCAGGAACTCCAATTGAGCGGACCAATATATTTTTTCTTGGATGATGATTAGCCATCTCAGGAGTAATTTCTCCTGTTTTAACTAACTCATTAACTAACGAATGATCGTCGGTAACTTGTTTGATCTGTCCTTGTCTAATTAAGTAACACCGACTGTCTCCTACGTGAGAAAGAACCACTGATTTTTCTAAGGTAACTACAGCAACAATAGTAGTCCCCATCCCAATTTGAGTTGGGTTTTGTCGTCCTTTTTCAAAAATATCATCATTTTCTCTTTGAATATGTTGGAGTAACCACTGAATAATTTCTTGGGATGTTTCTAACTCTGTTTTTTGCCAATCTTCTCCTAAGCCGGAAATAATCAAATGACTGGCTACATCTCCCGCTTGATGTCCGCCCATGCCATCAGCTACAATTGCTAAATGCAAGTTTTTCTGGTTAGAAAAAACTGCAACTGCATCTTGATTACTTTGTCTACGTTTACCAATATCTGTGCGATATTTGATTTGCATGCTTACACCTCTTTTATCCTTTTTGCTTTAGACAACAAATGAAAAAGCCATCTGTCATGTATTGATGAGGATAAAGAGAAACAGACTGATTTTTTACTGCTTTAGGCACCATCTGACTTCCTAGAACATCAATTGTTTCAAAGTCTGGATGGTTAGCTAAAAAGCGGTCAATCACTTGTTGATTCTCTTCTTCCAAAATCGTACATGTACTATAAACTATTATACCCCATTGTTTTATTTTTTTTGCAGCGGCTTCTAAAATTTCATACTGTAATTCTGGTAATTTTTCAAAATCTTTAGGATTTTTACTATATTTAATATCTGGTTTGCGGCGCATTAAACCAAAACCTGAACAAGGAGCATCTACTAAGATACGGTCAAACTTAGTATCACGTGATGGAAAAGCTTGTTCCAAGTCACGAGCATCGCTAATATGAGTGGTTATTTTTTGCTCTACTTGTAGACGTTTAGCATTTTCTTTAATCAATTTAGTTTTGTGCTCATATATATCAAGGGCATGAACTTGACCTTGATGAGCATCGATATAAGTAGCGATATGAGTGGTTTTGCCTCCAGGAGCAGCACAAGCATCTAACACTTGATGGTTAGCTTCAAGTCTTAAACTAGGAGCTACTAACATGGAACTTTCATCTTGAATAGTTAACGCTCCAGTTTCAAATAGATGACTGCCGGCTAAGAACCCTTTTTTACCAACAATTCCAACTGGGGAAATAGCACTTGACTCAACGTCAAATCCTTCTTCTTTTAGAGCAGTTAAAGCTTGTTCTCTCGTCATCACGTCTGTATTAACTCGGGCACTCACTTTACTAGGTTCAAATAAAGACAAACCTAATGCCACAGTTTCTTCTTTTCCGATACTGGCAATTAGACGTTTTAGTAACCATTTAGGTAGACTAAGTTCAATACTCATTCTTTGAAGCTCATCTGAAATTAAACTAGTATCTGGTACGCCTTGTCTTTGCACATTTCTCAGAACTCCGTTAATGAATTTACCAATCCCACCATGTCCTTTTGCTTTTCCAATGTCAACTGCATCATTAATAATGCCATAAGCTGGTACTCTGTCCAAGTATTCTAATTGATAAAGAGAAATTAATAATAGTTGGAATACCCAGTCTTCAACGGATTGATCAGGTTTAAGAAATGAGCGTAAGTAGTACTCTAAAGTTATTTTTCGGCTAAGGGTTCCATAAACTAACTCTGTAAATAAGCCAGCATCTTCTGGTGACCAGTTATTTTCTTCAATCACTTGATTCACTAACAGATTAGAATAAGCTTGCTCCCCTTCTACACGTGTTAATAATGCCATTGCTTGATATCTTGGATTTTTTTGGATATGTTTTGCTATTTTTTTAGGTTTCATTAATTTAATTTTTCTCCCACTTCTAAAGTTCTGCCTACACCATTCAGAAATTCATGAATAGCTAATTCCCCTTTGCCTGCTGGCTTAATTTTAATTAGAGAAAGGACAGTACCTTCTCCGCAAGCGACTTTCAACTCTTTTTTACCTACTTCTATCAAAGTACCTGGTTGTTCTGTCGTAACTTCTTCAGAAACTTCACTTCCAATCAATTTCCAACGAACCTCTTGGTAGGTAGTATATGCCACCGGCCAAGGATATAGTCCCCGAATTTGGTTATGAATGTCGGTAGCAGATTGATGCCAATCTATTTTTTCTTGCTCCCTAGAAATATTCGGTGAAAAAGAAACCAGAGACTCTTCTTGTGGTTTAGGAGTTATTTTCCCCTGTAAGTAGTCTGGTAACATCTCTAATAATAACTCTTTACCTAATAAACTTAACTGTTCAAACATTGTGCCTACATTATCTTCTGGTTTAATCGGAATGGCTCTTTGACTAAGAATATCCCCAGCGTCCATTTTTTGCACCATCTCCATAATGGTTACCCCAGTTTCTTTGTCTCCGTTCATCACAGCGTAATGAACAGGTGCTCCTCCCCGATATTTAGGTAGTAAAGAAGCATGCACATTAATAGCGCCCTTTTTAGGCAATGCTAATAAGCAACTAGGTAAAAATTGGCCAAAAGCTGCCGTAACGATTAAGTCTGGTGTTAAACTCATTAATTGTTGTAGTTCCTTAGAATCTTTTAATTTTTCTGGTTGTAAAACAAGGAGTCCATGTTTTTCTGCTGCTACTTTAACAGGTGGTGGTGTTAATTTTCGCTTTCTACCGACAGGGCGATCTGGTTGTGTAACAACAGCCAACACTTCATACCCCTCTTCAATTAGTCCATCTAAAATTGGCACAGAAAAATCCGGTGTTCCCATAAAAATAAGTTTAGTCATACATATGTTCCTCCTGATAGCTCTCTAAGTCTTCTGGTTTAATCGACTCAATAATTTTATCTGTAAATAATTTTCCTTCTAAATGTTCTATTTCGTGTTGGAAAGCTCTAGCTAAGTAGTCTGTTGCAGTCACTTCGTATTCCTCTCCTTCTCGGTCAAAGTAACGAACCGTTACTTCTGAGGCACGTTCTACTGTTCCGTAGACTTCAGGAAAACTCAAGCAACCTTCCACATCAATGCTGCTGCCTGATTGACTAATAATTTCAGGATTAATTAGTTCAAACAAACCACTTTCTTCATCTATTTCAATCACAGCTACTCTTAAATTTTTACCAATTTGAGGAGCAGCTAAACCAATACCATCATGGGCAATCATAGTCTCTCTCATATCATCTAACAAGGTAATGAGTTCATCTGTGATCATGGTCACTTCTTGTGTTTTAGTTTCTAACAATTTATTTGGGTAGATAACAACTGGATATTTCATATTTTTCCTCTCTTAAATAAAGCTATTTGGCTCAATATCGATAGTTATTTTAAGACCTTGCCGGTAATCTTTTTGGCTAGTCTCAAGAATAGTCCGAAGAGCATTTGCTAGCTCTGGTTCCTGTTTATATTTGATTACTAATTGATAATAATAACGATTTTTAATACGTAAAATAGCTTTAGGAGTTGGTCCTAAAACAATTGCTTGGGGAGTTAACTGTTGTTTTAAATAACGAACTAACTCAAAAGATTTTCTGGCAGCGACTTCTTCTTGTTCATGACTAGCTACAATTTGAACTGTAAAAAAATAAGGAGGATAGTTACCTAAATGCCTCATCTGCATCTCATGTCTATAAAAAAGTTCATAGTCCTGATTTTTAGCGTACTCAATCGCATAGTGAGTCGGATTAAAGGTCTGAATAATCACTTCCCCAGGCTTATCCCCTCTTCCTGCTCGTCCGCTAACTTGGGTTAATAGTTGAAAAGTTTTTTCACTAGCACGAAAGTCAGGTAAATTAAGTGCCGTATCTGCATTCAAAACTCCTACTAAAGTCACATTAGGAAAATCCAATCCTTTAGCAATCATTTGAGTCCCTAATAAAATATCTGCCTTTCTTTCCCCAAATTTTTTCAACAAACGCTCATGAGCCCCTTTTCTCCTAGTAGTATCCACATCCATCCTTAAAATACTAGCAGTAGGAAATAGCTGTTGTAATTCTTCCTCTACCTTTTGAGTACCTGTACCGTAATATCTGATTTTATGACTTTGACAAATCGGACACTCTTTAGGAATGTTCTCTTCATGCCCACAATAATGACATTTCATTTTCAAGTTATCCATATGAAGGGTTAGTGAAATATCACAATTAGGACATGGTAAAACATAGCCACAATCTCGGCACATCACAAATGAAGAGTAACCTCTTCGGTTAAGCATTAAAACCACTTGTTCTTTTCGGTCTAAACGATGTTGGACTTTTTCTAATAACGTTTCTGAAAAACTTTGCATCGACCCTTTAGTGATTTCCTCTCGCATATCCACCACATTAACACTAGGTAAAGTAGCTTTAGTATTAGCTCGCTTAGTTAAAGGTAACAACTGATACACTTGTTTGTGGGCTCTAGCTCTAGATTCTAAAGAGGGAGTGGCACTTCCTAACACCACTGGACACTGATGATACTTCCCTCGCCAAATAGCTATGTTTCTTGCATGATAACGAGGAGTGTCTTCTTGTTTATAGCTCGTTTCATGTTCTTCATCTAAAATAATTAAGCCTATATTTTCTAAAGGAGCAAAAATAGCGGATCTAGCTCCTACTACTACTTGGGCTTCTTTCTTCTCAATTTTACGCCATTCATCGTATTTTTCTCCCTCAGATAAAGCACTGTGGAGAACTGCTACTTGATTGCCAAATCGACTTTTAAAACGGTGGACAGTTTGTGGGGTTAAAGCAATCTCTGGTACTAACATAATAGCTGTCTTCCCTAGTTTAAGCGCCTCTGCAATTCCCTGCAAATACACTTCTGTTTTACCACTACCCGTTACCCCTTGAAGTAAGAAAGTTTTATGTTGCTGTTGGTGAATGTGAGTGGTAATAGCTTGACAGGCTGCTTGTTGTTCATCATTTAGTACAAGAGGCTGACTTGGCTTAAAGGTGTGATAAGCATAAGGATCTCGTTTCACTTCCACTTCCACAAGTTCTAACCAACCATTTTCCTCACCTTTTTGAATAACTCCGCGGCTAACTTGATATTTTTTATTAGCGTCCACTAAGGTACAAACCTTATCTTCTAACTGTTGTAAAAGTGCTAAGAGTTTTCTTTGCTTATGAGCAGTTTTTCTCAAATCTTCTTTAGCCTCTTCAGCTTGTTCAAAAGAAAGTAGCGAGCGGAACCCTTGAACCATTTTTTTCTTATTCCGAGCTTTTACTTCGTATCTAACTTCTAACTTATTCTCTCGTTTTAATTTTTTTAACTCTCCCACTCTCTCAGATGAAACAGCTTCTTGGAAAGGAATTTCATCTAAACAGTGAAAGACCTGCTCGTAAATATCTTCAGGTATCTCATCAACTATTACCAACCATTTTTCATAGTCAGCTCGCATCACTCTAGGGAGCATCGTTTGTAAACAAGTAATCTTAAAAGAAAACGTTGTTTGTTTCATCATCTCAGCTAAATCAAGTAATTCTCCGTTTAATACAGGAGATAAATCCATGACTTCACTGATTGTTTTTAATTGCCCTAAAGCAGTTAATTCTTCTTCAGTTTTTTCAAGCACTTGTAAAACAAATCCTTGCACTTTTCGGTTACCACCTCCAAAAGGCACAACTACTCTCATCCCAGTTTGAACTGTTTCTGCTAAAGATAAGGGAATTAAGTAAGTAAAAGGGGTATCTGTTTGCATTGTCGGAACATCTACAATTACTTGGGCTATTTTAGTCATGTTACTCACTTCCTTTATGACTTACCGCTTATTTTACTAAATTTTTATCTGTTTGTCTTAGCTTATTCATTAAATTTCTTACAGTAAAAAACAGAACAAGCAGTCACTTGTTCTGTTTAGTGAATATAAAATTCTTATTAATGGTTGCGACGAATTTTTTCTTCTAAAGCCGCTTTTTCTTGTTCTTGCATCATTTGTTGTTCTTTTTTACGTTGCTCAATCATCGCACGTTTTAATTCAGGATTTGGATCAATAATGATATCTCCTGAGTCAATTTCTTCTAGGGCTTGTCCTACTGGTTTAACAGATTCAAACTCATCTAACATAGGGGTAGCACCTGCTTCTAATTCGTGGGCACGTTTACTAGATAAAATCACTAATGAATATTTTGAATCCACTTTTTCAAGTAAGGAATCAATGGAAGGTTTTAACATCATAATACTACAACTCCTTTAACATTTTTAAATATGAATCAATCACACGGTCAACACGTAAATGTTCACTCTTAATAATTTGTTTAATTTTTTCAACAGCTAAGGGGACACTATCATTGACCACAGCGTAGTCATACAGTGTCATCATTTCGATTTCTTTTTTAGCAATTTCCATCCGTTTTTCAATCACATCTAACTGGTCAGTTCCACGACCAACAATTCTTGACTTCAATTCGGTTAAATCTGGTGGTGTTAAAAAAATAAATACACCATCTGGTACCTGTTCTTTAACTTTTTTGGCCCCTTGAACCTCAATCTCTAAGAACACATCTTTTCCTTCATCTAGGGTTTGGTTAACATAGTCTAAAGGAGTACCATAGTAATTACCTACATACTCAGCATATTCTAACATTTTTCCTTCAGCAATCAGAGCTTCAAATTCTTCCCGTGTTCGGTAGTAATAGTCTACTCCTTCTACTTCCCCTGGACGTTTTTGGCGTGTGGTCATTGAAACTGAATATTCAAAATCATTGTCAGGTGATTCAAAAATAGCTTTGCGGACAGTTCCTTTTCCGACACCAGAGGGTCCAGATAATACAATTAATAATCCTCTTTCTGGCATGGTCTCTTCCCTTTCGTTCACGTTTCATTCCTTATAGTTTATTCTATATTATCTATTTGTTCAAGGAAATTTGCAAGTTTATTCCACATTTTGTACTTGTTCACGTATTTTCTCAAGGATTGTTTTCATTTGAACCACACGATCTTTAATTTGCATATTAGTTGATTTAGATCCTGTTGTATTAACTTCTCGGTTCATTTCTTGAATCACAAAATCTAACTCTCGGCCAACTGGGGTTTTAGCTTGAAGTAATTCTTGCATTTTTTCTATATGAATTGTTAACCTATCTAACTCTTCATGGATATCTCCTTTTTCAATTAAAAGAGCCACTTCTGTTAAAAGACGAGTTTGATCCACTGCATCTCCGACTAACTCGGCTAACTTTAATGCCAGTCTTTCTCCGTAATCTTCTTCGATTTCATCAGAGAGCCGGCTGACCTCAGCTACACAGCCTTCAAACTCCGCTAGATAGCTAACTAAAACTGATTGGATGCTATCACCCTCTATTTGTCTAGAGTGCTCTAGATGAACTAAGGCGGCATTTAAAGCCTGTAACAAACTATCCTTCATGGTTTCATCATTTTTCTCAAGTTCTTTAATTTCAAAAAAGTCAGGATGATTCACTAAACCTGTCATCATTTCTTTAACTGGCAATGTAGCCTGTTGATATCTTTCCTGATTGGCTGTATCTAATTGTGTTAATAATTGATCTAATAAATGCCACTGAATCGTTAATTGACTATTTTTTTCTCCTTCATTATGAACTCGAATATGACATTCAACTCGGCCTCGGCCTAGTTGTTTTTTCAGTTCATTTCTAAGTAGCAGCTCATACTCTTGATATTCTCTAGGCATTCTAAATTGCACATCTAAAAAACGATTATTTACCGTTTTTAGCTCTAATTCGATGTGATAATCATCGGTACTGATCAAACTTTTTCCAAATCCTGTCATGCTTTTCATTAGATTTTCATCCACCTATCTACATATCTTGCAATATTTTTTTCAATTCAGAAAATTCTTCATTAGAAAGGGTAATGCCTTTTCCCATTTTTTCATGGTTAGGTGCCCAATCCCTTAAATCAAATTTAGGAGCTCGTTCATTCCAACTAACTAAATTCAATTCTTTCCGCCATCCTTTATTATTTTCTGATAAAACAGCAATTTCTTCAATGATTTCATAGCTAAATGCTTGTGCCATTTGAATCCTCCTTCTCATTTTAACTAAGTATGTCCATCCTTAAATAGCTTTTTCTCCCTGTTCTAAAAAACACCCTTTATCATTCAGCTTTTATTTTATAAATAAGGAGATTTATGATAAAAATTTAACCTGTTTTTTACTTTTAATAAAATAACTAAAAAAGACTTTATTAATAATTATATCATATCAATTTAAGTCACTAAATAATTTAAAACAGAATGTACACAACACAAACAACTAACCAAGAGAACACATGTTCCCTTAGCTGTCTCCACAACTTTATCTAAGCTTCCATCAATCAAGTTCTATTATTTAATAATAACCGATTACTCCTTTAGCCTAGCAAACACCTCATAAAAGGACTGTTTTTTACACAGAATGAAAATCAGCAATATTTGACTTTTTCTTCCTTCACTCTGTATAATGTTACTAACAAAACTTCCTGGAGGTGATTGAGATATGGATAGTGAGAAGAAAAAAAATAGCATGAAAACATTCTCTCAAAGGTTAACGGATTCTTCCCAAAAATTTTTGTCTTCTTTCTTTAATGATGAGCTAAAAATTCAACAAGAAAAACAAAAAATATTGGAACAAGTTCGCTTAGCTATGTCTCAAAATCGCTTTGTTGTGTTGCAAATTCAAGAAGAAATCGATGGTACTATGTCTTTTGAAACCGTCTCTGGCAAACTACGTCAAAATAACTTCAACCAAAATATGGTGCTCTTGACCTTAGATAAAACCAATGAAATTAAAATGATTCCCATGGATCACATAAAAAAGATTAGCTTTATTCAAACAAAAGATTCTAAACGAATTCTTGCAGAATAATTCCAAAAGTCCTTACTAGCCTGTAAGGACTTTTTTTAATCCTTTTTTTCCAAAATAATTTGAGCTACTGCTATTTCTTTTGTGTGGGTAATACTTACAAAAACAGAACCTGTAAAAGGACTTTGAGTAACCACAGGAGCTCCTTTAGCATTAGTTAACACTTCAATATCTTGAAAGCTTACTTCTCTACCAATCCCAGTACCATAAGCCTTAGAAAACGCTTCTTTACAAGCAAAACGACCGGCTATAAACTCGATTTGTCTTTGTCCTTTGCGGGAATTAAAGACTTGCCACTCTTGTGGGGTAAGAATTCGCTTAATAAAGTTAGGTTTAGTAGCCACAATCTCTGCCATTCTAGGCATCTCTACTACATCTAGACCAATCCCTACAATCATAGAGGTTCCTCTTTTCTTTAAAATCTTCCCCTATTATAACAAAAAAATAAAAAAAAGCCGAAAGCGGCTTTTTTTTATTTTTTCTTAGTGCGAATAACGAAATCACGCTTGTTGTTTTTGTTGCCTGATTTGTTACTACTGTTACTATTATTTTTATTATTTTTACGGTCTTTACTGTAATTATCCCGTTTGTTTTTACGATCACGAGAATAATTACTGTTGTTATCACGTCGACGATTAGAACCACGACGTTTACCGCCACCTTTTCGATTATCTTTAGAATGTCGATTTGGTAAAGGACGTTCTGGAGTAATCTTAACAGGTACTTCTGTAGCATCATCTTTTGTCACTGTTTTCAACAACAAAGCAGCTAATTCAGCAGGTGTATATGTTTCTAATAAACGATCTGCTGTTTTTTGGTAACGTTCCAAGTGATTTTCATCAACTAACTGAGCAATTTCTTCTACTGCTGCATCTAATTGACCTTGGAAAGCTTCTGTTGGAGTTGGTGGACGTAAAGGTGACATTTGTTTTTTCGTTAAATTCTCAATAACGTGTAAATAACCCATTTCATTTGGAGTCACAAAAGTAATAGACATTCCTTCTTTTCCTGCACGACCAGTTCGGCCAATACGGTGAACATAGCTTTCAGGATCTTGAGGAATATCAAAGTTATAAACATGTGTTACCCCAGAAATATCTAATCCCCGAGCAGCCACATCTGTAGCAACTAGAATATCTAATTCGCCATTTTTAAAAGCTTTTAATACCCGCAAACGACGTTGTTGAGTCAAATCACCATGAATACCTGCTGCACGGTAGCCTCTCATCTCTAAACCTCGAGCTAATTCATCTACCCGGCGTTTAGTTCGACCAAAGACAATCGTTAATTCTGGTGCTTGTACATCAAATAAACGAGTCATAGTATCAAATTTTTCATATTCTTTACAACGTACATAGTATTGATCAATCAAATTAGCAGTCATCTCTTTTGCTTTAATCGCAACGTGATGAGGGTCTTTCATAAATTTAACCCCAATTTGTTTGATACTTTTTGGCATAGTTGCTGAGAATAATAAAGTCTGACGTTCTGTTGGTACTTTTTCGATAATACGTTCAATATCTTCTAAAAAGCCCATGTTAAGCATTTCGTCTGCTTCATCTAGAACTAATGTTTGAACAGTTCCTAATTTTAAAGTATGGCGGTTAATATGGTCTAATAAACGACCAGGTGTTCCTACCACGATATGGGGACGATCTTTTAATGAGCGAATTTGTCGACCAATATCAGCTCCGCCATAAACAGCCTGTACACGTACACGTTTGTCTTTACCTAAACGGTATAATTCTTCTTGTGTTTGAATGGCTAATTCACGTGTAGGGGCAATCACTAACCCTTGCAACACAGGTTCTGTGGCATCAATTTTTTGGAGCATTGGAAGACCAAAAGCGGCTGTCTTACCCGTTCCAGTTTGTGCTTGACCAATTACATCTTTTCCTTCTAAAGCTAGCGGAATTGTCTCCGCCTGAATCGGTGTTGCTTCCTCAAACCCTGAACGTTTAACTGCTTTAAGCAATGCCGATTCTAATCCTAATTCATTAAATTTCAAATGTTGTCCTCCTAGTAATTTCTACTAAATGTTTCTACTTATCTAATAGAATATCATTCTATGCATATATCTCTGCATCTTTCATAGATTAACACATGCTGGCTAGATATACAAATAATATTAGTCCTTTTCAGAAAGTTTTCTTACAATTTCTGCCAAATTCATACTATTGCTTCCCTTTAATAAAACTAAATCATTTGATTGAATGGTTTGATTTAACTGTTCTAGTAATTCTTCTTTTTCAGTTAAAGAATAGTGATAGAGAGCTTGTTCAGCGAAATCTTCTTGCAGTTGATTATAAACTTCTTTCATCCATTCTCCGTATAAAAAGATAACATCATAATTTTCTGGTAATAAATGTTCACCCACTTGAAGATGAAGTTCCTGTGAATGCTCTCCTAACTCTCCCATATCTGCTAAAACAGCAATTCTTCTGCCGCCTTTAGGTAAAGTTAATTTTGCAAATGTATCTAACACTAAACTCATAGCTGTTGGGTTAGCGTTATAAACATCACTTAGTAACTGAGCCCCGTTTTTCGCTTCAACCCATTCAGAACGGTTTTGAGTCAAGATTAATTGAGATAATCCTTGTTGAATGGCTGGTGTTGGCACCTGACATAATTCTCCTACCTTAATAGCAATCAATGCATTTTTTACATTGTAACTTCCTAATACAGGAATGTGATACATGACATCTTGGACTTTAAATTCTGTAGATGTCGCTGCTTCTTTGGTCAAAGTAGCAGAAATAGTTGCCTCACGTTGATCCAAACCAAATGTTTCTATTCTTTGAGGCAGTCCATCATATAAAGGAGGAAGAAGTGGTTCATCGACTGGGACAATTAAAGCCCCATCTGGATTTAAGCCATCCACAATTTCCATTTTAGCTTCAGCAATTCCTTGTCTTGAACCTAAATATTCAATATGAGATTCTCCGACTAACGTAATAGCTGCTATATCCGGCAAGCCCATTTTAGATAGTTCAGTAATTTCATCTTTATGATTCATACCCATTTCTAGCACCAACATTTGAGTCTGTTCAGGCATATGTAAAATAGTATAAGGTAACCCAATATCATTGTTATAATTTCCTTGAGTTTTATAAGTTAAATAAGTCGTACTTAAAACTGAAGCCACCATATCTTTAGTGGTTGTTTTTCCGTTACTTCCTGTAATAGCAATCACTGTTGGATTGATTTTTGCTCGGTAGTAACTAGCTAACTTTTGCATAGCTTCTAAAGGATTAGGAACAAGCAACACTAACCAATCTTCTGCCAATTTTTCATCAAAGAACTCAGGTCGGCAAAGAGTCGCAACGGCTCCTGACTCTTTTGCTTGTGTTAAAAATTCATGTCCATCACGATTGCCTTCTAAAGGAACAAATAGTTCACCTGATGCGACTTTACGAGAATCAAACTCAACTCCTGTAATTTCTGTTACTTGGCTAGTTCCTTTAAGCGTTCCACCTGTCACTTTCACAACTTCTTGAATCCTTAGCTTCATCTAAACTCACCCTTCTATATGAATAAAAGCTGAACATATTGTTCAGCTAATTAATATTTTTTTCATTTCAAGTACTGGTAACTTTATCTAGTTTAATCTCGACTAATAAATAACCCTTGCTTTTGTTTATGTCTCATCAGACCTAATTGGATTAACTCTTCAATTAAATCCCCATATTTTAATCCCATGTTTTCCCAAAGAAGTGGATACATACTAAATTCAGTAAAACCAGGCATTGTATTTAATTCATTTAAAAACAGTTCTTGATTGCTTGTTAAGAAAAAGTCACAGCGGCTAAGACCACTGCCATCTAAAGCCATATAAGCTTTTTTCGCATAAAAACGAGCTTTTTCATGTATTTCTTCTGGAATATCTGCAGGTATTTTTAGCTCAACCGTGTTATCAAGATATTTAGATTCATAATCATAAAAAGCAACTTCTTTGACGATTTCTCCTGCTTGGGTAGTGCGAACTTCTTCATTACCTAATACCGCTATTTCAATTTCTCTTGCATCAATGCCTTGCTCTACAATCACTCGCTGGTCATATTTAAAAGCAACTTCTATTGCTTGTTGCAACTCTTCTCTTGTCTCAGCTCGGCTAACCCCAACACTTGACCCCATATTAGCAGGTTTAACAAACATTGGATAAACCAGAGTTCCTTCACATACATTAAAAATAGTCATAGGTTCTTCATTCCAATCAATCTTACCCACTGCTACATAAGGTACTTGAGGAATCCCTATTTGTTGTAAGATATGTTTGGTCATAATTTTATCCATACCACAAGCACTAGCTAGTACTCCTGCTCCTACATATGGAATGTTTAGCACTTCAAATAACCCTTGAATTGTCCCATCTTCTCCGTTAGGTCCATGTAAAATCGGAAATACAATACTGTCTGGTTCTTTAATCTCACAAGGAGAAATAACCTGAGCCTCATCCTGTTTAATTTCTAGAACTGACTGATCACTAGGTTTTTCAGTTAGTAATGGTCCTTTTAACCAAGTACCTTCTTTAGTAATGTATACAAGCTGTACCTCATAGTAGTCATAATAAATCGCGTTTAAAATGGAATAGGCAGATAAAATAGAGATATCATGTTCCGCACTTTTCCCTCCATACAATGCAATGATTTTCACAATCATGTCCTCCCTTATGGAATACCTTAAAAATTCTTTACTTATTATAGCAATTCTTTAAACTAAAAAACAAGTCTAGATAGACTAGACTTGTCCAAAGCTTCCTAAACTATCCCAGGCTTCTTTTTTTACTTCCCACTGTCTTGTAGGGTGATCATAGGTTAACGTGCCAATTTTCATCTCATCTAAATAAATTTGTTTATCCAAATATCTTACTTGGTCTTCTACTACATAAATCGGAATTTGACAAAATTTATTGTTAGCATCTAACTGACTGAAATCAAACACCACTCCTTCAACATAAATTTCTTTCAATCCTTTTAAAAAATCTTCTGACAGTGGTTCAACGGCAATTGGTCGTCTAAAAAAAGAACGACGCTCATTCAATTTATCGGATAGAATCCCTTGAATTTTATTTCCTAATAACTGATAAAATTCATCTAAATGTCTAAAATAGATTTTAATCATTTGATTACCTTTTTCAAAGTAAACAAAATTATTTTGTAGCTTATAAAAAAATGGAGAGTGCAACTGAGTTCCAACATGTCCAAAATATAAAAGCTCAGCAATCTCCATCGGAGTTAATTGTTGTAAAAAATGAACATCATGAAAATCAATCCATTTTAATTCAGATATTCGTTGGCTGGATTGACTTGCAAAAAAACTATCAACATTTTCAGCATTTCTAATAATTCTAAAACCTGTATGTAAATCGTATTCCCCGTCCTTGCTATGGGGATCGAGCAATAACAAATTCTGTGGTTTTCTCGCAATACTTTGATAGAAATTTTCAAGGGTAATTCCTTTAAATAAAACAGAATTACTGATTGTATCTAAATGAACATACAAATAGTTTTGTGTCACCAATCCTCACCTCTTTCTATACTCATCTCTATTCTAACTTATTTTTGACTAAAAAAGTCTAATTTTAGTTTAAATTTTTATTACAATATAGAAAGGGCTAGCACCGCTAGATACAAGTTTGTAACAATGGACAACTTTGTTTTATCCTTTGTCTAAATGTGCTATGATAAAGAAAAAAGGAGGTCGCTTTATGTCAGAATCTAAAAAAAAGAAACGTCGTAAAAAACGTCAGACATCCCCCTCTTCCAACTCAAACCCCACCTCTAAAAAAAAGCGTGTCTTAACTAATATATTCATTGCTTTATTGCTAATCATTGGACTAGCTCTAGTCTTTAACAATCAAATCAAAGATTGGTTAGTTAGACAATCCGTTAAACAAAATCAAATCGCCAATGTCTCTAAACAAGATATAAAAGAAAACGAAAAGAAAAAAGTTTCCTTTGATTTTGATAAGGTTAATTCTCTTGATTTTGAAACAGTCGTAAAATCCAGATTATATCAAGATCAATTGTATGTTATTGGTGGCATTTCCATTCCAGACGTTCATATTAATTTACCTATTTATAAAGGCCTCTCTAACTACGCCTTAGTCGTCGGTGCTGGCACAATGAAACCTGATCAACAAATGGGTAAAAAAAACTATGCTCTAGCAAGTCACCACATGTTAGATGAATCTATTTTATTTGGTCCGCTAATCAACAGCCAATTAGGGCAAAAAATGTTTTTAACCGATTTAGAGCATATTTATGAATACGAAATTACTTATAAAGAATACGTGGCACCTACCAGAACAGAATTAATTGATGACGTTCCGAAAAAAGAACTGTTAACTTTAGTTACTTGTGACATTACAGGCGCTCAGCGGCTAATTGTTCAAGGAAAATTAACTAAAATCAAATCCACTAAAAATGCCTCAGAGGAAATGATTCAAGCCTTTGATTTAGAAAAGAATACTTAAAAAGACTTTGTCTAATTGTTTAGACAAAGTCTTTATGTTTACTTCATACTAATTGGTTCGTGTTATCTCTATCACTTGTCATTAGTGTACCAATTCCCACATGTTCTAAATTAGTGTACACGCCTAACTAGTCCCTTTGCTCCCCACTACAAACCTTACCTAAAATAAACATTCAGATAAAAGTTATAGAAATTCCACCTCTACTGTATGTGTTAAAATATCTGTATAACTGTAAGATACCCGGTCAAATGAATGATCTGCATCTTCTAAATCTACTACAAAAACAGCTGGATAAAGTTCAGATAAAACACCTGTATGTTCGGTTTGTCTTTTTCTACCTGTTTGTGCTACTAAGGTAATTTTACTTCCAATCTGATCTTCCATCTTCTCTTTAATTTGCGCAATAGTCGTTGGCATAGTCTCACCTCATTTTATATTATAACACATTTTTTTAAATAATGAAACTCTCCTTACATGCGGTAAATCTTCGTCTTTTGGCTAATTCGATCGAAAGCATTTTTAACTTGCTTAACAGAGCACTCTAACTCACTACCAATATCCTCATTTTCTTTTCCTTCTAGGTACTTCACAAATACATCTAATTCAAAGGGAGAGAACTGCTCAAGAGTTGCTTCTAATTCGTCTTTTAAAATAAGTTGGTTTTCTAAAACTAAGTTTTGAGAACGCTTTAAAAAAACGACAGGTAATTCATAATGGGTTTCTAAATAACTATCCAAGGATTCCACTGGCTGACTTTCATTTCTTTTTTTAGCATATTGGCTTCTTAATACAGAAAAGATTCTACGGATAAAATTCAGTTTAAAATAATATCCAAATGAGATGCCTTTATCAGCCTCATAACTTGAGGCCGATAAATAGCAACAAATTAGCCCTTCTTGTAACCAATCATTTCGATCAAACTCTTGAATTCTGTACTTGTTCATTAACACAAAGACAATCGGTTTGTACTGGTGATACAGGTCGACTAGCGCATCAGAATCATTTTCTTTTACTCGGTTGATACATTCACTTAGGACTAACTTCATTTTAACATCCTCTTTTCTATATTATATTTATTTTTTTACTAATCCGTTTATATTAAATTCAGAATAGCACTAAATAAATAAATAGAAAATATTATTTTATTTTTATTTTAAATTATCTCGTAAATTTTCTAAATCAGCTAATTGTTCTAGACTCCAAGGAACGTTTTTGTGCAATTGTTCATAGCGATACTTTAATGTGTCTTGAGTAATCTCTTCTTTTGTCTTTTCCACATCTCGATATAATTCATAAGCAGATTTTCTTAAAGCTCCTCTAGAAAAAACTGTCCACTGTTCAGCCAAGTCACTAGTAGCTACGGTAATAATTGTCAAAGGAGTTAATAAATTTCCGGTTAATTTTTCAATATATGAGTCCGCAGTTTCATCTGACTTTGTAAAAACAACTTGAAGTTGATGTAAGGTATATTCTTTTTGAATACCAGGTACAAACTGAGCGTCAAACACTACAATAATTTCAATGTTTTTATACTTACCGTAATTAGATAATTCAAACAGCAACCGATCTCTAGCATCTGCCAAACGTTCATGCTTTTTCAAGCGGACAAGTTCCGGCCAAGCGCCGATCATGTTATACCCATCCACCACTAATATTGAGCGTTTCACTTAAGCTTTTCCTTTCGAGATAGGCTGACGTTTACGGTACACTTCATACATTAATAGTCCTGCTGCAACTCCTGCATTTAGACTTTGAACATGACCAGTCATTGGAATAGTAATCATTTCATCCACTTGTTTTTTTAGTTTAGGAGAAACGCCCTTGCCTTCATTTCCAATAATTAAAGCAATCGGACCGGCTACATTCCACTCTCGGTAATCTGTCCCTGCCATATCTGTGCCAAAAATCCAAAAGCCTGCTTCTTTTAACTGTTCAACAGCTTGAGTTAAATTAGTGGTGCGAGCAATAGGAATATATTCTACTGCACCTGTAGAAGTTTTTGTCACAGTAGACGTGACCCCAACAGAACGATGTTTAGGAATAATTACCCCGTCGATTCCTGTTGCATCTGCTGTTCTTAACATAGATCCAAAATTATGTGGATCTTCAATACTATCTAAAATAAGTAAAACAGGGGCTTCCGTTTTGGCTAAACTTTCTTGAATCAAGTCTGTCACAGTCAAATATTCATAAGGTGTAACAGTTAAAACAATCCCTTGATGTACTGCTCCATCTGTTAATTGGTCTAATTTTTGACGAGGCACCCATTTAACAGGAATTTGATTTTCTTGGGCTAATTCTTTTAACTCTTCGGCTTTTTTAGCTTCTAATTCTTGTAATAAAAACAGCTTATTTCCGCGACGCTTTTGAATAGCTTCAATAGCTGCATGGCGACCATAAACAACTTCAATTAGCTCGTCCGTTTCTTCTTTAAATTCAGCAGAATGTGCTAATTTAAGTCCTTGTTTTTTTTCTTTTTTTCCTCGATAACGCTGCTGTGGTTTTTTCATTAATTTTGTCCTCCATCGTCTATATAGGCGATACACCAACTGATTAATTCTTCTAAGCGATTTTTTTGATCTGTTAAATGCAAATAGCCAAATAATGCTTCAAAACCTGTAGAAATTCGGTAAGTAGTAATGTCTGCATTTTTAGCAGAAGTATGGCTTTTAGCATTTCGACCACGCTTATAAATAGTCACTTCTTTATCAGTTAATATGTCTTCTTCTAACATATGTTGCATAAGCAAGCATTGAGCTTTAGCTGAAACATAGTGAGTAGCTTGTTTGTGTAGACGGTTAGGCTTGGTTAAACCTTGCCGAACCAAATAGTCCCGAATATAAATTTCATAAATAGCATCACCTACATAAGCTAATGCTAACCCGTTTAAAAGCTCAAAATTTTGTTTAGTCATTCAATCTTCTCCATCTTGTTCCTTGGGCAGTATCTTCTAACACAATGCCCTCTTCTTTCAGTAAATCGCGAATTTCATCACTTCTAGCAAAGTTTTTATCTTGACGAGCTTGATTTCTCTCGGCAATTAACGCCTCAACTTTTTCATCTAACGAGCCAGCTTCTTCCACTAGTTCAATTCCAAAGATATGTAGCCACGTTTGTAATAGCTCTTTAACAGCTAGACAAACTTTAGTAGATACTTCTGCTTGTTCTAAGTAATGATTTAACCATTTAACTACTTCATAGACAACAGTTATGCCATTAGCTGTATTAAAGTCATCATCCATCTCTATTTGGAATTTTTCTTCAAAAGTAGCTAAAGTGGCTAAATTCTCTGAATCTGTAGCTAAGCTTTCTACACTACTTTGGCTTCTAAATAATAGATTTTGGAAACTCATTCTAATTTTATCTAAATTAGTTTTAGCATCTTGCAGTGTTTGTTCATTAAATGGAATAGGCCGACGATACTGAGTAGTGGATAAAGCAAACCGAATAACTTCAGGATCAACTTGCTTAATCAATTCATGGACAGTCACAAAGTTTCCAAGAGATTTACTCATCTTTTCTCCGCCCTCGCCTACAGTTACATAACCATTATGCATCCAGTAGTTAGCAAAAGTTTGATCTGTTTTAGCTTCACTTTGCGCAATTTCATTTTCATGGTGAGGAAACTCTAAATCTTGTCCGCCTCCGTGAATATCAATGGTATTACCTAAATGTTTCGTAGCCATCACGGAACACTCAATATGCCAACCAGGGCGACCTTGTCCCCAAGGAGATTCCCAGAAAATTTCCTCTGGTTTCGCTGATTTCCACAAAGCAAAATCAAGGGGATCTTCTTTTTTAGCTTGTTCCACTCCTGTTCGTTGACTAGCTCCAACTTCTAATTCATCAATAGATTGATCACTTAGTTGACCATATTTTTTAAAGCGGCGAGTTCGGTAATACACATCTCCCCTAGACGCATAAGCGTAGTCTTTTTCAATCAGATCCTCAATAAAGGCTATAATATCATCCATATGTTCAACTACTCGAGGGTGTTCACAAGCTTCTTTAATATTCAACGCCCCTGTATCTTTTTTAAAGGCTTCAATATAATAATCCGCTAATTCTTTCGGGGTCATTTTTTGTTCTTTTGCTGCTCGTATAATCTTATCATCTACATCGGTAAAGTTAGAAACGTAGTGAACATTATAGCCACGGTACTCTAAATATTTACGAACAGTATCAAAAGCCACGCTACTTCTAGCATTACCTATATGAATATAGTTATAAACTGTTGGTCCACATACATACATAGTTACTTGTTCAGGGTTAATAGGTTGAAAATCTTCTTTTTTCCGAGTCAAAGTATTATAAATTTGAATCATCTAATCACTCCTTTAATCAATTACGATAGTTCTTACTTGTTAATTTTTCTGAATAAAAAAACGTCTTTTAGACTTATCCAAAAGACGTTTTAAACGTGGTTCCACTTTTATTTATGCTAAATAAATTAGCACCTTTAGGCAACTAACGTGTGTCCCAACGTATCCAGCTACTTATTTCACTGTATCCACTTCAAGAGGCACTTCAAAAAATGGAATAGCTTATTCGCACCAACCATAAGCTCTCTTTTTGACCTTCACATTTTTTTACTTTTCTTTTCATTGTGTTTAGTTTATGTCGCTCAATACTTTATTTAGATGAGCAATGGTTTTTTCTTTTCCTAATAATTCAATCGTATCTCCTAATTCTGGACCATGCATTTGACCAGAAACAGCTACACGGATAGGCATAAATAGGTTTTTACCTTTAACACCTGTTGCTTTTTGAACAGCTTTAATGGAAGCTTTAATGTTCGCTACAGTAAATTCTTCTAAAGCTGTAATTTCTTCCTTAAACTGAGCTAAAACAGTTGGCACAGTTTCTCCTGCTAAAATTTCTTTAGCAGCTTCATCTAAAACAGGATGTTCTTCAAAGAACAAACTAGATAAGTCGATAATTTGTGCAGCATAACTCATTTGTGGTTGATATAATGCTACTAATTTTTTAATGTGAGCCAATGCTTCTTCTGATGGATTTTCTTCCACACGACCAGCTTTCACGAAGAAAGGTACACACATCTCGGTTAACTTATCTGTATCCATTTCTTTCATGTATTGGTTGTTAATCCATTCTAGTTTTTTAGCATCGAAAGCAGCTGGAGATTTACCTAAACGATTTTCATCAAAGATATCTACTAATGTTTCTTGAGAGAAAATTTCGTCTTCTCCAACTGGTGACCAACCTAGTAAAGCAATAAAGTTAAACATAGCTTCTGGTAAGTAGCCTAGTTCACGGTATTGTTCGATGAATTGTAAAATAGTTTCATCCCGTTTACTTAATTTTTTACCGGTTTCTGTATTGATAATTAAAGTCATATGTCCAAATTCTGGAGGAGTCCAGCCAAATGCTTCATAGACCATTAATTGTTTAGGCGTGTTAGCAATATGATCATCCCCACGTAACACATGAGTGATTTCCATCATATGATCATCTACTGCTACTGCAAAGTTGTAAGTTGGCATACCGTCACGTTTTAAAATAACGAAATCTCCACCTACACTGTCAGATTCAAAAGTGATATCACCTTTAACCATATCGTTAAACGTATAAGATTTATTTTTAGGCACGCGGAAACGAACCACATGTTCTCTTCCTTCAGCTTCATAAGCTGCTTGTTCTTCAGCAGTTAAATTAGCACATTTTCCGTTATAACGAGGAATTTGTCCACGAGCTTTTTGCGCTTCACGTTCAGCTTCTAATTCTTCTTCTGTTTCGTAAGCTTTATAAGCTAAATTACTTGCTAACAGTTGATCGATTAAAGGCAAGTAAATTTCTTTACGTTCAGACTGACGGTATGGACCAAATTGGCCTGGGTTCCCTGGAGATTCATCCCAGTCAATATTTAACCATTCTAAGTTTTCTAATTGACTTTTTTCACCATCTGCAATATTTCGCTTCAAGTCAGTATCTTCAATTCGAATAATAAAATCACCTTTATGATGACGGGCGTATAAGTAGTTAAACAATGCGGTTCTCGCATTTCCAATGTGCAAATGCCCAGTTGGACTTGGTGCATAACGTACGCGTACTTTTTTTGTCATATCCATTGCCTCTTTCTTTTTCTTGTTTTCTAAGCCACAACCTAATCTTTTTTATATAAAATAAACATCATGTTACTTGTTCATCAGTCATAGCATGTCTTCATCCCATTTGTGTATCAAAAGTAACATGGGCTGCAATTTAGGGTTCTCCCTAAAATTGTACAATCATTAAGTCAGACTGTAAAGCTTTCTTACCTATTCTTTTAGCTTTTCTGCCTTTTTTATCAAAAAAAAGAAAAAAAGTCAAGATATAGCCTCATTATTAGACTTTTTTCACTACAGAAAATAACTAATAGGCTAACTTGACTGTTTATTTCTTATTTAGATTTATGATTGTTATCATTTCCTGGATTTTGTTCTTTAATTCCTCGTTGTGCATGAAGAGGTTTGGCAAAAATCATTCGACCAGCTGCAGTTTGTAACGCACTAGTAACCACCACATCTAACTCTTGATTCATATAGTATTGACCATCTTCAACTACAACCATGGTTCCATCATCTAGATAAGCAACCCCTTGTTGTCTTTCAGTTCCATCTTTAACTACCAACACATGCATCGTTTCACCAGGAATTACCACAGGCTTAACTGCATTGGCTAACGCATTAATATTTAGGACAGGTACATTTTGAAATTCACATACTTTATTCAAGTTAAAGTCATTAGTGACCACTACTCCGTCTAATAGTTTGGCTAATTTAATTAGCTTGCTATCTACTTCAGCAATATCTTCAAAATCCCCTTCATACATTTCCACTTGAACAGAACTTTCCTTTTGTAACGCATTTAAAATATCTAAACCACGACGTCCTCTAACTCGTTTTAAACTATCTCCAGAATCTGCAATGTATTGTAGTTCATACAAGACAAAATTAGGAATTAAAATCACACCTTCTACAAATCCTGTATTAGCAATATCGTAAATACGTCCATCGATAATCACACTGGTATCTAATATTTTATACTTACGAAAACTCTCATCTACTCGGCGTTCTAGCACTTCTTCTGCTTGTTTTTGTTTCTTAGGGGCAAAAATTTTACGCCATTCTTCGGTTCGTGTTGTTCCTACTCGAAATCCTAAATAACCTAATAAAATCATCACAATAGTTGGAATGATATTACTTAACACGGCTAAATTAGAATTAAATAGAGGGACTGAAATTAATACCCCAATCAATAAACCGATAATCGTCCCAATTGTTCCAAAAAGTAGATAACCTAAACTTTTCGTGTTGATTATTTTTTCTAACCTAGCAACTCCAAGACTTACATACTTTTCGGTAAGTAGGGAAAGAATAAGAAAAATAATAGCACCAATAAGTCCATTACCGAAATTATTATTTAACACAGATAAAAATGACTGCTCAATTGGAATGGAATCCCACAAAGTTGGTAGGAAAGTCATCCCTAAACTTAACCCAATCAGGGTCATAAAAAAAACATAAAATTTCTTTTCCAAAAAAGTTCCTCCTTTCATTAACGAAATGCGACACGTAAAGCTTCACCGATGGTCGCAACACCGATGACCTCAATTCCTTTAGGTGGTTCCCAGTGGTATAAATTGTTTTTAGGAACATAAACCTTAGTAAATCCTAATTTCTTCGCTTCAGAAACCCGTTGTTCGATTCGGTTTACTCGGCGAATTTCTCCAGTTAAACCTAGCTCGCCAATAAAACATTCAGTAGCAGAAGTGCCTTTGTCTTTATAACTAGAGGCAATACTTACTGCAATAGCTAAATCGATAGCTGGTTCATCTAATTTGACACCACCAGCTGCTTTTAAATAAGCGTCTTGATTTTGAAGCATTAAACCTGCTCTTTTTTCCAGCACAGCCATAATTAAAGATACTCGGTTGTAGTCAAGACCTGTGGCTGTTCGTTTGGCATTCCCAAACAAAGAAGGCGTAACAAGTGCTTGAATTTCAACTAGTATTGGTCTAGTTCCTTCCATAGCTACTACAATAGAAGAACCAGTCGCTCCGTCTAATCGTTCTTCCAAAAATACTTCAGAAGGGTTAATCACTTCCACTAAACCTTGCTCTTTCATTTCAAAAATACCAATCTCGTTGGTAGAACCAAACCTGTTTTTAACTGCTCTTAAAATTCTAAAAGTATGATGTCTATCTCCTTCAAAATAAAGAACTGTATCCACCATATGCTCTAGCATTCTTGGACCTGCTAAAGAACCATCTTTAGTAACATGACCTACAATAAAAATAGCCATTTGATTGGTCTTAGCAATCTGCATCAGCTCTGCTGTATTTTCACGGACTTGACTAACACTACCTGCCACACTGGATACTTCTGGTTGAATCATCGTTTGAATCGAATCAATAATCACAAAATCTGGATGAATCTCTTCAATCACTTGTCTAATCGCACTCATATCTGTTTCTGCATAGACGTAAAACTCATTACCAGTTAAACTAAGCCTCTCTGCTCGTAGTTTTATTTGTTCTGTGCTTTCTTCACCTGAAATATATAAAACTGTTCCACCTGTTAAATGAAGTTGCTGAGAAACTTGTAATAACAAAGTCGATTTGCCAATCCCAGGATCTCCTCCGATTAACACTAAAGAGCCTGGAACAACCCCACCGCCTAAAACTCTATTAAATTCATCTAACTGAGTTTTAACTCGTGGTTCGTCACTTGTTTTGACTTGACTTAATTTTTGAGGAGTAGCTCGTTTACCAGATAAACTCACTCTAGCATGAGGTGAGGCGACTTCAGGTTGTTCTTTCACTTCCATCATTTCATTCCAAGCCCCACAATTAGGACATTTTCCAAGATACTTGGGAGAAATATAGCCACACGCTTGACATTCAAAATGTGTTTTAACTTTTTTAGCCACCATTTGCCATCCTCTCTATCATCAAACCTTGTTTTATTTTAACATACTTCATTCTCGAATAAAAAAAACATGTGCTATCTTTCTTTTTTCTTATTAATTACCAGATGAACCAAAGCCCCCTACCCGTTTTCCACCGGTTACATCTTGATCTGCTTTTAAAAACTCTAAAAAGATGCCTTGACCAATTCTTTCTCCTTGTTTAATCGTTTTGTCCATCAAGCCAATATTTAAAAATTGAAACATGATGTGTCCTTCATTTTTTTCATTATTATAGTAATCACTGTCAATCACACCTACACCGTTACTCATGATTAAAAAATGTTTCATAGGATTGCTAGAACGATTGCACAATTGTAAGTACTCATTATCAGGCATATAAGCTTTAATCCCTGTTGGAACTAACGTTGGTTTTAACTGATTTAATAATTTTTCTTCTAACGTTAACTTTTCATGGCTTAAAGCGGCTTTTAATACATTCCCAATCCCTTGTTTCCAAATACTTGGAATCACTATCGTTTCTGCTGCTTCAAAATCATAACCGGCGGCGGCTTCTGTTGCCCGAACAGGTAAATTAACTTTCCCTTGATATTCTTTAATAGTTTCAAATCCTCTTATTTTCACACAATAACCTCTTTCTTTTTTTGCTTTCTACTAAGTGTACTTGATAAGTCAAATTGTTGTAAACCTAAATAAGGAAATCAAAAGATTTCTCTATGATTTTTATGAATTATTAAGATTCTCATATCTTTCTCTAAAGGGATTGGGTATGATAAAGATAATTACAATTAAAGGAGTGACAGCTATGTCAGAAACAACGCTAGAATTGATTCAAATGTTAACTCAGATCCCTTCTCCAACTGGTCAAACAAAAGAAGTGATGACTTTTATTCAAGATCGCTTATCTCAATCTGGTTATACCCCTGTTTTCAACCGGAAAGGGAGTCTGATTGTCACAGTACCTGGACAAAACACAGAACAACAACGCTTCATCACTGCCCATGTGGATACTTTAGGTGCAATGGTTAAAGCGATTAAACCAGATGGCCGGTTAAAACTGGATTTAGTCGGAGGGTTTAAATTTAATGCGATTGAAGGAGAATACTGTACTATCCACACTCAATCAGGCAAAAACTATAGCGGAACTATTTTAATGCATCAAACTAGTGTTCACGTTTATAAAGATGCTGGAACAGCTGAAAGAAATCAAGACAATATGGAAGTACGGATTGACGAAAAAGTTACCTGTCAAAAAGAAACAGAAGCTTTAGGTATTCAAGTAGGAGATTTTATTAGTTTTGATCCTAGAACTGAAATCACAGAAACTGGCTTTATCAAATCTCGTCACCTAGATGACAAAGCTAGTGCAGGGATTTTAATTGAATTTTTAGAAGAGTTAGCTAAAACAGAAAAACTTTTACCTTATACTACTCACTTTTTCTTCTCAAACAATGAAGAAATTGGTTATGGTGGCAACTCAAACATTCCACAAGAAGTGGTTGAATATGTGGCTGTAGACATGGGAGCAATGGGAGATGACCAACAAACTGATGAGTACACTGTATCTATTTGCGTAAAAGATGCAAGTGGCCCTTATCACTTAGGTTTACGTCGTCATTTTGTCCAATTATGTGACAATGAAAGCATTCCTTACAAATTAGATATCTATCCTTATTATGGTAGTGATGCTTCTGCTGCTATGCGTTCTGGGGCAGATGTTAGACATGGTTTGTTTGGAGCAGGAATTGAGTCTAGTCATGCTTACGAAAGAACTCATAATGACTCTGTTCAAGCTACTAAACAATTAGTTACTGCTTACCTTTGGAGTTCTCTTTCCGAATAAAAAAATACTTGCGGCTACCTATTTTAAAGGAGCCGCAAGTTTTTTATTGAAAATAATTAAGCCAAGTAGCAAAACTTTGTAAAAATTGACTTAAAAATCCTTGAGTATTTGGATTGATCTTTCCTGTTTCATCTAATAAATTTTGAATAGAAGCCAAATAGACTTCAGGTTGAGGAAGGGTTGGCATATTAACAAACACTAACGACTGTCTTAAATGATGGTTAGCTCCAAAGCCACTAATTGCCCCAATCGATTGACTGACCACTGCCGCAGGTTTTTTATCCCAACAGTTAAAGCCATAAGGTCTAGAACCAACATCTATCGCATTTTTTAAAACAGCAGGCACAGAACGATTGTATTCTGGTGTAACAAAAATAACCCCATCTAAACGGGAAATTTCTTGTCGAAATCTAACCCAAGCTGCTGGAGGAGTATCTGTTTCTAAATCTTCATTGTAAAAAGGCAAATCTCCAATGAGGATCATTTCTCCTTCTAATCCTTCTGGTAATAATTGATTCAGTGTATCAGCTACTAATTGACTATAAGAATCTTTTCTTAAACTTCCTACTAAAAAACCAATTTTTTTAACCATCTATCTTCTTCCTTTCTTATAACCTACTATTATTATAAGTTATTTCTTGAAAAAAGAATACTATTAAGAAAAGCTAGCAGACAGATTCACCCTGTCTGCTAGCTTTTTTCCTTTATTTTTCTCGTCCAATAATCCGAACTTCTGTTTCTAAACGAACCCCAAATTGCTGAAAGATAACAGCTTGAATATGTTGAATCAGTTCAATATAATCTGTAGCTGTAGCTTGATCAATGTTAACAATAAAACCAGCATGTTTTTCAGAAATTTGTGCTCCGCCCCATTTCAGACCTTGTAACCCAGCATCTTGGATTAACTTACCTGTATAATGGCCTTCTGGACGTTTAAAAACACTCCCACAAGACGGATATTCTAAGGGCTGTTTCGACTCTCTTAATTCAGTTAGTTCAGCCATTCGGCTAGAAATAGCTGAATGATCTCCTTGCTCAAGAGCAAAAGTAACTGATAATACGACTCCTTTTTTTTCTTGTAAAACACTGTGACGATAACTGAAATTCATCTCTTTGTTGGTTAATGTTTCAAAGCGACCATCTTCCCACACAATCTCAACAGATTGAATCACATCTTTTACTTCACCGCCGTAAGCACCTGCATTCATATAAACAGCTCCCCCAATACTTCCTGGGATGCCGCAAGCAAACTCTAAACCAGTCAAATGAGCCTCTTTTGCCACTAAAGTTGTATCAATTAACTTAGCACCTGCACTGGCTGTAATAGTAGAACCAGATACTTGTACTTGATCCATCTCTTCTAGCATCACTACAAAGCCGCTCATTCCGCCATCTCTTACAATTAAATTACTAGCATTGCCTAAGACTGTCCAGGGGATGTTTTCTTTTTGACAAAATAAAATAATATCTTTTACTTCTGCACTTGTTTTAGGAAATAATAAACAATCTGCCGGACCACCTGTTTGAGTAAAAGTAAAATGAGATAATGGTTCTTGATATAATTTTTTAATTCTAGGTAATACTTGTTCTATTTTCTCTTTATCCACAATGTCTTCCCTCACTTTTTATTATCTTTTACATTCTAGCATGCCTCTATTCCTCTTGACTAGTCCTACTAATTTTCTTATGGCTTTTCTTACCATTCAGTCATTTAAAGTCGCACAATCTGAAATAATTCGCTACAATGAGCTAAGAACAATTAAATGAGGTGTTAAAATGAAATGTATTTCATGGAATGTTAATGGGTTAAGAGCCATTGTTAAAAAAGGATTTGTTGATATTTTCAACGAATTAGATGCAGACTTCTTTTGTTTACAAGAAACGAAACTCCAAGCAGGTCAAATCGAATTAGACCTACCAGGCTACTATCAATACTGGAATTACGCTGAAAAAAAAGGGTATTCAGGGACAGCTATTTTCACTAAACATCCTGCCTTAAATGTTCAACTTGGCATGGGAATTGATGAACATGATCAAGAAGGACGATTGATTACGTTAGAATATGATGATTTTTATTTTATCACTTGTTATACCCCTAACTCCCAAAGTGAACTTAAACGACTAGACTACCGCATGAAATGGGAAGATGACTTTAGAGATTATGTCAATGAACTATCTTTAACTAAATCAGTGATTATATGTGGGGATTTAAATGTAGCTCATAAAGAAATAGATTTAAAAAATTGGAAAACCAACCGAAAAAATGCCGGTTTCTCTGATGAAGAACGTCAAAAAATGACTGACCTTTTAAATTCAGGTTTTACTGACACTTTCCGTCATTTCTATCCAGACGTAACCGGTGTTTACTCTTGGTGGAGTTACCGATTTAACGCTCGAAAAAACAACGCTGGATGGCGTATTGACTACTTTTTAACCTCAAATGACTTTGTAGAATATTTAGAAGACGCACAGATTTTAACAGATGTATTAGGCAGTGATCATTGTCCTGTACAACTTACCTTTAACCTTGCTGATAAAAGTGACTCAATAAACTAAAAATATTCCAGTTCTTTTCTTGTGAAAGGAACTGGAATATTTTTAATTAGCTAACTAGTTTCAGGTGGACTATGCTAGCAAATAACTCATCTGCCAAACATCTGCCAATTTGCCATTTTTCATCCCCATACCATAAGTTAATCTAGCCTCTGATTTAAAGCCAATTTTTTGATATAACTTAATAGCTGGCAGGTTGTCCACATGTACTCTTAGTTCTAAACGTTTAATAGTCCCCATCTCTTCTGCCCAGATTAAGACTTCTTCAAGTAGAGCTGTCCCTAGTCCCATATGTTGAAACTCTGCTAACAAACCGATCCCTACTTCTCCAATATGAGCTAAAGCTGGCTCATCAAATCCTTTAACACTAGCTACTCCAATTAATTGATCTTGATAGCAAGCCACAAGTAATAAATAATGAGAAGAGGTTATTAACTGAGTCAAATAATGAGTCAGCTGATCGGTGGTTCTTTCGTAAATATGTTCATCTAAGATCATATAGTCTGACTCTTGGTCCATTTGTTTTAAAACAGTTAACAGTTGGCTAGCATCTTGTGAACCCACTTCCCGGATAATGACATCCATTCCTTATTTCACGTCCTTTAATAACCGAGCTAACATCTCTTCACCTTTAGGGCCAACAGCTTTAAAGGAAAACACACGATGATCTGCTGTTTCTTGTCCATAACTCATGTTAATTTCAAGGTAGGTTTCAGGTAAAGTAGAAGGAATCAAATCTCCCCATTCCACAACGGTTACTCCCTCTTCATAAAAATATTCCTCTAACCCTGTGTCCCCTAAATCATCACTTAAACGATACACATCCATATGGAATAAAGGAAGACGGCCTTTTCTATATTCTCTTACCAACGTATAGGTTGGGCTTTTAATCATCTGTGTAATACCTAAACTTTCAGCTAATCCTTTAGTAAAAGTTGTTTTACCTGCACCTAATTCTCCAACTAAAACTAAACAATCACCAGAAATTAATTCTGTTCCTATTTTTTTAGCTAAAGCTTGTGTTTCTTCAGGTGTATATAAGTTAAGTATTTTCATTGATTATTCCTCTCTTTCTTTTTCTAAGTATACCTATAACTTAGATAAAAAACTAGCCTCCACCTTAGTTGGCTTCAGCCATAAAAAAAGCAAGATATCCCATATAGATACCTTGCCTTTACACTCATTTTATTTTTATTTACCCATGATAGCTTGGCCAGCTGTGATAATAGATAATTTATACACATCTTCTTCATTACAGCCACGAGATAAATCAGAAACTGGTTTATTTAAACCTTGTAAAACAGGTCCAATCGCTTCAAAGTTACCAAAACGTTGAGCAATTTTATAACCAATGTTACCTGATTGGATTTCAGGGAAAACAAAGACATTAGCTTGACCTGCTACCTTAGAGTCAGGTGCTTTTTGTTTCGCAACAGTTGAAACATAAGCAGCGTCAAATTGTAATTCTCCATCAATTTCATATTGAGGGGCTAATTCTTGAGCAATTTTAGTTGCTTCAGCTACTTTAGCTACTTCATCTGATTTAGCTGATCCTTTTGTTGAGAAGCTTAATAAAGCAACTTTTGGATCAATGCCAAACATTTCAGCAGTTTTAGCTGTTTCCACTGCAATTTCAGCTAATTCTTGAGCACCTGGATTAATGTTAATCGCACAGTCAGAGAAAATATATTTTTCTTGACCATTACCACGAACCATTAAGAATGCTCCACTAGTACGGCTAACGCCTGGTTTAGTTTTAATAATTTGTAAAGCAGGACGAACGGTATCCCCTGTTGAGTGAACCGCTCCACTTACCATACCATCTGCTAAATCCATGTAAGTTAACATAGTTCCAAAATAGTTAGCATCTTTTAGAATTTCTCGCGCTTGGTCTTCAGTTGCTTTGCCTTTACGACGTTCAACAAAAGCTGCGACCATTTGATCAAATTCTGGATAAGTTGCTGGGTCTAAAATAGTTAGTCCATCTGTTTTTAAGCCATTTTTATCTGCAACGCCAGTCACTTCATCTACGTTACCAATCACAATTGGATCCACTAGTCCTTCTGCACCTAAACGAACTGCTGCTCCAAGTACACGAATCTCTGTTCCTTCTGGGAAAACGATTTTAATTTTTTGTCCCTTAATTTTTTGTTTTAATCCTTCAAAAATATCCACAGATATACCTCCAAAAGTTTAGTTACTTATTTATGATACAACGAAACGAAAAAAATTAACAGTTTTTACCCTGTTTTATTCTAGAAATCTTTCTAAATATTTTCTAATTTCCAATCAATTGGCTCTTTATCTAAAGCCAGTAATAATTCATTTGTTTTAGAAAAAGGTCGTGAACCAAAGAAGCCTCGATGGGCAGATAACGGGCTTGGATGAGGTGCTTTCAAAATAATATGCCGACTTGTATCAATCATTTTTTCTTTTCCTTGTGCAGGTTTTCCCCACAAAATAAAAATAATCGGATCCTCTCGTTCACTTAATTTTTGTATAACAGCATCTGTCAACTGTTCCCATCCTTTTCCACGGTGAGAATAAGCCTCTCCGTTTCTAACAGTTAAGACTGTGTTTAACAATAAAACCCCTTGTTTCGCCCACTTTTCTAAATAGCCATGATTGACAGGTGGATATCCTAAATCTGCTTCTAATTCTTTGTAAATATTTCTTAATGAGGGAGGAATTTTTACTCCTGGTTGAACCGAAAAACTAAGACCATGAGCTTGATTCGGCCCGTGATAAGGATCTTGTCCTAGAATAACTACTTTGACCTTTTCATAAGGGGTCCACTCAAAAGCCTCAAAAATATGAAACATATCTGGATAAATTTTTTGAGTTTGATACTCTTCTTTTAAAAAGACTCGCAACTGTTGGTAATAATCTGCTGCAAACTCTTCTTCTAAGATAGGTTGCCAACTATTATGAATAACTGTGTGCATCTAATCACTTCCTTCAATTTTTAGCATACTAAACTAAATGAATTTCCTCAACTAGTTTAAATATGATGAAATCTAAAAAACATGGTAAACTATAAAAGAAGAGACTGAAGGAGGAAAACATATGATTCGTTTAATCGCATCTGATATGGATGGCACATTATTAGGTACCAAAATGGAAGTTCTAGAAGAAAATGTCAAAGCAATTCGCTTTGCAGAAAAACAGGGAATTACCTTTATGGCTGCTACTGGCCGAGGAATTACAGAAGCTATCCCTCCCTTAAAAGAGGCAGGTTTACACTGTCCTTTAATTACCGTAAACGGAGCTCAAGCTTTTGATGAAAATCATCAAGAAATTTTTACCATTGATATTCCTAATCAAACTTCTAAAAAAATTATGGATATCTTTTATCAGCATGGAGTTTATTTTGAAGTGGCTACCACACAAGGCGTCTTTTCCAATAGTCGACCACGTCGAATTGAAAATATTGCCATGATGTTAGCCAATAAAATTCCTCATTTGACCTTTAAAATGGCCATTGCAATGGCTTCAGCCTACTTAGATTTACTAGCAGTCAATTACATAGAAGATTATCACAAATTATTAGACCATCCTGATATTAAGATTTTAAAATTTATTACCATGTCTCAAGAAGCAGGGGCTGTATTAAATCCTGTAAGAGAAGACCTAACTAAACTGACTCAAACAGAAGAGATTGTTATCACCTCATCTTCTCCAACAAATATTGAAGTTAACCACAAAAATGCCCAAAAAGGAATTGCAGTCAAACATGTAGCCGAAAAAATGGGGATTCCTTTAGATCAAGTCATGACAATTGGAGACAACTTCAATGATATTAGCATGCTACAAGTAGCAGGTGTAAGTTTTGCTATGGGAAATGCAGAAGAAGAAGTGAAACAACAAGCAAAATATACCACAATCGATCATACTGAGGCAGGAGTAGCTAAAGCTATTTACCGCGCCATTGAAGAAAATCTTTAACCTATTAAATAAATTCCATCAGAACAGGAAAGGATGTGAGGGGGATTGTCAGAATACTATATTCGGCAAAATTTACTAGCCAGCAATAGCCGAACTATTGTAAAAGATAAAACAGGCAAACCTCTTTTCTTGTTAATCGGTCGTTGGGGAACAAGGGGAGATGTTTTATCCTTATACGATATGAGTGGACAACTCATTGCTAAAATTAAACAAGCCACCTTTGCCCTTAAAATTGGCTCCCGCTTTGATTTATACTTGCATTTTGAAAAAGTTGGCTCTTTACAGCGGGTTCTCTCTTTTCAACGAGATTTTTACATTGTTCACGGGTTAGGTTGGGTGGTGATTGGGGACATTCCTAATCATAGATATACTATCCAACACTACAATCAGCAAATCATGCAAATGACAAAAGCCTCTACCATTTACGGAGATTATTACTGCTTAATGATTGATAAAGAAGAAGATGCCCCTCTTTGCATTTGTATTGCTGCAGTACTAGATTACTGGTTGTTAAACCGAAAAACCTCTAAAGAAAAATTCAAAAATTTCTTACCTAACATTTCGACCAATTAAAAAAATCATCAACTAAGCAATCGCTTAGTCGATGATTTTTTGCATATGGTCATATAAGTGACCGCCAATGGTTACTTTGCCTACGTCCTTAAAGCCTTCTTTAGTGTATAATTTTTTAGCTCTAGGATTTACTTCATCCACATTTAGGCCTAAAATATTAGAACCTTGTTCTTTAGCAAAAGTTGGCAAAGCTCTTAAAAGCTTAGCTCCAACACCTTTACCTCGTTGATCTGAACGAACAGCAATACTATCTAAATACCATTCATGTTGAAACGCTTCTTTATCTGTAAACATTTGTTCATGAGTTGGAATTTTTAACTCTTTAAAAATACTAGATAAAGGCTGATCAATAATCGCTTCATCTTCTTCATGGTAACCAAAGGCTGTTCCAACTACTTCATTTTTATCTTCAAAAACCAACGCTCTTTTATAGCCATAACGGAAAGTTTCGTTTAAATAACCTTCTTGCAGTACATCCATCACTGTTTCTTTTCCATATTTTTTAAGAAAATCTAACTCCATATCTTCTAAAATCACCATAATTAACGGTAAAATATGGTCAGCGTCTTTTTGAGTTGCTTTTCGTATCAAACTAATTCCCTCCTGATTTCGTTCATAATAAATACCTTATGCGAATTTTTTGTTTAAAAAAAATCTCACAAAAAACTCCTCTTCGATGTTTAAAGAAACATCCAAAGAGGAGCATATCACGTTTGTTTACAATTTGCAAATACTTAAATTATTTTAATTCCTCAACATCCCGAGCAATCATAACTTCTTCATCAGTTGGAATAAGTAATACTTTCACTTTAGAATCATCTGTTGAAATCACACGTTCTTCTCCGCGAACATTATTTTTTTCATCATCGATTTCACAACCAAACCAAGAAATACCATTAATAATGTCTCGGCGAGTTTCAATAGCATTTTCACCAATTCCTGCTGTAAAGACAATAGCATCTACGCCGTTCATTGCAGCAACATAGCTTCCAATATATTTTTGAACTCGGTTGTTAAAAATTTCAACTGCTAATTTAGCTTCTTCTGTATCAGCTGACTCTACTTCACGCATGTCACTAGAAATACCAGAAATACCTAGTAGACCAGATTTTTTATTTAAAATGTTGACCATTTCTTTAATATCTGTAATGCCTTCTTTATCCATAATATATGGTAAAACAGAAGCATCAATATCTCCAGAACGAGTTCCCATAGTTACTCCAGCAAGTGGTGTAAAGCCCATAGACGTGTCAATTGACTTACCTCCGTCTACTGCAGTAATAGATGCACCGTTCCCTAAGTGACAAGTAACAATTTTTAATTCTTCAATTGGTTTACCTAACATGTCTGCTGCACGTTCAGAAACATAACGATGACTTGTTCCATGAGCACCATATTTACGTGCTTTATGTTTTTCATAATACTCCATTGGAATACTGTATAAATAGTTAACAGCTGGCATAGTTGTATGGAATGATGTATCAAAAACAGCTACGTTAGTTGTTTTTGGTAATAATTTTTCAAACACGCGAATAACTTTTGCTTCAGCAGGGTTATGTAATGGAGCAAATTCTGCTAAGGCTTCAATTTTTTGAATAGCCTCTTCATCAATTTTAGCTGATGTTTTAAAGAATTCCCCACCAGCTACAATACGATGGCCTGCTCCTTCAATTTCGTCAAAACTTTCAATAATATGTAATTCTGTCATTTTTTCTAATAACATATGAATAGCAAATTCATGGTCATTAATGTCTAAGACATCATTATATTTTTGACCTTCGCCATATTTAATAGTAAAAATAGAATCTTTTAAGCCAATGCGTTCTACGATTCCTTTTGCAATAACTTTTTCTTCTGGCATTTCAAATAATTGCCATTTTAAACTTGAACTACCAGCATTGATTGCGATTGTTTTTGACATAAAACTCTCCCTTTTCTTTTATCCATATTTTAGTTAATAATATTATCTTCACACCAATCTTGAAATTGGTTAAAGAACAACTGAAGGTGTTGTGGATCTTTTAAAGAAGGTAACGCTGTCACTAAAATTTCTTTAGCTTGACGGCTACGCTTTCCTTTGTTTTGAACAATCACAATTGATTTTTGAGACTGTTCATTTTTAAATAGCGAGCTAGGTAATTGAATAATACCTTGTAAATAGACATCTTCTGCTATCCATTCTTTCAATTTATCTGCTTGCTCTGTTGTCATAAAATTAGAAGGTAGTAAAAAGATTCCAAAACCATTTTCTTTCACATACTTCATACTTTGCTCTAGTAATAAATGATGAGCATAACTATGGCCTTCTTCTACTTGCATTCGAAACTGATTGGATTTTTCTTCTAAACCATAATAACCAATCGGTAAATCCCCAATAGCGATATCACTTGGATCAAGGAGTAATGGCTCTAAACTATCTTGATGATATAAAGTAACAGGTAAGTTGAGCCAATCAGCTGTTGAAGCAGCAATACTAAGCAAGGTATCATCAATATCAATCCCTGTACTTGTCAATTGATACTCTGCTAAAGTTAAATTAGTCAACACCGTGAATAAAAGATTTCCCATACCTACTGTTAAATCATGAATAGATAGGAGAGGATTTTTTTTCTTAGGTGCTAGTTGTTCGATTAAATAAACAAATAAAAAACCAATAGCATCTGGTGTTAATTGATGATTTTGCTGAATCGGTTCTTTTCTCATACCATCTAACAAGACTAATTGTGTTATTTTTCTTTTTTCTTCAGGCAGCAGTTCCAACTCTTCTAACTCTTTATAAGAGGCTTCTACTTTTTTTACCACATCTGGACTTGGTTGTCCCTCAATCACCCGAACCTGATTATGATCTCCTATATTATCTAAGGTTTCTATGTAAGCATCATAAAAATTAATCTCTAAGGTTTGAACTAATTGATTGATACTTGTTTGTAGTAAATAAAAACCTTGTTCAACTTTTGTTTGAGGCATCTTCTCACCTCTTTCTTTTTAATAAAATCTGTACATACTGTTTAATTTTAACAAAAATATAGGGATATTCAAGTATTTTTCCTATCTTAGATGATGAGCTAATTTTTTCTCATGAATTTATTAGTATGTACTCACTTCTAATACATTAGTTATTTTTCTCTAGGTTAAAATAAAATGAAAAATAGCTAATAGTTACGTGAAGAGGACTTTGTAAGTGTTTACATAGACTCTTGTTAAAACCTATAATAAAGATTGAAAAACATCACTTAATAAAAACTATTAAGTAAAAAAAAGAAAAGGAGCTTGTTGTATGTCTAAGAAAAAATTGACGCTCAAAGCACTCATCCTCATGATTTTCACATCAGTATTTGGCTTCACTAATATTACCAAAGCCTTCTACTTGATGGGCTACTCATCCATTATTTGGTATGTATTAGCCGCACTTTGTTTCTTTATTCCCTTTGCTTTCATGTTAGCAGAATACGGGGCAGCTTTTAAAGATCATAAAGGTGGGATTTATTCCTGGATGGCTGAGTCTGCTAGTCCTAAGTTTGCCTTTGTGGGAACATTTATGTGGTATGCATCTTATATTATTTGGATGGTAAACGTTGGTTCTGGTATCTGGATTCCTTTATCTAATGCTATTTTCGGTGTAGATAAAACACAAGAATGGAGTCTATTTGGATTAAACGGCGTTCAAACATTAGGTGTTCTAGCGATTATCTGGATTATTTTCATTACCCTAGTATCATCTAAAGGGTTAGACAAAGTAAAAAAAGTAACGTCAATCGGTGGTACAGCTGTTGCATTGATTAATATTTTACTATTTGTTGGTGGAATTTTAATTTTAGTCTTAAACGGTGGCATGGCAGAGCCTTTATCTGTTGAAGCTTTCACTCATTCACCTAACCCTGGCTACCAAAATATGATTCAAGTCTTTAGTTTCTTAGTATTCGCAATCTTCGCTTATGGTGGACTAGAAGTAGTTGGTGGATTAGTTGATGAAACTGAAAATGCAGAAGTGACTTTCCCTAAAGGTATTACTATTTCAGCTATTGTTATTGCAGTAGGTTATGCAGTTGGTATCTTCATTATGGGAGCTTTCACTAACTGGACATTTGCTTTCACTCAATTTGGTGATGTTGAAGTAACAATGGGTAACGTGTCTTATATTGCTATGAACAACATGGGCTATCAATTAGGACATGCGTTAAGTCTTTCTGAAGCAGCAAGCGTAACTTTAGGTAACTGGATTAGCCGCTATATGGGTCTATCTATGTTCTTAGCTTTAACTGGAGCATTCTTTACTTTAATTTTCTCTCCATTGAAACAATTGATTGAAGGAACTCCTAAAGAAATTTGGCCTGAAAAATTAACACGCACTAAAAATGGTATGCCAACTTATGCTATGTGGGTTCAAGCAGGTATCGTTGTAGTAATCATTGCCCTTGTATCATTTGGTGGGGACAGTGCTAAAGCTTTCTTTGATATCCTAATTGCTATGACAAACGTAAGTATGACATTACCATACATGTTCTTAGCTATGGCATTTATTGGCTTTAAAGAAAAAGATGAAATTACTAAACCATTCTTAATGTATAAATCTAAGAAAACAGCTAAAATCGCTGTTTACGTTGTAACATTTGTGGTTGGTTTCGCTAACGTCTTTACTATTATTAAACCAGCTTTAGATGGTAATCCAAAAGAATCTATCTGGTCTGTTGCTGGACCATTATTCTTCGCTGTCGTTGCTTTAATCTTATTCTCTCGTTACACAAAAAAAATGGAAGCAACTTCTTACAACAAGATTGATTAATCAACCTGAACAACCATTAATAGAAGGGATCTGAATGACTTGATTAAAGATTTTGATAAATGTTTGGAAAAGTACGCTGAATTAATTGTAAAAACAGGAGTGAACGTCCAACAAAACCACACTGTTTTACTAGAAGTATCTGTCACCCAAGCACCACTAGCTCGTTTAGTTGTGAAAAAAGCTTATGAATTAGGAGCTAAAGAAGTTATCCTTCGTTGGAACGATGATTTCATTTTAAGACAGCATGTTGCTCATACGGATATTGATGTATTAGAACATGTACCAGATTATCGTCTAGCAGAAGTAGATGACTGGGTTGAAAAAGGAGCTTCTCGGATTAGTATCGTGTCACAAGATCCAGGAGCACTAGCAGGTGTAGATTCTGAAAGAGTAGCTGCTTATCAACGTTTTGACCGCAAATTCTTATTCAATTTACGTCAAGCAGGACAAGCTAATAAAATCAGTTGGACAGTTATTGCTGCTGCTGGTACTGAATGGGCTAAACTTGTATTCCCTGAATTAGCTTCAGAAGAAGAACAAGTTTCAGCTTTATGGGATCAAATCTTTAAAGCTACGCATATTTATGACGAAGATCCAATTGCTTCTTGGAAAAAACACGAAGCTATTTTAGCAGAAAAAGCAGCTATGTTAAATAAAGCGCAATTTAAAGCACTTCACTATCAAGCACCTGGAACAGATTTTACAGTTGGTTTACCTGACAATCATGTTTGGGATAGCTCTAGAAGCATTAATAGCCGCGGTGAAGAGTTTATGGCGAATATGCCAACAGAAGAAGTCTTTACAGCTCCAGACTTTAGACATGCAGAGGGAACTGTTAGTAGTACAAAACCACTTAGCTATGCTGGAACAACTATTACAGGCATGCAATTTACCTTTAAAGACGGAGAGGTTGTTGAAGCATCAGCAGACCAAGGGGAATCCGTTCTTAAAAGCTTACTTAACAGTGATCCTGGTTCTAAACGTTTAGGTGAGGTAGCGCTTGTTCCAGATCCATCCCCTATTTCTCAATCAGGTATTACTTTCTACAACACTTTGTTTGATGAAAATGCCTCTAATCACTTAGCTTTTGGAAATGGTTATGCCTTTAATATTGAAAACGGCACAAACATGTCAGAAGAAGAATTAGAAGCTATTGGCCTAAATCGTAGTATTAACCACGTTGATTTTATGATTGGTTCAAATCAAATGGACATTGATGGTATCCGTGAAGACGGTACTCGCGTTCCAATTTTCAGACAAGGTGATTGGGCATAATAACTAAAAAAGGATAAGTCATTAGGCTTATCCTTTTTTTATCAATGTTTTTCGCAAAATTAGGTAAAAAAATAGGTAAATGCTATAATTAGAGTTAGATGTAACATTTATTTTTTTGAAAAGTAGGTGACTTGATTGGAAGAAAAGAAACAATTGCAGGTTCCAGAAATCAACACAACTCTTAGACAGGATACCATCCAACTACCAGAAGTAATACGAAGTTGTAGTGGCATTAAAATTTTTGGCAAAAAAATTAAATCGATTGTATACTCAACAGATATTGCCATTATCCGAAATATCAATGCAGATGCTGTGATTGCGGTTTATCCTTTCACCCCTCATCCAACTATTACGAAATGTATTACTGAAGCAGCGGATATTCCTGTTTTTAGCGGCGTAGGTGGTGGTCTAACCCAGGGAAAAAGATCTGTACATATGAGTATGTTTGCAGAGTCCCAGGGAGCTATTGGCGTAGTAGTCAACTCCCCTACTCCTATGAGTACCATTAAAGACATTCATGATGTGATCGCTATTCCTATTGTTGGAACAGTCACATCTATTTATGCAGATATTGAAGCGAAACTTGAAGCTGGTGTAGCTATTTTAAATGTTAGCGGCGGAAAACATACGGCACAAATTGTTCAAGATATTCGCCAATCATTCCCAGAAGTACCTATTATTGCCACAGGTGGTCCAACAGAAGCCTCTATCCAAGCAACAATTGAAGCTGGTGCCAATGCGATTACTTATACCCCACCTACAAACGGGGCTTTATTTAGCCAAAAAATGGATAAATACCGAGTACTTGAAAAAGAAAACTATGAAAAAATTCATCATTCAACAAAATAAGGAGGAAGGTTAGTGGCAGAAAAAGACATTCAAGATTATTTAGACAAAGGCATGTACGGTGCTCCTCAAATTAAACCAGATGAACAAAGAAAATACCTAGGCACTTTTAGAGAACGGGTCTTTTTAGCGTTAACTATTAACGAAATGAAGGAACAAAAACATGTCAAATATTTTGAACAAGAACTTAAAAAACAGCCTGACTACCATGTATTAATCAACGGCAATGTAGATATGGAGGATCAGTTAAATTTCATTAGCGTCGCTCAAAAATGTAATTGCTCATTTACCGTTGTAGAAACCAAACAACAAGAACCAGATAATCCGTTAGGTTTAGTTTATGCCGCTGATGAGGCTATTAATCAAGAGATGATTAGTCTATCAGAAAAATATTCTAAGTCCACTTCTAAATCTCATTCTATGGTCGAAACTGAAAAAACAGAAAAAGTCTCTGAATCTAGAGCGCCACTTCTGCTAAAACGAATTTTTAAAAAGGAGGAATAACATGTCTTACCCTGTTGCTAGAGAGTCTATCAAAAAAGAATTGGCAGAAGCTCTAACTTGCCACATTCAACTATTACGGCACATTCAACAAATCGATTCTGATGCAGTAGAAGGTCTGCTATTTACCATGCACCGCTTCGGCTTTATCCTAGAAAGAATTCCTAACTTATTGATTCAAGATGACACAGAAGAACTGTACTTTGCGATTTTCCAATATTATAATCTCTTGGCTGAATTAAAACGTTCCTTACAGTTAGCTTATCCACAAACGCAAATTTATGGAACTAAGTTACTTGATTTATTACAGCCTTTCCCTACTCACTATGAAAAAGAAATCAATCAATGGTGGGAAGAACTTACTGGTTTACAAGTAGATGAAACCAAACAAACTATGAAACTATAACCTAAAATAACTCACCTAAATCACGTTTAGGTGAGTTATTTGATTGGTAAAACAATCGGCTCATATGTAGTCGGAACTAAATTGGTTAAAGTAATACCTAACAGGCGAATTTCTGTCCCTAACAAGTTTAGTTCTTCCCATATCTCATAAGCATAAAAGTAAATAACTTCTTCCTGGCTAACATATGTTTCTAATGTTTTCCGCCGAGTAATCGTATCAAATACAGAAGTCCTAATTTTTAACACAACTGTTTTCCCTTGTTTGTCAGCTTTTTTTAAAGCTAAGGCCACCTCATGAGCTAATTTTCGCAAGGTCATAATAATATCAGTTTCTTGAACCAAAGGCGTCGAAAATGTCCGCTCTTTTCCCACTGACTTACGCTCCCTATTAGCTAATACCGGTGCATTATCCACTCCCCGAACTTTCCGGTACAAAGAATATCCCATCTTACCAAATTCTTGGATTAACCACATTTCATTTTTTTGATACAAATCTTCTCCAGTAAAAATACCTAATTCATGCATTCTAGGTACGGTTTTTTTACCTACTCCATGAAACTTTTCAATCGGTAATTGTCTCAAAAATAGAATAGCTTGGTCAGGTGTAATTACCGTCAGTCCTCGTGGTTTTTCATAGTCAGAGGCTAGTTTAGCTAAAAACTTGTTATAGCTCACTCCAGCAGAACAAGTTAATTGTAGCTCTTCCCAAATTTGATACTGAATCATTCTAGCTAGCTTAATACCACTTTTAATTTCTTTTTTATTCTGAGTTACATCTAGATAGGCTTCATCTAAAGCAACTGGTTCAACTAAATCTGTATACTGATGAAAAATGTTATGAATAGCTCGAGACACTTCTCGGTAATAGTCGTGATTACCTGGTACAAAATTAGCACTAGGACACAGTTCATAAGCTTTTTTCGCACTCATAGCAGAATGAATACCGTACTCTCTTGCTAGGTAATTAGCAGTTGTTACGACTCCTCTACCATGGGTTTCTTTTGGATGCCTTGCAATCACTAAAGGTTTTCCGACTAATTCTGGATGATCCCTTTCTTCGACAGAGGCATAAAAAGCATCCATGTCGATATGTAAAATTTTACGAGATAAATCATTTTTTAATGGGAATTGTAATTCTGGCATGTTGATTCTCCTTAAAAAAAATCAAACAAAAAAGAATGTCTCAGACATCCTTTTAGTGACATTAACGAAAAACAGAGGGTTTATCTTGGTGTAGTTGCCCTTTCTCATCAAGAATATGAGCAATTTTAGTTGTCATTAAGTCAATGGCTACTTGATTTTCTCCACCTTCTGGGATAATGATATCTGCATACTTTTTCGTTGGTTCGATAAATTGATGGTGCATCGGTTTAACAACGGATAAATACTGATTGATCACAGAGTCTAAAGAACGTCCTCTTTCTTCCATGTCCCGTTTAATTCGGCGAATAATCCGAATATCATCTTCAGTATCCACATAAACCTTAATATCCATTAGATCTCGCAAACGTTCATCTTCTAAAATTAAAATACCTTCTAAAATAATAACCTCTTTTGGCTCTTGATGAACCGTTTCTGAACTTCTAGTATGTGCCTCATAGTCATATACTGGTTGATCAATCGTTTCATAGTGTAATAAATCATTTAACTGGGCAATTAACAAGTCTGTATCAAAAGCCAAAGGATGATCATAATTTGTATTAAGTCGTTGTTCAAAACTCAAGTGGCTTTGATCTTTATAATAAGAATCTTGCTCAAAAAGCATTACTGAATGATTGGAAAATTCTTTTAAAATAGCTCGACTAACACTTGTTTTACCACTCCCAGAACCTCCCGTTACACCAATAACAATGGGTCTGTCTGTCGTTTGCATACGTCCGATACCTCTTTCATCTCTTCTATTTTCTTTCTATATAGTAATCTATATTCCTTGAGCTTTCAATCTATTTATCAAGAATTGATAAATAATCGGAGAATAGAAAAATACAGTGAAGGACAAGCCTTCACTGTAAGTATCATTAATTTTTATTTTGTTTCTGCTTGGCTTGATCTCTTTTCATAGCGTTTATACAACGTATACGCAATTAGTGAGAAGATGATTGGTCCACCTAGCATCCAAATAGTTTCTGAAACATTCGCATTTTGAGCACGTAACATTGGTTCAATAATAGTAAACACGTTAGCAAAACCAACGACAAACACAACTACACCTGTTACCAATTTAGTGCTTTTTTCTGTTTTGAAGATTTCAAAAGAATGATCCAGATTATCTTTTTTCTTAAAGGCAGGGAATGCTGCTGCTAAGAATAGATAAGGTAAAGTCATCGCTACGTTAGTCATTAAAGTTAGTACGTTGTAAAATTCTTGAGCTCCTTTACCACCGAAAGAAACTAAAGCGATAATGACAACAACCATACCAGCTTGTACCCACATAGCCACTTGAGGCATACCATTTTCATTTAGCTTAGTTAATTTTTCTGGCCAAATGCCTTTTGGTGTTCCTTGGATAATCGTTTTAAGTGGTGAATAAATTAATGTAAAGAAAGCACCTGTATAAGCTAAGAACATAGATAATCCTGTAATACGGGCAAACCACATACCAAGACTAGCTGCTCCTCCAGCACTCATACCTAAAGCTTTTCCTAATTCAAGACCTAAATTATCCATTAAGACATAAGTGATGTTTCCTAGGTTAACTTTATCTCCTGATAAAACAGATTCCCAGTTTGTTGAAACACCCCATAATAGTAAACTTAAAGCATATCCAACTGAAATAATTAAAGCAGACACAATAATACCTTTAGGGAAATTCTTTTCAGCATTTTCTGTTTCATCTACTAATCCGCCAACCGCTTCCAAGCCACCGTAAGCAAAAATAGCAAAAATAACAAAGCCTAAAATAGAAAAAGCATTTCCAAACTCTGCGTTAGGTGATTGGATAAAACTTTGAACCCCATGAATAGGTTCAGCCATTTCACCATGATTTAGTCCCCAAATAACTACACTGGCAACTAATAACACAACGTTTAATGCTGTTACTGCAATCCCACCAATTGATGTGATTTTAGCAATTTGATTCATGCCTTTAGAAGCAAAGAAAGTTACTAAAACCATCCATAGCATAGCTAAAATTCCTAAGCTTTGAGTTGCATTTAAACCGAAAAATGCGAAATCTTGCGTCTTATCTGCTCCAAAAATAAGAGTTGTGAAAGGAATCCATACTTTAGAAGAAATCCCCACCATCCAGATAATGTAAGACGTAAACCACATAAAAGTTCCAATAAATGCATACAATGGTCCAACTGATTGTTCCATCCATGAATAAATTCCACCTTTTTCATGTTTAAAGGCTGCTCCGTATTCTGCCATCATTAACGCATAAGGAATAAAAAATGCTAAAGCTGCAAAAATATACCAAGGTATCGCAGCATATCCCATACGATAAAAAGCAACCGGGGCATTAGCAAAACCAAAAACTGATGTAAAAATCATTAATATTAAGCCAATTAGCGTCAGCTTTTTAGTTTCTTTTGACATGATTAACCACCTTTCTTAAAAACCTTTTTTTGTATTTTTATACATAGTTAATCATAACAAATGTTCATTAATAAAGAATGAGTGTTTCATTAAAAATCATCACTTGATTGAAAGCGCCCCAAAAGAGATGAAGTGGGCTGAATATTAACAAATGCTTCTGGATCAGTTAAGTGAATAATTCGCTCTAATTCATTTAAATCGTATTTAGAAATAACAGTTGTTATCACCGAGGTGTCTTCTCCCGTATGAAGTCCTGTTCCATTCCAAACCGTTGCTCCGTGTAAGAAATGTTTTAAAGCCTCCATAAATCTTTCTGGATGTTTAGAGAAAATTGTCACAGTAATTCGCTGTTGTTGAATATAAAAATAATCAATCATGAAGCTAGCCGTAAAAATAGCAATAACACTATATAAAGCAGAACTCCAACCAAAAGCGATACCTGCTACAACTAAAATACTTCCATTGATAATATTATTGATAAATCCTACTTTTTGCCCTGTTTTTTGACGGATTAACATCACAATAATATCCGTACCACCAGTTGAAAAACCATTTCTAAAACACAATCCTACCCCTGTACCAAGCATAGCTCCCCCAAAGGCTGCAGCTGTAAATCTTTCTCCAACAATTTGTTGAATAGGAACTACTTTTAAAGCAATAACATTGGTAGCTACGGCTAAAATACTAAAAAAAGTATAGGATTTTCCTAGTTTAAACCAAGCAACAATAATTAATGGAATATTAAGTAACAAAACAAAAGTGGCAACATCTGTTGCAAATCCCATATTCTTCATAAATGACGTGATTAATTGCGCTATACCTGTAATACCGCTAGAATAAGTTTTTGCCGGCAGCAGGAAAAAGTTCAATCCTACTGCCGACAAAATACCGTATAAACTAGCAATGACAAAGCGATATAGCATGTTGAATGTTTTCGAATCTTTCATTCGATCACCTTGCCTTACTATAAAATTATCAGAAATTTTTATTTAACTAATTGAATCCAATTTTCTTCTTTATCCAAATAATTCAGATATAAAATGAGACGGTCATATAACTGAGCACTAGCTTCATCATACTGAGCTGCTAACTCTTGACCTATTTCCCGAACCGTCTTAGAACCATCTACTTGTTCAAAGACAAAACTACTATATTTATCTAGAGTAATATAAGTTTGTTCAGGAATTTTAAAATATAATTTTCTAAAAAAACGCTGCGTCCAATGATTTTGTTTTTTTGTCACAACAATCTGGCCTTCTTTTTTTTGATAGTTTATGTTTGGATTTTTCATAAAAATCAAATTAAGATAAGGATCCTCTGTTGCATCATACACTTTAGGCTTTTTATTTGTCACTTTCACTAGAAGTTCCCTCATTTCGTGTTTTCAGTATTGGTAAAATACTTAACACTACTAAAAGAACTAATAGTAAGTAGGCACCACTATTTCCACCTAAGAATCCTGAAGGAGTTCCTGGTGTAATCACTTTAGAAACTTGTAAGATAATACCAATTAACCCAATGATAGAACCTCCAGCGATCAATCCTGAAGATAAACTAATTCCGTTAGTAACGCGTTCTTCACGAACTGCATCATCTTTACTAATTTTTTCAACTAAGACACGAACAAGTGCCCCAATTAAAATAATAGAAGTAGTTGAAATTGGAAGATAAGCTCCTACTGCTAAACTCATAACAGATAAGTCTAGTAAGAAGAAAACAATTCCTAACACAATTCCCACAATAACCATTAGCCATGGTAATTTACCTTGCATAATACCTGAAGTTAATGTAGCAATTAAGTTAGCTTGTGGCACTGCAAATGGTGCTTCTTCACCAGTAATAGCAATTTGTGGTGCTAATAATTGGATAATTCCAATAACTACTACCACACCAACAATACCTGAAATCATGAAATATTTTCTCATTTCTTTAGAGCTACCACCCATGATAAAGGTTGCTTTTTGTGATTGCATGTAACTACCAGCAACGGCAATTACTACTACAACAAATGTTCCAAACATTAACAATGTAACGTTATGAGCATCTGTTGTCCAACCCATTACTAAGAAAACAAGCGTCATAATAACTAAAGATGCAATAGTCATACCGGATACTGGTAAGTTAGAAGTACCGATAACCCCAGTTAAACGACCAGATACAATTGCAAATAACATACTTAAAACAATTGATAAAATAGCTCCAACAATAGCTACAGATGCACTTCCTGAAATAATGAAGCCACCTACAAAAGTTAATACAATCCCTGCTAAAAGAACAATAATACTAGATGCATCACTATCGCCATCTTTATCTCTTGATTTTAAAGTTTGAGAGATAGATGTATAAATAGTTGGAATCAATTGAATAGCTCCAATTAATCCACCACTAATCATCATACCTGCCCCAATATATTTTGTATAAGAGCCAGAAATTTCATTAACAGTTACTTCACTTACTAATAAATTAGCAGAATCCCAAACAGTTGCATTAGCATTAGCTAATTCTGTAAAGTAACCAATCAATGGGATAATAGCAAAGTTAGTTAAAATAGATCCAGCAAACATTGTTACTGCTACTTTTAACCCTACAATAAAGCCAATCCCTGAAAGCATTGGGTTAGCTTCAATTTCCATTTTACATTTATAAAAACCATTACTTACATAACTTACTACGTTATTCACTACACCGAAAACTGAACCAGTTAAAGAAGTTAATACCCCACTAATTGCAAAACCGATTCCCATATTTTTAAGAGAATCTCCTCCAGCATCTGATGCAACTAATGATTCAGAAATAGCCATAGCTTCAGGATATACTAAGCGACCATGTTCTTGAACCAACAAGTAGTCTTGAACTAATGTTGTTGCACCAATACTGAATAGTACCGCAGCTATCCCAATAATGACCCCATGAATAAAATTCACATGACCACCAATTAAAATAACAGCAGGTAATACGAAAATCATCCCACTAGCAATCGACTCGCCACCGGTTGACATCCCTGATAAAATGTTTTTACTTAAAATACTTTTTGACTTAACAAACATTGCTACTAAACCAGAACCAATAATTGAACCAGGAATTCCTGCTGCAACAGTTAACCCTACTTTCATACCAGAGTAAGCTGTTGAAGCCGCAAATATAATAGCTAATAAAATCCCAAAAATAAGAACAAGGGTTCCACCACTCTTCTGGTGTTTACCATCAGGAACATAAGGAACGTAATCTTTTCCGTCTACACCACCGTAGGCATCTTTCGACAATTTCTTCATGTTTTTTTCCTCCATTTTTAATCAGTTATCATAAGAACGAATTGGGACACTGACTTTTAAAGTGCCCCAACCATTCCTATGTATTTTATTATTTGATTAATTGATAGATTGCATCTGCATAAATAACAGCTGCTTTATAAATATCTTCTACATACATATATTCATTTGCTTGGTGCATAACATCTTCGCGTCCTGGGAATAACGCGCCGTAAGCACAACCACGTTCGAATAAGCGAGCGTAAGTACCGCCACCAATTGTTTTTTCTACTCCTTTTTCACCTGTGTATTTTTCATAAGTGTCTAAGAATGTTTTAACCATTGGATCTGTAACTGGTGTGTAGTGTGGATCTTGAGCACCAGGAGCTGCTTCAACATGAGCTTCTGTTACATGAGCTTTAACTTGCTCAACAATTTTATCTACACCTGATCCTTTAGGGAAACGAACGTTAGTTAAAATTGTTGGTTCATCGCCTAAACCGTAACGGAACATGTTAGGACTTGAAGTTAATTCTCCCATTGTTTCATCTACATGGTCAATTCCTACTTTTTTACCTTGGTAATCATCATGTAAGAATTTAGCTGTATTGTTAATATATGCTGCATCTTTTCCATCAAAAGCATAGTCAGATAGGAAGTTGCATAAATGAGTAGCAGAGTTAATACCTGCTTTTGGATTTTGAGCGTGAGCTTGTTTACCAACTAATTTAATAGTGATAACTTGTCCATCGATTTGAGCTTCGCCGCCTAATTTATTGTCTGCAATATATTTTTCAAAAGCTGCTTTCATCTCATTGATGTCGCCATTTTTAACAGTTACTTTCACTGTTGCGTCACCAGGTACCATGTTAGCTGCAATACCTGAGTTCATTTCTTCTAAAACATAATCCCCATCTTTTTTAGGAACATCTGGGAATGAAAGAATATAAGAAGCAATTCCTTTTTCACCGTTAATGATTGGGAACTGAGCATCTGGTGAGAAACCAAAATCTGGCATTGTTTCGCTAGCACGGTAACGATCCATACAATACCAACCACTTTCTTCATCAGCACCTACAATAAAGCGCACTTTTTTAGAAACTGGTAAGCCTAATTCTTTAATAATTTTAAGACCATAATAAGCTGCCATAACAGGCCCTTTATCATCGCTTGAACCACGAGCATAAAGTTTACCATCTTTAATAACTGGAACAAATGGGTCAGTTTCCCAGCCATCGCCAACAGGAACAACGTCAACGTGTCCTAAAATACCAAATGTTTCATCTCCATCACCAAATTCAATATGTCCAGCAACATTTTCAATATTTTTAGTTACAAAACCATCACGTTCACCAAATTCTAAGAATTTTTGCAATGCTTTTGTAGGTCCAGGTCCAACTGGAAATTCATCTGATTTATTAGCTAAATCCTTTACACTATCGATACGAAGAAGATCATCTAAGTCTTTCATTAATTGATCTTTACGTGAGTCAACTTCCTTTTCCCAATTAATTGTTGTCATGCCTTTTCCTTCTTTCTAAATAGTTTTCACTGCTATGAAATATGAAATAAGTTCATGTCCTTTTTAAACGGACCGGAATAAATGTTGCCCCAACCCTCCTTATATCCTTCTATTTAAAATTAGCCTAATTAGCCTAATTTTTTACCTAATTTATCTAACATGTCCTTGGTCATTGCATCTAAATCATATTGCGGTGCAAATCCCCATTCTTCTTGAGCACAAGTTGTGTCTAAAGAGTTTGGCCATGAATTAGCAATACCTTGTAATTTTTCGCTTACATCGTAATCCATATCAAAATCTGGCATATATTTTTGAATAGATGCTTTGATTTCTTCTGGTTCAAATGACATACCTGAAATATTAAAAGCATTTCGGTGAACAAGTTTTTCTGGATCAGCGTTCATTAATTTAACAATCGCATCAATAGCATCTGGCATATACATCATATCCATATAAGTACCTTTGCCAATTGGTGATGTGTAGTGTCCTTTTTCAATCGCTTTGTAATAAATTTCAACAGCGTAGTCAGTCGTTCCCCCACCTGGAAGTGTTTCGTAAGAAATAAGTCCTGGGAAACGAACTCCTCTTGTATCTACTCCATATTTAGTATAGTAGTAGTCACATAGTAACTCTCCTGAAACTTTTGTTACACCGTACATAGTTGACGGACGTTGAATAGTATCTTGTGGTGTATTGTCAGCAGGAGTTCCTTTACCAAAACAGCCGATAGAACTTGGTGTAAAGAATTTAAGATTAAGTTCTCTTGCTACTTCTAAGGCATTTACTAAACCAGTCATATTAATATGCCAAGCAACTTGAGGTTTTTCTTCTGCTACTGAAGATAATAGAGAAGCTAGGTGAACAATTGTGTCCACTTCGTATTTTTTAGCAAGATCTAGCATTTTATCAGCATCTAAAACATCTAATACTTCAAAAATACCTTCTTCTACTACTGGATTGCCTTCTACTTTTCTAATATCTGTTGCAATCACGCTATCCATACCATTATCTTTTCTTAAACGCATAACTAATTCTGAACCGATTTGACCTAAACAGCCTGTTACTAATACTTTTTTCATTCCCAAAATCCCTCCAAAATTCCGTCGTTTATTTGATAATACCTAGTTCTTTACCAACTTTTTCATAAATTGCAATGGCTTCATCTAACATTTCTTTAGTATGAGCTGCGTTTGGCATATTACGTACACGCCCTGTTCCCATTGGTACTGTAGGGAATACGATTGGTTTTACATAAACACCATTTTCAATTAATTTTTTAGAGAATTTTTGAGCTAATAATTCATCTCCTAAAATAACTGGTGTGATTGGTGTTTCAGATTTACCAATGTCATAGCCAATTGCTTGTAATTTTTCTTTAAAGTAGTTAGCGTTATCCCATAAATCTTGTACATAATGATCGTCTTCTTGCATTAACTCAATCGCTTTTTTAGCTGCTGCTGCTGCACCAGGTGTTAATGATGTAGAGAATAAGAATGGACGTCCTTGAGATTTCAACCAATCAATTAGACGTTGAGATCCAGCTACATAACCTCCAACTACCCCAATAGCTTTAGATAATGTTCCCATTTGGAAATCAATTTTATCTGATAAGCCAAAGTGTTTAACTGTTCCAGCACCTTTTCCTAATACGCCTGAACCATGAGCATCATCTACATAAGTAATTAAGTCATATTTTTCAGCAATGCGAACGATTTCTGGAATGTTAGCAATATCCCCATCCATTGAGAACACACCGTCTGTGATATACATAATTTTTTTGTATTGACCACTTTCTACGGCTTCTTTCGCTTTTTGCTCTAAATCTTCCATATCTTGGTGTTTTACACGAATAATTTTTGCGCGTGATAAACGGCAGCCATCAATAATAGAAGCGTGGTTTAATTCATCAGATAAAATTGCATCTTCTTTTGTCATAACAGCTGAGATAGCTCCCATATTACAGTTGAAACCTGATTGGAAAGCAATCGCTGCTTCAGTTCCTTTAAACTCTGCAATTTTATTTTCTAATTCTTCATGAATTTTCAGAGTTCCGTTAATAGTTCGAACAGCTCCAGCTCCTACGCCGTATTTATCTGTTGCCTCATTACATACTTGCATTAAATCAGGATTGGTTGCAAATCCTAGGTAGTTGTTAGAAGCAAGGTTAATCATGCGTTTGCCATCAATTGTAATCTCTGGACCGTTTGCACTATCTAACACATCAATTGTGTTGTATAAACCTTTTTCTTTCAAATTAGCTAATCCTTCATCTAAAAAATGTTCTAAAGATTTGCTCATTTTGTTTTTATTCATTTTTATACCCCCGATTATCAAAAGTTATGTTTCCCTTACACCCTCTATGTTAACTTTTTTTACAAACGCTTACAATGGCTATAGACCATTTATTGCAAAACTCTTATAGTTCTATTAATAAAAATTTAATCTATTACCTATAATATTAACACATAAAAAATAATATATGTATTGTTATTAAAAAATGTTCTTTTTTTAATGTTCCTTTAGTTTTTTAATGCTAGAGTAGTAATCCGTTTAATACAAAAAGCAATTCCATTTGTTGCCTCGTCCTGGATTTTTTCAGCTTGATTGAAGGCTTCAACATCTAACAGATTTTTTTCTGTATCAATAGAATCCAACATTTGTTGGCATCCTTTGATATAATCATCATAATTTTTTTCTAATTTTTTGTGAATACCAATAACTTTAACAGGAGCTCTCATCTGTAATAGCTGCTTATAAATATTTTTATAAGTTGCTACCCCTTTGGCAAATTTATTAGAAATTTCTTCTAACTGTTCTTTTTCTAATTGATCAGTTGTTTTTTTATCTATAGCTGAACGTAACACCATAAAGTGTTCATTTAACGTTTCACCTATTTCCTCTGTTTGTTGAACCAATTGATTAATTTGTTGAATATAATAGCTCATATCGACTTTCATAAAAATCCTCCTTTGCTTTAATAGTAATTTTACACTGTTTTAGCCAATAACTAAAGAGAACATAAAAAAACAGGCTAAAATTAATCTGTCTTCTTATATTTTCATAAAACTCTTCAAATGTTCATTTACTAAAATAAAAAAGAGACTCTTTAACCGAGTCTCTTTTTTACATTTAATTAGTATAATGATATTTTTTACGTTGGAACCATTTGACTAACTCTACAATGACTACCATCATAATAGAAGCAATCACAACCATTCCCCACTGATAACCATCTAAGTGAGCAACCTGGAATAAATCGTTAAAACCAGGAATGACAATCGTAATAGCTAATAAAACAAAGGAAAGTAAAATCGCATAGTTAAATGTTTTGTTTCTGAAAATTCCTACTTTAAAAATAGATTGGTGAACAGATTTCACATTAAAGGCATGTAGAAGCTGAATCAGTCCTAGAGTTGCAAATGACATAGTCAAAGCATCTGCATGAATCGCTTCGTAAGTGTTGTGAACCGGATAAGCTATGGCAAATCCGTAAACACCTAAAGTTAAAGCAGCTTCCACAATTCCTTGGTAAATAATACTACTTAAAACCCCACCAGATAAAAAGTTAGAACTTCTACCTCTTGGTTTTTGCTGCATAACATTTTTCTCAGCAGGTTCTAAACCTAAAGCAATCGCTGGGAATGTATCAGTTACCACATTAATCCAAAGTAGATGAACAGGAAGTAAGGTATCCCAACCAAACAACGTTGCAATAAATAAAGTTAACACTTCACCTAAGTTTGCTGCTAATAAATATTGAATAGTTTTTTGAATGTTAGAGAATACTTTCCGTCCTTCTTCAACTGCTACAATAATAGTTGAAAAATTATCATCAGCTAGTACCATGTCACTAGCACCTTTTGATACTTCCGTACCAGTAATCCCCATACCGATACCAATATCTGCTGTTTTAAGAGCAGGAGCATCATTGACTCCGTCTCCTGTCATAGCTACTACTTTACCTTCATTTTGCCAAGCTTTTACAATTCTAACTTTATGCTCTGGTGACACCCGTGCATAAACAGAATATTGGGACACTTTTTTAGCAAACGCTTCGTCAGATAAATCGTTTAACTCTGCTCCAGTAATAACGGACTCTGAATGGCCTTTTTCTAAAATACCTAACCGAACTGCAATAGCTTCAGCAGTATCTCGGTGATCCCCTGTAATCATAATTGGGCGAATACCTGCTTCTTTGGCTACTTTAACAGCATTAGCTGCTTCTTTACGCTCTGGGTCAATCATACCAACCAAACCTGAAAAGACTAAATCTTTTTCCAACGTTTCTGATGAAATAGACTCAGGTAACTTATCTACTATTTTATACGCCATAGCTAACACACGTAATGCTTGAGTTGCTAATTGTTTGTTCGTATCTAAAATCAATTGACGTTCAGTCTCGTCCATCTCACTTACTTGACCCGCTACTTCAAATTGCGTACTGCGTTTTAATAATTCATCAGGTGCCCCTTTAACTGCTACTAAATATTGACCAGTAGATAGTTTGTGGACAGTCGTCATTAATTTACGCTCAGAGTCAAAAGGAATTTCTTCCACTCGCGGCTCTTCTTTTAATACTTGTTGCAAATTAAACTGTTTATCCATACCAAATTGAACCAATGCTGTTTCAGTTGGATCTCCAATCAATTGACCTTCTGATCCGACTTTTGTATCGTTACACATATTCATAATTTTTAATGTCATATTGGTTAAATCAATGGCTGCACTAGCTGGTTGAATTTGATTGTTAGTAAAAATTTGTTCCACAGTCATTTGATTCATAGTCAAAGTACCGGTTTTATCTGAACAAATAATTTCAGTACTTCCTAATGTTTCAACAGCAGGTAATTTTCTAACTAGGGCATTTCGCTTCGCCATTTTTTGTGTACCTAATGCTAAAACAATGGTTACAATAGCAGGCAATCCTTCTGGAATAGCCGCAACAGCTAAAGACACAGAAGTTAATAGCATTTCAACCCAGGTATTGTTGCCACGAATCATCCCAACACCAAACATCACAACACAAATAACTAAAATAGCTATGGTTAAAACTTTTCCTAAATGATTCAAGTTTTCTTTTAATGGAGTATTGGTTTCATCTGCTTGGGCTAACATACTAGCAATTTGCCCTACTTCAGTATCCATTCCAGTCCCAACTACAACCCCAATTCCTCGGCCATAAGTAATATTACTGTTCATGTAGGCCATGTTTTTACGGTCACCTAAACTGGTTTCTGGATCTGTCAGTAAATCTAAGTGTTTTTCAACTGGAACAGACTCACCGGTTAAGGCTGCTTCTTCTACTTTTAAGCTAGCAGTCTGAATCAACCGTAAGTCAGCTGGAACTACATCTCCTGCTTCTAACTGAACAATATCTCCTGGCACTAGTTCTGTACTTTTGATCATTGTAGTAACCCCGTCACGAATCGCATTAGCATGAGGGGTAGACATATCCTTCAGCGCCTCAATTGCCTGCTCAGCTTTCGCTTCTTGAATCACTCCAAACACAGACATAATCATAACTACTACGATAATCATAATAGCTTCTACTTTATCTCCTGTAAAATAAGAAATAACAGCAGCCGCTAGTAAGATGATAATCATAAAATCTTTAAACTGATCTAAAAATTTAGATAAAAGTGATTTTTTCTTACCTTCATCTAATTGGTTATGTCCGTAAGATTCTAACCGATTTTTTGCTTCAGCTGAGGTTAACCCTTTTTTACTAGTTTTAAACTCAGTTAAAACATCTTCTTCCTTTTGCATAAAATATTTTTTATGCGATTCTTCTTTGCTCTGTGGCATTCTTTTTCCTCCTTATTATTTTTTGTAGTACATATAAACAAAAAGAGACTTGTGTATGCACTACAAAAAGAACATACATAAGTCTCACTATTTAAGACAACACCAGAATTAAATTCAGTGTTGGTGATGTTGCCACGACAGTTGCCGCTAGTTACTCCCTTATGAGTATGATATTAAGTTTATTATACATGGTTTAACGAAGGTTGCAAAGATTTTTCTCATTAATCTTTTATCTCCATACTTTTTGCCCAAAAGTCATTCTCTGTCCCTTGTTCCATCCCTCGAATAAATTTTTTCCGAATATCTGGATAATTTTCTGATAACTGAGTTACTAGTTGTTTCATCTCTTCTCGCTTCGTCTTTTTATCAGCTGGACAAGGATTAAAAATTACTGGTAGTTCCTCTCTTTTAACCAACCGTTTAATTTCCATTTCTTCAATGTAAATTAAAGGGCGAATAATCGAAAGATCCATCTTGCTTAAATAGCTAATTGGTTCAAAGCTGGCTAATTGCCCATGTAATAAAAAGTTCATAAAATAAGTTTCAATCGCATCATCTACATGATGGCCTAACGCAACTTTTTGACAACCTAATTCTTTCGCCCGGTTATGTAAAATTCCACGTCTAAGCTTAGCACAAAGAGAACAAGGAGATCTTTCTTGTCTAACATCAAAGACAATTGGAGCAATTTGAGTCGGAACAACCTCTAGTTCATACCCGAGTTCTGAAACAAATTCTTGCAAAGGTGTAATGTCCATATCCATTCCCATATCTAGACAAATAGGAACGATCTCAAAAGAAAAACCTAATCGTTCCTCTCGTCTAATTCGATCTAGTAAATAAAGTAAGGTGGTACTATCTTTTCCTCCACTTAGACCAATGGCTACTTTATCTCCTGGTTCAATCATGCGATGATTTAAAATAGCTCGTCTAACTGGATTATAAAATCGGCGATTATCCCGCTTTGAAAAACTCATTCTTTTTTTCCTCCAAAAAAACCTTGTTTTAGGCTATATTGTTCACCAACTGTTATATCATATTGGATGAGTTGGTAGTCTTGATAAATTTGTTGCTGCTTGTTATTCAGTGATAATTCTTTGTGATACTTTCCTTCATAGTAATATCTGCCTCTCTCAAAAGCAGGTAAATAGCTGAGTAAGGCTTGACGTAGTCTGTCAAAACCAGTTAAAGGCAAGTTGGCTAATTCTTTTGTTAATAAGGTAAAATACTGAGGACTTAAAACTGTTGTCTGGTAATCTGGATAAGCCTTTGCCTCTTTTGAACTCCAAATAAAAAATTCTGTTTCATGTAACTTGTCTGACTTATGTTGTTTTCTAATCTCTTCAGGATAAAGACTAGGGAGATGATCCCCGTAATATACCACAATACTAGGTTGTTTCAGCTTGTTTAGTTCCTCAATAAACTGAGCAACAGCTTGGCTAGAATAAGCTAAATCTTGACTATAATTTTCTAGCTTTTTATTCACTGGCTGAGTTTGATAATCACTTTGTAAGTATTTATTCTGATACGGTAAATGACTTTGCATCGTTACTAAATGAAATAGCTTAGGAACAGAAGGATCTTCTTTTAACATGTCTAGCGTTTTAGAAAAAACAGCTTGATCTGGAACATAGGGATTATTACCTAGCTTTTCCACTGTCGAAAAAGAACTCTCCTCTAAAAATTCGTCAAAACCCAATCTCGTATAAACTTCTCTTCTTTTATACATAGAAGTATTATACGGGTGAATGGCAATCGATGTATAGCCTAAATTTTTCATATCTGATACAAAAGAAGGAAAACGGGTTTGCTTAGGAAGTAACATAGTATAGGGTGTGGTTAGTTGAGCATTAAATAAAGACATATTAAAGCCTGTGAGTGCTTCAAATTCGATATTGGCTGTGCCACCACCATAATTTTCTGACAGCATACTTCCTTGATAAACACTGTCTTTTCCAATTTGCCAATAATCTTTTAACGGATCAGGACTGACAGTTATTCCTTTTAACCGATTAGGATTAGAAAAACTTTCTGATAAAACCAATATAATATTAGGTTTGTCAGTAATAACTGGTTTATCTTTTTCACTTTTCTGATACTTGTTGACAATCTGATGAATCGTCTTTTCTGAATAATTTTTAGGTTGCTCCATTGGAATAACTTCTAAATTATACAAGAAACCTGCCACAAAACCAACATTATAATAATTCATTTTTTGACTATAAGGCACCCACTTAGCTGTTCGGTCATAAGCTTGTTTCAACTGATTATGAGGATAGTTAAAATGAGACACATAGCATAAACTTACACTGCTTAGTATAAGGCACATTACTCTTAACAGTTGTTTTCGCCAAGGTAAACTAAAACTAGTTATAACACCAACTAATACTAACAAAAACATAGCTAATAAACTAACTAACAAGATAATAAATAACGGTGTAGGTAGTAAATCTTTTAAAAAAGTAAGTTCTTTTAAATAATAAAAATCTTCTGGATATAAAGGTTCCATACGTCCCTTCATTTTGTAAACATTAGCTAAACCAACTAAGAGGATCATCCACATAAAAAAGACTCGGGCTTTAGCTCTATTTCCAATCCAACTAATACAAGCAACTAACACTAGAAATAAGACTAGATTACTTAGCCAAAATTTTTCAACGTGCCAGTTAAAACCAAATAAATAAACCAATGAAAAGGAATAATTATTTTGGCACCACTGTAAATATAAATTAGCTAAAACAGATAAAAATAAATCAACTAAGAGGATCTTGAAGACCTGTGTTCCTTTAACATTTTGTGACATACTTCTAACTCCTTAATTCCTTTCATCAAAAAAGCACCGTGCTTATAATCAGCCGGTGCTTCTCCTACACTATTTCCAAAAATCATCAAATAATGTAATAGGCAAATGACGTTTATGTTGTGTACGATTGTACCAACTTTCAATTTGTTGAACTGCTTTATCTGACACCTTGCGACCTTCTAAATAGTCATCAATTTCTTCATAAGTTACTCCTAAAGCTACTTCGTCACTTAATAAAGGTTTGTCATCTTCTAAGTCAGCTGTAGGAATTTTTTCATATAAAGCTGGATCTGCTTGTAAAACTTGTAACAGTTGTTTGCCCTGACGTTTGTTTAATCTAGCTAGAGGCAAAATATCTGCTCCACCGTCTCCAAACTTAGTAAAAAAGCCAGTAATATTTTCTGCGGCATGATCCGTTCCTACTACCGCTCCCTTACAAGTTCCTGCTACAGCGTATTGAGCAATCATTCGTTGACGTGCTTTAATATTCCCTTTATTAAAATGAGTAATCGCTAATCCTTGTTGAGTTAAAACTTGGACCATTTCATCTACAGCTGGTTTGATATTAATCACTAACTCTTGATCTGGCTGAATAAAATCCATCGCTTTTTTAGCATCCTGTTCATCTGCTTGGACCCCGTAAGGTAGTCTAATACCAATAAACTGATACTCATTATCTTTGGTTTCTGCTCTCATTTCAGAGATAGCTATTTGAGAAAGACGACCGGCTAAAGTAGAGTCTTGTCCTCCACTAATACCTAAAACTAGTGTTTTTAAAAAGGGATGCTTGTATAAGTATGCCTTTAAAAAATCCACACTTTTACGGACCTCTTGTTCTGGATCAATACTTGGTAACACATGTAGTTCTTCTATAATTTGTTGTTGCTTACTTAACATGAGATCCCCTCTCTTTCTATTTATCTTTACGACGAACTTCGCTACGAACTCGGTCAATAATTCGCATTTTATGATCATAAGCTTCTTGAGATAAATCTACTGGATAAAGCTGAGGGTTTAAATCTCGTTTATATTCTTCCCACAGATTATCATGATTTTCTTTCGCTAATTGTTTAATCTCTTGTAAACTAGGAGACTGATACACAAGTTCCCCCTTAACAAAAATATCTTGTAAAATAGGACGTGCTTCAAAGTTATGAACTGTTTTATTGATGTAGGTATAAACAGGATGGAACATGTACAACTCTTCTAATTCATTTGGATTTTCATGCCAAAGCGTGACATAATCTCCTTCTGATTTTTGCGTATCTTTTTGAGTAATACGCCAAACTTGTTTTTTACCTGGAGTAGAAACTTTTTCAGCATTATTAGATAATTTAATTGTATCTGCCATTTTTCCTTCATCATTTTCAATGGATACTAATTTATAAACTGCACCAAGGGTTGGTTGATCGTAGGCAGTAATTAATTTCGTTCCTACACCCCAAACATCAATTTTAGCTCGTTGCATTTTTAAGTTAAGAATAGTTCCTTCATCTAAATCATTAGAAGCATAAATTTTAGCATCTGGATAGCCTGCCTCATCTAACTGTTTTCTAACTTTTTTAGAAATATAAGCCATATCTCCACTATCAATCCGAACACCTAAAAAGTTAATTTGATTGCCTAATTCATTAGCGACGCGAATCGCACTAGGCACTCCTGATTTTAATGTGTCGTAAGTATCCACTAAAAAGACACAATCTTTGTGAGTTGCCGCATAGGCTTTAAAAGCTTCATAATCATTTTGATACACTTGAACAAGAGAGTGAGCATGGGTACCACTAGCAGGAATCCCAAACATTTTAGCTGCTCTCACATTACTAGTCGAATCAAAACCACCAATATATGCTGCTCTTGTTCCCCAAATAGCCGCATCCATTTCTTGAGCACGACGTGAACCAAATTCCATAATCAAATCTTCCCCAACAACTGAACGAATTCTAGCTGCCTTAGTAGCAATCAGGGTTTGATAATTCACCACGTTAAGTAAAGCCGTTTCTACTAACTGACAATGAGCTAGCGGCCCCTCTACTTGAACGATTGGTTCATGATTATAAACAAGCTCTCCTTCAACTGCTGAACGAACTGTACAGGCAAATTTAAAGTTTTTTAAATAGGTTAAAAATTCTTCTGGGTAGTTTGTGGTTTCACGTAAATAATCAATATCAGTCTCAGAAAATTTTAACTGTTGAAAATAATCTATTAAACGCTCTAACCCTGCAAAAACAGCATAGCCATTTTTAAATGGCATATTTCTAAAATAGCATTCAAATACTGCATTGCGATCAGCTCGCCCTAATTCCCAATATGTTTTCATCATATTTAATTGATACAAATCTGTGTGTAGCGCTAAACTATCATCTGGACGTAAATAGCTCATGATGACACTCCTATCTATAAATTCTATCTATAAATGCATTGATTTAATTATAACACGATTTTTATTTTTCTTTCACTTTATCCCTCTCCCGTATTAAATAAATCGGTCGTTTTTTAGTTTCTAAGAAAATTTTACTAATATATTTACCGACAATGCCTAGAGATAGTAACTGAAGACCTCCTACAAATAAAATAATACAAACAAGAGAAGGCCAACCTGGTGTAGGATCCCCGTTTATCAGAGTCCGAATAATGATAAACAACAGAGCTAACCCAGATAAGACACAAGAACCAATCCCTAACAACGACACAAAAGTTAAGGGCATATCTGAAAAATCAATCAGGGCTTCTAGAGAATATTTCACTAGTCCAATAAAAGACCAAGATGTTTCTCCCGCTACTCGTTCTTGATTATCATAAGATAAGTAGCATTTTTTAAAGCCTACCCAATTAAAAAGACCTTTAGAAAATCGGTTATACTCTGTTAGTGTTAACACACTATCTACTACTTGACGAGTCATCATTCTAAAATCTCTTTCCCCTAATTCAATCGGTGTTTTAGATACCTTTTGCATCAGTTTATAAAAGCGATTAGCAAAAAAGCTACGGAAATAAGGTTCCCCTTGTCGGTTAGTTCGTTTAGTTCCTACACAATCGTAACCTTCTTCAGTAATTAAGGCATACATTTCTTTTAAAAGTCTAGGTGGATCTTGTAAGTCTGCATCCATCAAACAAACTAAATCCCCAGTACTTGCTTGTAGCCCAGCATAAATCGCTGCTTCTTTTCCAAAATTACGAGAAAAAGAGATAAAATGGAGTTGATCTGGATATTGATGGTGTAATTTTTTTATTTCAGCTAAAGTTCGATCAGTGGAACCATCATCTATAAAAATATATTCGGGTACAACTGGTAACTGTTCAAGATGACTAGCAACTTCCTTAAAAAAAATCGGAATCATTTCTTCTTCATTTAAGCAAGGGATAATAATTGATAACTTCATGGTCATTCCTCATTTTTAATCTTTTGTCTATTATAGCACGACTAAAAAAACTAGAAACAACAAAAAAACCACAGAGTCTAGTGACTCTGTGGTTTTAGAATAATCAAAGATTATTTTAATGTTACTGAAGCGCCAACTTCTTCTAAAGCAGCTTTTAATGCTTCTGCTTCTTCTTTGCTTACGCCTTCTTTAACTGGTGCTGGAGCGCCATCTACAACAGCTTTAGCTTCTTTAAGTCCTAAGCCAGTTGCTTCACGAACAGCTTTGATAACTTTAACTTTTTGAGCGCCAACTTCTGTTAATTCAACAGTGAATTCAGTTTGTTCTTCAGCGCCACCTGCTGCTGCGCCTGCTGCTGCTACAGCTACAGGAGCTGCTGCAGATACACCAAATTCTTCTTCAATAGCTTTTACTAAGTCGTTTAAGTCTAAAATAGTTGCTTCTTTTAAATCAGCAACAATTTGTTCAATGTTTAATGCCATTTTGTAATTCCTCCATAGTTTTCATTGTTTTTTATGTTTTTATTAGGTTAGGCTGCTATTAAGCAACTTCTTCTTCTTTTTTGTCGATAACTGCATTGACAGCGTAAGCCACGTTTCTGACTGGAGCTTGTAATACAGATAGTAACATAGATAGTAATCCTTCGCGGTTTGGAAGTTTTGCCAATTCTGTGATTTGTTCCACTGAAGAAACTTTTCCTTCAATGACACCACCTTTAATTTCTAATGCTTCTGCTTTTTCAGCAAAGTCATTCATAATTTTAGCTGGTGCAACCACATCCTCGTTACTGAATGCTACAGCTGTTGGTCCTACGAATACATCTTCCATACCTTCTAATCCAGCTTGTACTGCTGCACGAGAAAGAATAGAATTTTTGATAACACGCATTTCCACACCTGCATCACGTAATTGTTTACGTAATTCAGTTACTTCTTCTACTGTTAAGCCACGGTAGTCAACAACAACAACAGATGCTGCGTCTTTGAATTTAGCTGATACTTGATCAACTATTTGGGCTTTTTTAGCAATTGCTACTTCACTCACTTGATTCACCTCCTGAATAATAGATGGTGGAGATTTTTTATACAAAAAAACTCCATGCCACCGTTGACATAGAGGGACTATTGTTACTCACAATATTGTCCTCGGTAGGAAATTAAGGTAAAAACCACCTACTGTCTTCGGTACATATAAAATCTTTGACCTAGATAATTCTAGCAAAATAAATTACCTAGGTCAAGATAATTAGTGTTAAATTTTTAGATACTTGATGGATCTACTTTGATACCAGGTCCAAAAGTAGTTGTTACAGCTAGGTTCTTGATGTAAGTACCTTTTGTAGCTGCAGGTTTAGCTTTCACGATAATATCATGAATAGTACGGAAGTTTTCTTCTAATTTTTCAGCGTCGAATGAAACTTTTCCGATTGGCACATGAACGTTACCAGCTTTATCAACACGGTAAGTTACTTTACCAGCTTTAACTTCTTCAACTGCTTTTGTTACGTCCATTGTTACTGTACCAGTTTTAGGGTTTGGCATTAAGCCTTTAGGTCCTAAAACACGTCCAAGACGACCAACTTGTGCCATCATGTCAGGTGTTGCAACAACTACGTCAAAATCAAACCATCCACCTTGGATTTTTTCAACTAAGTCTGCTTCGCCAACAAAGTCAGCTCCTGCAGCTTCAGCTTCTTTAGCTTTTTCGCCTTTAGCGAATACTAAAACAGTTTGTTTTTTACCAGTACCGTTTGGTAGGACAACAGCCCCACGAATTTGTTGATCCGCTTTTTTAGGGTCAACATTTAAATGATAAGCAACTTCTACAGTTGCATCAAATTTTGCAATATTTGTATCTTGTGCTAAAGCAACGGCTTCAGCTGCTGAATAAGATTTTGTAGTATCAACTTTTTTTAATGCATCTTGCATTTTTTTGCTTTTTTTAGCCATTTTGTTTCCTCCTTGATTGTGGTTATAACGGTAGAACCTCCCACGGAATTCATATTTTTCAATACGAACCGACTGAGAAGCTACTTCTTAGTGGTTACATGTCTATAAAATTATTCGACTGTAATCCCCATGCTTCGTGCAGTACCTTCAACCATGCGCATAGCTGCTTCAACGTCAGCTGCGTTTAGGTCCGCCATTTTTGTAGTTGCAATTTCTCTAACTTGATCTTGTGTTACAGTTGCAACTTTTTTCTTATTAGGTTCGCCTGAACCTTTATCAACTTTAGCTGCTTTTTTCAATAGAACTGCTGCTGGTGGAGTTTTTGTAATAAATGTAAATGAACGATCTTCATATACAGAAATTACAACTGGAATAATTAAACCAGCTTGTTCTTGTGTACGAGCGTTAAATTCTTTACAGAAGCCCATAATGTTTACGCCTGCTTGACCTAAAGCTGGACCAACTGGTGGTGCCGGATTTGCTTTACCTGCAGGAATTTGCAACTTCACGATTTTTTCTACTTTTTTTGCCACGAGACATACCTCCTTAAGTCCGTGATGTGGTTATGTGGGGATCAAAATTTCCCCTCCCACGTCTATTTCTTTTGTATAAAAGAAAATACGTATTTCTACGCACCCAAACATTATACCATGTTTCCATTTTTTATCAAGCGTTATTTATATTTTAGTTCTTTTCTTTTGACCATACAATGAAAAAGGTTTTAACTGTTTTTAATAGCTTTTTTACTCCCTAATAAAATGCTTTCAATCTATTTAAGTTATCATGTATGATAGTATGAAGAACAATTATTAATTTAAACAGAAATGAGGAAAATAAAATGGCTGGACAATTTAAAAGTGTGTTTGATGTAATCGGTCCTGTTATGATTGGACCAAGTAGTTCACATACTGCTGGTGCTGCTCGAATTGGAAAAGTAGTACGAAATATTTTCGGTGAACAGCCTGACTCTGTAGATATCTGGTTATATGAATCTTTCGCTAAAACTTACCGTGGACACGGAACAGATATCGCCTTAGTTGGAGGTATCTTAGGGATGGAACCAGATGATGAGCGTTTAGCAGATTCTCTTCGTTTAGCTTATGACAAAGGAATCGAAATTGCTTTCGTTCCTAAAAAAGAAAAAGCTGAGCATCCTAATCAAGTGACCATGATTTTGAAAAAAGGACAACGGACTATGAGTGTGACAGGTATCTCAATTGGTGGAGGAAACATTCAAATTTCTGAATTAGACGGATTTAAAATGCACCTTAACATGGGAACTCCAACCTTTGTAGTCGTACATACAGACAAGCCTGGGGTTATCGCTAACACTACTCGGTTATTCCAAGAGCAAGAAGTAAATATCGGCACTATGACAGTTACTCGAGTTTCTAAAGGTGAAACAGCAATTATGATTATCGAAGTAGATGACAAAAACAGCGAGTTTATTGTCCAAAAATTAGAACAAGTACCTTTTGTTGACAGCGTATCATTTTTTAATTAAAGAGGAGGCGTAACATGTTTCAAACCATAGAAGAATTACTTAAATTAGCAAAAGAATATGGCTCTATCTCAGAAGCTATGATTCAAACTGAAATGGCGGCTTCAGGTGATGACCGAGAAACTATTTTAGAAAAAATGCGTCGGAATAAAGCTGTCATGTTTCAATCTATTGAACAAGGAGTAGCAGGGGTTACTTCTGTCACTGGCTTAACTGGTGGAGATGCTACTCGCTTAAATACTTATTTAGATACTCATGAATTTTTAAGTGGCCACCACATTTTAAAAGCTGTGCGAAATGCCGTAGCGGTTAATGAGGTTAATGCTAAAATGGGACTTATTTGTGCAAACCCTACAGCAGGAAGTGCTGGAGTAGCGGCTGGTGTTTTATCCGCAGCAACAGAACAATTGAACTTAACCGAAGAACAACAATTAAACTTTTTATTTACTGCTGGAGCTTTTGGTTTAATCATTGCTAACACTGCTTCAATTAGTGGGGCTGCTGGTGGTTGTCAAGCGGAGATTGGTTCGGCTAGTGCTATGGCTAGTGCTGCCTTAGTAGAAGCTGCTGGTGGAACTCCTGAACAAAGTGCTGAAGCCATTGCTATCACCTTAAAAAATATGATGGGACTGATTTGTGATCCAGTTGCTGGACTAGTGGAAGTTCCCTGTGTTAAACGAAATGCCCTAGGAGCATCACAAGCCTATATCTCAGCAGATATGGCATTAGCTGGCATTAAAAGTGTCATCCCAGCTGATGAAGTGGTTGTGGCTATGGGCCGAGTTGGAAAACAAATGCCCACAATCTTTAAAGAAACGGCAGAAGGTGGCTTAGCTATGACTCCTACTGCCCAAAAAATTACGCAAGACATTTACGGCAATAAAGAATAAAACTAAAGTCACTGGAAAAACTCCTCACGAGCTCTTCCAGTGACCTTTTTTGTATTAAATAATACCCATTCCAACTAACATACCTAATAAGAAGGAAATCACCCATAACGTCCAAACACCTAGACTAAATTGATGGAATTTCTTCTTCGCTGCTTGGCTTCCTTTGTTGTATACCCAAATAGCCCAAATCAAATGAAAAACCATTAAAAAGATTGCTAGACCACCAGTAATCTGATGCATGCCAAGTGATTGACTCCCGCTAGCTTGAGCTATTCTAGTCATTAATGTAGTGCCTATTGTATCAAAAATAAGGCCTCCACCAAAAAAGTAAAGATGTTTTTTCTGAATAGAGCCTGACAGTTTTTCTCCAAAAACTCCTAAACTATACAAAATTAAGGCAATTACCATGGAAATAGTTGCTAATATCAATGTTGTACTCATAAAAAATCCTCCTAAACAACAAGTGACAGACTGTCACTTTGATATAAATGATTATAGTGACACTTCGTCACTTTGTCAACAAAAAAAAGATGAGATAGTCTCATCTTTTTTTATTTTCTCTTTAACTCCATAAATAATGGGCTACCAACTGATCCACTTCTTTATTTTCATGTAGCAAACTATGCTGAGCCATCCAACCACTTACCCGATATTCTTCATATTGTTTCACTCTATCTTTAACTAAAAAACCTAATGAACGAGCACTATCGATGGAGACTAATCCATCACTGCGACTACGGTTTTTTAAATCACCATACACATTTAAAATCTTTAAATTTTTAGGAATCCGTTGTTTAAACGCATGAATATAGCGGTAAGTTTTAAAAAAACGTTTAGGGCCATTGCTGCCTAAATCATAAATTGTTCTACCAGTAGCATGAACTAGTTCTCCGTTAAAAGGCGCTCCAATTGCTACAAATTTATTAGTTATTGGAATATCCAGCCCATTTCCCGCTTCCACAAAGTACCGCATAATAGCTACTCCACCCATTGAATGTCCTACGAAATTTAACTTAGTTATATGAATGTGCCTAGCTAGCTCTTCTACTACTTGTTTTAACCAAAGTGCTTGTTGCAATTCTGTCGCATTGGCATTTTCAAAAGTGACTTGAATAATAGGGTTTTGTTTAGCTAAAACATTATCCCAAGCTCCCAAGACTGAAATCTCTCCCTGTTCACTTACCCACACATCCAGCACCTTTTTAGCTAGGTGTTGAGCTTCAAACCGAGCAATCATCCCTCCTAAAGAGCGTCTTTTTCCAAAAGTACCATGGAGCATAATCGTAGGAATAGCTTCTACTTCCACTGGTTTAACAATTAACTGTTTAAATCTATCTTTTTCCTTGAGATAATCTAACCATTTTTTCCCTATGAAAGTAGCTCCAACACTTAAACCAATTAGTTTCCATCCAAGATGTTTTGTCACAATCATCACGGCCTTTCATACAGTTAGAATAGCAAAAAAAGCTAAAATCTACCATCCTTTTATACTAAAAATAGCATAAAAATCTAGTTATCCGCATAAAAACTGGACTTATCACACTTTATCAAGGTCAAAACCACTCAATTTACTACTAATTTACTACTTATGAATGAGCTTTGATACGACGATTTATCCTTGAAAAGTGAAGATATAAAGATACTTCCAATAAAATTTGAATATTTAATAGGTAGACACTTCAAAAAATGAGGTGTCTATTTTTTTACCCGATTTTGAAAGGAAGTGAACTTATGAAAACAAAAAATCAAGAATCAAAAGGTCGTTCCCCACTCTTTAAGACCATCAAACATTCATTCAGCCAATAAAAAAGAAAGGATAGGTAAAAATATGGAACTTAAATTTGTGATTCCCAACATGGAAAAAACATTCGGCAATTTAGAATTTGCTGGCGAGGATAAAGTCGTTCAGCGAAGAATCAACGGACGGCTAACTGTCTTATCAAGAAGCTATAATCTCTATTCTGATGTTCAAAGAGCAGATGATATTGTGGTGGTGCTTCCTGCTGAAGCTGGCGAAAAACATTTCGGCTTTGAGGAACGTGTGAAGTTAGTCAATCCACGTATTACCGCAGAGGGCTACAAAATCGGCACTCGTGGTTTTACAAATTACCTTTTACATGCTGACGACATGATAAAAGAATAAAGAAAGAGAGGAAAAATGATGAGATTAGCAAATGGCATTGTATTAGATAAAGACACGACTTTTGGAGAATTGAAATTCTCTGCTCTACGTCGTGAAGTGAGAATCCAAAATGAAGACGGGTCGGTTTCAGATGAAATCAAGGAACGTACCTATGACTTAAAATCCAAAGGACAAGGACGCATGATTCAAGTAAGTATTCCTGCCAGCGTGCCTTTGAAAGAGTTTGATTATAACGCACGGGTGGAACTTATCAATCCCATTGCGGACACCGTTGCTACTGCCACCTATCAAGGAGCAGATGTTGACTGGTATATCAAGGCAGACGATATTGTGCTGACAAAGGATTCTAGTTCATTCAAAGCTCAACCACAAGCAAAGAAAGAACCGACACAAGACAAATAGTCGCTAGGTAGAAAGGAGACTTTTTCGCATGAAACAGCGTGGTAAAAGGATTCGCCCATCTGGTAAAGATTTAGTCTTTCATTTTACGATAGCGTCACTCCTGCCTGTTTTCCTGCTGGTTGTCGGACTGTTTCATGTGAAGACAATCCAGCAGATCAACTGGCAGGATTTTAACCTATCACAAGCAGATAAGATTGACATTCCCTATTTAATTATCAGTTTCAGTGTCGCAATTCTTATCTGCTTGCTGGTAGCGTTTGTATTCAAACGGGTTCGCTATGATACGGTTAAACAACTTTACCACCGTCAAAAACTGGCAAAGATGATACTTGAAAACAAGTGGTATGAATCTGAACAGGTCAAAACAGAGGGTTTCTTTAAAGATAGTGCTGGTCGTACAAAGGAAAAGATAACCTACTTCCCTAAAATGTATTATCGACTTAAAAATGGCTTGATACAGATACGGGTGGAAATCACGCTGGGAAAATATCAAGACCAACTCTTACACTTGGAAAAGAAATTAGAGAGTGGCTTGTACTGTGAGCTGACGGATAAAGAGTTAAAGGATTCCTATGTGGAATATACTTTGCTCTATGACACCATAGCCAGTCGTATTTCTATTGATGAAGTAGAAGCTAAAGATGGTAAACTTCGCTTAATGAAAAACGTATGGTGGGAATATGATAAGCTCCCTCATATGTTGATTGCTGGTGGTACAGGTGGCGGTAAAACTTACTTTATACTGACACTGATTGAAGCCTTGCTTCATACAGATTCAAAACTGTATATTCTTGACCCGAAAAATGCTGACCTTGCGGACTTAGGTTCTGTGATGGCAAATGTCTACTATAGAAAAGAAGACTTGCTTTCTTGCATTGAAACATTCTATGAAGAAATGATGAAACGTAGTGAGGAAATGAAGCAGATGAAGAACTATAAGACTGGCAAAAATTATGCTTACTTAGGTCTCCCGGCACACTTCTTAATCTTTGATGAATACGTCGCTTTCATGGAAATGCTGGGAACAAAAGAAAACACCGCAGTTATGAATAAGCTGAAACAGATTGTCATGTTAGGTCGTCAAGCTGGCTTCTTTCTAATACTGGCTTGTCAACGTCCAGACGCAAAATATTTAGGCGACGGAATCCGTGATCAGTTTAATTTCAGAGTGGCTTTAGGTCGTATGTCTGAAATGGGCTATGGCATGATGTTTGGCAGTGACGTACAAAAGGATTTCTTCTTAAAGCGAATCAAAGGTCGTGGCTATGTTGATGTAGGAACAAGTGTCATATCAGAGTTTTATACTCCCCTTGTACCAAAAGGATATGATTTCTTGGAGGAAATTAAAAAGTTATCCAACAGCAGACAGTCCACGCAGGCGACGTGCGAAGCGGAAGTCGCAGGTGTGGACTGATCTTGCTGGCTGGTGTGGCAATAGCCACGCCAGCACTTAACCCCCCGTATCTAACAGGGGGGTACAAATCGACAGGAAACAGTCAAAAAAACATTAGAAAATCCTTTGGTTACAAGGGATTTACAAAATTTCAGCGTATGTCAAATGGGCTTTAAAAGTTGACATACGCCTTTTTGATTGGAGGGATTTTTACTGAATGAACAAACTTGGTTACAGCATTTAAAAGAAAAACGCTTGGCTTATGGACTATCTCAAAACCGTTTAGCTGTTGCGACTGGTATTACAAGGCAGTATCTAAGCGATATTGAAACAGGAAAAGTCAAGCCATCAGAGGATTTACAGCAGTCCCTTTGGGAAGCTCTGGAACGCTTCAATCCCGACGCTCCCCTTGAAATGCTGTTTGATTATGTAAGGATTCGCTTTCCGACAACAGACGTACAGCAGGTGGTCGAAAACATCTTACAACTGAAACTGTCCTATTTTCTTCATGAGGACTATGGTTTCTATTCTTATTCAGAGCATTATGCTTTAGGCGACATATTCGTCCTTTGCTCCCATGAACTGGACAAAGGAGTTCTGGTGGAATTGAAAGGTCGTGGGTGCAGACAATTTGAAAGCTATCTTCTGGCACAACAAAGAAGCTGGTATGAGTTCTTTATGGACGTTTTGGTGGCTGGCGGTGTGATGAAACGCCTTGACCTTGCCATTAACGATAAGACAGGGATTTTGAATATCCCTGTACTCACTGAAAAGTGCCAACAGGAAGAATGTATCTCCGTCTTCCGCAGTTTTAAAAGCTATCGCAGTGGCGAACTGGTACGCAAAGAGGAAAAGGAATGTATGGGAAACACCCTCTATATCGGTTCATTACAAAGTGAAGTTTATTTCTGTATCTATGAAAAGGACTACGAGCAGTACAAGAAAAATGATATTCCCATTGAAGACGCAGAAGTAAAAAACCGTTTTGAGATTCGATTGAAAAATGAGCGTGCCTATTATGCAGTCCGTGATTTACTCGTCTATGACAATCCAGAGCATACCGCCTTTAAAATTATCAATCGGTATATCCGTTTTGTAGATAAAGACGATTCCAAACCTCGTTCTGATTGGAAACTGAATGAAGAATGGGCTTGGTTTATTGGGAACAATCGTGAACGATTAAAACTAACCACAAAACCAGAGCCTTACTCCTTCCAAAGGACGCTGAACTGGCTATCTCATCAAGTTGCCCCGACCTTAAAGGTTGCGATTAAACTTGATGAAATCAACCAGACGCAGGTTGTAAAAGACATTCTCGACCATGCGAAACTGACAGACCGACACAAGCAGATTTTGAAGCAACAGTCAGTAAAAGAACAGGACGTGATAACAACAAAAAAATAACTCAAATACAAATTCATTGAATATAGAGAGGAGAACATTTTTATGAATTTTGGACAAAACCTTTATAACTGGTTTCTATCAAACGCTCAATCACTGGTGCTTTTAGCAATCGTTGTGATTGGCTTGTATCTTGGCTTCAAGCGTGAGTTTAGCAAACTGATTGGCTTTTTAATTATTGCGATTATTGCGGTTGGCTTAGTCTTCAACGCTGCTGGAGTAAAAGACATTTTACTAGAGCTATTCAATCGCATTATTGGTGCTTAAATAAAACCGTTCTTTTGTGGAATATAAGTGGTTTTCTTATGTTCCGCAAAGGAATGGTACACCAAACGAAGTGCGGTAGGGATTTTTGAATCTCTACAAAGAAAGGACGTGAATATATGGACGATATGCAAGTCTATATTGCGAATTTAGGCAAATACAATGAGGGCGAATTGGTCGGTGCGTGGTTTACCTTTCCCATTGACTTTGAGGAAGTCAAAGAGAAAATCGGCTTGAATAATGAATATGAGGAATACGCCATTCATGACTACGAGTTACCCTTTACGGTTGACGAATACACTTCCATTGGCGAACTCAATCGACTATGGGAAATGGTATCGGAATTACCCGAAGAATTACAATCGGAGCTATCTGCTCTGCTCACTCATTTTTCAAGCATTGAAGAACTAAGCGAACATCAAGAGGATATTATCATTCATTCCGATTGTGATGATATGTATGACGTGGCACGCTACTACATTGAAGAAACGGGTGCTTTAGGCGAAGTACCAGCTAGTCTTCAAAACTATATTGATTATCAAGCCTATGGTCGGGATTTAGACCTTTCAGGAACGTTTATCTCAACCAATCATGGGATTTTTGAAATCGTCTATTAAATCTGTCGGTACATTACTACTGGCAGATTTTCTATTTTACGGGGTGGCTCAATCAGCTACCCCTATTTTTTATGAAAGGATTGATTACATGAAGAAAATACGAAGCTATACCAGTATCTGGTCTGTGGAAAAGGTACTGTATTCTATCAATGATTTTAGACTTCCGTTTCCCATAACCTTTACGCAAATGACATGGTTTGTCGTGTCACTCTTTGCAGTGATGATACTTGGCAACTTGCCCCCTCTTTCCATGATAGAGGGAGCATTTCTCAAATACTTTGGGATTCCTGTGGCTTTCACATGGTTTATGTCTACAAAAACTTTTGATGGTAAAAAGCCTTATGGATTTTTGAAGTCTGTCATTGCTTATGCACTGCGACCAAAGCTGACCTATGCAGGAAAAAAAGTAACGCTTGGCAGAAACCAGCCACAAGAAGCCATTACAGCAGTTAGGAGTGAATTTTATGGCATATCCAATTAAATACATTGAAAACAATCTCGTCTGGAATAAAGACGGGGAATGTTATGCTTACTATGAGCTTGTTCCTTACAATTACTCATTTCTAAGTCCAGAACAGAAAATACAAGTGCATGATTCTTTCAGACAGCTTATCGCACAAAATCGTGATGGCAAAATTCATGCTTTACAAATCAGTACAGAATCCAGCATACGTTCTGCACAAGAGCGTTCCAAAAATGAAGTCACTGGCAAGCTCAAAGCGGTTGCCTATGACAAAATCGACCAACAGACAGACGCTTTAATATCCATGATTGGCGAAAATCAAGTGAACTACCGTTTCTTTATCGGCTTTAAGTTGCTTCTCAACGATCAGGAGTTTTCTATGAAAAGTCTTACCGTTGAAGCAAAAAATGCTTTGTCTGATTTTGTCTATGATGTGAACCATAAGCTGATGGGCGATTTTGTTAGTATGAGTAATGATGAAATCCTGCGTTTTCAGAAGATGGAAAAGCTCTTAGAAAATAAAATCTCTCGTCGTTTCAAAATCCGCAGGTTAGATAAGGACGACTTCGGCTATCTGATTGAACACCTTTACGGACAGACAGGCACTGCCTATGAAGAGTATGAGTACCATCTATCAAAGAAAAAGCTGGATAATGAAACGCTGATTAAATACTATGACTTGATTAAGCCTACTCGCTGTTTGGTGGAAGAAAAACAGCGATATTTGAAAATCCAGCAGGAAGATGAAACCGTCTATGTAGCTTACTTTACCATTAACAGCATTGTCGGAGAACTGGACTTCCCGTCCTCTGAAATCTTCTACTACCAGCAACAGCAATTTACATTCCCGATTGATACGTCAATGAATGTGGAAATTGTAGCGAATCGTAAAGCCCTATCTACTGTCCGCAATAAAAAGAAAGAACTGAAAGACTTGGATAACCACGCTTGGCAAAGTGATAATGAAACCAGCTCCAATGTGGCGGAAGCTCTGGAAAGTGTGAATGAGCTGGAAACCAATTTAGACCAAAGCAAGGAATCTATGTACAAGCTGTCTTATGTGGTAAGGGTATCAGCAAATGATCTTGACGAACTCAAACGTCGTTGTAATGAAGTGAAAGATTTTTATGACGATTTAAGCGTAAAACTGGTACGACCATTTGGGGATATGCTCGGCTTACATGAAGAATTTTTACCTGCCAGCAAGCGTTATATGAATGATTATATTCAATACGTGACCTCTGATTTCCTCGCTGGTTTAGGTTTTGGTGCTACTCAAATGCTGGGGGAAAATGAGGGGATTTATGTTGGCTACAGCTTAGATACTGGACGCAATGTCTATCTGAAACCTGCTCTTGCCAGTCAAGGGGTTAAGGGTTCAGTAACCAATGCGTTAGCGTCGGCTTTTGTTGGTTCGCTGGGTGGTGGTAAATCCTTTGCGAATAACCTTATCGTCTATTATGCGGTGCTTTATGGGGCACAAGCAGTGATTGTAGACCCAAAAGCAGAACGTGGCAGATGGAAAGAAACCTTGCCAGAGATTTCCCATGAAATCAATATCGTCACTCTGACTTCTGATGAGAAAAACAAAGGCTTACTTGACCCTTATGTGATTATGAAAAATCCCAAAGATTCTGAATCACTGGCTATTGATATTCTGACATTCCTTACGGGGATTTCCTCTCGTGATGGGGAACGCTTCCCAATCCTTAGAAAAGCCATTCGTGCAGTAACCAATAGTGAAGTACGAGGGTTGATGAAAGTGATTGAGGAATTACGGGTTGAGAATACGCCACTAAGTACCAGTATAGCCGACCATATCGAAAGTTTTACAGACTATGACTTTGCACATTTATTATTCAGTAATGGTTATGTGGAGCAGTCTATCAGCTTAGAAAAACAACTGAACATTATACAGGTTGCGGACTTGGTACTTCCCGACAAGGAAACTTCCTTTGAGGAATATACCACTATGGAGCTTTTATCCGTTGCTATGCTGATTGTCATTAGTACCTTTGCTTTAGACTTTATCCATACAGACCGAAGCATTTTCAAGATTGTAGATTTAGACGAAGCATGGAGCTTTTTACAGGTAGCACAAGGAAAAACACTATCTATGAAGCTGGTTCGGGCTGGTCGTGCTATGAACGCTGGGGTATATTTCGTGACCCAAAATACAGACGACCTCTTAGATGAAAAACTGAAAAATAACCTCGGCTTAAAATTTGCATTTCGTTCCACTGACCTTAACGAGATTAAAAAGACCTTAGCCTTTTTTGGTGTAGACCCAGAGGACGAAAACAATCAGAAGCGATTGCGTGATTTGGAAAACGGGCAATGCCTTATCAGTGATTTATATGGTCGTGTCGGTGTGATACAGTTCCACCCTGTATTTGAAGAACTGCTCCATGCCTTTGATACCAGACCACCTGTGCGAAAAGAGGTGTAAATGTGAAACCATCAATAGTAAACAGAATAAAATCAAACTGGACACTGAAACGTCTAGGTAAAGTGGCAATGACAGTGGCTTTCACACTTGTGATTGCCATTTTTCTTTTAGCCATGCTGGGAACGGTGGTTCAAGCTGCGGGCTTGGTAGATGATACGGTCAATGTGGCAAATGAATACAGCCGATACCCACTTGAAAACTATCAACTGGATTTTTATGTGGATAATAGCTGGGGCTGGCTTCCGTGGAACTGGTCGGACGGGATTGGAAAACAGGTCATGTATGGACTATATGCCATTACCAATTTTATTTGGACAATCAGTTTGTATGTTTCCAATGCGACAGGTTACTTAGTACAGGAAGCCTATTCCTTAGACTTCATTTCCGCTACAGCAGATTCCATTGGTAAGAATATGCAGACCTTAGCTGGTGTGAGTGCAAACGGATTTTCAACAGAGGGTTTCTATGTTGGATTCCTCTTACTCTTGATTTTGGTTCTTGGGGTTTATGTTGCCTATACGGGACTGATAAAGAGAGAAACCACAAAGGCAATTCATGCCATTATGAATTTTGTGCTGGTGTTTATCCTATCGGCTTCCTTTATTGCCTACGCTCCCGACTACATTAAAAAAATCAATGACTTTTCATCAGACATCAGTAATGCCAGTTTATCACTTGGCACGAAGATTGTCATGCCCCATTCCGATAGTCAAGGCAAGGACAGCGTGGACTTAATCAGAGATAGCCTGTTTTCCATACAGGTTCAGCAACCGTGGCTACTGCTTCAATACAACAGTTCAGACATTGAAAGTATCGGTATTGACCGTGTGGAAAGCCTGCTCTCCACCAGCCCAGATTCCAACAATGGCGAAGACAGAGAAAAAATTGTTGCGGAAGAAATTGAAGACAGAAGCAATACCAATCTAACCATTACAAAGACCATTAACCGTTTAGGTACAGTCTTCTTCCTATTTGTCTTCAATATTGGGATTTCCATATTTGTATTCCTATTAACAGGAATCATGATTTTCTCGCAGGTACTTTTTATCATCTATGCTATGTTTCTGCCTGTGAGCTTTATTTTAAGCATGATTCCATCATTTGATGGTATGTCAAAACGAGCCATAACAAAGCTCTTTAATACCATTTTGACACGAGCTGGAATCACATTGATTATTACGACAGCATTTAGTATTTCAACCATGCTCTATACCTTATCGGCTGGTTATCCGTTCTTTTTGATTGCTTTTCTACAGATTGTGACCTTTGCAGGAATCTACTTCAAGCTGGGCGATTTAATGAGTATGTTTTCTCTACAGAGTAACGATTCTCAAAGTGTGGGAAGTCGTGTGATGAGAAAACCTCGTATGCTTATGCACGCTCACATGCACCGTCTACAGCGGAAACTTGGACGTTCCATGACTACTCTAGGGGCTGGGTCTGCCATTGTTACAGGTAAAAAAGGACAGTCGGGTTCGGGGAGTTCTGCAAGGACACAAGCAGATCACTCCCGACCAGACGGAAAGGAAAAATCAACACTTGGAAAACGTATCGGTCAAACCATCGGTACAGTAGCTGATACCAAAGACAGAATGGTAGACACTGCTAGTGGTTTGAAAGAACAGGTTAAAGATTTGCCGACCAATGCAAGATATGCAGTATATCAAGGAAAATCCAAAGTAAAAGAGAATGTCCGTGATTTAACCAGTAGTATTTCTCAAACCAAAGCGGACAGAGCCAGTGGACGCAAGGAACAGCAGGAACAAAGGCGAAAAACCATTGCGAAGCGTCGCTCTGAAATGGAACAGGTCAAACAGAAAAAACAGCCTGCTTCTTCTGTTCATGAAAGACCGACTACAAGACAAGAACAATATCATGATGAACAGACCTCAAAACAGTCTAATATTCAGACTTCATATAAGGAATCTCAACAAGCCAAACAAGAGCGTCCAGCAGTTAAGTCCGATTTTTCAAGTCCAAAAGTGGAACGCCAAGGCAATACCGTTCAAGAAAAAACCGTTCAAAAGCCAGCAACTTCAACCACTACAGCAGATAGAACTTCACAACGTCCAATCACAAAAGAACGTCCGTCTACTGTTCAAAGAGTACCACTACAAAATACAAGAAGTAGACCACCAATCAAAACCGCCACCATTAAGAAAGTCGGTAAGAAACCATGAAGTTGAAAACTTTAGTGATTGGTGGTTCTGGATTATTCTTGATGGTCTTCTCACTGCTTCTGTTTGTTGCCATTTTATTTTCAGATGAACAGGACAGCGGAATTTCCAATATTCATTATGGAGGTGTGAATGTTTCCGCAGAAGTGCTGGCTCATAAGCCTATGGTAGAAAAATATGCCAAAGAATATGGCGTTGAAGAATATGTCAACATACTTCTTGCGATTATACAGGTGGAATCGGGCGGTACTGCGGAAGATGTTATGCAGTCCTCGGAATCCCTCGGTCTTCCACCTAATTCATTGAGTACAGAAGAATCCATTAAGCAAGGTGTGAAGTATTTCAGTGAATTATTAGCCAGTAGCGAAAGGCTCAGTGTAGATTTAGAATCGGTTATCCAGTCCTACAATTATGGTGGTGGTTTCTTAGGGTATGTGGCTAATCGTGGAAATAAATATACCTTTGAACTGGCTCAAAGTTTCTCAAAAGAGTATTCAGGTGGCGAAAAAGTGTCTTACCCCAATCCCATAGCCATACCTATCAATGGGGGCTGGCGATACAACTATGGCAATATGTTTTATGTGCAACTGGTAACGCAGTATCTTGTCACAACAGAGTTTGATGATGATACGGTACAAGCCATCATGGACGAAGCACTGAAATATGAGGGCTGGCGATACGTTTACGGTGGAGCTTCCCCGACTACTTCTTTTGATTGTAGCGGACTGACACAATGGACGTATGGAAAAGCTGGAATTAACTTACCACGAACCGCACAACAGCAATATGATGTGACCCAGCATATCCCACTATCGGAAGCACAAGCTGGCGATTTGGTTTTCTTTCATTCTACCTATAACGCTGGCTCTTATATTACTCATGTTGGGATATACCTTGGCAATAACCGTATGTTTCATGCAGGCGACCCAATCGGTTATGCCGACTTAACAAGCCCCTACTGGCAACAGCATTTAGTGGGAGCAGGACGAATCAAACAATGAGAAAGGAAGATTTAATGATGAAATTTAGAAAAAATCAGAATAAAGAAAAACAGATACCAAAGGAAAAGAAACCTCGTGTCTATAAGGTCAATCCTCATAAAAAGGTTGTGATTGCCTTGTGGGTACTTTTAGGGCTTAGTTTCAGCTTTGCGATATTCAAGCACTTTACAGCTATAGATACTCATACTATTCACGAAACAACTATCATAGAAAAGGAATACGTTGATACTCATCATGTAGAAAATTTTGTAGAGAACTTTGCGAAAGTCTACTATTCATGGGAGCAATCCGATAAGTCCATTGATAATCGAATGGAAAGTCTAAAAGGCTATCTGACAGATGAACTTCAAGCTCTCAATGTTGATACAGTACGCAAAGATATTCCTGTATCGTCTTCTGTAAGAGGATTTCAGATATGGACGGTAGAGCCAACTGGCGACAATGAGTTTAATGTAACCTACAGTGTAGACCAGCTCATTACAGAGGGAGAAAATACAAAGACCGTCCACTCTGCTTATATAGTGAGTGTCTATGTAGATGGTTCTGGAAATATGGTACTGGTTAAGAATCCGACCATTACCAACATACCTAAGAAATCAAGTTATAAACCAAAAGCCATTGAAAGTGAGGGGACGGTTGATTCCATTACAACCAATGAAATCAATGAGTTTTTAACGACGTTCTTCAAGCTCTATCCTACAGCGACAGCCAGTGAACTTTCCTACTATGTGAATGACGGGATATTAAAACCAATCGGAAAAGAGTACATCTTTCAAGAACTGGTAAATCCTATTCACAATCGTAAGGATAATCAAGTCACGGTATCGCTGACAGTGGAGTATATCGACCAGCAGACCAAAGCAACGCAGGTATCTCAATTTGATTTGGTACTTGAAAAGAACGGGAGTAATTGGAAGATTATAGAATAACAAATATTGGTACATTATTACAGCTATTTTGTAATCACGTACTCTCTTTGATAAAAAATTGGAGATTCCTTTACAAATATGCTCTTACGTGCTATTATTTAAGTATCTATTTAAAAGGAGTTAATAAATATGCGGCAAGGTATTATTAAATAAACTGTCAATTTGATAGCGGGAACAAATAATTGGATGTCCTTTTTTAGGAGGGCTTAGTTTTTTGTACCCAGTTTAAGAATACCTTTATCATGTGATTCTAAAGTATCCGGAGAATATCTGTATGCTTTGTATGCCTATGGTTATGCATAAAAATCCCAGTGATAAGAGTATTTATCACTGGGATTTTTATGCCCTTTTGGGCTTTTGAATGGAGGAAAATCACATGAAAATTATTAATATTGGAGTTTTAGCTCATGTTGATGCAGGAAAAACTACCTTAACAGAAAGCTTATTATATAACAGTGGAGCGATTACAGAATTAGGAAGCGTGGACAAAGGTACAACGAGGACGGATAATACGCTTTTAGAACGTCAGAGAGGAATTACAATTCAGACAGGAATAACCTCTTTTCAGTGGGAAAATACGAAGGTGAACATCATAGACACGCCAGGACATATGGATTTCTTAGCAGAAGTATATCGTTCATTATCAGTTTTAGATGGGGCAATTCTACTGATTTCTGCAAAAGATGGCGTACAAGCACAAACTCGTATATTATTTCATGCACTTAGGAAAATGGGGATTCCCACAATCTTTTTTATCAATAAGATTGACCAAAATGGAATTGATTTATCAACGGTTTATCAGGATATTAAAGAGAAACTTTCTGCCGAAATTGTAATCAAACAGAAGGTAGAACTGTATCCTAATGTGTGTGTGACGAACTTTACCGAATCTGAACAATGGGATACGGTAATAGAGGGAAACGATGACCTTTTAGAGAAATATATGTCCGGTAAATCATTAGAAGCATTGGAACTCGAACAAGAGGAAAGCATAAGATTTCAGAATTGTTCTCTGTTCCCTCTTTATCATGGAAGTGCAAAAAGTAATATAGGGATTGATAACCTTATAGAAGTTATTACTAATAAATTTTATTCATCAACACATCGAGGTCCGTCTGAACTTTGCGGAAATGTTTTCAAAATTGAATATACAAAAAAAAGACAACGTCTTGCATATATACGCCTTTATAGTGGAGTACTACATTTACGAGATTCGGTTAGAGTATCAGAAAAAGAAAAAATAAAAGTTACAGAAATGTATACTTCAATAAATGGTGAATTATGTAAGATTGATAGAGCTTATTCTGGAGAAATTGTTATTTTGCAAAATGAGTTTTTGAAGTTAAATAGTGTTCTTGGAGATACAAAACTATTGCCACAGAGAAAAAAGATTGAAAATCCGCACCCTCTACTACAAACAACTGTTGAACCGAGTAAACCTGAACAGAGAGAAATGTTGCTTGATGCCCTTTTGGAAATCTCAGATAGTGATCCGCTTCTACGATATTACGTGGATTCTACGACACATGAAATTATACTTTCTTTCTTAGGGAAAGTACAAATGGAAGTGATTAGTGCACTGTTGCAAGAAAAGTATCATGTGGAGATAGAACTAAAAGAGCCTACAGTCATTTATATGGAGAGACCGTTAAAAAATGCAGAATATACCATTCACATCGAAGTGCCGCCAAATCCTTTCTGGGCTTCCATTGGTTTATCTGTATCACCGCTTCCGTTGGGAAGTGGAATGCAGTATGAGAGCTCGGTTTCTCTTGGATACTTAAATCAATCATTTCAAAATGCAGTTATGGAAGGGATACGCTATGGTTGTGAACAAGGATTGTATGGTTGGAATGTGACGGACTGTAAAATCTGTTTTAAGTATGGCTTATACTATAGCCCTGTTAGTACCCCAGCAGATTTTCGGATGCTTGCTCCTATTGTATTGGAACAAGTCTTAAAAAAAGCTGGAACAGAATTGTTAGAGCCATATCTTAGTTTTAAAATTTATGCGCCACAGGAATATCTTTCACGAGCATACAACGATGCTCCTAAATATTGTGCGAACATCGTAGACACTCAATTGAAAAATAATGAGGTCATTCTTAGTGGAGAAATCCCTGCTCGGTGTATTCAAGAATATCGTAGTGATTTAACTTTCTTTACAAATGGACGTAGTGTTTGTTTAACAGAGTTAAAAGGGTACCATGTTACTACCGGTGAACCTGTTTGCCAGCCCCGTCGTCCAAATAGTCGGATAGATAAAGTACGATATATGTTCAATAAAATAACTTAGTGTATTTTATGTTGTTATATAAATATGGTTTCTTGTTAAATAAGATGAAATATTTTTTAATAAAGATTTGAATTAAAGTGTAAAGGAGGAGATAGTTATTATAAACTACAAGTGGATATTGTGTCCTGTATGTGGAAATAAAACACGATTAAAGATAAGGGAAGATACTGAATTAAAAAAATTCCCCCTCTATTGTCCGAAATGCAGACAAGAAAATTTAATTGAAATAAAGCAGTTCAAAGTAACTGTGATTACAGAGCCAGACGCAAAGACGCAGAGCCGATAAAATGAGATTAATACAATCTCATTTTATCGGCTCTTTCCGTTATGTATGGATTCTTTTAATTAGTCTTCGATGTTTCTTGCTTCGTTGATACCGCTGGCTAAAGATTCCATTAAGGATAGTTCTTTGTCTGTAAAGCTATCCATGTATTTCTCTATCTGTAATCGTCGGGTGCTTTTTACCAAGTTATTAGCAGGTAAGAAAAATTCATCAACGGAAACATGAAGTAACGATACAAGGTCATAAAGAACTTGTATGCTGGGGTGTTGCCCTTTATTTTCAATATTAGTTAAGTACCGTGGGTCAATTTCAATCAATGCTCCCACTTGTTCACGAGTTAAACCTCGTTTCAATCGAGCTTCTTTAATGGCTAAACCAAAGGCTCTAAAATCATATTTATCTTCTTTTTTACGCATAGTAGACCACCTCTATACATTTTATTGTTCCTACTGAATTAAAAACAGGTATAGAAAAACGTGTTATATGGTTTATAGGTTTATATTTAATAAAAAGCACTACTAAACGCCAATAAAAAAAACCGTTATATGGTAGTGCTATTTACGCTGTTAAAATATTGTATATTACTTCCAAATGGCGGTTTGTTGGAGGTCAACGTCGCCATGAAGTACATCATATACAATAAATTTCCTTACATTGGGTTCTTGTCAAAAAAAGTCGTCTATCTGCAATAGATAAGTACGTCCACCAATGTGGTTTTATAAATCATATAGATAGAATAACAGAAGCATGTAAACAGAGAAATAAATCTGTTTATATGCTTTTTTGGCTATTCAGAACTTTTTTACAAAGTTTATTTATCAGTAATGCAACAAATCCCCCTTTCACATTGGGACTAAGAGTGAAAGGAGATAAACGAGCAAGGCTCACTTCCTTTCCTAGACAGAAAGGGGGTGAGAAACATGAAACCATCTTCTTTTCAGACCACAATAGAAAATCAGTTTGACTATATCTGTAAACGTGCTATGGAAGACGAGCGAAAGAATTATATGCTTTATCTTTCAAGGATTGCAAAGCGTGAGGTGTCCTTTTCGGATGTTGGCGATTATCTTGTTAGCCAGTTTGCGACAACAGATAACTATTCAACTGACTTTCAGATTTTTACACTCAATGGGTTATCAGTAGGCGTTGAAAATGATTTGTTGAGTGAAGCATTACGTGAGTTGCCAGACAAGAAACGTGAAATTCTACTGCTGTTTTACTTTATGGACATGAGCGATTCAGAAATTGCAGACCTGTTGAAATTGAACCGTTCTACTGTCTATCGGCATAGAACCAGTGGACTAGCCTTAATTAAAAAGTTTATGGAGGAATTTGAAGAATGAAAACACAATATCCTATGATTCCCTTTCCTCTCATTGTAAAGGCAACAGATGGCGATACCGAAGCGATTAACCAGATTCTACATCATTACAGAGGGTACATAACGAAGCGTTCCCTACGACTTATGAAAGATGAATATGGCAATCAAAGTATGGTCGTTGATGAAGTCTTACGTGGAAGAATGGAAACCAGACTGATTACAAAGATTTTGTCATTTGAAATTAAGTAATATCCTCTCTCCTTTCGTGGAAGCGTGCTAAACCATTCCACGCTTCCCGAACAGGGAGGTTTGTTATTCCACCAAAGCATATTGAGCTTTCAATGTGTTTTGATAGGCTAACGAGCCATTGTTCTTTGAAAACTGAATAAAAGTAATCGAATACGTTTCGATAAGAAAAGAGCCAACGGAACTAACCGCCATGACATATCTTATAAAGATAGCGAGCGATTCATGTTAGTGATCCGAGAAGCAATCTTTAGCAGGATTGCCTGCAACGACATTCTTATCGTGATAATGATACTCCCATACAGTCAATAGTCCGAGCGTGATAAAACCGTCGCAGGCAATGAGTATGGCTACATGAGAACCATGCAGGGGTGGAACTCCCGTGAGCTTTGCTAAAGCTGTTCGATTGCTGGTAAAACAACTTTTATGAAATCCAAATAAGTGATTTGGAAAGGAGGATTTTATGAAGCAGACTGACATTCCTATTTGGGAACGTTATACCCTAACCATTGAAGAAGCGTCAAAATATTTTCGTATTGGCGAAAACAAGCTACGACGCTTGGCAGAGGAAAATAAAAATGCAAATTGGCTGATTATGAATGGCAATCGTATTCAGATTAAACGAAAACAATTTGAAAAAATTATAGATACATTGGACGCAATCTAGCGTCGCCAAAGGGTCTTGTATATGATAAAATAGTATTAAGTCGTATCAAGGCTCTTTCCATAAAGGAAAGGAGCAAATGCCATGTCAGAAAAAAGACGTGACAATAAAGGTCGAATCTTAAAGACTGGAGAGAGCCAACGAAAAGACGGAAGATACTTATACAAATATATAGATTCATTTGGAGAACCGCAATTTGTTTACTCGTGGAAACTTGTGGCTACAGACCGAGTACCAGCAGGAAAGCGTGATTGTATCTCACTTAGAGAGAAAATCGCAGAGTTACAGAAAGACATTCATGATGGTATTGATGTTGTAGGAAAGAAAATGACACTCTGCCAGCTTTACGCAAAACAGAACGCTCAAAGACCAAAGGTTAGAAAAAACACTGAAACTGGACGCAAATATCTTATGGATATTTTGAAGAAAGACAAGTTAGGTGTAAGAAGTATTGACAGTATTAAGCCATCAGACGCTAAAGAATGGGCTATTAGAATGAGTGAAAATGGTTATGCTTATCAAACCATCAATAACTACAAACGTTCTTTAAAGGCTTCATTCTATATTGCTATACAAGATGATTGTGTTCGGAAGAATCCATTTGACTTTCAACTGAAAGCAGTTCTTGATGATGATACTGTCCCTAAGACCGTACTAACAGAAGAACAGGAAGAAAAACTGTTAGCCTTTGCAAAAGCTGATAAAACCTACAGCAAAAATTATGATGAAATTCTGATACTCTTAAAAACAGGTCTTCGTATTTCAGAGTTTGGTGGTTTGACACTTCCAGATTTAGATTTTGAGAATCGTCTTGTCAATATAGACCATCAGCTATTGAGAGATACTGAAATTGGGTACTACATTGAAACACCAAAGACCAAAAGTGGCGAACGTCAAGTTCCTATGGTTGAAGAAGCCTATCAAGCATTTAAGCGAGTGTTAGCGAATCGAAAGAATGATAAGCGTGTTGAGATTGATGGATATAGTGATTTCCTCTTTCTTAATAGAAAGAACTATCCAAAAGTGGCAAGTGATTACAACGGCATGATGAAAGGTCTTGTTAAGAAATACAATAAGTATAACGAGGATAAATTGCCACACATCACTCCACATAGTTTGCGACATACATTCTGTACCAACTATGCAAATGCAGGAATGAATCCAAAGGCATTACAGTACATTATGGGACATGCTAATATAGCCATGACGCTGAACTATTACGCACATGCAACATTCGATTCTGCAATGGCAGAAATGAAACGCTTGAATAAAGAGAAGCAACAGGAGCGTCTTGTTGCTTAGTAGTACAAATGAATTTACTACTTATTTACCACTTCTGACAGCTAAGACATGAGGAAATATGCAAAGAAACGTGAAGTATCTTCCTACAGTAAAAATACTCGAAAGCACATAGAATAAGGCTTTACGAGCATTTAAGAAAATATAAAAAGATAATTAGAAATTTATACTTTGTTTAATCTAAAAAAAGTATGAATCTCACAAGATCCATACTTTTTCACTTAGTCTATTTAATTAGTCAATACGGTCAATTTGTTCAAAATCAAGTTCTGTTGACGTTTCCCGACCAAACATATCGATATTCACTTTTAATTTTTGACGGTCTTCATCAATTTCAGTAATGGTTCCTGCTAAACCTGAAAAAGCTCCTTCAATAATCGTCACTACTTCACCTAATTCAACCTCTAATTCTTGATGACGTGTGCTTAAACCTAACTTACGCAAGATATGTTCAATTTCTTCTTTTAACAAAGGTGCTGGTTTACTTCCTGCTCCGTGAGAACCTACAAATCCTGTTACTCCTGGTGTATTTCTTACCACATACCAAGAATCATCTGTCATAATCATCTCAACCAAAACATATCCCGGGAAAGTTTTTCTAGTAGTAATTTTTTCTTTACCATTTTTTACTTCATGATCTTCTTCTTCCGGTACTACCACACGAAAAATATAATCTTCCATTCCCATGCTTTGGGCACGAGATTCTAAGTTAGTCTTTACCTTATTTTCATAACCAGAGTAAGTATGCAATACATACCACTGTCTTTCAAATGTTTCCATGCTTTATTTAGCCTACTTTCTTGTAAAATAAAAAAACCTCAGAATTTCCCCCGAAGTTTTTGCTCAAAACTAGTATAACACTCACAGAAGTGTCTGACTAGTTTTTCATTCTTCCTATTTCATAAAAAGCTTAATAACTGATGCAATAACATAGTCTGACACACCAAAGAAAATAGCATATAAAACAGTAGTTTGAAGTACTGTTGACACGTCTTTTCTTAATTGTTTTTTAGTGGGCCAAGTGACAATTCGCATCTCTTCTTTGACACTCTTTAAAAAATTAGCCATTGACGTTACTCCTTTTCTGCTTACTTTGTTTCTTTATGTAAAGTATGTTGTTGACAATGTTTACAGAATTTTTTAATTTCTAAACGTTCTGTTCGTTGGCCTTCACTAACTGATTTAGAATAGTTACGAGAGCCACAGACAGAACACGCTAATGATGCCTTTTTACCAGCCATCTTATCTTCCTCCTGCTAATTCGCATTCTTATTTACAAACTACCATTTAATTGAAATACTGTCAATAATTAGTTGAAATAATAAAAAATTTCTATTTCTTAATAAAAAGCCATTATAGTTTTTATTTAATATATGTTATTATAGATACAACAAAGTTATAAGGAGGTTTTAGGATGCTCATCCAACAAGTTTGTATTCCAAAAAAAGATTTAACTACCGTTGATGAAAACTGTACCTTAGAGAAAGCTCTTAATATTTTAGAGGAATCTGGTTATCGTTGTGTCCCTATCTTAGATGAAACAGGTAAAATTTTTAGAGGAAACATCTACAAAATGCACATTTATCGTCACAAATCAAATGGCGGTGACATGCAACTACCTGTTACTCACTTGTTAAAAAATGCCACTAAGTATATTTATCTAACGTCTTCTTTCTTTAAAATCTTCTTTACCATCAAAGAATTACCTTATATTGCTGTATTAGATGAAAATCAAAACTTCTATGGTATTTTAACTCATAGTAAGCTATTAAATATTCTAGCACAATCATGGGATGTTAAAGAAGGCCGATTTGTTCTCACTGTTGCTTCAACAGGTAAACGTGGAGATTTATCTACCATCGCTAAAATTATTACAAAACATTCTAGCATTACTAGTTGTATCACATTGGACGTAGGTCAAGATGAATACATTAGACGTATGTTATTTACCTTACCTGCTGGAACAACGGAAGAAACATGTCGAACAATTGTTGAACATTTAGAGAAAAAAAATTACCGAGTGGTTGAAGTAGAAGACTTGCAACAACAAGCTGAAATGACTCAATAAAAATAAGCGCTGGAGAAATCCAGTGCTTATTTTTTTACTAATTGATAAATATCCTTAGCAAATTGTTCTATTTGACTGAGTAACTCCTTTTTAGATAGCCACTCATTAGGAGATGTTTTACTGGCTATTGACCATTTTTTAGTTGTAGCTAATTGTTCTGGGGAAGCTAAATCTTTGTGGGTGCTTACAATTAGCCGAATTTTTTTACCAATAGGAAGACCCATTTCTTTTAGCAACACCATGCTGTAATAAGCTGCTAAAGTAGGGCCTTTATCACTTGTAACACCACAACCATATAGCCTGTCTTCTTTTTCCACTAATTCAAAAGGAGGCGTCTGCCACCCTTTTAAACAAGGGGACACGTCTAAATGACCGAAAAGAACTAAAGTTTCCTCTCCGTTTCCTAATTCAATATAGCCTAACTGACCAGAAAAAGATTGAGTCATTAGGTTATCTCGCTTAGCTAGATTTAGCATATAAGCTAAACTATGACTTTTTTCTTTAGGATTTGTTTGCACACTAGGTATCCCAATTAATCCTGCTAAATCTTTTAAAAAATCCTCTTCTTTTTCCGCTACTTTTAATTGAAATTGATTACTCATAGCTTGGCCCACCTTCATCTTTTTACTTTATTTTAGACCACTAAAAAGCCTAGCACTGCTAAAAAAAGACAGCATATCCTAAGATAGCTGTCTTTTTACTCATTCATCCAATTATTTAATCAAACGATAGATAGCATCTGCATAAATAACTGCTGCATTCATTAAGTCATCAATTGCCATAAATTCATTTGCTTGGTGCATAGTATCGATACTATTTGGGAACATAGCCCCGTAAGCAACACCACGATCTAATAAGCGACCAAATGTACCACCACCAATAACTTTTCCTTTAGCTTCTAAACCAGTATGGTCACGGTAAACTTGTAATAACGTTTGAACCAATGGATCATCTTCTGGTACATAGTGAGGAAGAGTAGTGGATACTTCTTGAACTCCTGCTGTATCTGCTACAAGAGCCGTTAATTTTTCAACCATATCCGCTGATGTAATACCTTTTGGATAACGAATATTCAATGTAACTGCGTTATCTTTTCCATCTGCTTTAAAATTAAAAATACCAGCATTTACTGTTAATTCACCCATAATATCATCTGTGTGAGCAATGGTTAACTTATGACCACGAGTGTCTCCGTGAATATATTCGCTAACTAAATGAATAAAGTGTTTAGCATCTCCTTCAAAAGCAAATGTATCTAAGAAGTTTGCTAAGTATGTTCCACCGTTAATACCTGACTCTGGGCTAGCACCGTGAGCAGATTTACCTTTAATTAGGATAGTCACTTTATTGCCTTCTTGTGAGAATTCACCTGTTACAGGTTCTTTTTCAACATAAGCATCAAAGGCTTGTTTCATTGAAGCAATTGCTGCCTCATCAGAAACAGTTACAACTGCTGTAGCAGATTCTGGTACCATGTTGGGACGAAGACCTGCTGTAAAGCTTTCTAAGCGGTAAGCTTCACCATTTGAGCCACCAGTTGTTAATAAAATAGTGGTATTCCCTTTTTCACCATTGATAATTGGGAACTCAGCATCTGGAGAAAAACCAAAATCAGGTTTTGGTTCTACTTCTACATAGCGGTCCATACATGTCCAGCCACTTTCTTCATCGGTTCCGATAATAAAGCGAACTTTTTTAGACACAGGTAAGCCTAACTCTTTAATGATTTTCATACCGTAGTAAGCTGCCATACTTGGGCCTTTGTCATCACTTGAGCCACGGCCATATAAACGACCCTCTTTAATAATTGGTTCAAAAGGATCAGTATCCCAACCAGTTCCAACTGGGACAACGTCAACGTGACCGAAAATACCTAATGTTTCGTCACCTTCACCAAACTCAATATGACCTGCTAAGTTATCTACATTTTTAGTGATAAAGCCATCTCGCTCACCAAATTCTAAGAATTTTAATAAAGCATCTTTTGGACCAGGTCCTAAAGGTGCATCTTTTGTCCCCTTGTCGTCTTCACGTACACTGGGAATACGCATTAATTCAAATAAATCTTGGAACATATCATCTTGACGAGCTTCGACTTCTTTTTTCCAATCAATTGTCATAATCTTCACTCCTATTCCTATTTATTCTAATTTATCATATACTTAAATGATAAGAAAGGATAAAGAACAAACATTTTTTATTTTTGTGGTGATTTATCTGAAGGAGGCAGTCTAATGGAAAAAATTTCAGAACATATATTGGAAAAAGTCATTAGAAAAAGAGCGAAACATTCTCATAAAGGAAATTACGGTCGAGTTTGTTTAATTGGAGGTAGTGAAGAATTTGGCGGAGCTATTATGATGGCGGCTGAAGCTTGTGTCCATACTGGAGCTGGCTTGGTAACAGTGGTGACTCACCCTCACAATCACAGCCCCTTACATGCCAGATTACCCGAAGCGATGGTAGTAGATTGGTTTAAAAAGAAACGCTTAGCATCACTTTTGCCTGAGATGAATGTAATAGCGATTGGTCCAGGATTAGGAACAGATGCTTATAGCTTAGAGTTATTAAGTTTAACTCTTCAGTTGTTATCTAAAAAACAAGTAGCGATCATTGATGGATCTGCTATTACTTTATTGGCTCACTATCCAAACTTACTGAATTTATGCCAAGATAAACAAATTATTTTAACTCCTCACCAAATGGAGTGGGAAAGAATTAGTCAACTACCTATTTCAAATCAAACAGAAGAACTAAATAGTCAAAAACAAAAAGAACTAAACATGACAGTCGTATTAAAAAAACATGGAACAGAAATATATACCAGTGACACGGTTTATCAAAACATCTCTGGAACTCCTGCTATGGCTACTGGAGGCATGGGAGATACCTTAGTAGGGATCATTAGTGGCTTTACCGCACAATTTCCCCCTACTACTGAAACTTTGTTAGGAGCGGTTTACCTACATAGTTTATTAGGTGAAAAAATTGGGCAAACAGCTTATGTAGCATTACCCACTGATATTATTCAACAAATTAGTTCTGAAATGAAAAAGCATGAAAGTTAATCCTTTCATGCTTTAAATCTTTTGAGGATCCATTTTACAATACTCCCCTTGCTTTAAATCTTCTGGCAAGACTAAATTCCCCATTTGTTTTCGGTGCAACTGCTTTACATGTTTTCCGCAAGCTGCCACCATACGTTTTACTTGATGATACTTTCCTTCAGACAACTTAATTTCTACTAAACATTCTTGTTTATCAGTATCTATCTGTAAAAGAGTTAACTCAGCAGGTAAACAGACTTCTCCGTTACTTAACACCATGCCAGAGGAGAAAGCCTGTTGATCTTCCTTCGTCATAACCCCTTCTACTAGGGCTTGATAAACCTTAGTGACGTGTTTTTTAGGAGATAACCAGTCATGAGCCGTTTTGCCATCATTAGTAATAATTAATAAGCCAGTGGTATCTTTGTCTAGTCGACCTACTGGAAATAAATCCTCTTGCCAATCTGTTGGTGACAGCAAATCTAAGACTGTTCTATGCTGTTTGTCTTCTGTTGCGGTAATCACTCCTGCAGGTTTATTTAACAGATAGTACACAAATTTTTCATAGACAACCTTTTCTCCCCCTACCTGTATCACATCTTGATACTCATCAATTTGCTTGTTGACTTCTTTAGCGAGTTGCCCATTAACTACTACTTGTTTTTTTTTAATTAATTTTTTTACCTCTGCCCGACTACCAAAACCTGTATGACTTAAAAATTTATCTAAGCGCATAATTTCCTCCTTCTAATCAAAAAGAACACCTTAAAGATGTTCTTAAATACTCCGAATATGCAATTTATCTCTTAATTTACTAACACGAGAACCTAATAGTTGGTCCGCTAACTTAACTTTTAGTACCAAGTAAGTATACACATAGGCACCAATTCCGCCGACTAGTACCACGATTAAGAAGGACTGTCCCTTACTAGTTGGTGATAAAACCAAGTAACTAACTTTACGAACCAAAACAGCTATCCCACACATTATACTTGTGAAAATCGCCATCAATAATACTCGGCGAGCTATTAAGTTTATCTTGAAGCCAGTTATTTGGTGTACTTTGTTTGCTGTAAGTAATGTAGCTACTAAAAAGGCAATGGAAGTCGTTAATAAAGGACCAAATACCTCAAAATGTTTGATAAAAGGGTATTGTAAAAGAACTTTAACTGCAAAGCCAATAACTAAATAAAAAATCGCTTCTTTATTTCCATATAAACCTTGAAGAGTTGAAGCAAACAACATATAAAGACCTAAAATAATTCCTGTGTAACAAGCTTCTACTAATAAAGCTGTCCCTAGGGAATCATAACTATAAAACAACGTATTTAAAGGCTCTGCTACGATAATCATCCCAAAAGTAGCTGGTAACATAACAAAGAAAAACAACTGAATATTGTCCCCTACCAATTTAGATAAGCCTTTATGATCTTGAATAGTAAAGGCTTCTGTAACTAAGGGCAGACCGGTTACAGAAATCGAGGTCGCTATGGAAATCGTGATCATCGTCAGTTTGTCTGGATTGGCACTAAACAGACTAAATAACTCAGCTAGTTGACGAGAAGAATAGTTAGTGAAAGTAGACATGGTTCGTTCAAATGTGTACTGATCAAAAATTTTTACAATCGTAATCGCTGATCCAATAATAATAAAAGGAATCGCTTCTACCACAATTTCTTTTAACATGCCAAATGTTGAAACTTGAATTTCATCTCGACTATTTTCTTCTAGATAAGCCATGCGTTCCCCGTACTTTTGATAGAACCAAAACAAGGTAGCAAAAGCTCCTAATGTCCCAATGAACGCTGCAAAAGTAGAGTGAGTGACTGCTGAAACATAATCTCCTTGTCCGACTTTCATAATCAGATAAGTCGCAATTAACATGTACAGCACTCGAACAAACTGCTCAACCATTTGGGAAATAGCTGAAGGCATCATATCATGATACCCTTGGAAAAACCCACGCACAACACTCATGCTAGGAAAGACTAAAATAGCGGCACTAAGAGCTCTCATTACTGGAATAAGCTCTCGGTTACCATCAGCAAGAATAGGGGCTGAAAAAAACATGACGGAAGAAAAGATAACCCCTAAACCAACCATGACAAACATCGTCTTTTGAAAAATCTTTTTGCTCACTTTGTACTCATTTAACGAGTTGTAGTGAGAAATCTGTTTAGCAATCGCTCCTGGAATTCCTGCAGTGGAAATCATTAGAAATAACGCATAAATATTATAGCCTTTATTAAATAAAGTATTAGCAACTTTAGCGTTTTCTCCCATCCACATATACCAAGGAATGATATAAATCGCTCCCATAAAACGGGATACAAAACTGCCGACTGTCATCCAGATAGATCCTTTTACCATCTTCTGTTTCGAGTCTAATTGTTGATGCTCTTCTGTAAATTCTGGATATTCCATTATCTATACCCAACTTTCTCGAAATTATACTGAATTTATTGTAATGGTTATTCAGATTGAATGCAATCTCTTTTAAAAGATAATTCTCTCTCTCTTTCTGTCCTTTCTTGAACCTCTCATGACTAAAGTCACGAGATTCTTGGGAAAAAAGCATACTTGATAGTGTATTTCTTTACTATCAGCGGTGTCTTTTATTTACCAAGCTATACCCGTAGTCCCTACGGTTCTTAACTTATGCCAATTCTTGTAACCTTAGACCTTCGATCAGGATATTGAGACTAGCATTGACGTCTCGGTCATGATGGGTATGGCAAACAGGACAAGTCCATTCTCGAATTTCGAGAGGTTTCTTGCCACCTTTATGTCCGCATTCTGAACAAATTTGACTTGATGGAAACCATTTATCCACTTTGATTATTTTTCGTCCATACCAGTCAGCTTTATATTGGAGTTTAGTTACAAAACTAGACCAAGATACATCAGAGATACTTTTGGCTAATTTATGATTACGCAACATACCTTTTGTGTTTAAGTCTTCTATACAGATAATATCGTGATTTTTGATAATGTCTGTACTTAACTTATTCAAAAAATCAGTACGTTGGTTTGCTACTTTCTCGTACAGTTTCGCCACTTTACGTCTTTGTTTTTGATAATTTTTAGCTCCAAACAAATCAAGACCATTTTGTTTAGCTAATATGGCACGTCTTGACAACTTGCGTTGTTCATATTTTAGTTTCTTTTCCATTTTGGACGTGAATTTATGATTATCAATTTTTTGACCATTAGAAAGAATGGCAAAATCAGTAATACCTAAGTCAATTCCAACACTATTGTTGTTTTTTGGTAATTCAGTTATTTCCTCTTCACATAGTAACGAAACGAAAAATTTACCACTGGCATTTTTACGGACGATGGCACTTAAAATACGGCCGTTAACTTCACGACTCTTAGAAAATTTAACCAGCCCAAGCTTAGGTAATTTCAACTTATTATCTACAATAGCCAAATTGTTATGGGTATTTTTAGTAATATAGCTTTGAACTGGATTTTTCTTACTTTTAAAGTTAGGCGATCGATTTTGTTTTTTGAAAAACCTATCGAAAGACTCCGCTAAATTTTTAATAGAGGATTGTAATGCTATACTATCTACTTCTCTTAACCATGATGTATCATCTGATTTCTTCATAGCTGGTAACATGGCAGAACACTTACCATAAGACAGACCTTTACCTGTTTCCTGGTATGAAATATTCCAAGCATTTAGCATATGATTATAGACAAATCTTGATGAACCAATTGTTTTAGCAATTAATATTTCTTGTTCAACATTTGGATATAATCTAAACTTATAAGCTTTATGACGTAGCATGGCAATTCACCTCATTTCTTTTGCAGACACACCTTTAAACGCTTTGACTATATTTGGCATATAATGTTGAGGTTTACACTCAATAAGCATCTGAACGTGGTCTTTGTCTGAATCCATTTCAATGATCTTAATATCCTTATCTGAAGCCATTTGCTTTAATAACTTTTTAACAGACGTATCTATATTTTACACACCAAACTAAATGATATTAATTAGAGTAGACATATCCACGACCATGATGTACTTTTGACATGAAAAAACTCCTTGAAAATAGTTTAACATATGTAATCGTTAAATTTCACAAAGGTTTGTAATATTATATATATCAGTTGTGTAACCTAGCTGAAGCTATACTCCAACCGAAGCCGATTCATCTACACGAATAAAGTTGCGAGTGTTCTCGGCTAATGCATAAAAAAAGAAATAAGAGGCCAAAGCCTCTCATTTCTTTTTCATTAATTTGCGACAATATTAACTAATTTATCAGGAACAGCAATCACTTTCCGAATTGTTTTGCCTGCAATATTTTCTTGAATATGTTCATTGGCTAATGCTATTTTCTCTAGGTCTTCACGACTAGTTCCTCTAGCAATAACCGCTTTTCCTCTAACTTTTCCATTGACTTGTAGCACAATTTCTAACTCATCTTCTACTAATTCTTTTTCATCATAGGTTGGCCAAGGCACATAAGAAATAGATCCTTCGTGTCCTGTGCGGTTCCATAATTCTTCTGCTATATGAGGAGCAATTGGAGCTAGTAATTGTAAAAAGCCTTCAATATATGGAATTGGTAATGCTTCTTGTTTATTAGCTTCATTTACAAACACCATTAACTGAGAAATAGCCGTATTAAAATGCATCACTTCATAATCTTCTGTTACTTTTTTAACGGTTTGGTGATAAACTTTCGTTAATTTTCCATCATCAAATGTGGTAATTCTATCACGCATAACGCCGTCTTCATCTAGAATTAAACGCCAAACTCGGTCTAAGAATTTACGAGAACCTTCTAGCCCTTTTTCACTCCAAGCAATCGCTGCATCAAGAGGGCCCATAAACATTTCATAAAGACGTAGAGTATCTGCTCCGTATTTTTCTACCACATCATCTGGATTCACAACATTTCCTTTAGATTTAGACATTTTTTCGTTATTAGAACCTAAAATCATTCCTTGGTTATAAAGTTTTTGGAAAGGTTCTTTTGTTTTAACTAAACCTAAATCATATAGGAATTTATGCCAGAAACGAGTATACAACAAGTGAAGTACAGCGTGTTCTGCCCCACCTATGTAAAGATCAACTGGTAACCATTTTTCTAATTTTTCAGGATCTGCAATTGTTTCAGTGTTATGTGGATCAATATAGCGAAGGTAATACCAAGAACTACCTGCCCATTGTGGCATAGTGTTGGTTTCACGGCGACCTTTTTTCCCTGTTTCTGGATCAACGACATTAACCCAATCAGTAATATTAGCTAAAGGAGATTCCCCTGTCCCACTTGGTTTGATATCTGTTGCTTTTGGTAAGCGTAGTGGTAATTCCTCTTCAGGAACAGCAGTAGTTGTCCCGTCTTCCCAATGAATAATTGGAATAGGTTCTCCCCAATAACGTTGACGTGAGAATAACCAGTCACGTAGGCGGTAACTAATTTCTTTATGGCCCACTTGATGCTCTTCTAACCACTCAATCATTTTCCCTTGGGCTTCTTCATTGTCTAGTCCATTTAAAAAGTCAGAATTAATATGTTTGCCTTCACCAGTATAAGCTTCTTTAGTAACATCTCCGCCTTCTACTACTGGCACAATCGGTAAATTAAACTGCTGAGCAAATTCATAATCTCTTTCATCATGAGCTGGAACAGACATAACTGCCCCTGTACCGTATGAACCTAACACATAATCTGCAATCCAGATTGGTAATTTCTCACCTGTAACAGGATGAATCGCATAGGCTCCAGTAAACACACCTGTTTTTTCTTTCGCTAAATCTGTTCTGATTAATTCAGATTTTTTTTCAGCTTCTTTAACGTAAACATCAATCGCTGCTTTTTGTTCTGTCGTTGTAATTTTTTCAACTAGAGGAAGTTCTGGCGCTAACACTAAATAAGTAGAACCAAAAATAGTGTCTGGTCTAGTAGTGAAAACTTGGATAGTTTCATCAGAAAAGCCATCAATTTTAAAGCTAATTTCTGCTCCTTCAGAACGACCAATCCAATTACGTTGCATCTCTTTAATATTTTCTGGCCAGTTCACTAAGTCTAAATCATCAATTAAACGGTCAGCATATTTTGTAATGCGTAGCATCCATTGTTTCATCGGCACTCGGTAGACAGGATGATCCCCACGCTCTGATTTTCCGTCAATAACTTCCTCATTCGCTAACACAGTTCCTAAAGCAGGACACCAGTTAACAGGAATTTCTGCTTCATAAGCTAAATCATGTTCAAACATTTTAGTAAAAATCCATTGAGTCCATTTGTAATAACCTGGATCGGTTGTGTTAATTTCCCGGTCCCAATCATAGCTAAAACCTAATGAATTAATTTGCTTACGGAAAACTTCAATATTTTTTTTCGTAAATTCAGCTGGATCATTTCCAGTATCTAACGCATATTGTTCTGCAGGTAGACCAAACGCATCCCACCCCATTGGATGTAGCACGTTATAACCTTGACTACGTTTCATCCGTGACATAATATCTGTTGCAGTGTAACCTTCTGGATGTCCTACATGAAGTCCTTGCCCAGATGGATAAGGGAACATGTCTAAAGCGTAATAATTTTTCTTATCCTTATCTTCAGTTGTTTTAAATGTGTGATGTTTAGCCCAATACTTTTGCCAATATTTTTCAATCTCTTTGTGTTGATAAGCCATTGTGTTTCCTCCTTTAGATAATAAAAAAGTCCTATAAGAACTGAATAGTTCCTATAGGACGTTCATTTTTTAACGCGGTACCACCTAATTTATAGCTTAACTAGCTATCTCTCAAAAGAATAACGGTCTTTGTCCGGCATAGCCTTGTCAGCTATACAGCTCCTAGGTAAGTTCGTAAATTCTTTGGTACATTCCCAGCCCCATGTACTCTCTTAGTCAAAGATTAGATACTACTACTCCTATTCATTGCTTTTCTCTAATAATTACATACATACTAGCAAACAATTAAATAAATTGCAAGAATTGTCTAGCTAACCTGTAAGATTTGGCCAATCTGAATAGCTTCTGTTTTCAATTGGTTTAGCTGTTTTAATTCTTTCACAGACAAACCATGTTCTAACGCAATCCTAAATAAAGTATCCCCTTTTTTCACTTGATACTTCTCTACTTTAGAATTTTCTTTAATCACTAATTTTTGACCAATAGCTATGTCATCTGAACGCAACTGATTCCAATTTTTTAAATCAAGCAAAGAAATATTTAACTCTTTAGCAATGCGATATAAAGTATCCCCTGCTTTGACTTTATAAACTGCTTGGCTAGTTGAATCTGGCTTAACTGTCTGATTCGTTTGGTTAGAAGTAGGTGTTGAAGAAGTGTTAGCTAACACTTTTAATGATTGCCCCACATAAATTAAGTCACTCTTCATTCCATTTAATTGTTTTAACTCTGCTAAGCTGATGCCAGTTTTTTTGGCAATGCTATAAAGAGTATCCCCTTTCTTCACTCGGTAACCTTGAGTAGTAGTTGGGGTAGATGGTTTATTATTATGAGGTGTTTCTTGTGTCTTGGTCGCTTTAACTTTCAATGTTTGTCCGACATAAATAACATCACTTGTTAAATTATTCCAAGATTTTAACTGGGCTAAACTTACACCAAACTTTTGACTAATGCGGTAAAGAGTATCTCCTTTAACCACTTGATAATTTTTCACTTGGTTAGGTTTCGAAGGAGTTGGTTGATTTGGATTAGTCTGAGAAGCACTTCCTTGACCTATCCTTAATGTTTGTCCAACATAAATAACATCACTTGTTAAATTATTCCAAGATTTCAACTGCGGCACACTTACTCCAAACTTTTGGCTAATTCGGTAAAGAGTGTCTCCCTGAACTACTTGGTACTTGTTATGTTGGGTTGGTTTAGTTTCAGTTGGTTTCGAAGGAGCCGGTTGATTTCCGATTGTTTGAGCTCCAACAATTAGCTGTTGCCCTATATAAATCGTATCACTAGTTAAATTATTCCAAGCTCTTAAATCACTTAAACTGATATTGAATTTTTGTGCAAGGCGATATAAATTATCTCCTGCAGCCACTAAATAAATTTTCCCTTGAACAGGTTTCTCTGGAGTGGGTTTGCTTTCTTCTGGCTTATTTGTCTCTGGTGAAGTTGTTTCTGGTGGAGTCGTTGGTTGATCACTGTTACTTACTACTAACGTTTGACCTACATAAATAACATCACTAGTTAAATTATTCCAAGACTTTAACTCACTTAAACTCACACCAAATTTTTGACTAATTCGGTAAAGAGTATCCCCAGAAATAACTGTATATGTTTGACCAGCTGGATTATGAATGCCTGGCTTAGGATCTGGTAATTCTTGATTATTAGAGTCATCTGGAACACTTTCTCCTAAATTACCTCCTGGGGTGTCAAAACGAGTTAATTGATGTGCTTCAATTAACCGATTTAATTTCCCTGCATAACCAGGATCTGTTGCATAACGACCAGTTAACCACTGACTAGCATCACGGTAACTATTGGTCCGACTTTTCCAAGCTCCTGAATAAAAATAATTACCTGGCGAAAAAGACGTATTTTTTAAAACGTTGGCATTATCTTGTAAAGATTCTTGATAAGAAGGATATTTCCTAAAACTATCATGAATAGTTACCCATTGACCATTTAAAAATTCCTTTGTCTGCATGACAACGCTTTGGCCATTATAACTACCCTTTATTCCATACAAATTATGATTAGGACTAGCACTTAAAACACTGGTTCCCCAACCACTTTCTAAAATTCCTTGAGCAATCATAATAGACGCATATAAATCATTGGCAGCAGCAACAGACTGAGCTAACGGACCAATTTGTTGAATAAAGGTTGCTGGAGTCATCCGAGCCGTATAGTTTGGCATAGGCTGAACAACTTCAGGAGTAACTGTTTGGACAGGTTCTTCTTTCAAAAGAGACTGTTGAGTATCATCTGTCTTAGAAGACTCACCAGCTACCTCATCAACAGTTTGTTCAGTCTTTGTCTTATCTAACTCATCAGCATAAACAGGTGACAAAAATTGCGGCACAGTAAAAGTGGAGCAAAACATCGTTAAACCTAAAAATGATAACCCTTGTTTCACAGTGGGAATCATTGAGTGACTTTTTTCATATAAACAGCGGCGTGTAGTAGATGTCATTATAATTACAGTACTCCCTTCGAGTATTTTCTTGTTTCTCTTTCATTATATAGCAAGAATGATTAAAAATTAAGAAAAAGATAAGATTCTTTCTTTTCGTTCATAAATAGGTCTTAAAACAGTCTCATACTTTAGTCCGATTTTATAGGAAAGCTATTGTTAATTAAGGGATTCTCTCTTATATTAATAAAGTAAGAAAAGTTTATCATTCACTCCTAAGAAAGGATTTCTATCATGAATAAAGAACATTTTTTAACTGAGTTAAAAATTTATTTACGGCCGTTAACTTCTGGACAAATTTCTTATATTTTACATATGTATGAAGAAAAATTCGCTCTAGGAAAAAAAGCCGGAAAAGATGAATATACCATTTCTAAAGAACTAGGTAATCCTAAAGATATTGCTTACCAAATCTTAGATGAATTAGGAGTAGAACCTATTCAAGAAAACAAAAACGATTCGGATTGGGAAGAGTTTACTTCACAAACTACCGACTCTTATGACTACCGAACAGGGCATCCTTATCAAGAGGATCATTTACAACCAACTGCTAATAAAAACTCTTTTTTTATTAGATTTTGTCAAGTAAGTGGTGTGCTCCTACTTAATTTTTTCTTTATGATTTGGTTTCTTTTTATATTGATTGCCTTAATTGGCTCAGGCTGGGTTGTGGCCCTAACCTTTATTGCTTCTCCTTTTTTAGCGGTTATTTTCGGGGTATCTATGGGGGTTAATACCTTATTGCAGCTATTCGTTACGTTAATCTTATGTGGGGTAGGTTTAATTGGTCTTTTAATCTTATCACCTATTACCAAATTTTTTATTCACCTGTTAAAACAATATACATTATGGTGCTTTAGTGTTTTGAAAGGAGGATCATAATCTATGAAACGTCGAACCAAATGGCTTTTATCTCTAAGTATTACGCTAATTGTCATTGGAACTATTGGCAGTATCATCTCTTATCAAAATTTAGACCACGAAACAACCAAGGAAATTCAAACGACCTTGACTGCTCCGCAACGCTTTACCAATAACAAGTTAGTCATTCAAAGTGAGGGGCCAGTTACCATTAAACTCCAACCTTCTAAAGATGAACAATTTCATTTAAGCGGTCAGTATAAAGCGCCTTATGAAGAAACTGCTTTAACTTGGGAGATTAAACAAGATGAACAGCAAGATACCTTTATTATTAATTTTAAAAAAGACTATCGACGTGTTCCAAGAGTCTTTTTTGACGTATGGGATACTAACAATAACTATCTGACCTTAACTATCCCTAAGCAATATGAAAACTTAATGACTCAAACTTACAATACTACCTTACAACCCTCTAATTTAACTTTAAAAACAATTCAGTTAAAGGGTGATTCTAATAGTTTTCGTTTGAGCAATATTAAAGCAGATTCTTTGAAACAAACAGCTACACAATCCTTTTTTGACCTTCAAAAATCGACTATAAAAGATGGCATACACATAGAAGAAGCTTCTGGGGCTAGCATTAAACAGACCCAAACTAAAGAAACTTCTATTAACGCCAGTTATGATGATATTGATCTTTCTCAACTAACTGGAAAAATCAAAGTGCGAACAGAAGATGGACAAGTCAGAGTCCACCATGTATCTGACGAAGTGTCTATCCAAAATAAAAACGGCAATACCTTTTTTTATCCTAAAACCTTTGAACAACCTGCTAAAATTCAATCAAGTAATGGATCTATTTATGTTTGGCTTAACCCTAAACCAAGGGATTTAAAAGTTGAAGCAAGCTCTCCTAATGGCGAGGTATCCATCTTTGGAAAAGAACAACACACTTTTGAATCAGGACACAAAAAGCCTTTATTATTTGTTAAAACGACTTACGGGGACATTCATTTATTTGATGAAAAATCAGAAGAAGTTTATGACTACCCTGACTTTACCGAGATGGATGATGAAGATTGGTTTGAGAATAGTGAAATGGATGGACATAACTCATCCTCTAACTCTAGTCAATCTGATGATCTCCATGACTTATAGTCAAACATTTAAAAATATGTTAGTATTTAACCATCAAGCAAGCAGTTCTTTAGTTTTTACTAAAGAGCTGTTTTAGCTTATAAATAAATAGAGGTGTCTTATGACAGATGATAAAAAAAATATTTACTATGTAGTAGCTAGTTTTTTACTGGTAGCTTTTATGGTATTAGGTTATATCGTTAAATTTTATGAGCCAAGCTTAAGCGGCATAGATGGCTGGATTACCACTTGGATCCGAGAACCTGTAACTCCCTTTAAATCTAACTTTTTTTTAACCTTAACCAAGTTAGGTAATACTAAAATTTTGGCGACTCTTTTAGCCATCATCATGAGTTTTACGTTATTAAAAAAACGTTATGTAGAAACTGGTTGGCTCTTTATTAATGTTGCTTTACTAGCCGGTCTAGGCAATTTAGTCGTTAAATATTTATTCAACCGGCCTCGGCCATTACTAGAGCACTTAGTTTTTGCCCCTCATAGTAGTTTTCCAAGTGGACATGCGATGGGAAGTGTTTTAATGTATGGTACCTTGATAGTTTTTTGTCAACTTTGGATTAAACACCATTTTCTCCGTTATCTAGCGCAAGCTAGTCTTTTAACCCTTATTTTATTGATTGGTGCTAGTAGAATTTACGCTGGCGTACATTTTCCAACTGATATTTTAGGAGGGTATCTTTTAGGTAGCGCTTGGCTAATGGCTAGCTACCCTATTTTTATTAAAACACGTTTCATTGCCCGTTTTACAGGCAAACAACATTAATGAACAACAAAGAAGGAACAAACAACATGTCAGACTATTTATTTGATCCAACTAGTAACAAACGTTATTACACTTGGAACTTAGCTTTGCGTCAACAATTTGGCGAAAAAGTCTTTAAAGTACCAATTGACGCAGGCTTTGATTGCCCTAACCGAGATGGAACGGCAGCTTTTGGTGGCTGTACTTTTTGTAGTGTATCAGGCTCTGGGGATATGATGGTTGCCCCAGAAGCCCCTCTAGCTGATCAATTTCAAAAAGAAGTAAGCCAAATGCACGAAAAATGGCCACAAGTCTCCCAATATTTACTCTATTTTCAAAACTTTACCAATACCCATGCCCCTGTTTCTATCATTCGTCAACGGTTTGAACAAGTGTTAAACGAAGAAGGTGTCGTAGGGATCTCAGTTGCTACGAGACCAGACTGCTTACCAGATGATGTGGTAGAGTATTTAGCAGAATTAAATCAGCGGTACTACCTTTGGGTGGAACTTGGCTTACAAACTACTTTTGACTCAACTAGCCAAAGCATTAACCGAGCTCATGATTATCAAACTTATTTAGATGGTGTTGCTAAGCTTAGAAAACACAATATTCGTGTTTGTACCCATTTAATTAACGGTTTACCTGGAGAGACTAAAGAGATGATGGTTGAAAATGTTAGACGTACTCTACTGGACTCAGATATTCAAGGAATTAAGTTGCATTTACTACACTTAATGACTAACACCCGAATGGTAAGAGATTACGTAGCAGGTCGGTTACACTTTATGTCACAAGAAGACTATACTCAGGTGATTTGTGATCAACTAGAACTTATTCCAAAAGATATTATCATCCACCGACTAACTGGGGATGCCCCTAGAGATACCATTGTTGGACCAATGTGGAGTTTAAAAAAATGGGAAGTGTTAAACGGCATTGATCAAGAATTAGTTAGAAGAAATAGTTATCAAGGAAAATTTCAAGTAAGGAAGTAGAAAATATGTTACCCACTGCATTACGTTTAAGTCATGAATTATTACAAGAAGTGGTTACTAGTGGCGATACAGTCCTAGATGGAACTATAGGTAATGGCCATGACACTTTATTTTTAGCTCAGTTAGTTGGAAAAACTGGACAGGTTTACGGTTTCGACGTTCAAGAAAAAGCCTTATTATCAACCAAAAGTCGCTTAGAAGAACATGAGGCATATGAACAAACCCAACTATTTTTAACTGGCCATGAACACCTTGACTCAGTTATTCCAAGTGAACAACAAATTAAAGGTGCCATCTTTAATTTAGGCTATTTGCCTTGTAGCGATAAGTCCGTTGTAACTAAAGGAGAAACTACTATCCAAGCCTTAAAAGCTTTGTGTCCTAAACTGGAACGGAAAGGACGGATTTTGTTAGTAGTCTATTATGGTCATCCTGGTGGAGAGAATGAAAAAGACAGTGTCTGGGATTTTTGTCAAACACTGGAACAATCCACTTATACAGTGGCCTCTTATCAATTTATCAATCAAAAAAATCAACCACCTTTACTCATTTGTATTGAAAAAAAATAAGCTAGCTAGTGTCATTCTTTCCTCTTAAAAGAGTGACACTGGCTAAGCTTATTTTTAATGATAAAATATTAACCTTTCATAATCCGTTCAGCTTTTTGGAATTGATTAATTACTAAGGCAACTAATAAAAGTCCTACCCCTACTGCATAAACACTATGTAATCCGTTATATAAAATAGTCCGAATAGGTTCAATTAAATGATTGGCTAACTGAGTGGTAGCTTCTTGGTTAGAAATTTGATCTACCATGTCCCGCGTAATTTTTAACTCAGGTACCTTAGTAATAGATTGATTAATGTGATTGTTTAAAACCACACCAAAAACCGATACCATCACTGTTTGACCAATTGTTCGGCTCAAAGTATTAAAAGAAGTGGCTACTCCTACTTGATCACTTGGCACACTACTTTGGGATTTTACAGTAGTAGCTGTAATCGCAATCCCTAAACCTAAACCTGTCCACGCTCCAATTAAACAAAACAGCCAAAAAGAAGTATGAGCCGGAGCATTAGCTAAGGCAAGACCTCCTACTAAAATAATTAGTAAACCAATAGTAATAGTCCGTTTAGTCGTGGTCTTTTTAAGTAGCATCCCTGCTGTAAAGGAACCAAAAATCCAAGTCACAGATAACGGAGCTAACGACATGCCTCCTAAAGCAGCTTTTAACCCTAGCACTCCTTGCATCCACATAGGAATATACACATCAATTCCCATTAAAAAGCCACTAACTAAAGCAGCAATAATATTAACAATAACAAAAGGTCCATTCGTTAATAACCCTAATGAAATAATCGGATCTACTGCTCTTTTTTCTACTTGAACAAATATAAATCCAAATAAAATAACTAAACCAAAACAAATCCATGTTTTATAATTAAAACTAGATGTCTCACCAATTGTTTGGAAACCATAAAGTAAAGAAAGTAGCAACATCATTAAACTTAGACTACCTAAATAGTCAATAGGTTGTTTCTTCCCTTCTTTTTTGTCTTCTATTAAAAATACCCAGATAAGACCCATTAAAATAATCCCAATTGGCACATTTACAAAGAAAATCCAGTGCCAGCCTACTGTATCCACAATAAAACCACCACATAATGGACCTACCACACTAGCAATTCCCCAAAAAGCACTATTAAGGCCTAATACTTTTGCCCGCTTTTCAACAGAATAAATGTCTGCAATAATCGTTAAAGCAACTGGCATAATCGCCCCTGCTCCAATTCCCTGAATGGCTCTTGCAATAATTAAAACTAGCATACTATTTGATAAACCGCATAAAGAAGATCCGATAATAAAAATTAAAATTCCTGCTAAAAACACTGGTTTTCGACCAATCCGGTCAGCTAACTTACCATAAACTGGTGTCATCATGGCATTAGTTAATAAATAAATCGAAAAAACCCAACTCATAATTTCTCCGCCTTTAAGCTGAGCTGCAATAGTTGGCATTGCAGTGGATACAATAGTTGCTTCAATGGCGGTCATAAATGTTGCCATAAAAACAGAAAAGGTTACTACCTTTACATTTGTCTCTCTTTTTTTCATCTTTTTAATCCCTTTCTTTTATCTTGGTGCAAAAGAAAGATCCCTAATAAAGACATGTCTTTATTAGGGATCGCCTCTTTTACTCTGCTAAACTCTTTAAAAGTGCCTCGACTTTGTCGGTACGCTCCCATGTAAAGTCCGCATCTGTACGACCAAAATGACCATATGCTGCTGTTTTTTTATAAATTGGTCTACGTAAATCAAGCATGTTGATAATACCTGCTGGACGTAAATCAAAATTTTGACGAACGGCTTGAATTAATTTTTCTTCTGATACAGCACTTGTTCCGTATGTATCAATAGAAATAGAAACAGGTTCTGCTACTCCAATAGCATAAGCTAATTGAACTTCGCATTTACGAGCCAATTTAGCCGCCACAATATTTTTCGCAATATAGCGAGCAGCATAACTAGCTGAACGATCGACTTTTGTCGCGTCTTTACCAGAAAATGCACCACCACCGTGACGTGCATAACCGCCGTAAGTATCTACAATAATTTTTCGACCAGTTAAACCAGAATCTCCTTGTGGTCCTCCAATAACAAAACGACCAGTTGGATTAATGAAGAATTTTGTTTCTTCATCTAATAGAGATGATGGAATAACTTTTTTTATCACCAAATTAATCATATTCGCTTTAATCTGTTCCAGTGATACATGTTCATCATGTTGAGTACTAATGACTACTGTATCTACTCGTTTAGGTTCTCCGTTTTCACCGTATTCAACCGTTACTTGAGCTTTAGCATCTGGACGTAAATAATCCAGTACTTTCTCTTTGCGTAACGTTGCTACTCGGCGCATTAACTGATGACTTAATGAAATAGGTAATGGCATTAATTCTGGTGTTTCATCACAAGCAAACCCAAACATTAATCCTTGGTCTCCAGCACCTAAGTCTAGTGAGTCAGAGGACTGAGCGTCTTGTTTACTTTCATAAGAAGCATCCACCCCTTGGGCAATATCTGGTGACTGCTCATCTAAAGCAACCATCACTGCACAAGTATCTCCGTCAAAGCCAAACTTAGCTCGGGTATACCCAATTTCTTTAACAGTTTCACGCACTACTTTTTGAATATCCACGTAAGCTGTTGTTGAAACTTCTCCAAAAACAAAAACTAAGCCAGTTGTAACAGATGTTTCACAAGCAACTCTTGCCATTGGATCTTTTTCTAACAAAGCATCTAAAATAGCGTCACTAATTTGATCAGCTACTTTATCAGGATGTCCTTCAGAAACAGATTCTGATGTAAATAAATATTTTTCTCTCATTTTTTGTTCCCCCTTTATTTTCCGGTTACAAGGCATCTTTAAAGACAGAGAGATCTAATCTTTAAATCCTATCGGGAATCTTGCAACATTCCTAGTATAGCAAAATTGTTTATGAAAAGCATGCTTTTTTAAATTCTTTTTTTTATCTATCTTGACGTGTCACAAAACTCCATATACCATTAATATATCAACTGAAAAGAGGATATAAACTGTGAATCAAAATACATCGATCAAATTAACCTTGCCTTATATTTTGATTATCGCCTTACTTCAAACCTTGATAGCGGTGATTCCTGGAATATTATTGTCTCACCAACCTATTCGTTTAAGCGGGGCTAACTTCATTATGTTTGTCTATTTATTTATTTCTGATTTCTACCTACTATTTTCCAGAAATGCTTATCAAAAAGGTAAACAGGTTTCTATTCAGGCTTCGTTAGTCAAAATTGTTTTTTCAGCTATTTTAATTTACAAAATAACAGGTCATTTAACGTATCAATACGCTTTTATCTTATTTGCTTATGAAATTTTTCAATTTCTTACTTTTTCTAGTCGGTATCAATATCAAGATACTATTTTTTATACCTTGTTAAATATTTTCTTTAAAGGCTGCGTCTTTAATTTAATGTTAACCCTACAAGCACCTTACTCTTTCCAACTAAATAAATTAGAACCTTTTATCTTTAGCATGTTTATCATTGGCATCAACACCTTAGTAACGCAAAAGATTTATTCCTATTTAAAGAGAAATAATTTTTATCTTATGTGGCTTGGAATAACTTTAATTGGTCTTGGTGGTTATCTTTACTATATCTTTAATCAACGTTTCATTAGTTTATTTGTCTTAATAGCCCTTATTAGCTTACTCATCATCAGTGCTGCTTGCCTAATCAGAACTAAACAACTCAATAAAAAGGAATTTATCTTAAATATCACTTCTTTTATCTTGCTTTACTTTTATTACCGTATGTAAAATTCTAAGACAATCTGTCTTAGAATTTTTTTGTTTTATTATTCATTAGTAGCAAAAAAATGAAACCAGTTTCTTTCCTACTATCAAAACTATGCTACCAGTTTATTTTCTTTTTTAGCCTATCTAACATCATTTTTTATTCAATAACCCCTTGACTCTCCTACTAGAAACAACTAAAATGATAAAATGATTAAAATATGAGTTTTTTCTCATTTTGCAATTTAAAAGGAGGTTACTAATGATGTCACATCATTTATTTTTAAAAAAGGAAATAGATCCTACTCATCTACAAAACAGTTCACTTGAAAAAAATTTAACCGCCTTTCATTTAACAGCTATGGGAGTCGGAGCAGTGGTTGGGGCAGGAATTTTTATTACCCCAGGCATTATCGCTGCTAAGTACGCTGGACCTGGTGCTATGCTATCTTATTTATTAGCTGCTGTTGTTTGTGCCTTAGCCGCTCTTTGCTACTCGGAGTTTGCTTCAACCATTCCACTAGCCGGAAGTGCCTATACCTATGTTTATACTATTTTTGGAGAATTAGCTGCTTGGGTTTTAGGTTGGGCCTTAATTTCAGAATATTTATTTGCAGTATCCTCAGTTGCAGTTAGTTGGTCCGCTTATTTCCAAAATTTATTAGCTGGGTTTAATCTTCACCTACCAGGCTTTTTATCCACTGCCTATGAATCTGGTAACGGAGGGGGTGTTAACTTAATCGCTGGATTAATTACCCTGTTAATTGGTTTACTTCTAGTAAATGGGGTAAAAGAGTCCACTCGTGTCAATACGATAATGGTAGGAGTTAAACTAGCAGTTATCTTACTTTTTCTAGGCGTAGCTATTTTTTATGTTAAACCAGCTAATTTTCATCCATTTTTACCTTACGGAAGTTCTGGCATTCTTTCTGGTGCTGCCCTTGCTTTTTATGCTTATATCGGTTTTGATGCTGTATCTACTGCTTCAGAGGAAGTGATTAACCCGCAAAAAGCCATGCCAATTGGAATTATTGCTTCCTTAGCAATCGCTTCTATTCTGTATGCAGCTGTGGCTACTGTTTTAGTTGGTGTAGTCCCTTATCATCAATTAAATGTGGGAGATCCTGTTGCTTTTACTCTTAATTTAATTAATCAAAATTGGATTGCAGGGATTATCTCACTTGGTGCAGTCGCAGGTATGACCACCGTCCTACTAGTTATGTCTTATGGGGGTACCCGCTTAATTTTCGCTATTAGTCGAGATGGTTTATTGCCTGCTACTTTATCTAAAGTTAGCCCTAGTAAACATGTGCCAGTTACCAACACCTTTATTTTTACTAGTATTGCTAGCCTGTGTGCCATGTTAGTCCCTTTAGATAAAATTGCTGAACTTGTTAACATTGGGACCTTGTTCGCTTTTGCCACTGTTTCTCTAGGAGTAGTTTTTTTAAGAAAATTACCGAATTATCAGCAGTTACCGAAAGGCTTTAACGTCCCCCTTTATCCTTTCATCCCTTTATTATCTTTTACCCTATGTCTAGTCCTTATGACGCAACTACAAAAAATAACTTGGCTTGTCTTTTTATTATGGACATTAGTTGGCTTAGGGATTTATTTCAGTTATGGCTATCGTCATAGCCAGCAACGTGTATTAAATTAAAAATAACTAAGTTTCTATTATATATTAATAGTAGAAACTTAGTTATTTTTAGTTATTTTCGTCAAAAAAGCGTAAAGCTTCTGGAATATAGTAAGGTTCTACTTTAGAAAAATCATTCGTAGAAAAAGACACATGGTCTAATGACGCAGACAATTTCTTACGAGTATGAGAAGAAACTAAAAGCAAATTAGCATATAATTTTTCTCTTTTTTGACAAAGTAGTTGAAATTGTTTAACCATCTCTTCTTCCTCATAAGGACTATAACACAGCTGAGATAATAGCATGAAAGACTCCTCTTTTAATTCCCAAAGCTTTTGGATAGGCTGCTGATTTTTTTGATAGAATCTTTCATAAGAATTACCTTTATCAGCGCAAACTAAGGTTAAAGTAGCCACTGAAAGCATTACTGTAATAATTTGTAGCATTAAAACAGGAAGAAAGATAGAAAGAAACATACCTAACGTTGCCAAACTACTTAAAATAATTTTCATAATATAAAGAGCCTTACTTTTATACAGATACGTTTTTACTTGCTCATTTTGTAAATCATAAGTCACAGATAACTCTACTAACAAACGTTTTAACTCCATATGTAATTGTTTTTGGGTCATATCAATTGCCTCCTAGCTAATCCCTTTAAATAAGTTCATTTTACCTTGTTTTTGATAAAATGAATAGTCATGGTTTGTCATCTCGCCAAGCATTGGGTACAATGAAGATAACTTACTTATTTTAAAGAAGAAGGGATATTATGACTTATACAGAAGAACAACATCAATTAATGTTAAACTATCAACAAACTGAGATTACCGCTTATCATTTGTACACTTATTTAGCAAAAAAAGAAAAAAATCCAGCTAACAAAAAAATTATTACTCGAATTGCCAATGATGAATTGAAACATGCTGAAATTTGGAAAAAATATACGAAAGAAACAGTTGACCCAAAAAAACTATCTATTCTTTGGTTTAAGTTTCTATACTTAATTTTTGGTTTTACCTTTACTATTCGCTTATCTGAAAAAAATGAAGATTCTGGCATTGTCATGTATGAAAAACTAGCTGACGTTATTCCAGATATTAGCAAAATTATTGAAGAAGAAGAACGACATGAAGAAGAACTGATAAATCTACTAGATGAAGAAAGACTGCAATATGTCGGCTCCATGGTACTAGGTCTAAATGATGCTTTAGTAGAAATTACAGGAACAATTGCCGGTTTAACCTTCGCTATGGCTAATAACCGTTTAGTTGCCATGTCTGCTATTGTTACAGGCATTGCTGCTACTTTATCTATGGCGGCTTCCAACTATCTTGCTGAAAAAGCCGATGGTCATCACAATCCCTTTAAATCTAGTCTGTTTACTGGTGCGACTTATTTAATTGCAGTTATTCTGTTAGTACTACCTTATTTACTTCTTCCACCTGACATGTATATTGCCGCATTTGTTACCATGTTAGTGATTGTCATTGCGCTGATTGCCTTTTTTAACTACTATATTGCTATCGCCAAAGAACAATCGTTTAAAAAGCCTTTCTTACAAATGCTGATCATTAGTTTTAGTGTTATGATTATCTCCTATATTATCGGTATCCTTGCTAAAAAATGGCTAGGAGTAGATGTAGGTTAACAACCAAACAAATAACCATCACCTGTTTACAGGTGATGGTTATTTTAATAGTATCTTGAACTGGTCACTACTCTAGCACCAAAAGGCATCAAGGCTAATTTAGCTAATTTAAAACTTTGTTTAGCAAAAGGAATGCCAATAATGGTTAACGTTAATAAAATACCACTTAGGCAATGAGCCAAAGCTAAAGGTAGACCACTAACAACTAACCAAATAATATTGACTAGGAAAGAAAAGCCACTGTTACTATAAACCACTTCTTTACCAAATGGCCAAAAACTCAATCCTGCCAGTTTAAAACATTGCATCCCAATTGGAATGCCTACTATAGTTAAGCACCACAAACAACCTGCTACTAGCCAGCTTAAATCTCCAGCTAATCCGCCAAAGATTAACCAGATTAGATTACCTAAACATCCCATAAAACAATCCTCACTTTACTCTCTGTTATTTTCTCTATTATAACGGATTTTCAAGTATCTGAAAAACAACTTATTTCTTAGTTAAAGCTACTTGTTTATTCAACATAAAAGGACGTAAATAACCTAAAGTACTACATAAAGGTAAAATTTCTTCACTTAAAGATATATTTAAAACTTGTTTAAGATAACTTCGTCTATTTTCAATTCGCTGCCATAACTCTGGATATTGAGTCTGGATTTCTTCTCGTAACTGCTTATCCGCTAAAGCTAGGGTACTTTCTGCTGAAACTCCGTGATGATTAGGTTGAACTGGAATAAAGTCTAACTGGAAAATCATCCCACTTTTAATGGTTTTATCAGAACCTGCATAAAAAGGTGAACATAACCATTCTTCATCTGCAGTTAAATGGCCTGGACATAACTCCCAGCCATAAACAGATTGAGGATAGAACGTGTCAAATTGTTGGTAAAACTCTCCTGCATTCATCCCAATTTTTATCTGATCTAACCAATATAAGTAAGCTTCATAATAAGGGACTACCACTTGATCTAGGTACCCTGGATCAATTTGTTCCAATTGCTCCTTGTTGTAAACCCCGTAACCAGAACGACTGGATAATCCCCCTTTATATGCAGCAGTTAAAGCAATTTTATCTCCTAATTGAAGAGTTCTTTCTGTTGGATATATGTTTCCCTTAACAAATCGCTGGCCAAAAGCTGAAATAGTCACGACAGTTGGGTATTGGCCATTCTGATTAAGTAAATCTCCTGTTTCCAGTTCCGATACTCCTACACTAAGATGGTCCATTGCTTTTAACACGCCATCTGAAGCCAAAGAAGCTCCGTATTCATATGTAGCAATTTCATTTGCTGTGTTAGTGACTCTAGCACCTTGACTAGGATCAATCAGCAAACCTGTGCCATTATATAACTTTTCTGAACCGACTAATTCTTTCAAAGAATCCACTATAAAGTAGGGTACGTCAAACTTTTGAACAAAATCTAGTCCATCTTTAGCTAACAACTTCCACCCTACCAACCCGACTTTCTTAGAGCTATCTAAATGAGCTTGCTGTAAATAACTCAATAAAGATTGAGTAAAATCCATTGGTTGGTTTGGTAAAGAAAAGAAGGGACAATGAATCCCTTGACTATCTATACGAGCATGTTTTACCTTATTAATATTTTCATTTCCAAGTAGTAAGCTACTTGTTCCGTCTTGATTTAAAAGAAGTAAGCCTTCTTCAAATCTTGGAATAAACCCAACTAAATACTCAAATTGGCTACCATGTTCCTTATCTGCATAAATTACTAAGGAACTAAACCCAAATTCTTTCATACGATCTATCACTTTTTGCTTGCGAATTGCCATTGTTTCATCAGTTAATACTGGGCGTACTGGGTGATGATCTAGTTGTGGTGATGGTACTTGTTTGATTTGAACTGTCATACATACCTTCCTCCTATAAGTTTATAATAGAGAAAAGTGTCTGTATCAACATACAAACACTTTCTTTCCTTCATCTTACCATAGTTTAAAAAAACCACAAAAATAGACCCTTAATTTTTAGACTAAGAGTCCATCTTACTTATTTACTTAGATGTAACAGCTGAACTAATTTTTCAGCAGTTTCTTTTGGATCTGTGGTAGTTAAAGTCAAATCATACTTCTTCGCCTTATGGCTGTATCTCGGATCATAATAAGAAACTAACAATTGTTCAATCACAGTAGCCCCTTCTCCTTGTTTTAAAGCTTCTTGCAAGCTAATAACTTTTTCAGGATTAATCATCCCTTTTAACTGGTCTAATGCTTGAATTAACTCCTCTAAGGAACTGGTTTCAATGTAATCTTGATAAATCTTCTCTATTCGGTAAGCTAAAGAGGCTTCTATTAAAA
>NZ_PXZH01000005.1 GCF_003950325.1 Vagococcus humatus
GAAGACATTTAGCTCAATTTTGTTTGCTAGCGAATTGACTTCACTATAATAATATAAGTTTGTTTTTACATCTTGTAAAAACGCCCTACACATTTGGTTCGTCTTATTCTTTGTTCAGTTTTCAAAGATCTATTTGTTTCGTCGTCTTTTCCAACAACTACTTAATCATATCAGAAGCAGTTGACTTTGTCAACAACTTTTTTTGATATTTTTTATTATTCTTGTCGCAAGGATTCGCTACATTATCACAAACCCTTTATCTTAACGACAAGTAATAATATATCAAATATATTTATAAAAAGCAAGGATAAAATCTGTTTTTTTATTATTTCTTTTAATTACTCAAAAATTGGAACATCTGAGATTGAAAAATTTTTCAACAAATTTCTTAGTGTACTTGGTTTTGCCCAAGTATAACCATTTTCAAGTTCATGTGTCCATTGTGTTTCTTCCATTTCAAACACATACAAAGGAATCTTTCTATCATCTAGACAAATTGTGGTAAGTTCAACTAAATCCATAGAGTGAATATCTACTAATACTTCTAACTTCAATGCCTGTAAAATATTGGCTAAGCTTGTGTACTCTTGATTCATTTTAGTGGTAACAAAGTGTTGGCCTGACTGTTCTTCTTTTACTAAAAACTTTTTCTCCCCGTTGGCACGATTTAACATAATAGTACCAGCTACTAGTTGGGTGCTCATTTCATCCACCTCTAATTCACTTTTTTAAACTTGCACTTCTTATAATAGCATATTTTCAGAAAAAATCCATAAGTATTACATTTGCAAATACTCTATAGACTCCTCAATCCATTTAGGCATCGCCTTTTCCAATGTTTCAAACCCAATTTTTTTCTTGCGATTAGTAAAATAGATTTTCTTTTTTCTTCCTGGAAGGATTTGATTTTCTTGCATTGCTCTTAGCGATAAACTGATTTTTTTCGTATATTCATCAATGTCTATAACTTTAACTGTTACTTTATCACCAACAGACAAAACTTCATTGATATCTTTGATATACCCATGAAAAATTTCCGAAATATGAATCAATCCTTGTTGTTGATCCTTTAATGAAACAAATGCTCCGTAAGGTTGAATACCTGTAATCTGTCCTTCTAGAATCATTCCTATTTTGTATACCATGCTTCCACATCCTTTTTATTACTTCTATCATAAGTATAACGGATTGTTCTTACATTTAAAATAAACCAACAAACAAGTAATACTTGTTTGTTGGTTTATCGGTACTTTAAGCTTCAGTTATTTCTACTGTTTCAATAGTAACATCATAAACAGGTTTATCTTGTGCGCCAGTTTTAGTTTGAGCAATATCATCTACTACTGCCATATCATCATCCATAACTTGACCAAATACTGTATGACGGAAATCTAACCAAGGTGTTCCACCATTTTTATAGGCTTCAATAATTTCTTCTGGAAAACCAGCATTAGCCATTTGTTCCACCATCTCTTTTGGCATATCACTTTTTTGAACAATAAAAAATTGACTACCATTTGTGTTAGGTCCTGCATTAGCCATTGATAAAGCACCACGTAAGTTAAACAATTCATTTGAGAATTCATCTTCAAATGATTGGCCGTAAATACTTTCTCCGCCCATACCAGTTCCAGTTGGGTCTCCTCCTTGAATCATAAATTCAGGGATAACTCGGTGAAAAATCACACCATCATAGTAGCCTTTTTTAGCTAACTCAACAAAATTTTCAACTGTTTTAGGTGCTTGTTCAGGGAATAATTGAATACGAATATCCCCTTTATTTGTTTTTATAGTCGCAATAGGACCTGTAACGGACTCTAATGATAACTGAGGAAAGCTCATTCTTTCATACCTCCAACATATTCTTTTTTTATTGATTAAGTGTATCATGAAATCATATTTATGTCTTGATTTTCCTTTTTTTTATATACTAAGATTAGTACCAATTAAACTGGAGGTAGATACCTTATGACTATAGATGAAAAAGAGATATATGATATAACGATTATCGGGGCAGGTCCTGTTGGTTTATTTACAGCTTTTTATGCTGGAATGAGGCAGGCAAAAACTAAATTAATTGATAGCCTTCCCCAACTAGGTGGGCAACTTAGCATGCTTTACCCGGATAAACATATTTATGATATTGCTGGATTTCCTAAAATAAAAGCCAGCACACTTGTCACCCAGTTAACAGAGCAAGCCATGCAATTTGAACCAACTATTTGTCTAGAAGAAACACTGACTCAACTCACTCCTTTGTCCTCTGACCTTTTAAAAATAGAAACCAATCAAGGGGTTCACTATACTAAAAGCATCATTATTACAACAGGAAATGGGGCTTTTCAGCCGCGAAAACTGTCTATTCCAGATTTGGATAGTTGTGAGAATGTGTCTTTATTTTATTTTGTTCGCGATCTTTCTTTATTTAAAGATAAAAATGTGGTCATTGCAGGTGGTGGAGATTCTGCTATTGACTGGGCTTTAGAGTTAGAACCATTAGCTAAATCGGTTACCCTTACTCACAGGCGTCCTAATTTTCGTGCCCTAGAACATAATGTTTTAAAATTAAATAATTCCTCTGTCATCTTGCAAACTCCTTTTGTTATTAATAGTGTGATCCATGAGGCAAGGCAAATTACAGAGCTAGAGTTATATAATCCTAAAGAAGATTTAACAGAAATAATTCCCGCTGATATGCTTTTAGTCAATTACGGTTTTATCAGCTCCCATGATTATCTAGCAAATCTTGGTCTTGATTTAGACAACCATTTAATTAAGGTAAAGGCAGATATGTCTACCAATATTCCAGGAGTATATGCTGCTGGAGACGTTTGTACCTATCCAGGAAAAGTAAAATTGATTGCTACTGGACTAGGGGAAGCTCCTACAGCTGTCAATAATGCTCTACATTTTATCCAACCAGAGTTAAGAGTACAACCAATGCATAGTACTAGTTTATTTTCTAACTCAGACAAAAAGAAAAATCTGTAGCCTTTTGCCTACAGATTTTCTTTTTCCCAATGTTCTAGTGCTTCTAATAGATGAGTTTTAAATTCAACTAAAGTATTACCAGTTACCCATTCTCCTTCTAAAAAGCCGTAATACATTTTAGCGCAGGTTTGGCACTCATTCATGCACCCATAAGTAACTAAATCTACCCTTGAGGCAATCTCAGGTAAGTTAACCACTTGGTCTAATCCTTTAGCCAGGTTTTGTTCGCAACATTCTAATAAAGGATTCATTCAACCACTCCTTGTCTTTTTTGTTCATTATAGTATATCATTAAATTAAGAGTTTTTAGAAACGAACTGATTGCTGTTTACTTAATGTCAGCAAATAAATAAGCCTATTAATGTCTATTACTCTAGTAGTAGTCTGATAAGAAAGAGGAAAATTATGACAACAGATAAAGATATTTTAGAACAACGTGCAAAAGACTTATTAATCCAACGAGGTGTTACCATCCAGGATATTGCAGAATTAGTTTACTTTTTGCAAAAACCTTATGTGGCAGAATTAACTATTGAGCATTGTTACCATAATGTAGAAATGGTATTAAAAAAACGAGAAGTACAAAACGCTATCTTAACAGGTATTCAGCTTGATTTAGCTGCTGAACAAGGTACACTCTTAGCTCCGCTACAACAAATCATTGAAGAAGATGAAGGTTTATACGGAATCGATGAAATTTTGGCATTGGCTATTGTAAATGTTTATGGTTCCATTGGCTTTACTAACTACGGCTATATTGACAAAGTTAAACCTGGCATTTTAAAACAGTTAAACGATCATAGTGGTGACCATATTCATACTTTTTTAGATGATATTGTAGGAGCAATTGCAGCTGCTGCAGCTAGTCGCATCGCTCATGCTGCTGTCGATCAATATGACTTTTTAAAACAAGATGCAGAGGAAAAATAATAAAAAAAGGCTCTAGAGAAGTTAACTTCTCTAGAACCTTTTTTGCTAAAACTAGATAAAGACGCTTTATAAGTCTTCATCCTCGTCGTCATAATCATCCATATCGTCTTCATCAACAATACTTAATTCATCTTCAACGCCTTCTGGTACATCTTCTTCATCAATATCATCTGCACCGATTTCTGATAAGTCTTTGCCGTATTCAGCAATTTCTTCATCATCTTTTTCATCGTCATCGTACTCTTCGTCATCTTCATCAATATCATCTGCATCTTCAGGATCATCGTCATTGTAATCAATAGCATCTTCATCATCTGTATCTAAAAATGCATTAACTTTACGACGTTTTTTACGACGTGGGCGATCTTCTTCATCTTCATCGTCATCCCCAAAATGAGAAACTTCTTCGTCAATTGAGTCGATTGGATACCAAGAGCGTAGTCCCCATCGATTGTCTCCTAGAGAAATAAAACTACCATCTATGTTTAAATCTGTATAAAATTGTGATAAATCTTCACGAATATCTTTATCTGCTTTTCCTAAATAATTTTGAATTTGGTTTACTAAGTCAGTAAAATCCATAATATCGCCATTTGCTTCCAATAAAGCATGAGCCACTTCAATCATGGATAATTCTTCTTTGTTCACATCTTTAAAAACCTTTAATTCCACCTGACACACGTCCTTTCACAGTCTATTCCTTATCATACAATAGATACTTTATAAAATGCAATGAAAATTCCAATAAAAACATAATTATGCCATAAATTCTAAGTACAACTGGTAATTTCCTAACTCTTCCTCACCTGTAAGCAATTGGTAGTCAATCTCTACTTTTCCAGAAAACGGCTGCTCATTTAACAACAAATGTAACCGACTGGTATACGTGTTAATTTCTAACAAACCATAAGGGGTACGATAATGAGTTAGATGATAATCTTGATGGGTAAACCCTAATGTTAATTTATAATCTGTTGTGCGAGTTAATTGAACGTGACCTGTAGCATCTATTTTAATCGTCACAGGAACACTTTTACCATTTTGTTCAGGTTCCTTATAGCGTAAATAAATAGACGAGCCTATTTTAACTGCTTGTCCTACCACATTAAATACATGTTCATTTGTATTCCCTTCCTGCGTTACCTCTGTACGCAAATACACGGAAACTGGAATTTGCTCTCTTTTTACCATAAAAAGCCCCTTTCTCTCTATTCTCCATTATTGTAACTAGCTTACCAAATTCATGCAATCGTTACGTTACGTCTTTATATAAAAAAAGTCAAGTTTTTCTTAAAAGTTCTTCGTTCAAACATATTAATGCCATATTCTATCACTATCTTATATAATATATAATAACAAAATCAAGTTAATAACTATTAAAGGAGTTAGATACCTAAATGAATTCACTTACACCCTTAACTATTATAAATGACCCTGTTGAACCAAACTTATTTGCCCCTTTTGCTTATACCGACTTATACACCTTACATACTAGTCAAACTCAAGAACACTTAGTTCATTTCTGGGAATTTGACCGAACAGTTATCCTTGGAATGAAAGATACCCGTCTTCCTTTTCTAACTGATGGTTTAAACCTCTTGCATCAAGCAGGTTTCCGTTACTTAGCTAGAAATTCAGGAGGGCTTGGCGTTGTTTCCAATGAGGGAGTTTTAAATGTTTCGTTATTTCTCCCTAATCCTGATCATCAAATAAGTATTCCTGAAGGCTATGCTAAAATGGTCGACTTAATTCAAGATAGCTTCTCTGACTTTCATGTAGCGATTGAAGCTAAGGAAATAAGCGACTCTTATTGCCCTGGAGAGTTTGATTTAAGTATTCAAGGTCAAAAGTTTGCTGGCATTGCCCAACGAAGAATCAAAGAAGGCATTAGTGTCATGATTTATTTAAGTGTTCACGGAGATCAATCTGCTAGAGGACAATTGATGAAAGAATTTTATCAAGCTAGTTTAAAACAGCAATTCGGAACAAAGGGTTACCCGCCAATTAATCCTAATTCTATGGCTAATTTATCTGATTTACTTGGGGAAGAGTTAACCATCTCAGCTGTAAAAAAACGTTTATTAGACACCTTAGAAAAATCATATAGACTAATCTCAACAACTTCGGAGGAATTTGTTCGAAGTCACCATTACCAACAAGAGTTACTTAAACATCAAAACAAGATGGAAAAACGAAATGAAGGAGTGATTTTACATGACTGAAACAGGGTATAAACAGCAAATGCTCCCTATGGAAAAAGTGTTTCGTGATCCTGTCCACAATTATATTCACGTCCAACATCAAGTTATTTTGGACTTAATTGACTCAAAAGAGTTTCAACGTTTGCGGCGAATTAAACAATTAGGGACTACTTCCTATACTTTCCACGGAGGTGAGCATAGTCGTTTTTCACATTCTTTAGGTGTTTATGAAATTACTAGACAGATTTGTAATATTTTCACTCGTAATTTTTCTCTTGAAAAAGATAACGAAAACGGCTGGGATGACAGTGAACGATTGGTCGCTTTGTGTGCGGCACTGTTACATGATGTTGGCCATGGTCCTTATTCTCATACTTTTGAAGGTATCTTTCAAACCGACCATGAAGCTATCACTGTAGCAATTATCACTTCACCTACCACTGAAATTTATCAGATTTTAAATCAAGTTGAGCCAGGTTTCCCTGAAAAAGTAGCTAGTGTGATACAAAAAACTTACCCGAATCAACAAGTTGTACAAATGATTTCTAGCCAAATTGATGCAGATAGAATGGATTATCTACTAAGAGATGCTTATTATACAGGAACGGAATATGGCACCTTTGATTTAACTAGAATTTTAAGAGTGATTAGACCTTATAAAGAAGGGATTACTTTTGGCATGAATGGCATGCATGCTGTAGAGGATTATATTGTTAGCCGGTACCAAATGTATATGCAAATTTATTTTCACCCTGTTTCAAGAGGTATGGAAGTCGTCTTACATCACTTGTTAAAACGGGCAGCTTATTTGTATCAAGAAGAACCAGCTAGTTTTCCCTGTGAGTCTTCCTTACTTATTCCTTTTTTTACTAATCAGTACACTTTGGAAGATTACCTACGCTTAGATGATAGTAGTTTAACCACCAACTTTATGCTATGGACAGATCATTCAGATCCTATATTAAGTGATTTAGCTAATCGTTTTTTAAACCGCAAACCTCTTAAATCTGCTAAATTTAACTCTAAAACAGATCAGTGGCTTGTAGCAGACTTGACTCATTTAATTGAAAAAGTCGGCTTTGACCCTATTTACTACACAGCTGTTCATGGTAGTTATGACTTACCTTATGATCTTTATCGTCCAGAAGAGTCTAAACACCGAACACAAATCGAGCTACAAGAAAAAGATGGAACATTAGTTGAATTGTCACAAGTCAGTGACTTAGTTCAAGCACTCTCAGGTCAAATTCACGGAGATGATCGCTTCTTTTTTCCAAAAGAAATGTTAGGCAGTCAGTCTATTACGTTGTTTGATGATAAGGTACAATGTTTTACATCCTACTTTCATAACGGACGAATTGTTAACCCCAATCAAGAAAATTAACGACTCCTTTAGAATATGTTACACTTTAATTGAGTCATTTGACTCATACTATGAACAAAAGAAAGGAAGATAAGTTATGAAAATGGCTCATACTTGTATTCGTGTAAAAGATTTAGATGCTTCTTTAGCATTTTATCAAGCTGCCTTTAATTTTAAAGAGTCTCGTCGTCGTGATTTTCCGGAAAATAAATTTACTTTAGTTTACTTAACTCTACCAGGAGATGAGTACGAACTTGAATTAACTTACAATTATGATTCTGAAGGCTATGACTTAGGAAATGGCTACGGTCACATAGCTATTTCAGTCAATAATCTAGAAGAGTTACATCAACAGCATCAAGCTAATGGTTTTAATATAACCGACTTAAAAGCATTACCTGGTGTACCACCTTCTTACTACTTTATTACTGACCCTGATGGCTATAAGATTGAAGTTATTCGCGATAAATAACGGCATAAAAAATAAGAAGCTTAGGCAAATGCCAAGCTTCTTATTTTTTGTTTCATATTAAATGGCTACTTCTAAACTTTGTTGTGCAATTGGTTTTTTTAATAATCCTGCAACTAATGCTGTTACAGCACTACCTACTAAGATACAAACTAAATATAAAACCGGTTTATTCACAGCAATTGGAATCACAAAGATACCACCATGAGGAGCAGATAAAGTAATATTCATCGCCATAGACATAGCGCCACCTACTGCTGCCCCAATAATATTAGCTGGAATCACTCTTAGTGGATCTGCTCCGGCAAAAGGAATCACTCCTTCAGTGATAAAACATGCGCCTAAAACATAAGCAACTTTTCCTGCTTCACGTTCAGCTTCTGTAAATTTATTTCTGAAAATAGTTGTCGCTAATCCTAATCCGATTGGTGGAATCATTCCTCCACACATTAACGCAGCCATAGGTTCATAAACACCACTTGTTATCATTTGAATACCGAAAGCGTAGGCAATTTTATTAAGAGGGCCTCCCATATCGCTTACTAGTAAAGCAGCTAAAATAGCTCCTACTAACATCGCATTAGAACCACTCATATTCGTTAACCATGTAGCCATTCCTTCATTTAAATGACTAACTGGTTTGTTAACCACATATTGAATCACAATCGTTGTTGCTAGTGTGCCAAAAACTGGATAAAGCAACACAGGACTTAACCCTTGGATAGATTTAGGTAACTTAATGAAAACTTTTTTCAGAGCAACAACAACATATCCTGCAACAAACCCTGCAATTAACCCACCTAAGAAACCAGAACCACCCATAGAAGCAATCATACCACCAATTGCTCCTGGTGCTAAACCAGGTCTATCAGCAATACTATATGCTACATATCCTGCAAAAATAGGAACCATTAAACCAAAGGCCGCTTCGCCTCCAACTGTTTTTAAGAAAGCAGCAAACTGGTTAAATTGATCACTTTTTGGATTCGCAGCATCTACACCAAACATAAATGAAATCGCAATCAAAATTCCTCCTGCCACTACGAAAGGTAACATGAAAGACACACCATTCATCAAATGTTGATAAATTGACAAAGCTCCATTTTTCTTACTGTCTTTTTTCTCTTCCACTACTTTTTTCTTCACAGTTGAAAGATCAGGTTCTGGCATAGCTAACACTTGATTGATTAATTCTTTTGGATGATTGATTCCTTTTTTAGTGTTAGTTTCAATTATTTTTTTACCTGCAAAGCGTGATGTATCTATTGAGCGATCTGCAGCTATAATAACACCAGCTGCTTGTTCAATTTCTTCTGGAGTCAACTCATTTTCCGTACCACTAGATCCATCGGTTTGAACTTTCATTGTCATTCCCATACTTTTAGCAGCATCTCTTAGTGATTCTGCAGCCATATAAGTATGAGCAATTCCTGCGGTACAAGCTGTGACTCCAACTAAAAAAGTATCTTTTGAACTATTTTCTACTGATTCTTCTACAATAGCTGACTCTTGTTCTTCTTCTAACTCTTTTTGATTAATAATCTCTAAAACTTCTTCTGGTGAAGTAGCCAAAATAAGTTTGGCTCTAAATAATTCATCCATTAAGTAAGTAGACAACTTAGATAACGTTTTCAAATGTTCATTTGTTGCATGCTCATCTGCTGCAATCATAAAGAATAAATGGCATTTTTCTTTATCATAAGTAATGCCCTCTAAAGAACGGCCAAAAGCTAATCCTGGTTGTTTAACTGCAGCTGATTTAGCATGAGGAATAGCAATTCCTGCTCCTACCTCTGTTGAAATAGTATTTTCTCTATCCCAAATATCTTGTTTATATGCAGCTTCATCACTTAAATAGCCATTTTCTGATAAAGTATGAACTAATTGGTCAATAATCTCACTTTTATTTGTTGCATTCAAATTTAATTGAATGTTGTCTACTAGTAATAAATCAGAAATCTTCATTATTCTTCACTCCTTTACACATATAAAGATGCTTTATTTACAGATTCAAATAGATGCATTTTATCTCTTAAAACTTTCTTAGCTGCTTCTGTTGCTTGTGGAGTAATAATCCATGGTTCATAATCATCTGGCATTTCTATCATAGTTTCTTTAAATGTGTTGTAAAAAGCTACTTTCATATCACTAGATAAATTAACTTTAGCGATTCCATTTTCTACTGCTGCTTGAATTTTTTCTTCTGGATTATCTGATCCCCCGTGTAAAACAAGAGGCATATCTACAGCGTTTCTGATTTCTTGTAAACGATCAATTTGAATATTTGGTTTTTTACCTTTAGGATAAATACCATGAATAGTCCCGATAGCTACTGCTAAGAAATCTACCCCTGTTTCATCGACAAATTGTTTAGCTTGACTTGGGTCAGTATATAAAGCTTCAGCTGTAGTTGTTTCTCCGCTTCCTTTATTACTGCCAATCGTTCCTAATTCAGCTTCAACAGAAACTCCTACTTGATGAGCGATATCTACAACTTCCTTTGTTACCCGAATATTTTCTTCAAAAGGCAAGTGTGAAGCATCAATCATAACTGAGGTATAGCCATTACGAATAGCTTGAATACAATCTTTTGCATCTCTTCCATGATCCAAATGAATAGAAATTGGAACTTTAGCATTTTGAGCTGCTTCTTTTACATAGGTCATAAAGTCGTTAGTTAATAATTCCACTTCTAATGGATGAATTTGTAAAATGGCTGGAGCATTAAGCTCTTCTGCTACTTCAATAACTGCTTTTACAAACTCGCTATTACCGATATTATAAGCTCCCACACCAAAATTATTTTGATAAGCCACATTTAACATTTCTTTTGTACTAATTAACATAACAATCTCTTCTTTCTTTTTTAGACTTGATTTAAATAGGTAATAAATTCATTAAAATCAGTTATTTTTTTTAGTTGCTCTACTTTTTTTGTTACTTTCAATAACTGATAAATTTCACTAAACACTTGCGAATTTTCTAGGGTTTGTTTGACACTAGGTAAAATGAGAAAAACAAGTTGAACATCTTTCTCTCCCCAATTAACCGGTGTCTCATTGATAGCTACCCCTATTTTAAAAATTTCATTTGTTGAATAATCAATCGGGTGAGGCAAAGCGACTTCGTTCCCTACATCCGTTGTTGATAAACCTTCCCTATCTAGAATACTTTCATATAATTCTTCAGCATCCATTGCTATAACCATCTTTTTTAATATATCTTCTTTGGTTACTTCATTTAGTTTGAAGAAATAGTCAGGATTTAAATAATTCAACAATACTTTTTGATGAATTAATTGATTAATTTTTTGATAATCCTCTTTAGTTGGAAAATCATTCACATAAACTACTGGTACCGATACTTGATTAAGTAATGTTGGACTTGCTTGAGATACAACAAAGTTAAGAGAAGTATCTAGTTGGTCTATTTCATTAGCATTCAGTGTTTGAACAACTTCAACTTCACTAAATCTTCTAAGTATTTCATAATTCAGTAAATCAGCAGTTGCCATGTTTCTTCCTTGAATAATAGCTACTTTAACGGTCTTTTTAGCCACTCGTTCTAAAAATGAAGCAAAGTGTAGCGCCACATAACCAATCTCATTTTCTGGTAATTGAATATCTGTCTCACTCTTTAATAAATAAGCAAACGTTACGGCCATATTATGAGCTTGAATATATTCTGTTTTTATATAGCTGATATAAGTATTTTCTATATAAAAATTGTATAAAATAGGATATAAATCTCTAAATAAATGCAAAAGCAAACCAGAATATAACTGACTATCTTCAATTAAATTAAGTTGATATTGCTGACTCATTAAAGTTAAGACGCGTTTTATCTCTCCTTTTAATTTTGTTGAAATTAATTGGCTAAGTTCCCCATCATCGAAATCATTCAGTAACCGTTTACTCATTAAATACACACTAAAGAAAATTATTTCAGCTTCATAATATTGACTATTAAACTCTGAAACCAGTTTAGAGAAAATTCGCTTGGATGTATGGTATTCAGTTGAATGTTTAACATCAATTGTAAAATGTTGGGACTCGATATAATGACCTTGTTTCATTCTTGTCATGGCAATCACTAAGTAACTGATAATAGGCAATAAACTTTCTGGTGTTAAAGACATGTTAATTTTAGTAACATCATCTATTACCTGTAGTAACTTAACAAGTTCCTCAGAAGATATCCATTCTTTAAAGTAATAAGTCAATACATCTTGGATGTTGTCTCGGTTGATAATGGCTGGTGTGATTAAACTATCTAAAAATAGCCGCTTATCTAACTCAGAACCAGTTAATTTAATGCCTTCGAAAATAATTGTTTCTAAAGTTAACTCTCTTTTTTGATCAGCAATCATTTGTTGAATTTTTAAAATATCTTTTCTGATTGTCTGAGAAGAAAAATAAAGCTGATGAGCAATTTGCTCGTACGTAATAGATTCTTGATTTTCTAGTAGAAACTTAACAATGAAAAATGCTCGCTCTTCAAATTCTAAATGTTCATCTTTTTTAAATTGTTGCATTTGTCCTACTAATTTGTATCCTTTGTTTTGATGAGCTTGAATTTTAGAGTCAATCAAATAATTTTCATTTAAATCTTTGACATAATTACGTATACTTCTAGTAGAAACTCCTAAAGACTGGGCTAATTGATTACCATTTATATAATCTTGCTCTTCTTTCAATAAAACAATTAACTTTACATATTGACTGCGCATCCAACTTTCCTCCTCAACAACATCATAAGTCTTGTAAGCACTTTCCGCTATATTGACTTTCTTCCTAACTAGTTAGGAAAAGGCTTTCAATCCAGTTGCTTTTTTCCTAACTAAACAATAGTTCACATTTTTAAGTTTTCTGTTACAATTAAGTACAGAATACTTTTATCGAGAGGATGATTCTCATGAAGTCTTTTTCTTCCAAACATGAAGAAAAACACTATTTTGAAACCCAAGCTTCAGAAACTGCGTACCTAGATTGGTACAAGCAACAAACATTACCTAAATATGACATGCCTTCCGTTACAATTGATAACGTTTTAATGTGCTACAATAAAACATCCGATCAATTAAAACTGTTACTTGTTCAGCGGAATACACACCCTTATCAATACTCTTGGGCTCTTCCTGGTGGCTTTGTTAAACGAACAGAGGCAACAGAAGAAACCTGTATGAGAGAAACCTTTGAAGAAACAGGTGTCTCTATTGATATTCATAACTTAGCTCAGCTCCATACTTTTAGCGATCCCTACCGTGACCCTAGAGGTTGGGTTATCACCGTTAGCTATCTTGCCTTCATTGGTGAAGAACCTCTAACAGCTGGAGATGACACAAGAGAAGCTAAGTGGTTTACCTTAGAAAGAAAAGATCATCACATCCATCTAACTAATGAAGATACAAAGGCTCATATTATATTAGATTTGGATACAGGAGACACTTTAGGCCCAGATACCTTGGCTTTCGATCATGCCAAGATTATTCTAACTGCCTTTAATCACATTACAGAAAAAATGCATCACGAACCAAATGTCTTACAAGTATTGGGAGAAGACTTTTCAATAACTGAAGCAAGAAAAGTTTTTGCTAAATTTTTAGGTATTTCTTATAAGGATATTGACCATTCTAACTTTAAAAAAGCGATGTTAGAATACTTAGTAGAAGTTGGTGAACGTCCAACAGGAATTGGACGTCCTTCTAAAATTTATCGACTTAAAGCTATTTAAAAAGCTCAGAAGTTGGCAAGAAAAATCAGTTGCCTAACTTCTGAGCTTTTTTTATTTATATACTGTACTATCCTTATGAACCAGATTCAACAGAAGCTTCTGGATGAGCCTCTGGTATTCTTTCAGTTGTTTCTTGTTGTTTCATAATTTGTTTTTTTAATAAAATAGGAGCGACAATGGTACTCACAATAACCACTAGGACAATAGCACCATACACTTCTTGTGTAATAAGATTTTTTGACAATCCTAAACTCACTAAAATTAAAGCCATTTCGCCTCTTGAAATTAAACTAGTTCCTATGATACTACTACTTTCTCGGTTAAAGCCATTCAGTCGTCCTCCTAAATAACCACCTAAAAACTTAGTAAGAACAGCTAAAATACTAAAGACAACAATGAAGACTATCTGATTACCCATGCCCTTGAAATTTAAGTTTAAACCAATACTTACAAAAAATACAGGAGCAAAGATAGCTAGAGTAGTACTTTCTATTTTTCTTTCGACTTGGTGAGCAATTTTAGTTTGTGAAAGCATTAGACCGGCAAAAAAAGCGCCAATGATATCTGACATACCAATCATTTGAGCAAAATAGCTCAAAATAAAGGCGAAAGCTAAAGCAAAGGCGGTATTTTTTTCTGGTGCTTTCACTTTTTTCAAGCCCTTTAGAAGAAGTGGTAGAACAAAACGATTAAACAAATAAATCAAGACAAAGAAAAGTAAATTTTTACCTAATAAGCCTAAAATCGACACAATAGAGGTGGATGTAGGGCCTATGGAGGTTAACACTAGGTTCAGTAAAATAATGACAATAATATCATCTAAAATAGCGGAACCGATGATAACTGACCCTTCTTTCGTCCTGACAAAATGAAGCTCTTTTAATACCTGAATGGTGATACTTAATGAAGTTGCTCCAAAAATTAACCCAATAAACAAAGCAGCTCCAGTATCGTAACCAAATAACTTAGAAAAACTCGTAAAGACTACGAACGGAACTCCGACTCCTAAAAGACCGACTAACAATGACGGTTTAAAGAATTTTTTTAACGTTTGCAAATCACTTTCTAGTCCAGCTAAAAACATTAGTAAAATCACACCTATTTCTGAAAATAGATGGATTAATTGACTTTCTTCAATCACCCCTAGCATAGCTGGTCCTAATAAGATACCCACTAACAAACTGCCTACCACTGCTGGCAAACCTACTTTAATGGCAAAACTATCTGCTAATTTGGTACATAAAATAATCAAACCTAACGTTAATAAAATATTCAATGAACATGTTCCTCTCCGATTAAATTTCAGTCCAAATAAAAGGGCTAACATAATGGAATAACATGTTAATAGTCATTAAATAATATAATTATTTGAACTGATTATATAGAAAAAAGCTAACTTTCTACCTAAATTTCTATTTTAGTCAAGATAAAAACCCACAAAATGCAACTAGTATTTACATCTAAATAGACTCCCACTTTTCAAACAGAAAAACAGACAAAAATTCTATAACAAATTTCCTATATATATTATAATAAAGGATATTGTAGTCTAAGTCTAATTTGATACTCTAAACCCTCCTAAAGAAACAGACAAAAATCTGTCTCTTTAGGAGGGTTCTATTGAATTATCCTTGTTTTTTGATTTGCTTACTTCTTAGCTGACCACATGCAGCATCAATATCTGTTCCATGTTCTCTTCTAATGACACAGTTAATGCCCTGTTTTTTCAAAATATCATAAAAAGCTAAAACATCTTCTTTAGCACTTCGTTGATATTGATCGTGTTCACTTACAGGATTATAAGGTATCAAATTCACATAAGCCAATTTTTTCTTATTAGCCAATAAAGCTGCCAACTCTTTGGCATGCTCTGGCCGGTCATTGACATTAGCTAACATAATATATTCAAAAGTAATTCGGCGATTAGTTTTCGCCAAGTAATCATCCACAGCATCCATTAATTTTTCAATTGGGTTGCTCCGATTAATTCGCATAATAGAGGTTCTAACATCATTATTAGAAGCATGTAAAGAGATAGCTAAATTCACTTGCAAACCATTATCTGCAAATTCTCGAATTTTAGGAATTAAACCACTGGTAGAAACAGTAATGTGGCGCGCACCGATAGCTAATCCTTTCGCATCATTAATGATATATAAAAAGTTTAAAACATTGTCATAGTTATCAAAAGGTTCTCCAATCCCCATAACAACCACATGACTTACCCGTTCATTTTTTCCTTGTTCGTCTAAGTAACGTTGCACTTGAATGATTTGGGCCACAATTTCTCCAGCAGTTAAATCTCTATTTTTTTTCAACAAACCACTGGCACAAAATGTACAGCCTATATTACAGCCTACTTGTGTTGTTACACAAACAGATAAACCATAATCATGTCTCATTAAAACTGTTTCAATCATGTTTTTATCAGATAATTCAAATAAATATTTAACTGTGCCATCTTGAGACTCTTGTACGACAGCCTCTTTTAAAGGACTGATTTCAAATGACTGATCTAATAATTCAATAGTAGCTTTAGATAAATTACTCATCTCATTAAATTCACGAACCCGTTTTTGATACAGCCAGTCCCAAACCTGAGTTGCCCGAAATTTCTTTTCTCCATGTTCTTCAAACCAAGCGATTAGTTCCTCTTGGGTTAAACTATAAATTGATTGTTTAGTCAAAAGACTTCCTCATTTCTACAAAATATTCTGTGAACACTATAGCTCATTCTTACTCTGATTGCAATCATCCTCAAGTAAATATAACTAATTGACCTTTATTCACTATTTCTTTAAACAAATTTGATATAATATTTTTAAGAGAGGTGAATTTATGGAAATATTAATGGCAAGTATTGTGTTAATTTTACTCGTAGTCGTTTCAAATATTATCAGTCACTATGTTGTGTTTTTACCAACTGCTTTAATTGAAATAGGGATCGGTTTACTCTTTGTTTTACTGTTTAATATCCATATCAGTTTACAAGCAGATTGGTTTATGTTGCTTTTTGTTGCTCCTCTTTTATTTAATGATGGCAAACATTTTCCAAAAGATGAGTTATGGGAATTACGGGCACCGATTTTTGCTAATGCTATTATCCTCGTTTTTCTTACCACCATTGTAGGAGGTTATTTTGTTAGTTGGTTAGTTCCTGAAATCCCCTTACCTTTAGCAATGGCCTTGATTGCAGTACTATCTCCAACTGATCCTGTTGCGGTTCACGGGATTGCCGAACAAATTAAACTGCCCAAAAAAATTCTAAGTTTGATCAGCGGTGAAAGTTTGATTAATGACGCCAGTGGCTTAATTGCCTTTCGTTATGCTTTAGCAGCTTTTATGACAGGTTATTTTTCTTTTACTCAAGCCGCTAGTAATTTCCTCTATATGTCATTGGTCGGAGGCATCATTGGGTTTATCCTCATCTACTTCATTCATTTCATTCGCATGTTTCTTGTTCAGCAAGGTATTCATGATGTTATTTTGCATACAACTATTCATTTACTAACTCCTTTTATTATTTTCATTGTGGCAGATGAATTAGCTCATGCTTCTGGTGTGATTGCTGTAGTAACGGCAGGAGTTTTAAGTATTAATCAAGAACCAATCTTTAGAAGTCAGTATTCTGAAGTACGTCTTGTTACCACAAAATTATGGGATATCTTAGTTTATTTATTAAACGGAATTGTTTTTGTTGTCCTAGGTGCTCAGCTTCCTACTGCTATGAGCGAAACCTTGCAAAATCCTTCCATTAGTAACTGGTTGTTAATCTTTTACATTATAGCTATTTGGCTCATGTTACTGTTAGTTCGAGTTGTTTGGACCTATGTCAATTTATGGATTACTTATTTAAAAACTGAACCAGACAACCGGAAAAAGCCGCTGTTAAATACAGCCTTATTAACTGGAATTACTGGTGTAAGAGGCGCGGTTACTATGGCTTCTATTATGTCTATGCCTTTCTTTTTAGATACTGGAGATTATTTTCAGGAGCGTTCTTTATTAATTTTTCTAGCGTGTGGGGTTGTGTTAACTAGTCTAGTTGTAGCTACCATTACCTTACCAGTTCTAACCAAACAACGAAAAAGATTAATGCTTGTAACGGATGAACCTTCTGATGATTTAGAAGCTATGAAAGAAAAAGAACCAAATCATCCACTAACAGAAATTGAAGCACGAAAGGTCATGGTTCAAACTGCTTTACAATCTTTAAAAGAAGAAGCTAGTGAAGACATTCATCCCATGATTTTAACTGATTTAATTCATGAATTTGAAACACGGTTACGTTATCTATATCGGGAAGACAATGATCCGTCCACTAACTCTAAGTATTCTAGTATTGAAAAACAGGTGCAACAAATTGCTATTCAAGGAGAACTTTTAGGGATTAAAGAGTTAGAGGAAACGAAAGAAATCTCCCATAATTTAGCTAAAAATTATCAAAAAAATATTCGTTCTAGAAGTCATATTCGTACCTTTACGTTAAAAAATACGTTTAGACGTTCTTTGTATAACATGCAAAGACAACTAAATCGCTCTATCCTACGTTATAATGCTTCTAAAATGAACAAAGCAGAGGTTATTGGAGAATCCGCTCTTATTAAACTAGAAATTGCGAGTACTAAAGGAGCCATTCATGCTTTACGTAATCACCGACAAGGGTTAGAAGAAAAAACTCACGTGAACCCTTTAGAACAACATATTACTAATCAGTTGCTCCATGAATACTTGTACAAACTACAACGGATTAAGCATCTGAGCAGTTTTACTCGCCAAGAATATCAAAACTTATTACAGAAGTATTATATGAGAGCCTTAGATACTGAAAGAGAAACCGTTCAAAATCTTTATCAACATGGACAAATCTCAATGGGTACGGCAAACAAATTACGACAATCTATTAATTATTACGAAACATCTTTATTTCAATAAATAAAAAGAGCTCTAAACGTTGAGAAAGTCCTTCTAGCGTTTAAAGCTCTTTTTAGCATACATATAATCAGTTATTCTAGTTCATTAGTTAGCTTAGAAGCCTCTAATAACACTTTTCTTGGCTTACTACCTTCAGATGGTCCTACTATATGATGAGCTTCCATTTCATCAATTAACCGGGCCGCTCGGTTGTAACCAATACGGAATTTACGCTGCAACATAGAGATACTCGCGGTTTCCATATCTACTACTAAAGCTACAGCCTCATCATACAACTCATCTTGAGGTTCTCCGTGACTAGCAGTTGGCTCATCAGTTGGAATCATATCTTCTTGATAGTTGGCCTCTTGTTGATCTTTAACAAAGTTTACGATATGTTCTACTTCATGATCTGATATAAAGGCTCCTTGAACACGGACAGGTTTGTTTTCTCCCATCGGTAAAAATAACATATCTCCTCGACCAAGCAATTTTTCAGCTCCATTACTATCAATAATCGTTCGTGAATCAGTTCCACTAGACACAGCAAAAGCAATTCTAGATGGTACGTTGGCTTTAATAATCCCAGTAATAACATCTACACTCGGTCTTTGTGTAGCTAATATCATGTGAATCCCTGCAGCCCTTGCCATTTGTGCTAAACGTATAATAGCGTCTTCCACTTCATTACTGGCAACCATCATCAAATCAGCTAATTCATCCACAATAACCACAATAAACGGCAATATCGGTTTAGCTTCACCAGTTTCTTCGTTAAATTCTTGAATCATCTCATTGTAACCCTGCATGTTTCGGACACCATTAGCTGCAAATAGCTCATAACGTTTTTCCATCTCTTCTACTACTTTATGCAGGGCCTGAGCTGCTTTTCTTGGATTAGTTACGACCGGGGTCAATAAATGAGGAATTCCATTATAAACATTTAGTTCCACCATCTTAGGATCAATCATCATCAGTTTAACTTCGTGGGGTTTTGCTCGCATTAACAGGCTAGTAATAATCCCGTTAATACACACTGATTTACCACTACCAGTTGAGCCAGCAATAAGTAAATGAGGCATTTTTGCTAAATCTGCTGAAATAACCGTTCCAGAAATGTCCCGACCTAAAGGAACTTCTAACACTTTAGTATTGGGCGCTTGAGACTCTATTACATCTCTAAAAGACACCGTGCTGACTTGACTGTTAGGCACTTCGATTCCTATTACTGACTTACCAGGTATTGGTGCCTCCATTCGAATATCCTTGGCAGCTAAAGCTAAGGCTAAATCATCTGATAAACTGACAATTTTACTTACCTTAACGCCTACAGCAGGTTGGATTTCATATTTAGTTACGGCAGGTCCTAAGCTAGCTCTCACAACTTTTGCATCTACCCCAAAACTTTGAAATGTTTTTTCCAATACCCCAATCTTTTTCTCAATCGTGGCGTATTCTTCACTTTGATCTACAACTGGAATATCATTTAACAAGCTACTTGTAGGTAATAAATAATCTGGATTTTCTGTTTCAATTTGCATAGTAAAATCTTTTAATTCTTCCTCATCTTCAATTGAAGCTAAGTCTTGTTGTTTAACTTGTGTATCTTGTTGATATTGCTTTTGATAACTATCAATTTCAATAGGAGAAACTTCCGTTGGATTTGTTTTAGTTTCTTTAACATCCAACATAGGAGAGGGTCTTTCCTCTTCCACTTTTTCCGGTTGTAACTCTTGTTTTAAGGCTTGAATTCTCTTTTTTTCTAGGTTGTCTGCTTTTTTTTGAGAAAGATTTTCACTGATCCCCTTCATCCAAAGCTGAAGTTTTTCGACTACGTTTGACCAATGAAAATCCCCCGCAAAAAAAGTTCCCACTAAAATTAGAAAGAACACTATCACGTATGTGCCTACTTGATCCACTAAAAAGTGAGTCAGATTATATAGCAGTGCTCCAATCATTCCTCCTCCCACATTTGCATCAATAACGTTAGCTCTAATATCTGTTAATAATTTTTGCCAGGTCAAAGATAAAACATGGGTATCTTTTGTCATAATATTTCTAAATAACCAGGCGTGTAAAAAAATTAAAACTCCTGTATAAATAAATATGCCACCTAAAAAGTGTTTACGATTTTTTAATCTAGGCTCTTTCCGTAAAAAGACTAAAATCAAACCATATAACACCATCATAATAGAAAAAACTAGATAAGTATTTCCTACTAAGAAACGAAACACATTGGCAATTAATCGCCCTAAAAAACCTAATTTAAAACTAGCAAAGATACCTAACAAAATAAATGCTAGTCCCGTCAAAGTAAACATCAATTGATTTTTTTGCTCTTGGGCTTTTTTAGTTTGTTTGGCTCGTGAATTTTTCTTTTTTGCCATAGATATCCTCCTTTCATTCCCTTCATTATTATACACGAATTTAGCCACAGCGCCCACATTTCCTAGCGAATGAAAGAAGAGTAAAACGGATAAATACGCTTTACTCTTCTTTCATTGCTGCTTTCAATGCTAAAGCTAAAGGACTTTCTTCTGGTGTTGCTTCTTGACTATATTTTTTAACTAGTCGTCTTTCCTCGTGCTTAGTCATTTTCTTTTTGCGTTCTTTTTTATCAGGAATTTTCTCTGTAATAGAGCAATATTTACATTTAAAGAATGCTCCATTTTTTCCTTCTAAAATTTCCATTTTTTTATGACATTGAGGGCAACGATGATTAGACAGTTTAGGATCTTTCCTACGATGGTAGGTACATTCTGTATTACTACATTGATATATTTTCCCTTGCCTTGTTGTCTTTTCTTTTAAGAAAGCACCACATTCTGGACATTTTTTTTGAGTTAAAGCAAAATCAACATAAGTTTCTTCACTCATTTTAATTTCTTTAACTAAGTTTTTAGTTGCCGCTTCAATTTCTTTGATAAACTGACTACCTTGTTTTTTACCTTTAGAAATATCTTCCAACTCTTGCTCCCATTTCGCTGTTAACGCAGGGCTAACTAAAGAAGGATTAACTAATTGTAACAATTGTTTACCTTTAGGACTAACACCTAAGTAATTACCATTACGTGTCATTAATTCCGTCTGAATTAATTTTTCAATGATTTCAGCACGAGTGGCAGGTGTTCCAAGTTGATGATGTTCCATTTTACCTAGCAAACTTGCTTCCGTTAATGGTTTGGGTGGTTGGGTTAAGCGTTTTTCACTAGTATAGTTACCACTGATAGTTTGCCCCACTTCAAAAGTTACTTTTGCCCCTTGTTCTCGTTTTTCTGTTAATTTTTTAAAACCTAATTCAGTCACTTGTTTTTGTTGGAATTTAAAGGTTTGTTTCCCGTTTTGAACCCAAATATTTTCTACTTTATATTGATAAGGTTCCAAAAATAAGCCTAAAAAGCGGTCTACAATTAAAAAATAAATTCGCTGTTCATCTGTCGTTAATTTATCAAAGCGAGGAGCTTGCTCTGTTGGAAGTAAGGCATGGTGATCTGTTACTTTACTATTTTGAAATACCCCAGATCGTGTAACTTTCGCTCCGTTTCTCATAATTTGCTTCGATACCTCTGGATAAATATCCCTCACTGCATCTAAACGTTCTTTCATAGTACTCTTCATATCTGTGGTTAAATATTTAGAGTCTGTCCGAGGGTAGCTAACAATTTTATGAAATTCATATAAGCTCTGAACCAAAGATAAAGTTTTTTTAGCAGAATAACCATATTTTTGGTTAGCTACTCGTTGAAGTTCTGTTAAATCATAAGGTAAAGGAGCCTGTTCTTTTTTCGCTGTCCCTTCTACTCGAGAAACAATGCTTTTGCCAACTTGTAGTTGTTTTAATAGTTTATCTGCCTGTTCATGATTAGAAATAGGTTGATTTACTACCATTTCTCCTGTTAATCCCTCTTTTGTTAAGCTTAAAACATAATATGTGCTTGGTCTAAATTTTTCAATTTTTTCTTCTTGTTTTCTGACCAAGGCTAAAGTAGGTGTTTGTACACGACCAGCTGATAAATTATCTTGGTACTTCACTGTTAACGCTCGGGTAACATTTAATCCTACTAACCAATCAGCTTTTGCTCTAGCTAAGGCTGATTCGTATAAATCATCGTATTCTTTACTAGGACGTAAGTGTTTAAATCCTTCTCGAATTGCTTTATCTGTTTGAGAAGAAATCCAAAGGCGTTTTACTGGTTTTTTAAAGCCTACAAACTCTAAAATCCACCGAGCCACTAGCTCTCCTTCTCTTCCAGCATCTGTGGCAATAACCGCACTTTGAATATCTTGGCGATTAGCTAATTGTTTAATCGTTTTAAGTTGGTGATTTGTTTTGGGTAAAGGTTTTATTCCAAAACTTTTAGGAATCATAGGAAGAGTTTCCATCTCCCATTTTTGCCATTTTTTAGTGTAATCTTCTGGCATTTTTAGCCCTAACAAATGTCCTAATGCCCAAGTCACCACAACTTGTGGTCCTTCGTAATAATTTTTATGCTTCGTGCTGGCTCCTAGTACTTGGGCTAAGTCTTTTGCAACACTTGGCTTTTCCGCTATAACTAATTGTTTCATGTTGTTCCTTTCCATTCTTTATTAAAGGGTGGCAATTCTTTAATAAAACCAATCCTTTATATTGTTGTAGATCATCATCACACTCTTCACAAAAACGACTATCTCCGTCTTTCCAAAAAGCTGTCAGATATCTATCTTTTGTTTTCATCATACTATATTCCTGTGCTAATTGTTGATATTTTTTTTCGTAATAATGAATAGCTTGCTCTAACTCTTCAAATACTTTCTCTTGGTTAATATCTTCTTCCCAACCTTCAAAAAACCACCAGGGTTCATTGTCTCCATACATTTCAATTACTTGATACATTCTATTCACCTCAATTGTCCCCATTTTATCTTTAGTTTAGCGATATTACATAACCTATGCAACTAAACAGTCTTTTAATTAACCTCCTTTTTCAAAAAGGACTGTTTTTATTATCAATTAATAAACATTACATTTTATTTGATAATTGTTTTAAAAAATAACATTTCAGATATTTAATATACAAATTATTATTTTTTATTTAATAAACATATTGAACTCATCATAAGAAAGCGTTATCATTAATCATAAGGTTTTATTAAAAGAAAGGAGGAAATATAATGGCAGAATCTAACGAAAACTCCGGAATGAAAAAAACACTAACCAATTGGAACTTCTTCACAATCGGATTTGGTGCCATTATTGGAACAGGTTGGGTTTTACAAGTTCATAATTGGATGGAGGTTGGCGGAGGTCCTCTGGCTGCCATCATTGCCTTTATTGTAGGAGCTATTTTTTTATTACCTATCGGCGCTGTTTTCGGAGAATTAACTAGTGCTATTCCAATTTCTGGAGGCATTATTGAATATGTCGACCGCTCTTTTGGAAAAAAATGGTCTTACTACACTGGATGGCTTTTAGCTCTAGGCAATGGGATTTTATGCCCTTGGGAAGCGATTGCTATTTCTAAGCTAGTGAGTATGTTATTTCCACAGCTGAATATTCTTCCCTTGTATACTATTTTGGGCTCAACCGTTTACTTACCACCCTTACTTATCTCGATTTTATTTGCTTTATATGTTATTCGTTTAAACTTTAAAGGAGCTTCTAGTGCTGCTAAACTACAAGCTTTTCTAACTAAGATGCTACTTGGTGGTATGTTAATCGCAATGGGATTTTCTTTATTTACAGGAGGACCTAGTAACTTACAACCTCTTTATGAAGCTCCTTCTGGCAAAGGAAGTAACTTATTATTAGGTATCATCCCTGTCTTAGTTATGACACCATTTTTTTATGCAGGATTCGATACCATTCCACAACAAGCTGAAGAAGCTGCTGAAGGACTCGATTGGAAAAAATTTGGACAAGTTATTTCTTTAGCTTTAATTGCTTCTGGTGTTTTTTATGCCTGCTGTATTTATGCTTTTGGAACGATTATTCCGTGGAAAGAATTTGTTGCTATGGGAAAAGATGGTTCTGTTCCATCTTTAGGCGTGCTAAAAAATATTAATTTAGTTTTCTATTATGTGATGACTTGCATCGCCATTTTAGGGCCTTTAGGGCCAATGAATTCATTCTTCGGAGCAACGTCTAGAATTTTATTAGCTATGGGCCGAAAAAAACAATTACCTCAAGCATTTGAAGAAATTGATGAAAAAACAGGTGCTCCTAAAACTGCCAACTATTTAATGGCTGCTTTAACAGTTATTGGACCATTCCTTGGAGGGAATATGTTACTACCTCTAACCAATGTTTCAGCCCTTGCTTTTATCTTCGCTTGTATGATGTGTAGTGCAGCTTGTTTAAAAATGCGTTACACAGAACCTGATTTACCTAGACCTTATCAAGTTCCTGGTGGAAAATTTGGGATTACTTTAGCTATTCTAGCAGGACTATGTATCGTCCTTTTAATGGTATTACCTTTCTCACCTGCTGCTTTAACAACAGTTGAGTGGATCATCGTTATTGCATGGTTAGTATTAGGCGCTATTTTTTCAATACTCTCAAAACAATCACATTTAAAAGAAAGTGGGGAAACAAGTCTATGAAACAAGCATTTATCAATGGACTATTAATTAACGGAACAGGGGAGAAACCTATCTCTTCTTCTTTAGTGTTAGTCGAGGACAAGAAAATTATTTACGCAGGTGAGAAAAAAGAAATACCAGCTGATTATCAAGTGATGGATATTTCAGGAAAAACTATCATGCCTGGGTTAATTGATAGTCACTTACATTTTTCTGGAAATTTGACAGACAATGATACTGATTGGGTACTAGAAGATCCTGTTCAAAAAACAGTAGTAGCAGTTCAACAAGCCCATGAATGTCTGCAAAGAGGACTTACGACAGTTGGGGAAATCTCTCGCTCTGGTCTACATATTCGTAATATGGTAGAAGCTGGAGTCATGGAAGGACCTAGAGTAGTTGGGACTGGTTTAGGCTTTGCTAGAACTTGTGGTCACGGCGACTCTCACCACCTTCCTGCTTGGTATAATGATGAATCTCATCCTTGGGCTGAACGAGTAGATGGCCCTTGGGAATTAAGAAAGGCTGTCCGTCGTCGCTTACGAGATAATCCAGATGCCATTAAGATTTGGTCAACTGGTGGAGGTATTTGGCGTTGGGATAAAAAACTAGATCAACACTACACCTTAGAAGAAATACAAGCAGTAGTAGATGAATGTAATATGGTGGGCATTCCTGTCTGGTCTCATGCAGAAGGTTACGGCGGAGCATTAGACTCATGTAAAGCAGGTGTTCATTTAATTATTCACGGTCAAACATTAAATGATGAATGTCTAGATATTATGGCTGAAAAAGGCATTTATTTCTGTCCAACTATTCAGTTTTTAAATGAATGGTTTAAGACCTATGAACCTCCTTATATTCCTGAAGTCCATGATCAATATCCAGGAGATACTGTTGCAGAAAAAGAATTAAATCGTGTATATGGTAATTTAAGACGAGCAAAAGAAAAAGGTATTGTCTTAACAATCGGTTCTGACTCATTCTGTTCTAGTTTAACTCCTTATGGTATCACCGCAATTGGAGAAATGTATGCCTTCAATGAAAAAGCTGGCATTCCAAATATGGACGTTATTTTAGCCGCAACTCGAAACGGAGCTGACATGTTAAATGTTTTAGATGTTACTGGTACTTTAGAAGCTGGTAAGTTTGCTGATTTATTAGTCATTGATGGAAATCCTTTAGACGATATTCGGGCTATTTCAGCAGAAAACATGTCAGTTATTATGAAAGAAGGCCAGTTAGTTAATCATTAAAAATAGCACTAAAAAAGCCTTAGAATTTTTCTAAGGCTTTTTTAATGACTATTTTGACACAGGAGTAATCCGTCCTTGCCATTTTTTACTGATCCAGTCTTGGGTTTCTTTGCTATGTAAGACTTCCATTAATTTCTTGATCTCTGCTTTATTTTTATCTTCAGAGCGAACCGCTACAATGTTAGCATAGGGGGAATTGTTTTTCTCAACTAACAACCCATCTTCTACTGGAGAAAGACCTAAATCTGTTACAAAGTTAGCATTAATTGCAATTAAATCTGCTTCATCGTTGTTATAAGCTGTAGTAAGAAGTTCTGGATTAACATCATGTTTAAACTTCAACTGTTTAGGGTTACTTACTACATCTTCAAATGTTGCAGTTAATGGATCTACTCCATCTTTTAATTTTATCAACTTAGCATCGGTTAAAATAGTTAAAATCCGGCCCCAATCTGCTTCTGAATTGCTAGTTAAGACTGTTCCACCTTTTTTTAGATCCGCAATATTTTTCAATCGTTTAGAATATAGAGCCATCAATTCAATATGAACGCCACCTGCATTGGCAAAATCATAGTCATTTTCTTTTACTGACTTGTCAAAGAAAGGAATATGCTGAAAATAATTAGCATCAATTTCATTTTCTGCTAATGCTTTATTGGGCATAATGTAGTCTTCAAAAGGGACAATATCCAATTTTATTCCTTCTTTTTCTAATTCAGGTTTTACATGCTCTAAAATTTCAGCATGTGGCGTAGGGGAAGCCCCTATTTTTAATTCTGTTAACTTACTTTTTCCTTCCGTACTTTCTTTTGATTCTTTCTGAGCTCCGCAAGCAACTAAACTTACCCCTAATAGAGTACATAAAATAATGCCAAAGACTTTTCGTTTCATTGTATTTCCTCCTAATTGTTTTTTAACGTTTATCTGTTTTTTTCACAGCCCAATCACCTAACCATTGCACCATAAAAACAATAACTAACACACAAATGGTAGCAAATAAGGTAATCGTAGGTCGGTTACGCATAAATCCTTCTTGATAAGCCAAACCTCCTAAACCACCTGCTCCAATAGCTCCTGCCATAGCTGTGAATCCAATCATCGTAATAACTGTGACTGTAACACCTGAAATTAAAGCTGGTAAGCTTTCCGGAATTAATACTTTGGTGACTAATTCCCACTTGTTAGCTCCCATACTATTAGCAGCTTCTAATACACCATGATCCACTTCTCTAAAAGCCATCTCAACTAGCCGACCGTAAAAGGGAGCGGCGGAAATAACTAGAGAAGGAATGGCTGCTTTTGCTCCTAAAAAAGTTCCCATTAACGCTTTGGTAAAAGGAATCAGTAAAATGATTAAGATAATAAAAGGAACAGAGCGGCAAATATTACTGATAATCGACAATAAATTATAAAAAATTTTAGCCCCTATCCGTTTACTTTTTCCTAAATTATATAAGAGTAAGCCTAAAATCAAGCCAATAATTATAACAAATAGCATAGAAACAACTGTCATATATAAGGTTTCTGATGTGGCTACTTTAAACTTTCCCAAATCTAGCTGTTCTGTATTTAAATACATCTCTTTAAAATTCCCTTTATGCATGATCTACAACCTCCACACCAATTCCTTGTTCTACTAAAAATAATAAAGCTCGGTCCATTTCTTTTTCTTCCCCAATAATTTCTACAATCAAAGTCCCAAAAGACGTTTCTCTCATGGCTTGAATTTGGCCTTGAATCACACTCATATCAATTTGAAACTTGCGTATCACTTGAGATAAAATAGGCTGTCTTGCTTGATCCCCTCTAAAGGTTAATTTAACTAATTTTCCTTCGGTATATTGATCTGAAAAATCAGCTAAGTTAGCTTCTGGTATAGTTTCCTGTTGGACAAATCGTTTAGTCACCGCTTGCTTTGGATGTTCAAAAACTTCCGTTACCTCCCCAAACTCTACCACCTTACCTGATTCCATCACTGCCACTTTCTGACAAATTTTTCTAATCACGTGCATTTCATGTGTAATAAAAATAATCGTGACTCCTAATCGCTGATTAACTTCTGCTAATAACTCTAATACCTCATCTGTTGTTTGAGGATCTAGTGCACTAGTTCCCTCATCCACTAATAGTATTTCTGGCTGATTAGCTAAAGCTCTAGCAATCCCTACCCGTTGCTTTTGTCCCCCGGAAAGCTGTGCTGGATAGGTGTTATTTTTCCCAGATAAACCAACTAACTGGATTAACTCTTTAGCCCGTTCTTCTCTTTCTTCTTTAGCGACGCCGGCTAACTCTAACGGCAATAAAATATTTTCTTCAACTGTCCGAGACCATAATAGATTAAAATGTTGAAAAATCATGCCAACTTTTTTTCGAAACTTTCGTAACTCTTTTCCTTTTAGTTGCTGAATTTCTTCACCATTAATAGTAATCTTCCCCGCTGTTGGCTTTTCTAACCCATTAAATAAACGAATCAACGTACTTTTTCCAGCTCCAGAATAACCAACAATCCCAAAAATTTCCCCTTTTTGAATGGTTAAATCGACTTGATTAACTGCATCAATTCGTTGATTTTTTTGAATAAATTGCTTACTCACTTGCTTTAATTCAATAAATGCCACATCATTTCCCCCTATTCAATTTCTTTAGACAAAAAAACTCCCGCCCTTGTTAAATAAACAAGGACGGGAGGATAAATTCCACCGTGTTACCACCTTAATTTTCAATTATTTTACAATAATCGACTCAGTCAGTACAGGAAAGATATTCCGATACTGTGGCATTTTAACGGATGCACCCGTAATAAACTCACTACTAGCTCGTTTATTCTTGCTCAAAGACCATCTTCCATTCCTATCCTGCTACTCACTTTCACCTAACTGAGCTCTCTAAAAAAACATTCTTGAAATGTACTCTTCTTTTCAAAGCTTTTTAATTATCTAAGTTTAATTGATACTATATCAGGGCTTGATTAAAAAGTCAATCACTTTTATTAACTTTTTCTCATTTAATTTTCAGGTATTTCTTTTAATTTAACTAGCCAAGCACTACCTTCTTCAGGATTATCTAGTAACGTTGGATCATCCATCGCTTCTTCATTAATAGCTACAACTTCTCCAGCAATCGGGGTTAATAATTCTGTCACTGCTTTTTCCGCCTCTACATCTGCGATAGGATCATCTACTTGTAACTTATCTCCTAATTTTGGTAACGTTATAAAGCTAATCCCACCTAAGTCTTCTTGTCCTTGCTTAGATAAGGCAATAGTAATAATTTCTGCTTCTTTTTTCAGCCACAATTGACCTGTTACATAATTTTCCATAAAAAAACTCCTCTTAATTATTCACTAAGGCTTCGTATGCTTCTTCTTTAAACCCTAGTAATACTTGCCCATCTTTCTCTAAGATTGGACGTTTAATTAGCATACCATTTTGGCTTAGCTTATTAGCTGCTTCTTTGGCTGTCATTTGTCCAACTAAATCTTTCAAGCCTGCTTCACGATATAATTTACCACTCGTATTAAAGTAGCGTCTAATAGGCCATTCGTTATCTTCCATCCACTTCTCAATCAATTCTTGAGTAGGCGGTGTGTCTATCATTTCTACTAGCTGGTAAGAAATACCTTGATTATCTAACCAAGCTTTAGCTTTTTTACAAGTTGAACAACGGTGGTACCAATAAAATGTTATCATATTTTAAATCCTCTTCTCCGTTATTTTTGCTTTTAGTATAGCATATTCTAGAAACAGAATAAAAAGAAACCATAACTTTGTAATAAAAGCTATGATTTCTTTTTTATTTATTGATAAGGCAATTCATCATCTTGTTGGAAACGCATGGATAAAATAATTCCAACTCCAATCATATTACCTAACAAGGAAGAACCTCCTTGACTGATAAAGGGTAACGGAATACCTGTTAAAGGTAATAAACCGATATTAGCCCCAATGTTTTCAAACACATGGAATAAAATCATCATAATGATTCCTGTAGCAATATAAGCATAAAACTGGTTATTTGTATCGAAACACACACGAATCATCCGATAAATCAGCATAAAGTATAAAATAATAACAAAAGTACTTCCAATAAAACCAAAGTTTTCACCAATCACAGTAAAAATCATATCTGATTCTCTAACCGGAACATACACATCTGTCACATTAAATCCTTTCCCAAACATACCACCTGATCCAATGGCAATCAAAGCCTGGGCTTGCTGATAAGAATTCCCTGTAGAATCATGGAAGGGATCTAACCAAGAATCAATTCTAAATAATTGATACTGCTTAACACCTAAATGATACAAAAATGCTCGACCATTTTCTGTGGTAACTAAGTAAAGAACTGTGCCAGAAAATGCAACAAACAAGGCTATTGTTGGTAAAATAATTTTCCAAGAAATACCAGACATGATAAAAATTCCACCTAATATCGCTACATACACTAGTAGTGTACCAAAATCATGTTGATATTTTAATAAAATAGCAACTGGTACAGTGGCTAAAAATAGTTTCCCAATCAACTGAAAATCATGTTGAATCGTATGAGGATGATTCATATTATGATTGGCAACAATATATGCCAACATTAAGATATAAGCAATTTTCATAACTTCAGAAGGTTGAAAGGTAAATCCTGCGAAACTAAACCAGTTTTTAGAACCTGTTAACGTATATAAATGACTATCATAATACTTTAACAAGGCGGTCATCACTAACAGACCTCCTCCGTAAAAAACAGGCGTGGCTTTCCACAAAGCCTTGGAAGAAAATTGCATCATCACAATTACTGCTAAACAACCAATCAAGATCCATAATACTTGCTTAATCATTTGGCTAGTAACATCCATCACATTTCCATCATTTGTCAAGGACACATAAAGAGAAACTAATCCTACTCCTAACAAAAGAAATACAGGTAAAATAATTCCATAATCTATGCGGCTATCTAAATTGTTTTTTTCAGTAACCATATCTCATCTCTTTCTTTAGTTCATTATCATCTAACTCTTTTATTATACTCAACTTTTCTTAAAAAAGTTGAGTTAAAAAGGATTTTAAGAAAAGTTTATCGTTCCTGTAACTGTAAAAATTGTAAAGTTTTAATGAATGTTTCTTTACTTTGGGGTTGATGGAAATTAAATAAAGATTCATTAGATACCTTACTTTTTTCTTTAGAATAATGGACAGCTGTTACGGGTATGCCTTTACGTTCTAGTAAGGTGGTTAACGACCCACTACTTTGCTCAAAAATAGGCAAAGTGTTACCATCTGTTAAAAATACTGGAGGATAGTGGTCAATCATCTTAGGCCAAGCTAAATCAGAAACCACAGATGTTTCTTCCCACTGAGCTTTGCCAAAATAGGCCCAACCTAACCGTTTCATTAAATAATCAGAAGATACTAGTTTGTTCTTTTCTTTAAATTCCTTGATAGAAAAAGGTGAGGCATAAAATAAGGCGCCTTTAATGTGAGTGGGATCTAACTCTTGGTTAAAACTAAGCTGTTTGCGGTATTTCTCATTCATTTGTAAATTCACATACTGACCTGCTAAAGTTCCACCAGACCCATTACCTGCAAAATAAAGTTGCTCTAAATTAATCCCATATTTATTAGCCTTTGATTTTATTTCTTTTATGAAATCATTGACTTGAATTAATGGTAACGGATTTTGTCCATTTGGAAGCAGTTCGTAGTTAATACTCGCTACGTTATAACCTTGATTAGCTAATAAGTAACCATACGTTCTAGCATCTGACTTATCTCCTGTCACAAACTGTCCACCGTGTATCCAAATCACTAAAGGTCGATTAGGTTCTTTTGTTACATATAAATCATACTGATTATTAGAAGCTAATGAAGGATAGGTTTGATCCTTATAGTAGGCCACTGTCTTTTTTATCTCAGCAAAATTTTTAGGCTCTTTAGTTACCCATTCATTTTTTTCTGATACTTTCAAATAGTCAATAGCAGGATATGGAGTAAATACCATCACATATATGCTAAAAACTAAACAAACTCCTAAAATCATAAGAGTGTCTTTTATCATTTCTTTCATAGACTGAACTCCTTTTACTTAATATTAATACAGTACCCACTATTGTATCTTTTTTTTGACAGAATCACAATTCTATTTTCCATTATTTTATTGACATTTAACCTAAAAAGGATTTTAATAGATATTAGGCTGGCTTAGCTCAGTTGGTAGAGCAACGCATTCGTAATGCGTAGGTCACAGGTTCAACTCCTGCAGCCAGCATCACACCCTTAAAATTATATAATTTTAAGGGTGTGTTTTTTGTTCTTTAATTGTTATTGTTAGTAAATTAGCTTTATTTTAGTATTTATGCTATAATGTAAGTACATATCTATGTGTTTTATCGAACTATAAAAAAGGAGTGAAGTTTATTGTTCAGACCTACAAAAAGAACTGTATCTGATGAAGGTAAACAGTTTAAACCACAAACCGTTGTTACTTTTTATTTGCATGGACAATTAGAAACAGGCAAAGTTGTCAAACAGCTCCAAAACGCTGCAATTGTAGAAATTAAAGAAACAACTAACAATGATGAAGTTATTTTCCAAACACAAGGAAATACGGTAGTCAGTTATCAAGATTTACATAAAAAATCATAAATCAACTAAAATAAGCTCTTGTCTATAGACAAGAGCTTATTTTTTTATACTTATTTTGTTCCAAATAAACGGTCCCCTGCGTCACCAAGACCAGGAACGATGTAACCATCCTCATTTAGATGATCATCTAAACCAGCTGTATAAATGTCTACATCTGGATGAGCTTCTTGTAAAGCTTTAATCCCTTCTGGAGCTGCTACTAGACAAACAAATTTAATATTGTTACCTCCACGACGTTTCAAAGCATCTACTGCTAAAATAGCTGAACCTCCTGTAGCTAACATTGGATCTACTACAAAAAGCTGACGTGTTGAAATATCAGATGGTAATTTTACAAAATACTCTACAGGCTCTAAAGTATCATGATCACGGTACATCCCAATATGACCAACCTTAGCAGCTGGAATAAGAGATAACATACCATCTACCATGCCAATACCTGCACGAAGAATCGGTACGATTGCCACTTTCTTACCAGATAATTTTTTCTGGGTAGATTTTCCCATTGGTGTTTCAATTACAACATCTTCTAATGGCATATCTCTTGAAACTTCATAAGCCATCAACATTGCAATTTCATTTACTACCTCACGAAATTCTTTTGTCCCACAATTTTTATCACGAATGATCGTTAACTTGTGTTGAATTAACGGATGATCAATTACTTGAAATTTTCCCATATCGATTCTCCTTCAAAATTTATTCTTATCTATTGTAAAGCAAAAAAGAGTGATTGACTAGTCAATCACTCAAAAAAGATTATTTATTATTTATATAGTGGGAATTTTTCAGTAATAGCTTTAATTTCTTTTGAAATATTTTCTAATACAGCTTGGTCTTCATGGTTTAATAACGCACTGTCAATTAATTCTGCAATACGTGTTGCATTAGCTTCTTTAAGACCACGAGTTGTAATCGCTGGTGTCCCTATACGAATACCACTTGTTTTAAATGGACTTAAAACTTCAAAAGGAATCGTGTTTTTATTAACAGTGATGTGAACACTATCTAAAATAGCTTCAGCATCTTTCCCAGTTAAACCATAATTACTTACATCTATTAATAATAAATGATTATCTACATCTCCACTGATTAATCGACCTTTTTCACTTTGATTAAAGACTTTAGCCATTGCTTTTGCGTTTGCCAGCACTTGTTTTTGGTAATCAACAAAGTCCTCGTCTAACGCTTCTTTAAAGGCAACTGCTTTTCCGGCAATAACGTGCTCTAAAGGTCCCCCTTGAATACCAGGGAAAATAGCGCTGTTGATTTTTTTAGCCAATCCTTCATCATTAGTTAAAATAAGTCCCCCACGTGGACCACGTAATGTTTTATGGGTAGTAGAAGTCACAATGTCCGCATACTCTACTGGATTTTGATGTAAACCAGCTGCCACAAGTCCTGCGATATGAGCCATATCTACCATTAATTTTGCGCCAACTTCATCAGCTATTTCTCTAAATTTAGCAAAATCAATGTAACGACCATACGCACTAGCACCAGCAACGATTAATTTTGGTTTAATTTCTCTTGCTTTCAGTCTAACAACCTCATAATCAATCGTTTCACTTGCTGGATTCACTCCATAAGCATGAAAATCATAGGTTTTCCCACTAAAGTTAACAGGTGAACCATGAGTTAAGTGTCCGCCGTGAGTCAAATCCATTCCTAAAACAGTATCTCCAGGTTCTATTAAAGACATGTATGCTGCTGTGTTAGCTTGAGATCCTGAATGGGCTTGTACATTGGCAAATTTGGCATTGAATAATTTCTTAGCTCTTTCAATTGCTAAATTTTCAACAATATCAACATATTCACACCCACCATAGTAGCGACGTCCTGGATAACCTTCAGCATATTTATTCGTTAATACACTTCCTTGAGCTGCTCTGACACCTTCTGAAACAAAATTTTCTGAAGCAATTAATTCAATATTTCGCTCCTGACGATTCTTTTCCATTTCAATAGCATCCCATAATTCTTTATCAAACTCTTTGTAATCCATCCACTTCCACCTCATTTTCACTTTATTCACCTTTATTCTAACAAATAAATGACACAGTGGCTATAGTTTATAGATTTTTCTCATCAAAATATTTTTGTCCAGATGCTTTCTTTAAGCGGTTCATGAAAGCTATTCCTTGACCGTTTTCAGGATAAGTTTCTGAAAAAATAACAGTAGAATCTAATCCTGATTCATCTAAAGCTCTTAATCCAGCAAAAAGCTGTGTCATGGCTGCTGATACATTTCGCTTTTCAGATAATGTATGACAAGCATAAGCATCGGCTCCGTATTGATCAATAATTTCTTGATTAGCTAGTAATCCGTACTGTTGACCAGTGGCTTTTGCCCAGTCAATGGCTGCCTGCCAATTGTTTTTTTGCCAATCAATCATATACACCGGTGTATTAGGAGAGTAGTGTTTGTATTTCATACCTGGGGCTTTAGGAGTTTCCTCTTCTGCTACTAAATGCTTATCCACTAAAACAGTGCCTACAACTTCTGACAACTGTTCTAAAGTAATCGCACCTGGTCTTAAAATCATTGGTAACTCTCCTGTCATGTCCACTACTGTTGACTCAATCCCGACAGTAGTCGCTCCTCCATCTAAAATCCCTTCTATTTTCCCATTTAAATCATGGTACACATGTTCTGCAGTAGTTGGACTAGGTTTACCTGATGTATTAGCACTAGGACCTACTAAAGGATGCCCAAATTGATTTATTAAACGGATAGTTTCTATGTTATTAGGTATTCTGAAAGCAACTGTGGATAAGCCTCCTGTAACAGCTGTTGAAAAAATACCCTCTTTTATTGGAAAAATCATAGTTAAGGGTCCAGGCCAGAATTTTTCTCCTAATTGTTGCGCTTTTTCAGGAAAGTTTTCCACATATTGTTTAATCTCATCTATGCTAGCAACATGAACAATCAAGGGATTGTCACTAGGACGTCCTTTCGCCTGATAGACCCGTTTAACAGCTGTCTCCTGCATAGCGTCAGCTCCTAATCCATAGACTGTTTCAGTTGGAAAAGAAACTAGTCCTCCTTGTTCTAACATTGAGACTGCTTCAGCTAATTCCGAAGGTTTTAAAATTTTTGTTTCCACAGTTTATTCACACCTTTCTACACACCTTAACTCTTAGTTATCAACAGTCTAATTATTTAAGTTATCCACAAATGTGGATAACTTAAATAATTAGACTGTTGATAAAGTTGTGGATTTCTTTTACATCTAGCTATCTCTAGAGTTATTCATGTTTTTTTATCTAGGATTTATTACAAAAGAAAGAATTCATTAGACCTTATTAACAAACACTAATCATTCGGTCTTTCCCTGCTAAATCTTGATGAATTTTAACATGTTTCTCTGGAAAGACTTGTTGAAAAATTTCTTGAACAGCTTTCCCTTGCTGATAACCTACTTCTAATAAAATACCACCATTTTCTGCTAGTTTTCCTTGTATTTGCTTAGCTAATTGCTGATAAATAGCTAAACCATCATTAGCTGCATACAAAGCAATCGCTGGCTCATGGGTTCGCACACTTTCGTCCATTTCTTCCCATTCTTTAAAACTAATATAAGGAGGATTGGCTATCAATAAATCAATCGGTTCCTCAATCGGCTCTAGTAAATTACCTTCTACAAACTGAACAGATACGCCTAATTTTTTAGCGTTTTGACAAGCTACCTCAAGAGCTTCTTTTGAAATATCAACAGCTGTTACTTGCCAATTAGGACATTGTTTTTTTAGAGTAATACCAATAATCCCTGTGCCTGTTCCTACATCCACTACCTTTAAAGGTAACTCCTTAGCAAATGTCTGAATAGCTAAATCCACTAATTCTTCTGTTTCTGGTCGAGGAATTAAGGTATGTTCATTCACAATAAAATCTTCACCGTAAAAAGGAGCATGACCTAGTACGTATTGAACAGGTTCATGTTGAATAATTCGTTGTAACTCATTTTGAATGGCTAACCAGTCTTCTTCTGGTACTTGTTTAGGTAGGTGAGAAATCCATTCTGTTAGTGTAAACCCATAACGTTCCATTAACAAATATTTTGCTATAGTTTTTTCTTGGCCATTCTCTTCTAAAAAAGAAGAAGCCCAATTTAGGACTTCTAAGTAGGTCTTATTCGCCATTTTGCATCTCTTCCAATTTAGCTGTTTGATCATAAATAATTAAAGCATCCACAATCTCACCTAATTCACCTGCTAAAATACGATCTAATTTTTGAATAGTTAAACCAATTCGATGATCAGTCACTCGGTTTTGAGGGAAATTATATGTTCGAATTCTTTCTGATCGATCCCCTGTTCCTACAGCTGATTTCCGACTAGCATCATATTTACTTTGAGCTGCTTGTTGGATATGGTCATACACACGAGCACGCAAAACTTTCATAGCTTTTTCACGGTTTTTAAGCTGAGAACGCTCATCTTGCATAGCTACTACAATGCCTGTAGGTAAGTGAGTCAAACGAACTGCTGAAGCTGTTTTGTTGACGTGCTGACCACCAGCTCCACTAGCATGATAGATATCAGTTCGAATGTCTTTGTCTTCAATATCAATTTCAACATCTTCAGCTTCTGGTAATACCACCACTGTAGCTGTTGATGTATGGACACGGCCTTGAGATTCAGTTGAAGGGACGCGCTGAACTCTATGAGCACCACTTTCATACTTCAATTTAGAGTAAACTTTATCACCAGAAATCATAATGGTCACTTCTTTATAACCACCAATGTCTGTAATATTGGCATCCATCACTTCAAATTTCCACCCTTGGCTTGAAGCATAGCTTTGATACATATTGAATAAATCCCCTGCGAATAAAGCTGCTTCGTCTCCGCCAGCTGCTCCGCGAATTTCCATAATAATGTTTTTATCATCATTAGGATCTTTTGGAATAAGTAAAATTTTAATTTGCTCTTCTAAGGCTTCTTTTTCTTTTTTAAAGTCATTTAACTCTTCTTTAGCTAATTCTGCTAACTCATCTTCTAAATTTTCAGCTAACAACTCTTCAGAATCAGCAATTCCTTGAATGACTTCTTTATAGCGACGATAAACTTCAACCGTTTCTCGCAAATTAGCTTCTTCTTTTGATAATTCCATAAAACGTTTTGTATCTGAAATAACTTCAGGATCGCTTAACAGCTCCCCTAATTCTTCATAACGGTCTTCTACCGCTTGTAGTTGATCGTACATTTTGGTATCTCCTTTTTTATAATCTCCTATTTTGCATCCTAACTATTCCTATAGTGGAGGAGCTAGGTAATGCTTGCGACAAACAGGGAAATAGGCTTCATTCCCACCGATTTGAATTTGTTCGCCTTCATAAACCGGTTTGCCATTTAGTACACGTAAATTCATGGTCGCTTTTTTGTGACAAAACCAACAAATTGTTTTCAGCTCTTCTATTTTATCTGCATAGAGCAATAAATATTTAGACCCTTCAAACAATTCATTACGAAAATCATTTTTTAATCCAAAAGCCATCACTGGAATTCCCAACTGATCCACAATTTGTGCTAACTGTTTGACATGATGTTTTTCTAAAAATTGGGCTTCATCAATGAGTATACAATAAGGTTTAAAAGACAGAGCTTGAATCCAGTCAAAGATATCTGTTTCATGAAAAATAGGGGTAGCTTCTCTTGTTAAGCCAATCCGACTTGAAACAGTCCCAATTCCATCCCGTGTATCAACCCCACTAGTCATTAATACAACAGGCTTATTTTGTTCTTCATAATTGTGAGCAACTTTCAAAATTTCAATCGTTTTACCACTGTTCATTGCTCCGTATTTAAAAAAAAGTTGCGCCATCATAAGTCCCCTTGCTTCCTTATATTCCTATGCTAGTATACTTGAAATTTCAAAAAAAATCATTAAATTGATTGAAAAAGATGAAAGATATTCAGGATTTTTAATTTTTTTCAAAAAAAAGAAAAGAGGATAGGACCCTCTCTTCTTTATTTAATAATGGAATATTTTTTCCAGTCTATTTTGTAAATAGCCTATGCCAATGCAAATTAACCAATAAATAATTGCAACAAGTACGTAAAGAGTCATATAATCAAATTCTCTTCCCCCTATCATTTTAGCTTTTTGAAACATTTCAGGTACCGTAATCATTGCGGCTAAAGAAGTGCCTTTAGCTAAATCCATTGCCACATTGCTTAATGCCGGAATAGAGAGTCTAAAAACTTGAGGTAAGATAATTTTACGAATGATTATCCAAAAAGGTAAACCTAGTGCTCTTGCAGCGTCCCATTGCCCTTCATCAATCCCTAGAATCGCTCCTCGATAGATTTCGGTTAAAAAGGCACTACTAGTCATAGTAAAACAAATGATAACAGCTTGAATAGCCGTTAATTGATAAGGTAGGCCAAAGTACAACATAAACAATAAAACCAATGCAGGAATCCCTCTAAAAAAAGAAATATAGAAGCGAGTCATTAGCTGAAATATAACAGGAGCATATAAATAAACTAAGGTTAGCAGTATAGCCAAAACATTCCCTAAAATAAAAGAAATCAAAGTCAAACCTAACGTATAAGGAATACCTTGCAGTACAACTGGTAAGGAATCTATCATTAACCGTAAATTTATCTTTGGCATATAATTAACACCTAGAATAAAATCATTTAGATCCATTACCATCAATTAACAGATACCTTTCGGTTTACTTTAACTTGAGGTTGTTTCGACACGTCATCTCCAAAAAATTGTTTGGCTAATTTAGACAATGTTCCATCTTCTTCCATGTTGTTAAGCTCTTCATTTACCTGTTGACGTAATATTTTTTGATCTTTTCTAAATAGAAAACCAGAAGATGATGGATTAAAATAAACACCTTCTAAAATTTTAACAGGAATATGAGGTAGCGCATTAACAGACATTTTTTGTAAGTAATAATCATTTAGTATAACATCAGTCCTACCATTTGCAACATCTGTCAAGTATTGATCATTAGTAGCATTGTCATAACTAACTAATGTCGCCCCAAATTTTTCAGCTATTTTCATATACCCTGTACTACTTTCACCTGCCGCTTTTTTCCCTTTTAAATCTTCTAATGAGTGAATTTCAGAGTTATCTTTTTTTCTAACAATCATACTATCAAATGAATGCTTAATTGGAGTGGATAAACTAAATTGTTTGGCCCTTTCTTTATTTAGTGAAAAATCATTGGCTGCTAAATCAATGGTCCCGTTATTAAGCGCAGCAATTGTTCCATCTACATTATATTCTTTAAATTTAACAACAAGATGAAGTCGTTTCGCAATGTCCTTAATAACTTCTATATCATAGCCAGTTAGTTCATTTTTATCATTGTAATAAGAGGTTGGAAACAGCGTACCAGATGTTCCAACTGTTAACGTCCCCTTATTTTGAATAGCCTTCCAACTATTATCTTCTTTTGAAACTTTTTGACTTTTTTCACTACTATTTACACAACCGATTAATCCCATCGTCATTATGCTTAATAGACTAAAAAACACTAATTTTTTCTTCATAGTCAAATATTTTCTCCTATCCTTGGTAGTATTCAGGTAAGATTAATTTATCTTCCCCTTCAAATTCATAACCTATTCGCATTAATAAGTCTTCACGACTTTTAGAGGCCATAAACTGAATTCCAATCGGCAAATTGTCAGGAGTTAAGTGTGTAGGTAAACTAATAGCTGGTTGACCTGTTAAATTAGCTAATTGAGTATAAGGTGTTATGGCTAAACTTTTTTCAAACATATCGTAAACTAACCCACTTAATTCCTTATTAGTTAATTCTTCAGCATACTCACACTGATGCCTAATAACTTCACTTTGCAAATCCTCTCCTAATTTCGGAGCTATATCTGTTGCAGTTGGGGTTAAAAATAAATCAAATGTCTCAAACAATCGTTCCATTACCATAGCTGCTTGATCCCATTTATTCAACATATCCACATATTCTTTTGCTAAAATTGTTTCCCCATATTGGAAAATAGCCCAAGTCATTGGCTCCATATCCTGTTTAGTCAAAGGACGCTCTAATAATCGTGAAATATTAGCCATCATCGCACTCGTTTCACTACCATTCATAGAATAATAACTTTTTATTAAATCAATACCATCAACAGGATAAGGTATTTCTATTACTTCATGTCCTAAACTCTCTAGAAATTTCACTGAATCTTTAACAGCTAATTTTGCCTGTTCGGAAACAGTTAACCCTATAGGCGACTCAGTGGTAAAAGCAATCTTTAAAGGTCGATTACTTTTTCCTATTTTAAGGACATTAGGCGCTAGGTAAGGAGAAGCTTTTGTATTATAATTCATACCATAAAACATTTTTTCAGTATCACGCATAGAGATGGTCAAAGCAAAATTAATAGACGCACCTTGCCAACCTCTAAAGCCATTTGGTCCCGTTGGCATGCTACCACGTGTTGGTTTTAACCCAATTAAACTAGAAAAAGAAGCAGGTATCCTAATTGAACCACCACCATCACTGGCACATGCAATAGGATACATCCCACTAGCTAATGCGGAAGCCGCTCCCCCACTAGACCCACCTGCATGATAATTTTTATTCCAAACGTTGCGAGTAGTTCCGTATAAGGTTGGATCTGTAATATTTTTAAAACCAAATTCAGGTGCATTGGTTTGTCCTAAAGGTAAAAAGCCTAATGTTTCTAGTTGTTTCACATAATTATCTGTTGTAGCTGCGATATTATGTTTAAATAACCGTGAAGAAGAAGTCGCAAGCCATCCCTGTTTATCTTGTCCTAACATTTTCAAAGGAATGGGTACCCCATAAAATGGAGTGTCAATCGCTACTTGTCGTCTATACCAGTCATCTATTGCTTGTTTTTTATTAAAAGTTACCATCGCCTTATAAAGCGGATTAAACCTATTGACTTTGTCTTCAGTTTCCTTTAAAAGCTCATCCACACTTAATCTTTTGTGTTTAATTTGTGTTGACCAAAAAGTCGCATCCTTTACCATTATCTTTCCCCCTTACTAAACTATCGGCAGTATATCATGCATCTAAAAAAAACAATTATTTGTTGCTTATAACTTTCATTTATCCTCTTTTTAAAGAAAAAATGAATTTAAAAAGGCTTATTTAAGCTGTTTTTTAAAAAACAAAATTGTTTTTATGAATTAATAAAAAAACCATTACAAAAGTTTTGTAATGGTTTTTAATTCTTTACTCTAATCCTTTTTTCACATCATCTAACATTAATTTAGTTGACTGTAACCCCCCACCTGATAAATACCATACATCAGGTTGTAAAGAAATAACTCGGTTCTCTTTTCCAGCTACTGTTTGTTTCACTAATTCATTTTCTGCCACATGATTATGACTATCATCTCCACCAATTGCTTTAGTTCGGTCGACTACAAAAATAACATCAGGATTTTGATCTAGTACATATTCATAAGAAACTGATTGACCGTGAGTTGACGCTTCAATTTTATCATCCGCTTGTTTAAAACCAAACGTATCATGCACAATAGCAAAACGAGACCCTTCTCCAAAAGCAGATAATTTCCCTTCGTTGACTAAAGTCATTAACGTACGTCTATTACTTTTTTCGGCTTGCTGTTTCACTTGTTGAATAGCTGTCTCTAGCTGGCTTATTTCTTTCTTAGCTTGTTGTTCTTTACCAAAAATTTTCCCTATTGTCTGAATATTTTCACTTGTTGATTGAAATACTCGAGTACTATCTACTCCCAAATAAATAGTAGGAGCAATTCGGCTAAGTTGTTCTTTAAAATCTTCTTGACGACCAGAAATAATAATTAAATCCGGTTGTAACTGATTGATTTTTTCTAAATCTGGCTCTTTAATGCCTCCTACTGATTCTGTCTTGTCATAGGACTTTAAATAGTTAGGTAAATTTTGAGTAGGAACTCCTACAACCTTACTTCCCTCTCCCAACTCATCCATTGTATCTAAAGAACCCATATCAAACACTACTACTGATGTTAAGTCTTTTTTTATTTTAACTTCTTCTTGTTGCTGATCTTTTATGGTAATAAATTCTTCTTGTGGCTTAGTAGACTCTGCTTGTTTTGCCCCACTTTTATCACTGCCACATCCTGTTACTAATAATCCAATTGCCATTAAACCAATTAAACTTCCTAATAATTTTTTCTTCATGCTATTCCTCCACTATTATTTATTCATTAAAATATAAACAAAATCGTTTTCCAGCTAACTCGCACACTTGAATATTCATCTCGTATAACTCATCTAACACTGGTTTTTGAATCACCTGTTCTGTTATATCATGATAGACCACTTGACCTGCTTTCATCGCTACAATTTCATCAGCATAACTTGAAGCAAAATTAATATCATGAAGAACAATCACCACGGTCTTCCCTTTTTCATCTACTAATCGTCTTAACACTTTCATCAACTGCGCAGCATAACTCATATCTAAATTATTTAACGGTTCATCTAATAAAATATAATCTGTATCCTGAGCCAAAATCATGGCAATATAGACTCGTTGCAATTGTCCACCTGATAGTTCATTAATTTGTCTATCCGCTAAATTGTCTAACCCTAAATAATGTAAAGCCTCTTCAATTAGCCGGTGATCTTCCTCTGTTAAACGCCCTTGACTATAAGGAAAACGGCCAAAAGAAACCAATTCTCTAACAGTTAACACTAAATCAATTTGATTACTTTGCTTTAAAATCGCTAATTTTTTAGCTAACTCTTTTGATTTAAATGTAGTAATCTCATTGCCTGAAATATATATATCCCCACAATCTTTTTCCAGTAAGCGACTCATCATAGATAATAACGTACTTTTTCCAGCTCCATTAGGTCCAATAAACGCTGTTAGTTTATGCTCTGACAGTTTTAGATTAACTTCTTGCACAACTTCTTTTTGCCGATAAGTTTTTGAAACATTTTGTATATACATTACTGACTACCTTTCTGATAAGTTTTCCAAATAAAATAAATTCCGCCAACAAATTCAATCATGACACTAATCGTAGTATTCCAATGAAACACATGTTCCACCATAAATTGTCCCCCAACAAGTAGAATCAGGCTGATCAAACTACTTCCTATAAATAAATACTTATGCTGGTACTCTTTCATAAAAGAATAGGTTACATTGGATACAATAAACCCTAAAAAAGTTACAGGACCAACTAATGCAGTTGAAATAGCGACTAAAACACTAACCACAATTAATAATTTTTTTTGAAATACTGGCACATTAATCCCTAAGTTAATTCCATGATCTTGTCCTAAATGTAAAACGTCTAAGTGAGCAGACATTCGAAATAAGTAACTAACACCTAATATTAATAAAAGACCTGATACTGCTAGTAAATCTACTTCTACTTTAGAAAAGCTGGCAAATAAAGCTCCTTGCAATTTGTCAAATTCATTGGGATCCATTAACACTTGAAAAAATGTACTCAAACTAGTTAAAAAACTTCCTAAAATCATGCCAATCATTAACAAAAGAAACAAATTATGGCCGCCTTTTTTTAATAAAAAACTAATAAGACTGGTGCTCATGATTACCATAATCAGTACATTCACTGCGAACACTAATAATTTATATGGATAGAGTTGGTACATGACTTGCCCAAAACTATAAAATAAAATAGTTTGTATTAACAAATAAAGAGCATCTATCCCTAAAATATTTGGAGTTAAAAAATGACTATGAGTAACTGTTTGGAAAGTAATCGTACTAAAACTAATAGCAACTCCCACAATAATAAAGCCTAGTATTTTTTTACCACGCAGAGCTAAAGCAAACTCCCAGTTACCATAAGTGTGATATGTAAGATAAATAAGCATAATAGCTACTGCTACGAAAAATAGAGTGCCTAATAAAAAAACTCTTGATTTCATCTTCTGTTTCATTTATTTACTCCTTTCCATAGTAAATAAATAAAAATTAAACTACCTAATATGCTGACAATTAAGCTAACAGACACCTCATAAGGAAAAATAACTACTCTGGCTATAATGTCACATAAAATTAAAAATAAAGAGCCAGCTACTGCTGTAATAGCTAAAGTTTCTTTCATTTGGTCTCCATAGTAAACGGAAATAATATTAGGAATAATAATGCCTAAAAAAGGTAATGTTCCCACAGTTACTAAGGTGACACTGCTGGCTAACGCTACAATAGTCATACCAATTAGTTGAACTAACCGATAATTTAAACCTAAATTGATAGCTAAATCCTCCCCTAATCCACTAACCGTTAAGGGATAGGCATATAAATAAGCCACAATCAATAAAGGAACGGATAAATAAATAAGTTCATAATCACCTTTTGTCACTGTAGCAAAATTTCCTTCAAGCCAAGTAGAGATATTTTGAATTAATTGTTTCTTGTAAGCTATAAATGTAACAAATGAACCGATGACATTTCCAAACATTATTCCTAAAAGCGGTACCATGATAGGATTTTTTAAAGACATCTTTTGCAGTAACCACATGAATAACAAGGTACCAGTTAACGCAAAAATAAAAGCAACGACTGATCTAGTTAATATTGAAGCTGTAGGAAAGTACAACATAGTCACTAGAATACCTAGCCTAGCACTATCCATAGTCCCCACTGTAGTTGGTGACACAAATTTATTTTGAGTCAAATGTTGCATAATTAATCCAGACACACTTGCAGTAGCTCCTGCAATCATCAAACTAACGGTTCTAGGAATTCTGGTTTGCCACAAGATAAATTCTTGCTGCACATTTAAATGAAATAAATCTGTTATTGGAATACTATGAACACCTATAAATAAGGAACTAACTGCTGCTATCATCAAACCAATCAAGAGAATTCCTTTTTTCAAAACATCTTCTCCTTTCTCTTATTGAGAATGATTTTCATTCCCGGTTATTAGTTTAAATAATTTAGGATAAAAATGCAAGCATTGTTAAAAAATAAAAAACACTAAACCACCTCAGTAATGAGATGATTTAGTGTTTTTTAATGACTATTCCTATACAATATATTTTTAAACGTATACTTATCTCCTCGGTAATACGATTCATCGTACATAATTGGCACACTAGTAATAGAATAGACCACCGAATTTACTTTTAATAAGGCACTTCCCGTCGACACTGTTAATCGTTCCGCTAATTCATCAGTCGCTAGTAACGCTTCTATTTCTTGATTAGAGTAAGCAATCGAGATGTTTTCTTCAATTTGATCAAACAAAGAATGGCTAGCACTTTCTTCAGATATATTCCGCATGAAACATTCTTTTATGTACAGATTTTCCATAGTCATCGGTTCATTATCCAAAGACCTGATTCGGATAATATGATAGACATAATCTCCATAATTCAATTCTAATTCTTTGGCTATATGATTAGGAATGTTTGCTTTTTTTTCAAATAAAACAACTTGGGTATCGGGGGCTTTTCCTTGTTCTTTTGCTACTTCAGTAAACCCTTGTAATCCTTTACTACCACTTTGAATTTTTTCTTGAGGTAAAATATAGGTTCCTTTTCCTTTTTGTTTAATCAAAACATTTCGCTTAATAAGTTCTGAAATAGCGCGTCTCACTGTTAAACGACTGACTTGAAACTCTTCAGCTAAATCATATTCAGAGGGCAATTTTTGCGAACTAACATATACACCATCTTGTACTCTTTGATAAATTGCTTGGGCAACTTGTTCAAATAATTTCTCTTGAGTCATAGTACCTCTCCTTCTACAAATCTATACCAAACAGTATATACAATATTATATAAAATAGATAGACATTCCTCTTAAAAAAGAAGCCTATTTTCTACAACTAAATAGGCTTCTTGCTATCAAATTAATGTTTAATCTTTTGCAATGACTGACTCGCTAGCAATTGATTTTTTTTCGTATAGATGGCATAAACTGGTAAACCTAGCAGTAAAACGGCTAAGCCAATTAATGCGTTAGAAGGCTGAGCTAAAAGTGTACTAATAACTACATAACTTCCGCCAACAATCGCTAACATCGGAATAAACGGATACAAAGGTACTCGGTAAACCCGTTTCAAATCAGGCTCTTTCCTTCTAAGAATTAAAACACCGATAAACGTTAACGTATTAAAAATCCATGCTACAAAAATAGCAATATCTGTTAACATGTCATATTTACCTGTTAAACAGTAAATACAAGCTACTACACTAACATACCAAATTGCATTAGCTGGAACACCAGATTTATTTACCTTTTGTAAATGTTTTGCCATAGGAATGCAATTAGTCTTCGCTAACGTATAGGTTGATCTAGCTCCTGTAAACACATAGCCATTAAGGGTCCCGTAAACAACCACTAAAATACCCATCGCTACAATTTTTCCACCACTATTACCAAAGATTTTCATAGCGACTTGAGTTGCAGGAGTTTCTGTTAACATTAATTCATTGGCTGGAAGTACCCACATATAAGCGATATTCATCAAAATAAACACCATAGATGCAATACTAATCCCCATAATTAAAGCTTTCGGTAAATCTTTTCCCGGTTCTTTCATCTCTCCAGCAATTTGTCCTACTCCCATCCAACCATCAAACGCAAATAAACAAGCTAATAAAGCAATGGAAAAAGCATTAAACGGTTGAATATCTGGCGCTATAATTGGACTGGCTATCGAATGTCCTGTTCCTTTAGAAAAACTAACTATCATAATAACTAAAATAGGCACAAATTTACCTAATGTAATAATCGTTTGAAAGTAGCCACTTAGCTTAGCACTTAACGTATTCATAAAGGCTACAAACAAAATGGCTGCTATCGAGATAGTTAGCTTCATCCATTTCATATCTTCTGAAAACCCTAATAAATAAGTTGCCTGAACACCAAAAATAACTGCAGAAGCTGCCACTAAACCAACTTGATATAACAAGGAATCTGTCCAACCTGCTAAAAAACCTAGTTTCTTTCCGTAGACTTTCGTAACATAAGTCACCATGCCACCTGTTTCTGGCACAATTGTCGCTATTTCTGAAACAGTTAAAGCTCCAGCCATAGTTAATATTCCTGCTACAATCCATGCTATCATCCCTAAACCAGGTGCTCCACCAGTAGCCTTAAATATGGCATAAGGTTTAAAGAAAATACCAGAGCCAATCACAATCCCTAAAATAGTCATTAATGCTGTTGTAAATCCTAGAGTTCTTGGTAAGCTTTTCTGTTTTTCTTCCATAATCTTCCCCTTTTTTAAAAACGCTTACATGTTTATAACCTTCAACATGTGCACCTCAATACTAGTATTATAAAATAATCTACTGTAAACTGCACGTTTTTTTTATGATAGCAAATGTTTTTTAATAAAAAAAATTAGCTAGCCTAATCGCTAACTAATTTTTTATTCATTTTATTATTATTTATAAACTGCACGTTCGCCGCCAATTAATTTTGGTCTAGAGGTTAACGCTGTTACATGAGCTCCTCCTAACTCTTTTAGAACAGGTCGAATAGGAACTTGTACGTGCTTAATGTGCATACCAATTGAAGTATCTCCAATATCTATACCAGCTTTAGCTGTAATGTGTTCAATTTCAATAGGATCTGTCATTTGTTCGTAAGCTGCTACCGCACATGAACCTCCTGCATGCAGAGCTGGAACAACATTGACTTGTTCAAAATGATGAGTAACCGCAACTTGTTTTTCAATAGTCAATGCTCGGTTAATATGTTCACAACCTTGAACAGCTAAATGTATGCCTTTTTCATCTAGTATGTGTTTTAACACCCTAATAATTGTTTCACCAATTTCTTTACTAGAATTTTGACCAATAGTTCCGCCTGCTACTTCACTACTACTACATCCTAACACAAAGATCTCTCCTGATTGAATACCGGATTTTTCTAAAACATCCGTCACAATCTCAGTTAAATCTGTTTCTAATTGTTTCATTGAAATCATGTTACTTCCTCCTTATTGTTTGATAGCCTGACGTTGTGCTAATAAACGGCTCACTACTACTGATAATAGACCACCTATCAGGTTTTGCCAAATATTACCAATAATAGAAGCAACTCCTGCTCCTACTCCGTATAACAAAGATGTGGCAAAAAAATAGCCAACGATCATCACACCTGCACTAATGATTAAAGAAAGAAACAGTCCTCTCTTTTTTAGACGACCGGCTACATACCCTTGTAGACCATGAATGATCACGGAAAAAATAATCCACTGAGGATAACCTAGCAATAAATCTAATAGCCCACCGCTGATTCCTCCAACAAATCCACCTGTTACTGAACCAAATAAAATAGCACTTGTATAAATCCCTACTTCTAATAAGTTAATATAACCTTTTGTTAAAGGGACAGGGATAACAAATAACATAGCTAAACCAACTGACAAAGCTGAAATAACTGCAATTCTAGTTATCATTAAGGTTTTATTTGTTTTCATGAACGATTCGCTCCTTGCCAAACATTGCCTATTTGTTGATAAAAAGGTTGGCCTCCTTGGATACTTTGATGAACAAACTCTTTAGCATCTTTAATTGCTACTGCTGGTGTTGCTTCTTGAGCTAACCGAGCAGTTATGGCTGAAGCAAACGTACAACCAGCTCCATTAATTCTATTAGTTGTCAATTTAGGTAGTCTAAAAAATTGAAAATGTTGTCCATCATAATATAAATCTACTGCTTCTTCTCCTGCCATACGTGTACCACCTTTAATCACAACATGTTGAACTCCTAGTTGCCAAATTTTTTCAGCCGCTTCCTTCATCTCTGACTCACTAGTTAACGGAGGCATCTCAGCTAGTAAAGAAGCTTCCAATAAATTGGGAGTGGTTAAAAAAGTATGGGGTAAAATTTCTTGTTGATAAAAAGAAACAATATCTGTTTGTCCTTTTAGGTAGCTACCTGTTTCTTTAAAAGAAAAAACTGGATCGATAATAAATTGTTGATTAGGATGTTCTTGAATAAATTGACTAAACCAAGTCACGTTTTCTAGTGATCCTAACATGCCCACTTTTATATAAGGTAAATTAACTGAAGAATCTAGCAATGTCTGTAACTGCTTATCCAATACTTCAGTTGGAATAGGATAGATATCAACTTCTTTTTCATGCTGAATCGTCACAATACAAGTTACTGCACTATAACCAAATAGTTCGTATTCTTGAAAGGTACGTAAATCTGCTTCAAATCCACCGCCACCTGTGGAATCTGAACCTGCAATTGTTAAAATATGTTTAACCAAAACAATCCCTCCTTCTCTCATTCAGTTTACAAAATAACTGACTGAAACAAAAGAGCCAATTGAGTGGATTTTTTACCATCCATTTGTTAAAAAAGATCTTTCCTAGCAAAATAGGAAAGACCTTTTTAATACATCAATTTAAAATCCATTCTGTGAACTAATCTTTTTAAACCAAAAACTGCTTAGTTTAGGTTTCCGAATAAACTGATTATCTAAATCAACTTGATAAAAACCATACCGATTTTTATACCCATTAAGCCATGACCAACAATCAATAAATGTCCACACATGATAACCAAAACAATGGCTACCTTCAGCAATAGCTTGATGTAAATACTCTAAATGTTCTTTAACAAATGCAATCCGGTACTGATCTTGAATAACCTGATTCTTAGTAAATTTTTCTTCCCCTTCTACTCCCATGCCATTTTCTGAAACATACCAGGGAATATTGTCATACTCCTGTTGAATTCTTTTAGCTAAATCATACATACCTGCAGGATAAATCTCCCATCCTCGGTGAGGATTTATCCGTTTTTCTGGCCAATTATAGCCTCGGGCAAAATAGCCTGGTGATTTAGCAGGAAATACTTGATTTTTTGGTGCTTGAACCCGTAAAGGTTGGTAGTAATTCACCCCTAAAAAATCAATCTTATACTGTCTGATTAATTCTTTATCACCAGCATTTGTTTTAGGTGTTAATCCATGTTCCTGTAAAACATTTTTTAACTCAAGGGGAATTTCTCCTTTTACAACTGGATCTAAAAAGCTACGGGTATAAAATAAGTCTGCATAAAACTGAGCCTGTTGATCTTCTGGGTTCTGACTTTTAGCATAAATTGGCGATAAATTTAAAATAATACCAATTTTCCCTTTAGAAATTCCAACTTGTCTAAAGGCTTGAACAGCTTTGACATGAGCCATTAACGTGTGATAGCCTACTTGAATTGCGCGTTTAAAATCAATCACTTTAGGATAATGGGCCTCTCCTAAATAGCCACATTCGATGTGAACCATCGGCTCATTAAAAGTAGTCCAGTCTTTAACCAAATCGCCAAATTGTTCAAAAGCAGTTTGGGCATAAAAAGCAAAAGCATCAACTGCTTCACGCATCTCCCAACCACCTTTTTCCATTAACCACCAAGGCATATCAAAGTGAAACAGATTAATAATAGGCTTAATTCCTGCTTGAAGCATCTCTGTAAAATAATTTCTATAAAAAGAAACTGCTTTGGTATTAAGAGTTTGTCCATCTGGCAATAATCTAGTCCAGGCAATCGATGTTCTATAGGAATTTAATCCCATCTCTTTCATTAACCGAACATCTTCTTTATAAAGGTAATACGTGTTAGATGTATCTTTTGGTCCTATTTGATTAAAAAATTGCTGTGGTTCTAGTTCATACCACTTGTCCCAAGTCGAAGGACTTTTTCCATCTATCAACGCTGCCCCTTCTGTTTGAGGTGCTGAGGCTGCTGCTCCCCAAAGAAAAGACTCTGGAAATATTTTTTCCATATCAGATTCCTCATTTCTTCTGCTTTTTGTTACTTCCACTATATTAAGAGAGCGTATTCTGTGCAATATGTATTTCTTTTTCACTAGTCAAAAAAAGAAACGAATAAAAAATTAGCTCTTTACTCGTTTCTTCTTATTATTTTTTAGTATATTAGCGGTTAATAGAACGAGCCATCCGGTTAATCGTATGACGCATTCCACGAATAGCTACAGACATTTCATAAATATTTTCAACCGGTGCCACTCCTCCAGCTCCTGCATCCCCAATATGTTGAATGTCTACACCACACATTTTGTTTTGAATCGCAATTTGACGAATAGTTTCTCTTGATGAGGTTTCTTGACTAGTGCCAATAGCTGACATCGTTAATAGATCATTTTGTTTAGCAATTTTAACAGCTTCAATCATATCTTGTTCAGTAAAACCTGGAACTGTTCCTACAGCAGGAAGTAATAATACATCTGCTCCTGCTTTAGCAAAAATTTCGACTGATTCTTTCGTCGCAACTGGTTCATCTACCCCTGAACTATGCATTTTTCCAGCTATAATCAAACCTGAAAAATTGTCTTTTGCTACCTTAATTGCCTCACCAATTTGCTGATTAGTTACACCTGTGCCAGGATTTCCTGTCAAACAAATAAAATCAACTCCCAATTTATCTGCTTGTTGGAAAGTTTCTTTTGAACTAATTCGGCCTTGGTTAATGCCAACACGCTCACTCATTAAATCTGCCTCTAAAGAAATTGGCTCTAAATTAATCCCAACTGGACGACCGATTAATTCTTTTAACTGAGCAATAGGATTTTCTTGGTTTTCTTCTGGATGTTCCCAAAAATTCATCGCTTTAGATAAACTCATACCTGGTAAGCCTAAAATGACTGGATTAAAACAATCAAATAAATTTAACAAAATCAAGTCAGCACCAAAGGCACTAGCTAATTCTCCATTAGTTAACTCGCCATCTGCTGGAGGTTGTACACAAACATTTTCGCTAGCTATGACACGTCCTTCACTTGCTCGAATAGATTCTTTTAATTCTGCTCCGTTCATTTGTCCTAATTCACTAAAGTTAGCACTAATTAATCTTTTTACCATGTTAATCACCCTTCTTCGTATCGTTGTAACAATCGATATTGCCCTGGTGTTACACCGACCAGTGTTTTAAATTTTCGTGTATAGTTGGATACGTCATAATACCCAGAAGATTGTATAATATCTTTAATAGGTAAATCAGTTTCGACTAAAGCCTCTTTTATTCGTTCTAATCGTAATTGTTGCACATATTTTGAAAAAGTCAAACCGCTTTCTTTTTTTATAAATCGACTTAAATATGAAATAGATACATCTAAATGCTCTGCTAAACTATCTAGTGATAGATCGTGAGAAGCATAGTATTGATCAATATAGGTGAAAATTTCTTCTTTTAATGCAGATTCTTGATTTTTAGGCTTGTTAGAAACGACTAAACAAATTTTTTCGACTAAGGTTACCAATCTCCTTCTTAAATCTTCCATTGATTGAAACTCAGCTTGTTGTTCTCCTTCTATGAAAAAATCGTCTCCACATAAATCCATTCCTGTTTTTAGTACCGTATTTAATAGGTAATACCCATATAACCGTAAACCATTCACACTTTGTTGATACTTAATTCCGTATTGAATTAAATGATTGATACTTTCTCTGGCAATATGTAGATCTCCTTGATTTAAACTTTGAACTAACTTTAATTGTTCGTTGGTTGGATAATTAAACTGCTGAGTGTAGCCTTGTTGATCTAAATCAGTATAAAATATAATTTCTTCAGCCTGACCATGCATGGCCTGATAATCTAAAACTGCTAATGCTTCAATGTAAGAGCGGTTAATTTCTGTTAATTCAGTCACTGGATTCCCTACACAGATATTAGGAATAATGGATTGTTCTTTTTCCATGTAAGTCAGTATCTCTTGAATAATTTTTACCATCTGCACAGGTACAACAGGTTTATTAGTACTGACTAATAAAGCTATAGCTGGTGAAGTTAGTAATTCTGTACCATAAGCTCGGTAACTAGTACCTTCCAATTCGCTTAAAACTTCCATTAAAAAGGCTTGGTTCTGAATAGTCACTTTTTTGTTCATCATGTGCGTGTCTATTAAAATAACAAAAAAGATTTCTTCATAAAATTGAATGGCTACCGATTCTAACAAAATATCTAGTTGTTTTGTATGATTCAGCTTTCCGTTTAGTAACCGTCTTAAAACCTGTTCTCTTGCATAGGGAGTTTGACGTTTAATTTCTTCTAAAAGCTGTTGGTTTTGTTCAAAAAATTGAGATAATTGTTGTTCAATTCGGTCAAAATCATCTAAAGAATCTGTTTCTTGCACTGCTCCCATTTGTTGTTGAATCGCTGCTTCTAATTGTTGAATAGGTTTATAATGTCTTCGACCTAAATAAGTTGCTACTATGGTACCTATCACAAACACAATTAGCAAACCTAACATCATCCAGTAATGCATTTTTTTTATAGGATGATATGCTTGTTTAGCATCCATTAGTGTAATATATGTTAAACCATATAGTTTATTTTGAGCTCTGCTAACTAAATATTTTTGTTTATTCAACGTTATTTTATCTCGCTTAGAAATATCCATCAGCTGTTGAGATTTTAGCGGATGTGTTGTTAGCAGTGAATCATTAACATTAGCAAGGATTTTTCCTTCTTTATTTACAATAAAAACATTGCCATTTTGGTGCTCTATTAAAGGAGTTAGTTTTTTCTGTATACCTTGTAAGTTTAACTTATACATAACAGAGCCATAGTTAGTCCCTTCTGAATTAACTAACGGCACATAATAAACTAAAAAACCAAGCTCTTCCATTGGAGAAGGGGAATTTTTTTTATAAATAGGAGAAATCTTTGGTACCTGTTGGTGCAAGTCTTGTTTAATACTCTCCAACGGAATATTGTAATTACTGTATCGCTGACGAGCAAAGGTATCTAAACTTAAATAACCTACTGATGAATAAAACTGATTGGGGGTATTATAAAAATAAAGATAAACATCATCAACTAACTGACTATTTAGTTTATAACGTACTAACTCTTCTTTCGCCTCTTTTGAATAATAACTGTGATTTACCATGTAACTAGAAAGTTTATAATCTTGTGAAATTTGAGCAGCTAAATTTTCCAATTGACTCAACTGATTTACCCAAGAATTGTCTACTTGCAACAAATAACTATCCATTGTGGCATCAATTTGCTGGGAAATACTTTTCAAAGAGGTCCGATACCAAATAGTAGAAACGAGCAAAAAAGGAATCAAAAAAATCAAAAAATAAGAATAGACATATTTAGACATGAATGTTTTAGCATGATTGTTCAGATATGTTTTAATCTTATTCATTGGATAAATGTTTCCTTTCACTTCTCAGTATTCCTTGCTTTGAAAACCAAAGAATCACTCCCGTAACCATAGGAATGCTTGCTATAAATAAAAGGATGGGACACGCTGTCCAAATAATGCCTAACAAGGATAAAGCGATTACAATTGCTATTGTTTCAACGGGACTAGCTAGAAAAAGCAGGAAAGCTTGTTTAAGATATTGTTGGGTAGTTAACTGATACCGAGCTATTACAGGGAAAATAAATAAACAAACCCCTAAATAACCAATAAAAAAAACAAGTAGCAACATATGTAGCATAACAGATTGGATATAGATACTAGAAACTTTTAAATCAATAACTAGAAATAGACCTAACACAGTTAAAATATATCCTACTTGATTACTTTCTTTAAAGGTTTCTTGATAATAATGTTTAAATTTTTGTCTCAATTCTTTTGCTGTTAAATCTTCCTTAAAGTTTTGATGAACTAATCTAAAACTAGTAGTTATTGACGGAAATAGACCTAATAATAAACAACCTTTTAATGTATAGCAAACAGTTAACAATTGAAGCCACAATGCTTTTATGATAAAACTTCCTAGCCGGTAACTTCCCTTAACAAATCCTGTTGTATTATCTATTATAATCTCCTCCTTTTTCATTCTACGAGGTTTAATTTAACAAAGAAATTGATACAGTGCAATAGCTTTTTTATAAATAACGAGTATTATTTAAATAGCAGAAATAGTAAGAGGTCTTAGCCTCTTACTATTCAAGTCATTAATTATTCAGATTTTTCCCAACGATCATAAGCACTTTGATACGTTTTAACGTATTTTTTAACTCCCATAGATTCTATGGTTTTAACATATTTATCCCAATTTTCTATAGGTTCTACTCCTGTAATGAATTTAGCTTCCATTTGTTCTACATAAGTTTCTAAATCCGTTTTAATATCTCTCACTTGTTCTGTTTCTTCATTTGTTAAGTATAAAAGTGGGAAAGGTACTTTCGCATACTTAGTAATTTTATTTTCAGTTTCACTTGCAATAAAATCATTGAAAGCTGTGTAAGGTTCTTCATTAGCATCTTTTTTAATAATGTCTTTTGTTTCAAGTGGGTAACCTAAAGTTGGGACTGTTAAACCATAGTTCGGTGTAATTTTTCCACGCTCATCTTCCGTATTAGTTAAATCAATACCTTCTGCATAAACTCTAACTTTTTCTCCCTTATCGTTTTCTTTCCACTCCCATAAAGAACCTTCTGGACCATTACTTAAATAGTCTGCTCCTTCTTTAGAATAGAAGTAATCTGCCCAACGAAGAATAGCATCTGGTGAAGGACACGTTTTAGTAATCGTCATTGTTTCACGAACCATTCGAGGACTACCTGGTACCACTGTTTCTTTAGACCATTTAGAACTTAAAGGTTGGAACATTGGATCATCTAAAGCTGTTTTTTCATCTTTACCTGTTGTGAAATAAGAAAACCAATCTGGAAATACTCCTACTTGATTGTTTTGACCTTTTGCTTTTCTTTGTTCATCAGATTGACCATATACTTCTTGATCTAATAATTTTTCACTATATAATTTATTCATAAATTCTAAATAAGCTTTATAGTTTTCAGAAATTGGGGTATAGGTTACTTTGCCATCATCTTCTTGAATACCTAGAGTTCTCATTCCAAAACCAGCCATTAGCCAAGGACGAGTGCTTTCCATTTTAACATCTGTTAGTGGAACTTCATCTGCTTTACCATTACCATTTGGATCCTCTTCTTTAAATCGTTTCATTAGTGCGTAAAACTCATCTGTTGTTTTAGGTAATTCTGTTACTCCTAAAGCTTTTAACCAATCCCCTCTGTACCACATTGGTCCTCTTGGCCAAATAGCTGTATCTCCTCTTGAAATCATTGGAAGAGAATAAATATGTCCATCTGGTGTAGTAATTGATTTTCTAATCGATGGATCTTCCTCCATAGCCTTAGTTAAATTAGGCATATTTTTTTCAATTTTATCTTCAATTGCAACCAAAATTCCTTGGGATCCATAATCCATCTCCATAGAAGGCGTTAAATCATTTGAGCTAGTTGCAAAAATAACATCTGGTAAATCTCCACTTGCTAATGCTAAGTTCAATTTAGTTGAAAAGTCACTAGTTGGTGGCGTAGTAAATTTAAAGTTAATGCCTGTTTTTTTCGCATAATCTTTGAAAAATGCCATATCTTTCCACTCAGCTAAACCAGTACTAGGTCCCATCATTTTCATTGTCACTTCATCTTTTACAATAGGAAAACCTTTTTCTGTTAACTCTATTTTGCTTTCTTTACCTCCATCAGCACTTTTGTTATTGCCACCACATGCTGTTAGGAATAGGCCACAAACTAATAAACCAATTGCTAACTTTGTTCCGTTCTTTGTCTTCATCTTTCTTTTTCTCCCCTTTTAACCTTTTAATGAACCAACCATCATACCTTTTACAAAATACTTTTGTAAAAATGGATAGATGATAATTACCGGTAATGTTGACACAATCATGACACCATACTTGATGACCTGAACTAGCTGCTGTTTACTAAATAACATTGCTGCCATGTCCTGAGTCATATTGCCATTAATGGAGTTAGATGACATGTCTTGTAGCACTAATATTTCTCTTAATACCATTTGAAGCGGATACATTGTTTTATCTGACAAGTAAATTAAAGCACTGAAGAAACTATTCCAATGACCAACACCATAAAACAAAGCCATAACAGCTATAATTGGAGTTGAAAGTGGTAGGATAATTTTAAAGAACAACATAAAATCATTACATCCATCAATAATCGCGGCTTCTTCCATCTCTCTTGGAATGGTAGATTGAAAAAATGTTCGAGTCACAACAATGTTATAAATAGAAGCTGCTCCTGGTAGTACAAGAGCCCAAACTGTGTTTAACATATGAAGATTTTTGATTAATAAATAGCTAGGAATCAACCCTCCACCTATAAACATGGTTACTAACATAAAAGATGTAATAAATTTATGGCCATAAAAATCAGACCGAGATAAAGCATAAGCACAAGGTAATGTCACTGCTAAATTAATACTTGTTCCTAATACCGTATAAAAAATAGTGTTTAAATATCCTCGCCAAATACTGTCATTATTTAAAATAGTTTTGTAACCTTCAAACGTTAATCCTTTTGGAAATAAAAACATTTGTCCAGAATTAACCGCATTAGGATCACTAATTGATGCACTTACTATATATATCAGCGGATATAAAACAATAACTAAGGCTAACAGTAAAAACACATAATTAAATTTCATAAATAATTTATCAAGTGGTGTATCTTTAATTAATCGATTATTCATACCTTTCTCCTTTCTTAAAACAAGCTAGACTCGCCTATTTTAGACGCAATTTTATTGACACTAATTAATAAAATAGCATTGATCACTGAGTTGAATAACCCAACTGCTGTCGCATAACTGTACTGTGCGTCCAATAAACCTTGTTGATAAACAAACGTCGAAATAACGTTAGACGCTTCTAAGTTTAAAGGGTTTTGCATTAACAAAATTTTCTCATAACCTACTGACATAATTGAACCAACACTCATAATTAATAAAATCACCATAGTTGGACGAATGGTTGGTAAATTAATATGCCAAATTCTTTGTAATCTAGAAGCCCCGTCTACAACTGCTGCTTCATGTAGCTGGGTATCTACTCCAGAGAGAGCCGCTAGATAAATCACAGAACTCCAGCCAGTTCCTTGCCAAACACCTGACAAAACATAAACAGTTTTAAACCACTTAGGATCGGTCATAAAAGCAATTCTATCAAAGCCCATAAATTCTAATAAATGATTAATCATACCTGTTGATGGAGATAAGAAAGAAATAACCATCCCTACCATAACTACAACTGAGATAAAATTAGGTGCATAAGTGACAGTCTGTGTAAATTTCTTAAAAGGACCATCTTTAATCTCATTTAAAGCTAACGCTAAAATAATAGGTAGAGGAAATCCTACAATTAGTGAGTAAACACTAATTCCTAATGTATTTTTTAATAGGTCCGCAAAGTAATAAGAATCAAAAAAACGTTGAAAATGTTTAAATCCTACCCATGGACTACCCCAAATACCTAAAGCAGGGACATAATCTTTAAATGCAATCACAATTCCGTACATAGGAATATAAGAAAAAATTAAAAAGATTAGAAAAGCTGGTAAAACAAACCAATATAGTTGCCGACTGGCCTGAACTTTTTTGATCCATCCTTTTTGATTGTTACTTGTTCTGGCCTTTAAATTGATTTCGTTGTGTATGACTGGTTGACTTTTTAATACAGTCATGTTTAATTCCTCCTTTCAAATCACCGTTGTAAGCATTTACAATTTAACTTTTTTTCAAATGGTAAACAATGTGTAAAATTTGTTTTCTTTGATAAACATTGATATATCAAGCTTTTTCTAATACCAAAACAGGATATACGTCTTGGAAAAATTCTTTAGGTATAGAAATTGCCTTTGAAGATTGATCTAGTTCCTCACTTAATAATTTTGTTTCAGATAAGGTATACACTTTTGAAATAGACTGAGTAACGGCTAAATCTTTTAAATCTAAAACTTCAGAATAGTTCTTTGGTTCACCGGTATAAATTAAATAAATAAAAGAATCATTTTGAGTAAGTTTCCAGTCTATTTTTTCTTGGATTGGAAATACTGGTCGAGTTTTATAAATAGCCTCTTGATTGATTAAAAGCCACTGGCCTAAATATCTCATAATCTCTTTTTCTTCTTTTGTTAAAGTACCATCTGGTTTAGGTCCTACACCTAAAATCAAGTTTCCCCCTTTAGACACTACATCAATCACAGTTTCTAACACTTCTTTTGGCTGTTTAAAAGTATCAGTAGGAACATATCCCCAGTCATTACCAAGCGGAATATTACTTTCCCATGCCTTACTAGGTAGTTGATCTTTAGTAGGTATTTTTCTTTCTGGAGTGACATAATTTTCATGTCTACCTCCCATCATTCTATCTACAACGATTAACTCTGGTTGCTTTTCTCTTAACTTTTCTATTAATACATCCATCTGTAAATCTTCTTGACCTTGACCACACCAACCTGCATCTAACCACAATAAATCAATCTTTCCGTAATCCGTCATTAATTCTTCTAATTGATTATGAACAAAGTTAACATACTCTAGCCAAATCTCAGGATTAGCTTGTGTATCATAACTAGCATGTCTGCCTTTTTTTGTTTCATCAGGCAACCAATAACAAGGATGATGCCAATCTGCTTTAGAATAATAAACGCCTACTGCTAAACCTTCTTGTCTAAATGCGTCAAAAACTTCCTTAACAAGATTACGTTTAGGATGAGTCGAAAAAGGAGAACGCGGAGAGGTAATCTTATAATCACTAAACTGTGTATCAAATAAATTAAACCCATCATGATGTTTCGTCGTTAAAATCAAATACTTAAATCCTGCTTCTCGGCAATCTTTTGCCCATTGTTCAGGATTAAATTGCGTAGGATTAAACTCGGTAATTAATTCCCAGTAGTCCCGTTGCAACACTTTAATATCTTCTCTAAAAGCTACCGGTTCTCTAGCCCACTCATCTTTTTCTGATAACTGCCAAGACTCAACAATTCCTGCCTCAGCGTACAAACCCCAGTGCATAATAACTCCTAATTTTAAATCTTGAAACCATTCTAATCTTTTAGCTAGCATCTTTGACTCTTGATACTGGTTAGACAATGCTTGTTGATTTCCTTTAGCTATTTCAATATCTCCTCTAATTTCCATCATAATGCCTCCTTTATTTTTCTTAAATCTAATCAAAACTTCTCTAAGATACAATATGTGAATCTTTTTCTCTATGTCATTCTTGTTTAGCTATGTGAGTTTTATTTTCCTCTTGATGTACTCCCTTCCTTTGTTTTAAAGTAGAGATACAACAAATCGGGAGGTCCTTTAAATGAAAGCCCTTAACTTAATAGGCGATACAAATTTTTTAATGACTGGCTTAAACTATCTACAAAATAAATTTTCCTTTACGATCCATTCTAGTGGTACACCTGTTTACGTTCATCATAGACCAGGTCCTTTAGAAGTGATACAAAACGACCAAGCTTATACCCTTTATTATGAAGAAACAGCTCATTTTTTTAGAGCGTTTACCATGATACTGACTCATGATAATTCTGAACCTTTTCACTTAATAGAGCATCCTCAATTTCAAGAAATTGGCCCAATGATTGACCTTTCTAGAAATGCAGTGTTACATCTAGCTAAGTTTAAAGAAATTTTACTCACTTGTGCCACTCTAGGCTTAAATACTTGCATGCTGTATATGGAAGACACCTATACCATTCCAGAATATCCTTACTTTGGTTATATGAGAGGTAGATATACTCAGGAAGAACTTTCTTCCCTAGATGATTTTGCCTATCACTTAGGAATTGAGTTAATTCCTGCTATTCAAGTACTAGGCCACTTAAAAAATCCATTAAAATGGAATTTTGCTCAGGATATAAAAGATACTGAAGACATTTTATTAGTCGATGAACCAGCTACCTATCAGTTTTTATCAGCAGCTATTACCGCAGCCAGTCAACCTTTTAGAAGTCAGAAAATTCATATCGGCATGGATGAAGCGCATCAATTAGGTTTAGGGAATTTTTTGAAAAAAAATGGCGTGGAAAATCGGTTTGACATTATGAACCGCCACTTACACAAGGTGAAACAAATAACAGACACCTTGCAGTTAGACGTTCAAATGTGGAGTGATATGTTTTTCCGTTTAGGCTCAAAAACAGGTGATTATTATGATCTAAAGGCAGATATTCCCAAAGAAACAATTGAAAATATGCCAGATGTTTCCTTAGTTTATTGGGATTACTATCATCATGATCAACAAGCCTATCATCAGTTGATTAATATCCACCGAAGTCTGAAAAAACCAGTGATTTTTGCTGGAGGAATTTGGCTTTGGAATGGTATTGCTCCTAACTACGGAAAAACAATCGATGCTACTCAAAAAGCTTTAGCTGCTTGTAAAGAAACAGGCATCCAAACTGTTTATGCCACTCTTTGGCAAGATGATGGTGGCGAAACTCCATTTGATACTTGTTTACTAGGATTACAGTTATTTGCTGAACATCAGTTCTATCCAGAAGTATCCTTAGCCCATTTAGGAAAACAATTGAAGCAAATGCAGCAAGAAGATATCCACAGTTACTTGTTACTGGATTTATTTGACCGAACTCCTGGAACAGATTCAATCAACTCACATGCTTCTCATGCCAGTAAATTAGCTCTTTACCAAGATCCATTATTAGGTCTATATGATATTAATTTAAATCGTCATCCTTTGAAAAAACACTATCAAGACTTGTATCAACAATTGAAACAAACACCTACCACGAAAAAAACAGAATTATTGTTTCAGTTTTATCAACAGTTGGCTTTATTTCTTAGTCAAAAAATAGATTTAGGCTTACAAATTAGACAAGCTTATCAACATAAAAACACTCAAGAGATGGAGGAACTATTAGTACTCATCAAACAGTTACAAGAAGACACCCAAGAATTACATTCTCTTCACCGAGAGCTTTGGTTAGGACAAAATAAAGTATTCGGTTGGGAAATTTTAGATATTCGTTACGGAGGAATTTTAGCTCGCTTAGATTCCGCCTATCTCCGGTTAACCGCCTGGGTGAGTCACCCTCAGTTAGTTCTAGAGGAATTAGAGGAAACGTTATTACCATTTGACGGGCCATATGTTATGCCAGATGAAGGAATAATTGGTAGAAACTTGTATCAAGGTATTATCAGCCCAAGTAAATTATCAGATGTCTAGGAGGAATTAATAATGAGAAGAAAAATCAGTTTACTGTTAGCACTTCTGTTGCTTTTGTTTATGGGAGCTGGTTATCTAAAAGAGGCTACAGATATTGCAGAAGCTAGCAACAAACAAGTGAGTCCAACAGGTAACATAACCGATAAAAAAGAAGCGCAAAAAACTTTACAGCTTTTAGTCGAAAATTTAGATGCTGCTAGTCAAAAAGATGTTAACCGATATGTTGACACTTTAGTCACATCCGCTCAAACTTCTACTGCTAAAGAAATGACCGTGTTTTTTAAAACATATACACTAGAACATCGGCTTTTGTCTTTCCAAGTAGTAAAACAAGAAACAGATCATATGTTAGTAAAAACAAAACAACAAACCCTTAACCGAGGAACCTCTCAATATAAAGATCACATAACCCATGCTAATCACACCTTTGTTAAAGAGAATAACAAATGGAAAATTGAAGAAACAATTATGACTCAAACAGAATTTATCAATCCTTAACAAGTAGTAACCTGATAATAGGTTACTACTTGTTTTTTTGAAACAGACTAGGTATTTTTATCAGACTATGTTTTCTTTTGTTTAGTCAATCTCTACTTTATAAAAACGGTTTCTTGTGCTATCTTAATGATATATCATTAATAAAATAAAAAGAATAAGATATATCTTTAGGAGGTAATAGATGATTAACTTAATCGATACACGACACGGAACTGCTAATCAGCATAGCTATTCAAATGGTAACTGTTTGCCTTATACAGGTGTTCCTTTTGGCATGAACTTTTTTGCTCCTCAAACAACCAATACTCACGGTAGTTGGTGGTTTCATCCAGAAGACCGAACTTTTCAGGGGTTTCGTTTAACTCACCAACCTAGTCCTTGGATGGGAGATTTTTCTTCACTGTTAATGCTACCAATCATAGGAACGCCAAATTCTAATGAACTTTTCCATCTACAAAGCTCTTACCGACCTGAAGAGGCTATTTTTTCTCCTCACCATTTAAAAATTAAATCTTTAAGATATCAAATTACAAGTGAACTAACTCCCTCTACTTATGGAGCTCATTTACTTATTCAATATCCTACTCTTAAAGACGCAGGTTTGGTTATAAAAGCTGACGGTCCTAGTAAGTGGCAATTATCAGAAAACGAGAAAACCTTAACTGGTTATATCAGTAATGCTTCCGGTTGTGAAGATCCTGAATTAAAGATGTATGTAGCCTATCATTTTTCACAACCGGTTCATCACTGGCAAGACTTACACAATAACTTAGAACCTATTAAGGGTAACATTTGGCAAGGACAGGACCCTACTCTACATCTATCTTTTGATTTAGGTGAGCCTACCTTATCCATAATTATGGCTACTTCTTTTATCTCAGAACAACAAGTTCACTTAAATTTATCACGAGAATTACCCTTATCTTTTAAAGACACTTTAAATCAAGCAAAAGAAGCTTGGGAACATTATCTTAGTAAAATCACAGTGACAGACAAAGACGCCCAAAAAGTTCAACTATTTTATCAGATGATGTATCGCTGTTTTTTATTTCCTCAAAAATGGTATGAACTAGATCAACAAGAAAAACCAATTCACTATGACACTTTATCTCGGAAAATAACATCAGGTTTCTATTATACTAACAATGGCTTTTGGGATACTTATAAAACAGTTTATCCTCTCTACTCTCTTATTGCACAAGAAGAATACGGAGAAATGTTAGAAGGCTTTTTAAATGCTTATCGTCATGCTGGTTACTTACCAAAATGGTTATCTCCAGACGAAAGAGGATTAATGCCTGGCACACTGATTGATGCAGTCATTGCAGATGCTGCCATGAAAGATATTCGGCTAGATTTAATGCCAGAGTTTTTAGAAGCTATGTTAAAAAGTGCTACTACCCAAAGTGAAAATGACCGATATGGACGACAAGGAACCCTAGATTATCTAACATATGGTTATGTTCCAAGTGATTATCATGAAAGTGTTAACCATACCCAAGACTATGCTTATAGTGACTTTTGTATTGCTCAAGTTGCCCAAATACTAGGAAAAACAGAGATAGCTAATAGTTACTGGCAGCAATCCTTAAATTACCGACAATTAGTTGATCCAACAACTGGTCTTATGCGGCCTAAAGATAGACAAGGGCAATGGATTGAACCTTTTAATCCTATTAGTTGGGGCAGACATTATGCAGAAGGTAGTAGCTATCAAAATAGTTACGCTGTTTTTCATGACATGAACGGTTTAATTAACAGTCATGGTGGCGCTCAAAACTTTTTAAGTCATATAACAGAACTGTGTAACACAGAACCTCTTTTTGATGTCAGTGGTTACGGATTTGAAATTCATGAAATGAGCGAAATGGCTGCCATTGACTTTGGACAAGTTGCTATTTCTAATCAACCAAGTTTCCATCTACCTTATTTATTTCATTATGTTAAACAACCTTGGACTAGCCAACATCTGTTGAAAGAGTTAATGTCTCGGGCCTTTCATTTAGGTTTTGCTGGTTATCCAGGTGATGAAGATAATGGCAGTATGAGTGCTTGGTACTTATTTAATAGTCTAGGCTTTTATCCTGTTACACCAGGTAGCGGAGAATATACTTTAGGCATTCCCTTATTTGATGAAGTAACCATTCAGCTATCTTCTGGTAAAAGTTTACACATTCAAACTAATCACAATGCTCCTCAGTATCACTATGTTACTTCTTTACAAATTAATGACCAACCTTATACAGGTTTAGCTATTCCTCATCATCTCTTAATGGCCGGTGGAAATCTTACGTTTAATTTAGGCTTAGTTCCTCCGTGTAAGACGATTTCATCAGAGGATTTACCCTATTCATTAACTTCAGAAACTATTTTTTAATTCATAAGCCAACAGCTTAAATTCGACTATCGAATTTAAGCTGTTCATTTTTATATTCATCAGTATTTGTCAAAGTTTTAAAATACACTATTGTTTTTTAATAACCAATTTAAAGCAAAAAACAGTTTTTTTCACAGACTTTTTCCTTCTACTCTTTTTCTTTAAATAGCCATCCGTTAAGATAAATTTAGATTTGATTTTGAAGGGAGAAGACTAACGATGCTTTATGATGTGACGTTTCCAAAATTAACAGCTAAAACGGAAAAAGGAATGCTTGTTTCTTGGTTAAAAAATGTAGGGGATTTCATTGAAAAAGATGAAGTGTTATACGAAGTTGAAACAGACAAAGCTGTACATGAAATTGAATGTCCTTATTCTGGTATTGTCACTAAACATTATCAACCAGAAGGAACTGTTTTATACTTAAATGATTTAGTCGCTCAAATAGAGGAGGCTAGCTTATGACTCAAATAAAACCACGAATTCGCTTTAACCAACAAAAAGTAACACAAATGAATCAAATTATGTCTCAACTAGCTTTAAATACGGTCTGTAGCGAAGCTTCTTGCCCTAATTTAGGTGAATGCTATACTAACGGAACAGCTACCTTTATGATCCTCGGTAAACATTGCTCAAGAAATTGTCGTTTTTGTGACGTAACGTTTGGTCATATGGAGGCAGTCGACCCTTTAGAACCTATTCACTTGGCTAAAGCTAGTCAACAACTCGAACTAGGCCACGTTGTTATTACTAGTGTGGCTAGAGATGACTTGGCAGATGGTGGCGCTAGTCAATTTGCCAAAACGATTGCCGCATTAAAAGAACAAAGTCCTGACACTAAAATTGAAGTGTTAATTCCAGACTTTTTAGGAAATCCTGATAGTCTAGATCAGATTATTCAAGCAAAACCTGACATTATTAATCATAATATTGAAACAGTGGCTCGTTTATCTAAACAAGTCAGACACCGAGCAACCTATGAACGCTCACTTTCGGTGCTTCATTACATTCATACCCAAGCTCCAAACATCTATACTAAAACAGGTATTATGCTTGGTTTAGGTGAAACAAAAGAAGAAGTAGAACAAGCTATGACTGATGCTTTAGCTGTAGGGGTAGATTTTTTTACAATCGGTCAATATTTACAACCATCTAGTCGGCACTATCCTTTAAAAGAGTATGTACCAGCTGACACTTTTAAAGACTACTACCGGTTAGGCATGGCAAAAGGATTTAAATTTGTTGCCAGTTCACCGACAGTTAGAAGTTCTTACCGAGCTAAGGAAGCTTTAACATTAGGTGGGCATTCAATATGATTTATATAGAAACCCAGTCAACTTCCCCAACTTTTAACTTAGCCGTAGAGGAATATCTATGCCAAACTCAAACACTAACAGAACCTGTTTTTTTATTTTGGCAAACTGAACCAACCGTTATGCTTGGTAGATATCAAAACATTTATCAAGAAGTGGACTTGCCTCTCCTTCAGAAAGATCAAATCCAACTAGTTAGACGAACAACTGGTGGTGGCTGTATTTATACGGATCTTGGAGGGTTTCAATTTAGTTTTATTATTCCTAAAAACAGCCAAGAAATTGATTTTTCTGACTATCTTAAACCAATTATTAACGTGTTAAACAGCTTTCACCTAGCTGTTACCTGTGATACTCGAAATGATTTATTACTACACAACAAAAAAATCTCTGGAAATGCTCAGGCTAGTCGGCATGGTTATACGTTACATCATGGAAGTTTATTGTTTCAAACCGACCTAGATAGTATGACTCGCTACCTTAAAGCCCCTAAATACACTATGGCTCAGGCAGGCATTCAATCAGTAAAATCGAGAGTAGCCAACCTAACAGATTACTTAACTGAATCTTACTCAGCAAAGGAATTTAAAGAGTTATTTTTACACTATCTAATGGCTAGCCACCCTATTCAATCTTATACATTAAAACCTGAAGAAGTCACCCATATCCAGCTAATTCAGCATCAATTATTTGAAAACCCTGATTGGCTAATAGGGAAAAACCCACCAGTTTCCTTAACTCAATCTACCAAACTTAAAGGTGGTCACTTAACTATTGCAGCTGATATAAAGGCTGGACTAATCCAACACATCCAGTTTACTGGAGACTTTTTTACAACTGGTCATATAGAACAACTGGAAGAAAGTTTAGAAAATTGTCCCTTTACCTACGAAGCAGTTAAATCTAAGTTACTTACTTCTGACACAGCTATTTATCAAATTACTACAGAAGACATTTTACAGTTGCTTTTTCCAACTTCTTCCACTTAAAAAAACTGCCTCTCTTATTTGATAACATCATAAGAGAGGCAGTTCTATTTTTAGGTAAGAATAGGTAAATATAAAGTAATTAACACTCCACCACTAGAACTTGTGGTTAATGTAAAGCGGTAAGTTTCACCAAAATAGCCTTTCAAGCGTTCATTTACATTTTGTACCCCAATAGATTTATGTAAAATAGCCGGCTCTTCTAATTTGGTTAATAATTTTTCTTTCTCTAAAGAAGACATTCCCCGACCGTTATCTTCAATCATAATTTTAGCAAAGGATCCTTCTTTTACTGCAACAACTCGCAACGCATTATCCACCCGGCTATAATCAATCCCGTGAACAAAATAATTTTCTACTAAAGGTTGTAACGTAAATTTAGGTAATTCTAACTCCCTTAATTCTTCATCTAATGAAAAAGAATAGGCAATTCTGTGAGGATAGCGCATTTGATATAAATATACATATTTTTCACAGAAAAGTAATTCTTGTTCCAATGTGGTCGTTTTTTCTTGGGAAATATTATTCCGTAATAAACTAGCAAAAGCATAGACCACATCTGCTAGTTCCTCTGCTTCAATATTGACTGCATACATGCGAATATACTCTAATGTATTATATAGAAAATGAGGATTAATCTGAGCTTGCAGAGCTTTCATATGTGCATCTTTTTGTTCAATCTCTAATTGATAAATATCTTGAATATATTGATTAATCCGGTCAATCATATGGTTGATATTTGCCGCTATCTCTGCTAATTCTCCTTCTTGATTGTCTACTGAAATCCGCTGAATTTTATCATCCTTAGCCACTTGATGTAATTCATTATTAATATGAGTGACTTCGGCAACATAATCTTTAAAGGTTAATCTAAGGGTCACAATTAAAATGACATCTAACACTAAACTAATAAATAGAATAAGCCACAACCGACTAAGTTCTTGTTTAATCACTGCCACAGTAGAAATTTTAGCTACGACATCTATTCCCGAGGCAGTACTATATTGATAGTACCTATCCTGTTTATCCACAAGTTCACTCAACTTACTAATCCGGTCAACAAAAGGTTGGGGGGTGGGGGAATACTGAAAAGCCACATCATTAGTATTTTTAATCGCAAAAACTTCTACTGCTGGATACCGCTCACAAATATTAGCTAACTCTTTGATTAATGCGGTTTTCTCAATATCTAAAGACACAATCCCTACCGTTTCTAGATTATCTGGATTAATTAAAGGTCTAGCTAGTTGGATATATTGATCTTTTTGCGTCAATTTATCTCTTTTTTGTCCTTCTTTTAATTTTTGAGTACTATAAAAAGCCTGTTTTTCCTCAGTAAAGGAAATCCCTAAACCAGCAATATCTGGATAAACGAAAAAAAACTCGGTGGAAAAATTAGGTAAATAGAAAAAATTATCTTGGGTTTCTGCTTGATAGCCATGTAAAGAGTAAGCAAGATAATCTGCTTGATTTAGTTGAAAATATTTAGATAGGTTCTGAATTTTTTTAGGAGAATCCGTTAAGTCTTTAGCTACTCGTAGTAAAATTTGATCTTTTTCATTTAAAAACTGAGTCGTTTGATAAGAAGCTCGCTCAATCACATTATTTGCCTCGTTATAACTATTATAAATGTTTACCCCACTGACGATTAACGCAAACACACTAATAATCCCTATCATAATAGATGAGTAAAGCCGCATTAAATTTAACATGGTCTGTTTATTTTTTCGTTTAAACATCTTTTTCCTCCTTTCCCACTACTTCTTTTCTTTTAGTTTAGCATAAAACCCGAATACCTTGAGATATTCGGGTTTTACTACCTTAGTGTTTCTCTAAATAATTCATAGGAATATTAGTTCCAATTCTATGTGGATAAGTCAGTAATTGCTCTTTTTCTTTGGCAATCTTTTGGCAGTCTTCTGTTAAGATGGTTTGCCAAAACTGCCAGTCTTTTTCACATCTTGCTAACCAAGGCGCTATTTTTTCCTGAAAAGCAGGCTGGTCGATTTCTTTTAACTGTCTACTTGCTTTTAGCAACTGCTCTAAATAAGCTGTTAACTTTTCAGTATCCTTCAAGCGAATGCCTTCTTTAATGTCAAAAGGAATTGGCTCCTGTGTATATTTATTTTGATTGTGCCAAGCAAATATTTTAAGTGCCTCCGCTAATTCAGTGGAACCCGTGTAATGTTCTAAGGTTTCTTGCCAAGCATGAACCACTTTATAGGCCTGGGTATCCCATAAATAACGACTCATATTATCCACAGTTAACTTAGATATTTCCCACTGAGCCATTGGGTTTGAAACAATCCCTTGCACATTAAATGATGCTTGATTTAAATAAGGTGACCGATTTTCATATGGGCTCATAAAAAGTAACTCATAATCTTTTTGATAGTCATTAACAGGAACATTATCCCAGATAATCATAGGACGTTGATAAATACTAGCCATTAACTCAATATCTTTGGTTCTAATATGTGATGCTAGTGTACTTGGTCCTGTCCAAAATAATGGAATATGACTAGGAAGTTCTTCGTTTAATTGTTCTAAATAAAGGGAATCATGGGAATTATCATATTCTGTTGGACAAGCCACTAGTTGATAATCATGTAGTACTTGGCTTAAATACTGATCAACTTGAGAAATAATAAAAGCATGAGCACTAGCTGATGAAGAAAATCTTTTCTTCGCTTCTCCTTTTAGAATATAGTCAATGTCGTCTAATAATAAACCAAAGTGCCGAATGCCTAAATTAATCAGTTGATCTAATTTATCTGTTAACACTTTCATCTCTTCAGGTTGCGTATAAGCTATATCATTTCCTGGACTAATCATGTACCAAAAATCAACTTGTTCTTCCTCAGCTACAACTAACAGTTCTTTAAACTTGTCTAACTCTTGTTCTGGATAAGGTTTGCGCCATAATTTACGTTGGTATTCATCATCTTTAGGCGCATACATATACGTATTTAACCGATGTTCTCCTAAAAAATGTAGACAATCTAAACGATCTTCATGAGTCCAAGGAATACCATAAAATCCTTCAATTACTCCTCTTAGTTGGAAAGAAGGCGTATGGTAAATAGATATCAGTGGACAATTTATCCCTGTTTCACTCACTTGCCATAACTTGAAAAATGCTTCTTTGGCATAACGAAAGCCGCGCATGTTTTTAGTTTTCACCGTAATAGCTTTATCAGTTACTTCTAAACTAAAGCCATCTGGTTTTAAATTGCGGTCAAATTCATGAGAAAAAACAATATCTGCTGGCTGGCTTTCTTCCCCTGTCACCCATTTAATAAAACTTGGACTCTCTTTTTCAATCACTTGATTAGCTTGTTCAAATCGGTAAAATTTTCCTCTAAACTGAATAGCGATAATCTTATTAGGAAAAGTAAGATACTCTCCTCTAGTGTAAACCTCTGAATAGTCTGAAAAAAGTTGAGATAAATCTGTTGTCATAGTTAATCTACTCCTTTGTCCCTTTCTTTTGAACTGCCTCTTATAATTAAATCAACAGGAATCACTTTTGGTCGTTGAGAGCTAACTGGCTGATGTAAGTGCTCCATCAATAGTTTAGCTGCAGTTTTTCCCATTTGATAAAAATCTTGTGATAAGGTGGTTAATTTAGGATCGACTAAACTTGCCGCTTGAATATTATCAAAGCCAACTAAGGCAACCTGCTCAGGTATTTGGATCTCTAATTTTTTCAAAGCAGTCATTAAGCGAATGGCGATAACATCATTTTCCACGACTAACCCAATTTTTTCTTTCTTTCCACCAATCTCCTTGATAATGTCATCAAAAAAGTTGGGAAGATTTTCACCACTTTCTTTAGCAAAGTGACGACCTTCTTTTCCTTGTTGGTGAAGAGCTTTTAAATAGCCAAAATAACGATCTCTTACAGAAGAAATTTCTGCTAAAGGTTCTGTACTTATAAACCAAACTTCCTCACACTGTTCCCCTAGTAAATGTTCAGTAGCTAAAAAGCCACCTAATTCATTATCTGCCAATACAGAAGGAAACGGAATATTCTCAACCGTTTTATCTAATAGTACCACTGGCATTTTCTCTAAATAACACTGATATAAAAAATCTAAACTTTCTTGAGTTCCTCTTGGGTAGTAAATCAAACCAGCATATTCAGCTAACAACTTTTGTCTCTCTTCTAAACTAAAAGATTGATGAGGTTGAATATGTAGCCGGTAATTGGTTTGTTCTAGATAATTCATAATTCCTTGGGCATAGTTACCAAAACCTGGGTCTTCTGCAAAGGGCAACATGAATAATACATCTGTCTTATCCTCTAAAAATACTGGCTTCTCTTCCTGTGTGGACACAAAACTTCCTTTGCCTCTTAACCGGTAAATAAACCCGTCATTTTCTAACTCTACTAGAGCACGTTTAGAAGTAATACGGCTCACCTGATACATGTCCGCCAACTCTAACTCCGTAGGTAACTGATCTCCCTCTTGATAAGTTTGATTCATTATTTTTAATTTTAAGTCTTGATATATCTTTTGATATAAAGGCTGTTTTGTCATATCATTCTCTCCTATTAATTGCTTTCTCTACTAATAGTTTCTTTTATCTTCTTTGATATAATACCATAAATTTCCACTAAAAAATCTTTTTTTGAAAGCGCTAGACATTTAACATGATATACCATATAATGTATTTTGTAAACAATTGATATATCATTAAAAAGGAGAACTAGACTATGGCTTATCAAGAAATTCCAAAATCAGTACAAACATTTATGGATCATATGACTCAAAAATGTGAGGAAAGTCATCCTCATTGGGCTAAAAATTTTAATGCAGGATTTGCTAATACATTATTAACTACTGTAAGACGCTATGAAGATGGCAGTACTTTTCTACTAACTGGGGATATTCCTGCTATGTGGTTAAGAGACTCCACTGCTCAGTTTCGTCCTTATTTAATTATTGCTAAAGAAGATGAAGATATCCGTCAATTAATTGCCGGTCTTGTTAAGCGTCAATTTATGTATATCAATATTGATCCTTATGCAAATGCCTTTAACGAGGAAGCTAATGGAGCTGGTCATCAAACTGATAAAACTGAGATGAACCCTTGGATTTGGGAAAGAAAATATGAGGTAGATTCCTTATGTTACCCTATTCAATTAGCTTATTTACTTTATAAACAAACTGGCGAAACAAGCCATTTCAATGAAGATTTCCACGAAGGAGTGAAAAAGATTTTACATCTTTGGAAAGTGGAACAACAACACGAAAATTCTCCATATCTTTTTGAACGAGATACTTGGCGAAAAGAAGATACTTTAACTCATGACGGTAAAGGAACGCCTGTCAAAGAAACTGGCATGACCTGGTCTGGCTTTAGACCAAGTGATGATGCTTGCCAATACGGTTATTTAGTTCCTTCTAACATGTTTGCCGTTGTAGTGTTAGGTTATTTAGAGGAACTTTACCAAACTATTTTTAATAACGAAGACATTGCCAAAAAAGCTGGCACTTTAAAAGAAGATATTGATCAAGGTATTAAACAATATGCCAAAGTTAACAATCAGGCTGGCAAAGAAATTTATGCCTATGAAGTAGACGGTTTTGGTAACTACTCTATTATGGATGACTCTAATGTTCCTAGCTTAATGGCTGCACCTTATCTAGGCTATTGCGATAAAACAGATCCTACTTACTTAGCCACAAGACAAACATTACTTAGCCAAGAAAATCCTTATTACTATGAAGGAACTCATGCTAAAGGAATTGGTAGTTCTCATACGCCTGAAAACTATATTTGGCCGATTGCTTTATCGATTGAAGGTCTAACAAGTCCAGATAAAAAAGAAAAAGAAAGAATTTTAGATTTATTAGTAGCCAATGATGGTGGAACTAACTTGATGCATGAAGGTTTCGATGTTAATAATCCAGATAACTTTACAAGAGAATGGTTCTCTTGGGCAAATATGATGTTTTGTGAACTTGTGATGGATTATTTTGACATTCGAATTGATGCTCACTACCCTAACTAATTTTGAAAGGAATCACTAACATGACCAAAAAAAAAGTATACATTATTTCTCATAGCCATTGGGACCGTGAATGGTATATGCAATATGAACAACATCATATGAGACTGATTCAATTGATGGATGATTTATTAGATTTATTTAAAGAAGATCCTGATTTTAATAGTTTTCATCTAGATGGACAAACTATTGCTATAGATGATTATTTAGAAGTTCGACCTGAAAGAAAAGAAGAAGTTCAACAAGCTATTACAGCTGGCAAATTAAAAATTGGCCCTTTTTATATCTTACAAGATGATTTTTTAATCAGTAGTGAAGCTAACGCAAGAAATACCTTAATTGGGATGGAAGAAAGTAAAAAATGGGGAGATCCTGTCATGCTTGGCTACTTTCCAGATACCTTTGGCAATATGGGACAAACCCCTCAAATGATGCAAGAAGCAGGGATTAAAGCAGCCGCCTTTGGACGTGGTGTTAAACCTACTGGCTTTGACAATGCTGTCATTCATGATGAAAAATATACCTCTCAATTTTCTGAAATGTGGTGGGAAGGTCCCGATAACTCTAAAATTTTTGGCTTATTGTTTGCCAATTGGTACAGTAACGGAAATGAAATCCCAGCTACTAAAGAAGAAGCTATCAAGTTTTGGGATAAAAAATTAGCAGAGGCAGAACGTTATGCTTCTACTAAACACTTACTAATGATGAATGGAGTCGATCACCAACCAGTCCAAAAAGATGTGACTGCAGCCATTCAATTAGCTAATGAGTTATATCCTGATTATGAATTTATCCATAGTAATTTTGATGACTATTTAACAGCAGTTATGGCTGATTTACCTGAAAATTTAAGTACGGTTAACGGAGAGCTAACTAGTCAAGAAACAGATGGTTGGTATACATTGGCTAACACAGCTTCTGCTCGTATTTATTTAAAACAAAAAAATACAGATGTTCAGCGTCAACTAGAAAACATAGCGGAACCTTTAGCTACTATGGCTTACGAAGTGACTAACAGCTATCCTCATGACACCTTACGCTACGCTTGGAAAACATTGATGCAAAACCATCCTCATGATAGTATTTGCGGATGTAGTGTTGACTCAGTTCACCGTGAAATGATGACTCGCTTTGAAAAAGCTGAAGAAGTTGGTAAATTCGTGGCCGAAGAAGCTAGCCAACAATTAGTTGAAGCAATTCACACAGACAATTTTCCTAAAGATAGTGTGCCTTTTGTCTTATTTAATACATCTGGACATACACTAACTCGTGTGGTGGAAACAAAAATTGAATGGAAACGTCTGACTTTCTCTGAAGGACATCCTCCTCAATTATTCCATCAATTAGAAAAAGAAGCAGAATCTCTTGCTGATTTCGTAGTAATCAACGAGCAAGGAGAAGAAGTTTTAGCTGAAATTACTGGTCATGATATTCAATTTGATTACGATCTACCTAAAGACCGTTTTAGAATTCCTTATATGGCTCTTTACATTAATGTTCGTGTTCCAGTAACTATGCCAGGAATGTCTTGGACCACTTTTGCTTTAAAAGAAGGTAATAAACAATCCGTCACACAATCAGTCATTATTACAGATACTAACGCTGTTCAACTAGAAAATCAGCTAGTAAAAGTAGAGGTAGCTGAAAATGGTCTAATAACCTTAACAGATAAACAACGACAAAAAACGTATCCACAAGGACTGATTTTTGAAAATGTTGGTGATATTGGAAATGAATATATTTTCAAACAACCTTACGAAGATCAAGCTATTTATGCTCATCAGTTCAATACCCAAATTGAAGTAATCACCAATACTTCTTTAGTTGGAGAAGTTAAAATAACCCAAGAAATGATGATTCCAGTTTCTGCTGAGGATCTATTAGAAAAAGAACAACAAGCTGTGTATGAAATGAGACAAAGACAAGCTAAAAGAAGTCAAACATTAGCTCCGTTAACTTTGACAACTATTTTACGGGTTGAAAAAGATAATCCACAAGTCATGTTTACGACTCACTTTAATAACCAAATGAAAGATCACAGATTACGTGTTCTATTTCCAACGGAATTAAAAACTGAGGTTCATTATGTTGAAAGTATTTTTGAAATAGTTGAACGTCCTAATCAAGTGAATGAAAAAACTTGGCAAAACCCAACTAATCCACAACATCAACATTCATTTGTAAACATTCATGAGAAAACTCATGGCATGACGGTGGCTAATTATGGATTAAATGAGTACGAAGTTTTACCTGAAAATAACACTATCGCTTTAACTTTATTACGTAGTGTTGGAGAATTAGGAGATTGGGGTTATTTCCCAACACCAGAAGCTCAATGTTTAGGAGAACAAACTGTACGCTATGCAGTGGAATTACACGGTGATGAATCAGAAGATATGTCCCAATCATTTATCCGAGCACAACAATTCCAAATACCAACTACCTTGGTTCAAACTGATTGCCATATAGGCTCCTTAGCAGCTAATCATCAATTTTTAAAAGTTGATGGCGATGGATATGCTTTAACTGCTTTAAAACATGCCGAAAATGGCCAAGATATTGTCACTCGTGGCTTTAACTTATCTCAACAAAAAGAAACACAAGTAACTTTAAGCATCCCTTCTTATACAGCCCATGAAGCAAATATGTTAGAAGAATTTAAAGAAATTCCTGTACAAACTACCCTTCCTGGTGCTAAAATTCAAACACTTCGTTGGACTACTTCCAACTAAAAAAACTCCCCTATCTATTACTAGATAGGGGAATTTTTTTAGTTGGTTTTATGCCATTCATCTAAAGCTAACAGTAAACATCCTGTAATTCCTGCATTGTCTTTTAAGCCACAAGGAACGATATAAGACTCTAACTTAGGAGTGGCTACATATCCGTTCATCAGTTGCTCATAGTGCTTATAAATAAGTGGGAATAGTTGTGCTTGTTTCATCACTCCACCACCTAAAACAATCATCTCAGGTGATAAAACTAAGGTATAGTTCATCATAGCTTGAGCTAAATAATAAGCTTCAATATCCCAAGCCGTATGACTTTCATCTAATTCCTGTCCTTTTAGACCAAACCGTTTTTCAATCGCTGGACCAGCTGCTAATCCTTCCAAACAGTCTCCGTGAAATGGACAAGTACCTGCATATTCATCTTCTGGATGTCGGCGAACTAAAATATGACCAAGTTCTGGATGACCATAGCCATGGATTACATGATTATCAATCACGACTCCCCCGCCAATTCCTGTTCCCACAGTGATATAAATACAGCTACTTTTACCACGTGCTGCTCCTTTTTTTATTTCTCCGTAAGCTGCCGCATTAACGTCTGTTGTCCAACCTACAGGTATATTGTAACGTTCTTTCACCTTTAATAAGAAAGGATAATTTTGCCAAGCTACCTTGGGTGTTGAAGTGATATAGCCATATGTTTCAGACTGCGGATTAACATCAATCGGACCAAATGAACCAATCCCAATGGCAGATAGCTCATATTGATCAAAAAATGCAAATACTGCTTTCATCGTTTCTTCTGGAGTAGTGGTAGGAATACTCACCCGTTCTTTTATCTCTAACTGTTCATCGCTCACAGCACAAACAAACTTAGTGCCTCCTGCTTCAATTGCGCCAACTAACATAATAAATGACTCCTTCTACCTTTAATTTTGTTTTATTTATGATTTAAATACGCTTCCCGAAATTCCTTTGGTGACATTTCTGTAAAGCGCTTAAAAACTCGGTAATAATAAGGTGGTTCATAGCCAACTGCTAAAGCTACCTCTTGAATACTTTGATCCGTTTCACATAGTAATACTTTAGATTTTTCTATTCGAACTCCGTTAATTAGTTCTGAAAACGTGTGTCCCGTTTCTTTTTTCAATACTTGACCTAAATACATAGGGTTCACATGAAGAGTTTCCGCAATATCTTTTAACAACAAATTTTCTTGATACCGTTCATTTAACAATTTTAATGTTTGTTGTGTCAAAAGACTATAAGACTGAACGGATAAAATAAACTGATAATTTTTCTCCAATATTTGAAAATAAGTGGCTACGTCTTCAATTTTATTTAATTGATGAATTTGCCAATATCTTTTTTCTGAAACATGGCCGCCTTCTTTAGCATTTTTTTCCTCTAACGCTAATTCTAAACGAAGGGTATAATGTTTCACTAACTCTGGATGAACTAAATAAGTCACATATAACTCATAAGCTGTCGTTAATGCCTCGTGTAACTCTTGACTACTTTTAACTTTTGTCATTTGTTCCACTAAGGTTTCAATCTTCGTTGTCGGCGTATCTTGTTCGAAAGAACTTAATGGTTGCACGTCTTCCTTACGATAAAATAAATAGGTGTCTAAAGCTAATTCTAAAGCATCAAATGAAGTCTTTAAGCCCTTACCATCTTCAAACACCTCTCCCACAATCGCTTGCGGTTTCTTCTCATAACTACGTAATAATTGACGTACTTTAGCCCATTCTGTTGCCCGACACATTAAGAAAATCGTTTGATTTTTAGTAGGGATTGCTACATAATCTGCTGAAACTGGTAAAACTACAGTCCCTGTTGTACGCCAAATGACTGGTAACCATTTAGCCTTTTCTTTTCTAAATAAATAAGTAAATAGATCTTCATCAGACATTGTGCCAGAAAGCCATGTATAAAATAAATCAGATTTTCTCTGTTGCTCTTTTTCTAGTAGTTGAACATGTTCTTCTTTGGTTCTTATTAATGTTTTTTCTAGCTCTTTTTTATCTACTGGTTTAACTAAATAATCACTTGCCCCAGCTGCTACAGCACGTTTAGCATAATCGAATTCTCTATGACCACTTAGTAAAATAAAGGCAATATAAGGATAGTCTTTTTTGACTGTTTCTAAAAAATCTAATCCAGTCATACCACCTGCAAATAAAATATCAGATAAAATAATATCTACCGTATGATCTTTTAAATAAGCTAGAGCTTCTTCTGCTGTAAAAAAAGTTTGCACAACTTCTAGACCTAATTGTTGCCATTTAATAATTTTTTTTAGTCCTTCTAAAATCATATATTCATCGTCAACCAACATTACTCTTAACATGTTTGCTCATCCTTATTCTGTGATTCACTCATTTTTTCCAGTGTACCATAGATTTTTTGAATGAAAAAATATTAGTTTGCAGCTAATTCAATTTCACTCAATAACTTATTACCAAAATGACTCATAAAAACAGCTACAGCACCGCTGGTAATAAATAAAAGAAAAGCTGGCACTTTATAGTTAATAATTCCCATAAAAATCATAAAAATTAAGAAAGCTCCCACAGATTTCCATTGATAGAAAAATAAAACAAAGGCTAATTTTAAACCGTTCTTTAGAGAGATATCATAATAATTGTAAATAACGGGAAAGATAAAAAAAGTATAAACTAACATGAATAATAAGCCTAAAATAATAAAAGCCAAGATTAAAAAAGGTAGCCCTGACCACTGCACCGTAGTAATTAAACTAAAAACAAGTAAAGCTAATATGGATAGATAACCTAAAAAGTACATATTTCCAACTTTAGCAAATTGCTTAAAATCAGTCCAAGCTTCTTTAAAGCGAATTTCTTGAAAATCCCACTCTACTTCTTGATATTTATTAGCAATCGCTAAAATAGCTGGCCCTATTCCCAAAACAATGCCACCACATAATGTAATCACCCAGAAATAAGCACTTAGTTTCATCAAATAATAAAACTTATCCATACCACCTTTAATTGTTTTTTCTACCATGATTAATCCCCCTTCTATCTAATAGCTAGATAAGTAGGAAAAACGTCTGAATATATTAGATACCCAGACGTTACTCCCTCACTCATCTCTTATTTCTTTTCTTTTAAAAATGCATCATATTGTGTTTGTACTTCTTTGATTACTTTATCAATACCTGCTTTTTTAAGTTTTTCATTAAACTCTGGAACTGCTTTTTCTGGATCAAGAGTTCCTGTGTGAAGTCCTGCTAAGTATTGGTTAGATACGTTAGAAATGTTAGTGATTTCTGTTTTAATGTTACTTGTGTCTAAGTTAAAGCCAAGTAATGGTGACTCTTCTGCTTCTTTAATAGAAGCATCACGTTCTTTGATTTGTTCATCCGTAATGTTTTTGTTGATGTACAGTTTGCTATTGTCCCCTGTCATCCACGCACCAGAAATAACATTTTGTGCATCGTATTTATCTGTAACTTCCATTCTGTCATTATCTAGTTTTTTCCATGTATCTCCTTCAAGACCATAAACCATTGTAGTTAAAATATCTGGATCAGTGTTAATCAAGTTAATAACTTCAAGAGCTTTTTCTTTTTTCTTAGATGTGCTAGATACTACATAGTTAGCTACCCGTGCTTGTGCATTACTTTTTAGTGGTTTAGTCATTGGAACAGAGATTAATTCACGTTGAGCTGCTTGTGTTAATAAGCTATCACCGTAATCGAAAGGTCCTTGAGTTTCAAGACGCATGAACCAAGTATTGTCTTTTAAGTTATACTCAGTATTGCTAGTTGCAGCATCTTTTGGTACGAAACCTTTTTCATAGAATTTATGCATAGTTGCTAAGTCTTCTTTTAATGTATCTGAAGATTCAAATGGGTTGATAATTTTAGTTTTATCGCCATTAATATCTACTGCTACTGGGAAGTTATTGTCAAAAACATAGTCAATGTTACGACCAATACGTAGACCTTGGCCAGCTGCGATAGTAGTTAATTGTGGTTCTTTTTCTTTAATTGTTTCAAGCATTGGTTCTAAATCTGCCAATGTTTTCACAGTTGATAAATCAAAATTATATTTGTCAATTAATGCTTTAGGGAATGTAAACATGGTTTGAGCAAACACGTTAGCATTCACACCCATTGCATATAATTTTCCATTAATTGTATTTCCTTTAATGTAGGCTGGATCTAAATTTTCATAGGTTTCTTTTGCATATTTAGGTGCTAATTCAGTTAAATCAGCGTAGGCACCTTTTTGAGCGTTAGAAGCAAAACTATTGGCAAAAGCAATATCATAGTCTTCACCTGAAGAAGTAATGACTTGCATTTTTTTATCGAAATCTCCCCAACCAATATATTGAATATTTAGCTTAACACCTAATTCATCTTTCATTTTTTCATTGATGTAGTCCATTGTTTTGTCGTAGCTTTTCGGTTTATCTCCAACTTTGTACATCAAAATAGTTTCTTCGCCGTCTTTACCTTTCGCTTTTTGTTTGTCCCCTTGTAGTGACCCACAACCAGCTAATGTGCCTGCACATAAAGCGACTGTTGCCCCTGTTAATACCGTTTTTTTAAACGACCAATTCATTGATAAATCCCCCTTAATTTTTATATTAGCTCTGATTACTCAGAACAAATTTACTCTTTAACCCCGCCAATTGTTAAACCACTAACAAAATAGCGTTGGAAAAACGGATAACTTGCTGCAATTGGTAAAGTGGAAATAACTACCATAGCCATACGAGTTGCTTCTTTTGGAATACTTCCTCCTACTCCACTTAAAGCAGCACTCATTGCAGCGTTTTTAGTCATATAATCAATATTGTTTTGGATTTTCATCAACAAGTATTGAAGTGGAACTAAATTATCACTTTGAATGTAAAGAAGTGCATTAAACCAATCATTCCAATAAGCTAATGCAGCAAAGAGACTGATTGTAGCAATACCTGGTACTGCTAAAGGTAATACGATTTGGATAAACGTCCGTAGTTCTCCTGCACCGTCAATTTTTGCTGACTCAATAATAGCATCTGGTACAGAACGTCTAAAGAATGTTCGCATCACAATAATATTAAATGGGCTAAGTGCCATAGGTAAAATCAATGCCCAAATGGTGTCTTTTAAATGAAGCATGTTAGTCATAACGATATAGCTTGGTACCATTCCAGCACTGAATAACATAGTTACTAAGGCAAACAACGTAAAGAAACGACGATATTTAAATGTTGGACGAGAAATGGCATAAGCGTAAGTTGAAGTAAAAGTAACATTGACTAACGTGCCAAATATCGTAACAAAAACAGTGATAAACAAAGCTTGTAGTAATTTATCTTTCATCGTGTATAAATAACGATATCCATCTAAACTCCATTCTTGTGGAATTAATTGATAACCATTATGAACCAGAGATTGCTCACTAGTTAATGAAATGACAATAACAAATAAAAATGGAAAGACGCAAGAAAATGCCACAAGTGCGATTAAAATATTGAAAAAGATATTGCTTTTTTTGCCAAAACCTTTAACGTTGACGGATTCTACTTTTTTCTTTTTTCTCATTTTCAAACACCTTTCTTAGAATAATGCGGAACCTTTATCAAAACGGCGCACAATTAAGTTAGTCCCAACTAATAAGATACATCCTACAACAGATTGGTAAAGTCCAGCCGCGGCTGCCATTCCTAAATCTCCTGTGCTTGTTAAACCGTTATACACATAAGTATCTAAAACAGCTGTCACATTATAAAGAGCTCCTGAGTTTTTAGGTAGTTGGAAGAATAACCCAAAATCAGCTTTAAAAATATTTCCAACAGCTAAAATAGTTAAAATCGTAATAAGAGGAACTAATTGTGGAATGGTTACGTGACGAATTTGTTGCCATTTGTTGGCTCCGTCTACTTCAGCAGCTTCATAATAAGTTGGATCGATTCCCATGATAGAAGCAAAATAAATGATACTATTGTAACCAATTCCCTTCCAAACTCCCATAAAGATTAAAATGTATGGCCAATATTTAGAAGTAGTATACCAGTCAATAGCTTCTCCCCCGCCTTTAGTAATAATGGCATTAAACAATCCTTGTTCTGGACTTAAAAAGGCATATAAGAAATAGCTAATAATAATCCAAGATAAAAAGTAAGGGAGTAACATAGAAGTTTGATAAATTTTAATCATTCTTTTAGATCTTAATTCACTTAAAACAACAGCAATTGTTACCGCTAACAATAAATTCAAAATAATAAATGTTACATTATATAACACGGTGTTTCTAGTAATAATAAATGCATCAGATGAAGAGAATAAAAACTTAAAGTTATTCCACCCCACCCAAGGACTTGTTCTCAAACTATCTAGGAAACCATTAGGGCTTAAATGAAAATCTTTAAATGCTACCACATTTCCAAAAACTGGAATGTAGAAGAAGATAATCAACCAAGCTGCACCTGGTAGTGCCATTAATAGTAAAGGCAAATTTTGCTTTAATGTTTTTGTTCTATTTTTTTTCATTCGGCAAGTTCCTTTCTTTATCTATTCAGAGTGTTAGTTATCTCTGATGAGGGATATAAGTGTTTGTTAACTCAAAATAAAAGGCTTTCATTTCCTTTAAACTCTTTTATCTTTAACACTATCAGTCAAACCGATTAAATGAAGGAGCTTTTTGTTTAACTATTAAAACACCGTCACGATGTATTGATATATCATGGTTAAACAGTAAAAGCCTTTTCATTTGAACCAGTTCACAACAACTATCCTTAACGCACCTACATCATATCATATAAAATTCAGTAAAATATATTGATGAAATATAGGAATTTCATGATATATCTATGCTTTGTCTACACGAGTCTTTACTATTTCACAAAAAATAAGTGCTTTCTTTCAGAAGTTATAGTTATACTCCTGTAAAAAAGCACTTATTTATAAAGTTCTATCAGAACAAACCTATTCTTTTTGTTTAATAATTTGTGAAACCAGTAAAGATACTCACATCTTAATCCCTATTCTAATTAGTTATATCCTGTAAAAGCAATTTGACGATAATCTGGCACATTAATGGATAAAGGTGTGGTCCCTAACATATAAGGAAGCCGCTCTTCTTCTAATTCAGGAATACTGGCTAACTGATTGTCGCTATACCACTGAATAATTTTGTTAGTTTCTTTTAAGCGCCGAATAAGTCCTCCGTATCGATTAGCTAATACTTCCCAGCCAAAAGGTTTGTAAAGAGTGTACCAAATGGTTTGGTGTAAGTCTGCTAACTTTTCCACCTCTTGTTCCAATTCTTCTAATTCTGATATAAAAGAAATAAGACTGTCTCCTTTTTTATAACAAGTTTGCATTCTAACCCCTAGTGTACTTTTACGACTTAACACGCAGCTTAACTGGGCATAGAATTGCTGATTTAATTCAGTCATTCCTGTTAAATTAAGCAAACCACTTCTTAATTCTGTTTCTTTTTCTTGATAATATCTATCTAGCTGATAGCCTAATTTTTCATAACTTGCCACATGATAATCAAACAGTCCTAATAAAGGATCTTGCCACAGTAAATATTTACTTGGATTAGCCATATAATGATTGCCTTCTTCAACACCTGGAACTTCATCCAAATAGCGAATAGATATCATTTCTTTATAAGCACTTGGTTGTAAACAAGTATCTAAACGTTGTTCTACCCAATTTTCTTCTACCTCTGTTTGATACATGTACTCTGCATACCACTGCATGATAGGTAAACTATTCCAATGGTTGTCTTCTTGACCATTATCTCCCCAAGTCGTCGCCATCACTTTTTGTACACCTGATTGTTTACAACTTTCTAAATTAGCTTTTAAAGTCATCAAAGATTTACCATGGTTAGGTGTAAGGTTGCCGTAAATATGAATACCTCCTGCAACCATTAAATCCTTAGCAAACAACTGATGATTGGCAATTCTGGTTTGGTAGTTTTCTACTTGACGTTCACCGTAATCCCAAAAAACATAGGTCAGAGACTTAGGCATTTCTTTAGCCTTCTCTTTTGATAGCTCTGCATTCAGTGAATATAATTCTGGTTGGCTCTTTTCATCTAGTACTCGGTAAATAAAATCACTCCAGATAATAGGATGAAGTTGGTACTTATCCACTATTTCTAACACCTTATCTAAATGAGCTTTGATTAAAGGATAACGACTTTGATACCTATGCTTTTGAAGATAGTTGCCCACTCCTACTCCGTAAGACTCATCCATCCCAATGTGGACTTTTCGGCTAGTAAACAAGCTAGCCATTTGACTAATCATCTGGTCAATGTATTCATACGTCTGTGGTTCTTCAACAAGTAACGTATTAGCATCTTCTTTTATAGGGGCTAGATGTTCCCATTTTAGGGCTTGAGTCAAATGAGCAAGAGTTTGAATACAGGGTACCACTTCAATTCCAAAAGATTGAGCCACTTGATCGATATGTTTTAATTCTTCCTCTTGATACCGGCCACGCATGTAACCAAAATAAGGATCCTCTTTTATCTCATAAGTATCTTCCGTATATAAGTACAAACCAGTGTAACCCATAGCAGCCAGTAATATCACATAATTTTCTACCATGTCGACTTTCATCACAGCATTTCTAGAAGCTTCCAATAAAAAATTTAATTCTTTAAAATGTGCAGTTTCTTCATAGTCATGAATCTGTTGCGGATACAGTTGTTTCAACAAGCTTAGTCCTCTAAAAAAAGTGACCCGAGTAGGATAATAAATAATAGCTTGCTGCTGTTGTTGATCCATCTCTATTCGAAAAGAATCACTTTCTTTTGCCACAATCTGACAAGGAAATAAAGCTGTCTGCCTCTCAAAAAACGTTTTCATTTTTTGAAACGGTTGGTGTAAACTTTGATCTGTTGTTTGTAGTGTCCACATAATTTTATCCTTCTTTTTTATTAATCGTCTTTATGACTAACCATCTTAACGAAAGATAAATAACTTGTCAATCACTCTAAACCAAATAACTTCTGTCCTAGTAGATAATTTCTTATACTTAACCACTCAAATAACCTAGCAATCATCAAGTATCCATGATTGCCAGGTTAAGATTAGACTACTTTAATTCCACTACAAACGTTTCATAAGGTCGTAAAGTTATTCTCTCTAAATCCTCATAAAAAGTCTGATTATAATTATTAATAATTAACCGATGAGGCTGCATTTCTTTTGGAAAAGAGGTACTTACCTGTTGATCAGAAAAATTAGCCACTACTAACCAACGAATACCATCTAGCTCTCTCAGATAGCTAAAAATATCAGGATCATCTTCTAACAATAGCTGATAACTTCCTTTAACTACGATAGGATTATTTTTTCTCAACTGAATCAATCTTTGATAAGTATAAAATAGTGAGTTAGGATCTTTTAACGTATCTGCTACGTTAATTTCTTTATAATTTGAATTTAAAGAAAGCCAAGGTGTTCCTGTTGTAAATCCTCCATGTGTGGTATTGTTCCAAGGAATTGGTCTTCTAGCATTATCACGTCCCTTAACATTTAAAGAAGCCATAATCGTTGATTTATCATAGCCTTGTTGCAGACGTTCATGGTACATATTTAAACTTTCAATGTCTGCCAGTTCAGAAATATCCTTTACAGGTGTATTAATCATACCAATTTCTTCTCCTTGATAAATATACGGCGTTCCTTGCATTAAATGCAGTAAAATAGCAAACATTTTACCACTTTCAACGCGATAGCTTTCATCATTTCCCCAACGTGAAATAATTCTTGGTAGATCATGATTATTCCAAAACAAACTATTCCAACCTTCACCTTTTAATTCTGTTTGCCATTTTGATAACACTTTTTTTAGCTCTAGTAAATTTAAAGGTTTTAAATCCCATTTTTCTTTTCCTGGTTGTTGATCTAACATAATGTGTTCAAACTGAAACACCATAGATAGCTCTTCTCCATTAGGATTTGAATAGAGCTTAGCAATTTCTGGTGTAACTCCCCAAGTTTCGCCTACTGTTAATAAATTCTTACCGCCAAAAGTCGCTTGGTTCATCTCTTTTAGATAAGGATGAAGCATAGGCCCATTACTAATGATTTCTTCATCTGGTACTTTACCAATTAGATCAATCACATCCATTCGGAAACCACCAATTCCTTTATCTATCCAAAAATTCATCATAGTATAAATTTTTTGGCGTAACTCGTGATTCTCCCAATTTAAGTCTGGTTGTTTTTTACTAAACAAATGAAGGTAGTATTGACCGGTTTCTTCAGAATATTCCCAAGCAGAGCCACTAAAATTAGAGCGTAAATCATTAGGCACTTTACCTTCTACTGGATCTCGCCAAATATAATAATCACGGTAAGGATTATCTGTTGATTGTTTAGCTTCAATAAACCAAGCATGTTCATCAGACGTATGGTTCACGACTAAATCCATAATGATGTAGATGCCTCTTTTTTTCCCTTCACGAATTAAACATTCCATATCTTCCATGGTACCAAATTCGGTCATAATAGTTTCGTAATCACTAATATCATAACCATTATCATCATTAGGAGATTGATAAACTGGGCTTAACCAAATAGCATCGACGCCTAATTTTTCTAAATAGTCTAATTTCTCTATAATTCCTTGTAAATCTCCAATCCCATCACCGTTACTATCGTTAAAACTTCTTGGATATATTTGATAAATAACCGCTTCTTGCCACCAATTTTTTTTCATACTTTCTCTCCTTATTTACTCTTAAAAACAAAGCCAATCTATTTTAAGATTGGCTTTGTTCATTTATTTTATAGGTACATGTAGTGCTTCTTTCAATGTATAACTTTCTCCATACACCACTAAGTCTAAAGCCTCACCAGATATCAAGGTAAAGTCTACACTGTCTGATGTTACTTTAACAGAAATTAAGCGGTCTCTATAAGTTAGTTTAAATTGATAAGTTTCCCAATTTTTTGGTAAAAATGGACTAAAGCTTAACTCTCCTGTCAAGGTTCGCATACCTGCAAAACCATGGACAATGGATAACCAACTTCCACTCATTGACGTAATGTGTAAGCCATCCTCAGTGTCATTATTATAGTTATCTAAATCCAAACGAGCAGTTCGTTGATACATTTCAACTGCTTTTTCTTCCATGCCAAGTTCTGCTGCTAAAATACTGTGAATACATGGAGATAAAGATGATTCATGAACAGTCATAGGCTCATAAAATTCAAAGTTACGGCGTTTTTCTTCCTCTGTAAATTCATGATTGAGAAAATAAAGTCCCTGTAAAACATCTGCCTGTTTAATGAAAGGAGAACGTAATACTCGGTCCCAAGACCAATGCTGATTTAAAGGTAATTCATCAGGTGATAATTCACTAACTGGTCTTAAATCTTTATCTAAATAAGTATCATGTTGAACAAAAATACCTAAGTCAGAGTCTTCTGGATAATACATCTTATCCACAATATCTTGCCATAAAGCTTTTTCAGTATGACTTACTGCCAATTCTTCAGACTTTTCAACAGTCACTTTATCTAATTGGCTTAAAGTATAACGTAAAACCCAAGCAGCCATTGTATTAGTATACCAGTTGTTATTCACGTTATTTTCGTACTCATTTGGACCAGTTACTCCATGTAACATATACTTATTTTCCCGTTTAGAAAAATGAACTCGGTCTGCCCAAAATCTTGAGATAGCCACTAAAACATCTATACCCTCAGTTAACAAATATGTGTCATCACCAGTATAAGTAGTATAGTTATAAATTCCGTGAGCAACTGCTGCATTGCGGTGAATTTCTTCAAAGGTTATTTCCCATTCATTGTGACACTCGATACCATTAAAGGTCACCATTGGATAAAGAGCTCCCTTTAATCCTTGTTGTTTAGCATTATGGAAAGCTCCAGGTAATTGTTGATGACGATATTTTAACAGTTGTTTAGTGATGTCTTTACCTGCCACAGATAAATACATTGGAATAATATAGGCTTCTGTGTCCCAATAAGTCGCCCCGCCATATTTTTCACCAGTAAACCCTTTAGGACCAACATTTAGTCTTTCATCTTCGCCGTAATAAGTCGAGAATAATTGGAATAGATTAAAGCGAATACCTTGTTGGGCTTCGTCATCTCCTACTATTTCAATGTCTGCTTGTTGCCAACGAGCTGCCCAAGCAGAGGTTTGCTTAGCTAATAATTCTTCAAAAGAGTTAGCCAAAGCTTTAGCTAACAATTCTTTAGCTTGAAGCACTTGATGTTCTTTTGAAACATCTCGACTAGTTACCACAACCACTGCTTTTTCAAGAAAAACAGATTCTTCTTCTGCTAAACCACATTGGAAAGTTTCAGCTACATATTTTTCTGTTGAAGAAAATGTGCTCTCTGTTTCTTTAGAAAAATGATTGGCCATCATAGCAGTCACTGTAAATTGCTCAATCCCAAAGTCATTAGGTTTGGTAGTCATCATAACATAACTATTCTCTGACGCTTCTTGTTCATCCTTCAACCAGAAAACTTCTTCATAGTTACTATCTTCATTTTTTACATTACCATCTAAATAAGGAATTAATTCTACATCAGCTGATCCTTTAACCATAGTCAATCCGACTTTTATCATAGCTAATTCAGCTTGATCTAAACTAATAAACCGCTGGAAAGACACTAGAACTTCTTTGTCATTTAAAATAGCTCGATACTCCCGTTTTAATAAGCCATTTCTCATATCTAATTCTAAATAGAAATCTTCATAAGGAACTTTGGCTAAATCAATAACAACTCCGTCTACTTTAAGGATTACGCCGATAAAGTTAATTCCGTTAATAACCTTACCAAAATAATCTGGATAACCATTTTTCCACCAACCCACTCTGGTTTTATCTGGATACCATACTCCAGCAAAATAAGTCCCTTGATGAGTATCTCCAGAATAAGTTTCTTCAAAATTACCACGCATACCCATATAGCCATTGCCAAGTGAGGTAATACTTTCTTGAAGTCGTTTATTTTGTGGATCAAATTTAGACGTTTTTATTTTCCAAGGATCAATTTCAAATAATCGTTTAAACATAGTGTAAACCTCCGTTAACTATTTCACTGCCCCATCTGCAACACCGGCAATGATTTGTTTTTGCATAATGAAGTAGAAAATAATGACAGGAATAATCGCAATCACTAAACCTGCTAAAGCTAAGTGCCACTGTTTCGTATACTCTCCAAAGAAAAAGAACATTTTAAGAGGAATCGTTTGTGTACCTTCTTTATTGATAACTAAAGAAGGTAATAGATAGTCATTCCAAATCCACATAGTATTTAGTAAAGCAACAGTCACTGTAGTCGGTTTTAACATTGGAAAAATCACATATCTAAAAATTTCAAACCGAGAAGCTCCGTCGATAATCGCTGCTTCATCTAATGCACGAGGAATAGCTTTCATTGCTCCGTGGTATAAGAAAATAGACATACTTGAGCCAAATCCTACATACATAAAGATTAGCCCTGCCATATTTAGTTGATCAATTTTACCAAAAATAGTCACTAAAGGAATCATAACAGCTTGGAAAGGAATCAACATTGCTGCAACGAACATCATAAACACAACATTGCTAAATTTACTTTTCACTCGTTGTAAAGCATAGGCTGCTAAAGAAGATAAAGCCACAATCAGAATGACACTAATCACAGTAATAATTAATGAATTAAGCAGTGTCTTAGTAAAGTCTAAATCAGCAAAAGCTTGGGGATAGTTGTCAAAAGTCAAATCTTTAGGCAATCCCAAAGTATTATTAAAAATTTCTTTTTTCGTTTTAAGTGAATTACTAATCATTAAGTAAAATGGAAATAACCAAATAATAGCTAATACATATCCTAAAAAACTAATCACTGTTTTTTTCCGTTTGCTCTCCATTAAACTTCAACCTCCTTCTTCTTCGTCATATAAACTTGGGTTAAGGAAATCACTGCGACAATTATAAAGAAGATAACAGCTTTAGCTTGAGCATAACCCATTTTATTTTGTGAAAAAGCTGTGTTAAAAATATTCATAGCAACCATTTGAGTCGAGTTATAAGGACCTCCACCAGTCAAGGACAAGTTTTGATCATATAATTTAAAACAGTTAGACAAAGTCATAAATAGACTGACTGTAAATCCTGGCATAATCATTGGAAATTTAATCTTCCAAAATTGTTGCCAATCATTAGCTCCGTCTAAACTAGCTGCTTCTAATAAAGACACATCTACACTTTGTAAGTAAGAAATATAAATAACCATAATGTATCCTGACATTTGCCAACACATAACAATGACTAATGCCCAAAAGCCAGTTTGCGTTGTGGATAACCAGGTTTGTAAAGACTCAATCCCTACTAAATTACCGAAACTTGCAAAAGCTTTAATAAAAACGAATTGCCAAATAAATCCTAAAATAAGTCCACCAATTAAGTTCGGCATGAAAAAAATAGTCCGTAATAAACTAGTTCCTTTAAATTTTTGTGTCACTAATAAAGCTAAACCTAAACCAATCACATTAATTAAAATAATAGACACGACTGAAAATTTTGTGGTAAACCATAAAGCTTGTCTAAAACCTGGATCTTTAAATACATTTAAGTAGTTTTGAAACCCTACAAATCCATTAACTGTTACTCCATCCCAGTCTGTAAATGAATAATAAACACCAAATAATAAAGGCAATATTACTACACAAAATAGAGCAATTAAGACTGGAGCGGAAAACACATATAACCAGCTCTTTTTGTTTGTCATACTAATCTTCCTCCTTTTGAAAAAAGGACAGAGAAACGTAGATGTCCCTCTATCCTTCCCCCATTAACTTATTGTCTTGACGTTTTCCATTGTTCTTGTGCTTCTTTCACTACTTCATCCCATGAAGCATTGTCGCTCACATATTTTTGAATACCTGCTCCTAAAACATTCATACCCCAATCAGTTGGGTAACCCATAAACACCCAACCTGTTGCATTGCCGTCTTTAGAGTATTCGTACACTTGTTTAGATAATGGATCAGCAATCTTATCTGTGTCATAACCAGAGTAAGCTGGAATAAATTTAAATTCTTCTAAAACTGCTTCTTTACCTTCATCAGATGTATATAACCAGTCCATAAATTTACGTGCTTCTTTTTGAACTTTTTCATCTTTGTTTTTATTGACTGCCCAGTAGTTTGGCACGCCAACTGGAATTTTGTTTTCTGAAACACCATTAACAGGAACTGGTAAAATACCTACATTTTCTTCAGCAAACTCTTCATCAATTTCTTCAATTGTGCCATATACCCAGTTACCTTGTTGAGTCATAGCTACTTTTCCATTAGAGAATAATTCTTCCATTTGTTTAGAGTAGTCTAAACTAGTCGTTGGTTGAACTGAATATTCTTGTTGAACATCGATATATTCTTTAAATTCTTTACCGTATTTAAAGCTAACTTCTTTCGCTTCGTAAGTTTTGTTTACATCATTATCAAATTCAGGTGCAATAAACAAGTTAGAAGAATGTAACCCTGTTACCCAAGTTTCTTTAGCAGGTAGAGCAAAAACAGCTTCTAAACCTAACTCTTTTTTCTTTTTATCTAGAGTTTCAGCAGCGGCTCTTAGATCTTCCTGTGTTTTAATGTCTTCAACTTTAATCCCTGCTTCTTTAAAGACTTTTTTATTATAAAGTAAACCATAACCTTCCATGTTATAAGGAAGTCCTAGGACTTTATCATCTTTTTTAACTCCATTTAAAGTACCTTCTAAAGCATTTTCAGCTGCTTTAGTATCACTCACATCTGCCAAGTATTTCTTCCAAGTTTTTAAATCTTCTGGACCACCAATATTAAAAATAGCTGGCTCTTCTCCAGAAGCAAATTTTGTTTTAAGGGCAGCACCGTAGTCATCCCCGCCACCTACTGTTGAAATGTTGATTTTAACACCTGGATGCTCTTCTTCATAATCTTTTGCGACTTGCTTAAATTGATCATTAAATTCTACTTTAAATTGAAAAATATCCACAGTCGTTGTTTTTTTACCATCTGCTTGTTTATCTGTACCACTGTTACCACAAGCTGCTAGAGATAATGTTAAACCTGCGACAAACAAACCTAAGCCAATCTTTTTAAAACTCGTTTTCATTGTTTTGTCCCCCTAAATTGGTTTTATTTAATTCGTTATGTTCATTATCCGATGTTCACTGTAACATTGCAAGCGCTTAACCATTGTTACCGCTAACAGTTTTTCCTTCGTCTAACCATATAACAAAGCCTTTTGGTTGAATTGTTAGTCCAGTTGCTTCTATTAATGTTTTAAACTCCCATAACTGTTGAGTTAATTCTTCAGAATTAGGTAAAAAGTATTCGTGACTACTTATATTAAAATAAGCAACCAAGCGTTTTTCTTGCCACACTCTCTCTAATATCACTAATTGGGGATTATCCTTTGAAGCTTGTAACTGAATGCTCCCTTGACTTAATAAGTCAGCGTAAGTTTTTCTCAAGTCAATTAACTGTTGCATAAACGAGAATAGCTCTAAATCTTGCGCTTTCTCTTCCCATATCATGCATTTTCTACAATCTGGATCCCCGTGTCCTGTTAAACCTATTTCAGTTCCGTAATAAATACAAGGAGCTCCTGGTTGCATAAACATAAAAGTTAAGACTTGTTTAGCTAAATCTTTATCTTCATTACAAATAGTTAACAATCTAGGGGTGTCATGACTGTCCAATAAATTAAACATCACTTCATTGGTTTGTTTTCTATAAAGCATTAACTGCTCGTAGATACTATCTATCATTTTTTCAACAGATATTTTTTGATAGATGAAACAATCCTGAATCGCTTTAGTATAGGCATAATTCATGACAGCATGAAACTCGTCCCCATTTAACCAATTTTGAGAAGAATGCCAAATTTCTCCTAATAAATAAATATCTGGTTTTAATTCAGTGGTCGCTTGATAAAACTTTTTCCAAAATTGATGATCGACTTCATTAGCTACATCTAAACGCCAACCATCAATATCAAACTCCTGAATCCAATAAGTCCCAATGTCTAAGAGATACTTAGCTACTTCAGGGTTACCAGTATTTAATTTAGGCATATTAGGAACAAATGAAAAAGTATCATAAGCAATGGTTGTTGAGCCTTCATAATTATTTACCTTGTCGGTTTCAACTGGCCATTGATGAATATAAAACCAGTCGTAATACTTAGACTCTTTCCCAAAAGCTAACACATCTTGCCACTGAGGTGAGTCGTAACCAATATGGTTAAAAACTGCATCCAACATCACTCTCATACCTCTTTGATGAGCTTCATCTATTAATTGTTTAAATAGTTTTTTATCTCCAAAAGCTGAATCGATTTGATAATAATCGGTAGTATCGTACTTGTGATTAGATTTTGCTTCAAACACTGGACACAGGTATAACCCATTCACTCCAAGATGCTCTAGATAATCTAAATGATCAATGATTCCTTTTAAATCTCCACCGTAAAAATCTGCTACTTCTGGATGCTGTTTACTGCCCCAAGGTAAAGTATTAACAGGATCATTTTCTTTATCCCCATTAGCAAATCGCTCTGGAAAGATTTGATACCAAACTGTTTTCTTGACCCAATCTGGTGTTTTGACTCTATCTTCTTCTTGAAAATAAGGCATTCTAAAATAAGTGGCTGAGTCTTTTCTTGTTTCATTAGGTGTTAGAAAAATACCTTGATCTCCGTAAAAGACTTCCTCTCCGTCGACTCCTTTCAGATAAAAAGCATAGGCTAAACGTCGGTGAGGAGCTGTTACTTCGATTTCCCAATAATCATATAAACTTGTGTGAGCTACTGGTTTCATTGGCGTCTGCTGATTATACCAATGATCTACCTCAAATAAATAAGGATCTCCGTGAATTAGTTGAACAGAGGCTACATCAGCCGCTTTTGTTCTAAGACGCAGATGCATCAAATCTTTTTCATATAAATAAGCAAACTCACTCTCTGGTCGATGATAAATCCCTGCTTTTTCCAATTATCTCTCTCCTTTAACTCATTCTTTTAAATAAATCATAGCTCCGTATGGTGGCACTAAATACTTAGAAGCTATCATCTCTTTTGGATAATTAGTCAATTCTAAAGACATATTACCTAACTTGTGTTGAATACTCTCTGGTAGTAACTGCTGCTGTTCTGTAAGATTACAAATAACAACTGCTTGTTTATTTTCTAACTCTCGTCTATAAATATACCAATCATCTGACGTAGGGATTAAATGATATCTTCCTTGGCTAAACAGTGCTGTCTTCTTTAATTGAAGAAGACGCTGATAGTAGGCTAAAATACTAGCACTTTCTTGCTGATCTACCACATTATAAATAGTTTCCTGATTAACTCCTAACCAAGGAGCTACCTCTGAAAATCCAGCATACTTTGAAGAGTCCCACTGCATACTTCCTCGGCTAGCTTCTCTACTTTTATGACTGACTAATCTTAACGCTGTTTCTTTTGAATAACCATGAGCTACTAACTGGTCAAAGAGCTGTCTGACTTGTTGATCTTTTGTGTCTGTAATCTGGGTTAACATTAAGTTTTTCATGCCAATTTCTTCCCCGTAATAAATAACAGGGATACCTTTTTGTAAATACATTAACGTGGCTAAACAAGTGCTAGACTCTTGTCTATACTCCTCTACTTGACCAAACCTAGAAACCAATCGTTCCATATCATGATTATTCCAATAAAGAGTGGGATAAATATCTGGTCCTAACTGTTGCCACTGTTCCATCTCTTGTTTAAACGCTGACACATCTAATTTTTTAGGTGTAAGTTCTTCTGGTAACTCCTCTTTAATTTTTTGGGGCTTTTCTTTAAAGTATCTAAAACTGACAATGGAGTCACAACTTGGCCGATTAGGATCCATATAGGTTTTACCTAAGTCAGCTGTGGCAGAAGCTGCTTCTCCTAAAATAAACACATCTGGCTTAATCTTTTTCCATTTTGTTATTAATTCTTCTAAATAAACAAACACCTCTGGACGATGAGCATAGAATTCTTCCTTTACCGCAACCTCTCCAGTTAAAAGTCCGGGAATTTGTTTAGAAAAATCTGCTTTTCCCATATGTATAAAAGCATCTAGCCGAAAACCATCTATGCCTTTTTTTAGCCAAAAACAACTTAACTCTAACATGGCTTGTCTTACTTTAGGATTTTCCCAATTTAAATCTGGCATCTCTTTTGCAAATAAATGAAAATAATAATCTCCAGTCTTAGGTTCTTTTTCCCAAACAGAACCACCAAAAAAAGAGCCCCAATTATTAGGTAGTATTTCTTCCCTATCCTTATGACTTGTTTCCCATAAATAAAAATCTCGATAAGGATTATCTCTACCTTTTAGTGCTTCTTGAAACCAAGGATGTTGATCTGAGGTATGATTTAACACCAAATCAAAAATAAGTTTCATCCCTCGTTGATGGACTTCCTTGATTAAGTGTTCCACATCTTCCATACTGCCAAAAATAGGATCTATTTGATAATAATCTGAAATGTCGTAGCCATTATCTACTTGCGGCGAAAGAAAAATAGGATTTAGCCAGATAATATCTACTCCCAAGTTTTTTAAATAATCTAAGCGACGAATAATTCCAGGAATGTCACCGACACCATCTTGATTACTATCTTGGAAACTTTTAGGATATATTTGATAAATTACCTTATTTTGCCATTTACTCATCTGTCGCCCTCCAACTATTTTATCTATTCAATGTAAGCTTACAAAATGTTACAAGCGGTTTCAATCTCAATTACTCTGTTACCGATAACATAAAGAAAGTGAGGCATTAAATCAATGCCTCACTTTCTTTATCTGTACTACCTCGAATAATTAGCTCTGGATCAAATAGTCTAATACCTTGAGGAGCCCCTTTTTGTTCTATTTTATTAAGTAACATTTTAGCACAAGCTTCTCCCATTTCGATAACTGGTTGTTTGACTGTACTTAAACGTGGAAAGGCAATTTGATCTAAAAAAACACCGTCAAAACCAATTACTCCATAGTCGTCAGGAATATTGGCTTTTTTCCTAAGTAAACCTCTTTCCACGCCAATCCCTAATCGGTCAGTACTGCAAACAAATCCTGTCTTTTTAGGAAAATCTTGGAAATTTTCTGCTATAAATTGACTAGCATAACGTGATCTATTTTCAAACCGATGAATAATCGGCACTCGGCCATGTTTTTGCATGGTATTGATATACCCTACTTCTCTTGCATATTCAAAAGGTTCATTCACATCAATACCAATAAAATGAATGTGCTCATAACCTTGTTTTATCATATGTTCTGTTGATAAACTAGTTCCTTTAACATTATTTGTATCGACATGATCATAGCCATAACGGTTTTCACCAAACAAAACGACTGGTTTTTCAATACGACCAATCCATTCATAATCTTGATCTCTCATCCCTGTTATAATGTAGCCGTCGCTAATCCCCATATCGAAACTATTTTCTGTCACAAGTTGTAAAGAATATTGATGCTTGTCTAATTCTTTTGAAATCCCCATTAACAAATTCATGTAATAAGGTTCTGTTGTGTCCATTTCCTCTAAAATAAATAACTTGACTACTTGAGTTCGATTATTAGCTAATGCTTTTGCAGCTACATTAGGTTTGTAATTTAATTCTTTCATAGCTTTAAAGACTAATTCTTTCAACTCATCTGTCACCTGTTCTGGATGATTGATCACTCTTGACACTGTCATTTTTGATACATTTGCTTTCTTAGCCACATCAGATAAAGTAACCATTGCCTTCTTCCTTTACTATAAAGTTAATATATTTATTATAGCTTACTTTTGAAGAATAGATAAGTTACAAAAATTCCACAAAAAAGACCAGCAACTTAATTGCTAGTCTTAACTATCTATTGGCATAAGTTTAATATCTTAATAGCCCAACAAATTTAGCTTTTTCAGGCATAACATTGTCAGGTAAAATATATACATCTCCACCATTTTTAATAGATTGGTAAGCCATTCTATTATAGTCAGTAATGTGGGCTTCTTGATAAACTTCATCTAAAGAGAACCATAACTGCTTAATTCTTCCTTCTTGAGAAGCAAATTGAATATCATCATAAAAATGAGTTGATTTTTCTTCTGAATACATTTTATCATAGTCTTTTTTCAATTCTTTTACCATCATCTCACGCCAAACAGGGTAAAATTCATGAATTTTCTCCACAATTTTTTTAGTCTCTAATTCAGAAGCTGAAGCATTAATGTATAAGTCTTTTTCTAAGTAAGGATTTCGTGACAACTTAATAAAATGACCTCGATTTTCTGTTAAACTAAATAAAACAAGTGGTCTAGTATACTCTTTTGAATAATATTCAGTGATATAGCGGTCAACTAATTGGAAATAATTTTTTAAATCTTTATCCATTTCTTCATTTTTAGAGGTACTTCCGTGGAAAATAACAGAACCTGCTCCAGAGCCACGAGATGAGAAGTTTAATTCTCCACCTGTTAACTGATTACCTAATGCCTCTTGTAACGTTCTAGGCGCATCTTCTGGTAAAATTTCCTCTTCAATTTCTTGGTGGTTAACATCAAAAAAGCGAATAGATTGTTGATTTAAACATAAAACATGGTAGTGAGAGAATAACTGCTCATGCTCCACCATTGGTAAAATATACGGTAAGCGGTCAACTACTACACGTTTTTGTAACTCAAAAGGGAAATGATAAGTATACAGTTCTTCTTGATTGGCAATCACAATCACTCCGCGGTAATTTTGTTGCCAAAAACGATTATCTTGATACAACCGATCTAATTGAGTTTCAATCGAATCCCAACTTGCTGCTGGATAGTTTTCACGAGTTTTCTTCTCAGCTTCTTTAATAAAATTTTTAAAAACCAATCGACTTTTTTCAATGCCTTTTAAATCTGTCTGAACATTTAGTGCAATCGAAACAATTGGTTGATCACTAACCATTTCTTGTAGCGGCGTTAAAATATTACGTTGATCCATTGTAAACTTCATAAGTATCCCTCTACTTTCTTTTAATTTAAAAATTATTTAATAATCCTTAAAAAAACAAATAACGATATAAATAAGTTGTTTGAAAGATAAATCAAATCACTCTTATTAAATAATCTTCCTTATACTAAATGTACCATAAATATAAAACGGTTTCAAAAAATAACCTGTTTATATTTATAAAAAATCAAGAATTATAACTCGCATAAAAAATTCATCTCTTTTAACTTCCTTCTAAAAAAGTTAAAAGAGATGAATATATCAATAATTATTTAAAAAATTAGCAGTAATTGATAAAGCTTCCTCTAATAATTGAGGATCTGTCGCTACGTTTATCCTTATAAATTGATCATAATTATTTTTAAACCGACTACCTTTTTCTAAAAGAACACCAGTTTTTTTTGCCAAATCATCAACAAATAGTTCTGAATTAATTTCTTCTGAAAGTTTAACCCAAACCAAATATCCGTAATCCGGTAATATAACTTGACACATGGGTAACTCACCTAAAATAGATTGAAGTAAGCTTATATTTTCTTTTATTTGCTCATTTAAGATTTCTAACCAATTCCGACCAGATTGATAACATAAAGTGGTCATCTCAATCCCCATACGATTCACTTCTATATGCAATTGACTAAAAAAATCTTTGACTTGCTCTTGGATTCTTATATGTTTAGTCAATATGTATGAAGTTGTTAAACCGGATAAATTAAACGTCTTGTTTGCTGATGTGCAAACTGCTACCTTATCTTCTTCATTCGCTAAGTCTATCATTGAAATAAATCTATTTTGTCCAACATATAAATCCCCATGTATCTCATCTGAAAAAAGATATAAATCATATTTTCTGACTAAACACATTAACTTTTCTAACTCTTTACGACTCCACGCTTGGCCACTAGGATTATGTGGGTTACAAAACAAAATAGTTGTTATATTGTCTAAAACAATTGACTGTTCCAGTTTGTCCCAATCTATCCAATAACGTAAATTTTCTCCTAAATTCATAAAACAACTCACAGGATTTCCTAATTTTGCACAATTAGAAAATGGCCCATAGACAGGACTAAAATAAAGAACTCCTTGATTTTTACTAAATATATTTGTCAAAAAATGCATGCTTGTTACTGTTCCAACACTTGGTACAATCCATTCTTTCTCTAACTTTAACTGATGGATATCTTCATACCAATTAACAACAGCATCATAAAAATTTTTTTGAACATGAAAATAGCCAAAATCAGGCGAATTACAGTATTCTATATACTTGTCTAACAAAGTTGGTTCCCATTGATAATCCATATCTGCTATAAATAATGGGTAAACTTTGGTTTGCTTAGTTCCAAAACGGGGTTGTATATATTCTAAATCCCACTTCATTGATCCATTATTTTTTCGATTTAATTGTTTCAACTTACTCATTGTTTGTCCTTTCTCTAGAAAAAATATGATTTGCTAGACAATCTAAAGCTACATGATAATTAATTCTTGTATCAATATTAATATCAGAATCTTGACTTTTAGGAATCAAAATAGTTTTAGTAGCTAAAGAAGACAAAGGCGAAGCTGTATTTTCGGTAATTAACAGTGAAAATACTTGTTTTGCATTTACATCTAACATAGCTTCCACTAATTCAGGTGGATTTCCAGACCTAGAGAGAACAATAATAAATTCATCTCCTTGTAAATACCTACTAGATACTCTCATATAACGTGAATCATCATATTGCTCAACATGAAACCCTGCTAAAGCAAACTTAATTTGAAACATTTTAGCTATATATGCATTCATTCCCATACTATAGAAAATAACTCTACTAGCTTGATTAATTTTATCTATCAACTCATCATTAATAGTACTTTCAATTTGATGATAAGTATAATAAATTCCATTAATATATTCAGAATTTGTTATTTCGTAATTATCATCAAAATAATCTTTAGAGAAATAACTCTCTTTAAAAATAGTAAAACTACTAAAACCTAATTTTTTGACCATTCTATGAAGCGTCGTACTACTAATATTCAATTGTTCTGCTATTTGAGTAATAGTAAAGTGATGATAATTTAACTCATCCCGATAAGTAAATAATTTTTGTAATGCTTCTTGTTCACTTCTAGTTAAATACTTTGCATTTTCTGAAATCATTTTACTAAAATTCATATTACCATTCCTTTCAGTAAAGTATGTTTCTACTACTCAATTATTTCTTCTGCCATATATTGTTTTTCTAAAGCCTTAACAAACGGATAATAGACAAGTGTACTTGCAGCTGCTGCAACTAACTGAGTAGCTACACCTTGCCACCCAGCCACTAAAAATCCTGAAAAAACAAAAGGAGTAGCCCACGGTGCTTGAATATTAGTAAAAAGATCCATAAATCCAATTTTCATAGATAAGTATGAAATAGTAGTAGATACAAGTGGTGCTAAAGTAACAGGAATAAGCATCATTGGATTAAAAATAATAGGTAACCCAAAAACTAATGGCTCATTAATATTAAATAAAGCTGGAACTGTAACTAATTTCGACATAGTTTTCATACGAGAAGACTTAGCTACTAATAACATAGATATAACTAATCCTATTGTACAACCTGCTCCACCTATTGTTGCAAATTGATCAATCATTTGAATAGTCCCAATTTTTCCTGTTTCCATACTCAATTTTCCAGCATCAAATAACTCTTGGTTGTAGGCCGCATTTGCGTATAACAACGGATTAACAATAGAATTAATAACAGTAGGATGTATACCAAACCACCAGAACAAGCCATTCAAGCCTGAAACAATCACAATAGCCCAGACAGATCCAGTTAGCCCTTGTAATGGTATTTGTATCACTGAATACATTAATTCAGGCAGTGAACCAGAAAAATGAGAAGATAGTCCATTAATGATTAACATCACTGTGACAACTACTACCCCTGGGATCAAAGCACTAAAAGATTTACTAACCATTTCTGGTACACTTTCAGGCATTTTGATAGTTAAATTTTTTTCTACACAAAAACGAATTAATTCTACACTAATGATTGCCACAAAAATTGCTGTAATAACTCCTTGGGTTCCTAACCATGTAAAAGAAAGAACCCGTTCAACAACCTCTCCAGATTCTGTTACTACACTTTTAGGCATGACTACTACATAAGCTACTAATGTTAGTACCATGCTTGATAGTTTATCCAATTTATATTGTTCTGCTAACTTATACGCCATCGTCCCCACAAACATAAATCCCATCATGTTAAAGGTCGCTCTATAAGCTGGTGAGATATAACTAGCCCAATTTTCACCAAAAAGTTTTGTCATAAATTCTGCATAACCTGGAACTGGAAAATCTGTGATTAACATAAAGATTGAACCGATAATTGTTAAAGGCATAATTGCAAAAAAACCATTTCTTAATGCTTGAAAATATGTGTGATTTGTTATTTTGGAAACTTTCGGAACCACTTTCTCCTCAATAACTTGTGAAAATTTATCCATTTTTCTCCTCCTAAATTGAAATCGTTTTATTTATGTCTCTATATTAGCATGACAGAAAATCATGTAAATTACTAAATCTGGAATTTTTTCCATAAATCTCTATCTAATTTGTAAAATATTCCACTCTTCTCTTTATAATAAATACTTATAACAATCACTTTCTTAACAAAATAAACATCCTAAGAAAGCGAATATTGAAATTTTGCTTTCTTAGGATGACTTCTCTTTATATATGAATAACTTCTATAACTTTTTAAAAATCTCTAATATCTGGATCTTTAGCTACTCCAGCTACTCCTTGCAACCCGTCAATTATCAGCATATCTGCTGCTGATAATTCAAAATCAAATACCTCTAAATTTTCTTTGATACGACTAGTTGTCACTGATTTTGGTAACGGTAAATACCCTTTTTGTAACGACCAACGTAAAACAACTTGAGCAACACTTCGTTGATATTTAGTTGCTAATTCCTGAAGTTCCTTTATCGTAAACATTTTCCCTGTGCCAAGGGGACTATACGCTTCGGTTATAAGGTTATGTTGCTGATTGTAGTATACAACAGCTTGTTGTCGGTCACTTGGGTTTAAAAAGATTTGATTGACCACCGGACGAATTTTAACATGAGGTAAAAGAGCATCTAAATGATGTGGATAAAAATTAGATACACCAATAGACTTAATTTTTCCGGCTAAAACAGCCTCCTCCATTGCTCGCCAACTTTCTAAATTGGCTTCTTGCCAGTGATCTCTATACCCAATTGGATTAGGCCAATGAATTAAATATAAATCCAAATAGTCTAGTTGCAATTCACTTAAAGAAGTATCAATAGCTGCTTGCGCTTGTTTGTAAGAATGTTCTGTATTCCATAGCTTAGAGGTCACAAATAACTCATCTCTAGACACTCCACTAGCTATAATTCCTGCTCCAACACCGGCTTCGTTTTTATAGGCAGCTGCTGTATCAATATGTCGATACCCGCTTAAAATAGCTGTTTTAACTGCTTCTTTAGCCACTTCATTTTCTGCTTGCCAAGTGCCAAAACCAATACTTGGAATTGTTTTACCATTGCTTAACACATAGTCACTTTCAACTTGTTTCATATTCAGACCCTCCTAAATTATAGTTAATTTTTCCTACATGACTTTCTTTAATTCCTTAACGACTTAACTCTAACATTTTATCTAATGGTTTTAAGGCATCTTTTGTTATCTTGGGATCTACTGTGATTTGATTATGAATTTGTCCATTCACTAATTCTTCTAAAATCCAAGTCAAGTTAGCTAGACGAATTCGGTTCATTGTCAAACAAGGACAAGAAATCGGATTTAACGCTAAAATGTTTTTGTCTGGATGATCTTGAATAATTCGGTAAACTAAATTATTATCTGTACCAATCGCCCAAGTTGACCCTGGTTCTGCCTGTTCTATTACTTGTAAAATTTTATGAGTGGATCCAGCTTGATCAGCAGCAGCCACCACTTCTTGACAACACTCAGGATGAACTATTACTTGAATATCTGGATGTTTTTGGCGTAAATATTTGATCTGCTGCACATTAAATTGTTGATGAACCGAACAATAACCATCCCATAACACAACTTGAATGTCAGAAAGATTCCCTGTAGCTTCTAATTTTTGTGTTTTAGGATTCCACACTGCCATGTTTTCTAAAGGTATCCCTAAATTAACTGCTGTATTTCGGCCTAAATGTTGATCTGGTAAAAAGAAAATTCGTTCTTTCTGAGTAAAAGCCCATTTAACTATTTTATCTGCGTTGCCTGAAGTCACAGTCACCCCATTTTTTTGCCCAACAAAGGCTTTAACTTCAGCCGTAGAATTGATATAAGTTAACGGAATTAGCTCCTCTTTAAAATAACCTTGCAAAATATCCCAAGCTTCCGTCAATTGTTTGTGATTTGCCATATCTGCCATAAAACATCCTGCGCCTAAATCAGGTAAAATAACGATTTGTTCATCAGTTGTTAACATATCAGCTGTTTCAGCCATAAAATGAACGCCACAAAAAACAATGTATTTAACCCCTTGATGTTTAGCTGCAACTTGGGCTAATTGTAAAGAATCCCCAATCTCATCAGCAAACTGAACTACTTCATCTTTTTGGTAATGATGACTCATAATGAGTAAATCATCCCCTAAAATTTCTTTTGCTTGATGTGTTCGCTGCTCTAATTCTTCTTGAGTCATCTGTAAATATTTTTCAGGAACAGAACTAGCCGATAAATTATTCATGATTGCTCTCCTTTATGTCATTACTATTAAAACTAATATCTAATGCTTTAACAGAGTGGGTTAAAAACCCAAGTGATAAATAATTAGCCCCTGTCCCTTGGTAAGTTGAAATTGTCTCTAAAGTAATCCCTCCAGATATTTCCGTTAAGATAGAAGAAGGTACTAGTTTTTGAAATTCTTTTACTTCTCTAGGACTTCGGTTATCAAACATAATGACATCACACTCTGCTTGAATAGCTTCCAATAATTCCTCTTTTGTTTCAATTTCTACTTCGATTTTAACCATATGACCTAGTTGGCTACGGACACGCTTGACAGCAGGTAAGATCCCTCCAGCATAGGCTATATGATTGTCTTTTAACATCACGCCATCATAAAGACCAATTCGGTGATTGTACCCTCCTCCGCAAGTAACTGCGTATTTATCAAATAAACGCAAGCCTGGAGCGGTTTTTCTTGTATCACAGATTCTAATAGAAGAATCATTTAACTGGCGAACAGCTTGATTGGTTAAGGTAGCTATTCCGCTCATGCGCTGCATTAAATTTAGAATAACTCTCTCTCCTGTTAGCATACCTCTAACTGAACCAGATACTGTGGCAATGACTGTGCCTTTTTCCACATAATCTCCGTCTTGTTTAAGGGCAGTATAACTTACCTCTTCGCCTAATAACTCATAAACTAAATTGGGAATGTCCATGCCGCTTAATATTCCCGTTTCTTTTACTAAAAATTGGCCAGTCCCACGGGTATTTTGGCTAAAAACTAAATCAGTGGACAGATCTCCTTGACCTATATCTTCTAACAAAAAACTTTCCAGCGCTTTTTTAACTTGCAATGTATTCACAGTTTCTATTCTCCTTTAATAAAATGGGCTCCAATACTAATGGGCCTAGCTAAAGCAGCACGAGCTATTTCTTCTGCCACACAACATAAATCAGCTAACTCTGCTTCTTGTTTGGTTAAATCGGTAGGAATATATGTGTAATGATAACCACTTAACCAGTGTAAAAAATCTATTAAATCCGTTCGCTTTCTCTCAATTCCAATAGCTTGCCAAGCCCGATCTTGTAACAATTCTTTATTTGGTAAATGAAATTTTTCAGGTTGTTTTTTGACAAGCCTTTCATTTTTAGCAATACTGACTGACTGACTCGCTTGTAAAATATGCTCAGACACTCGTGTAGCAAAAACTAAACATTCTAAAAGAGAATTACTTGCTAATCGGTTAGCTCCATGTACTCCTGTACAAGCCACCTCACCTACTGCATAAAGATTAGGCATCGAGGTTTGTCCATAACTATCTGTTAAAATTCCGCCCATGATAAAATGAGCACCTGGACGAACAGGTATTTTGTTAGTTGTTTGGAAAGGAATCCCTTGTTTAAATAAATTAGCTGTAATTTGTGGAAATTTTTTTTCAAAATTCTCTACTTTGGAAATATCCAAGTAGATGTCATGACCTTGCTCTAATTCTTGACTTAAAATGCGACTAATAACATCTCTAGGAGCTAAATCTTGTCTAACATGTCTGTCCTTCATAATTAACCGACCTGTTTCATCTACTAAAACAGCTCCGGCTCCTCTCACAGCTTCTGATACTAATCCGTAACATTTTCCGTTTTTAGTTAATAAAGTGGGATGAAATTGAACAAATTCTAAATCTTTGACTTCAACTTGATTTCGTTTAGCTAACGCAATGCCAACTCCTGTCACAGTTAAATCATTACTACTTAAAGGAAATAACCCTCCAACTCCCCCTGTGGCTAAAATAATCTTATCCCCATTTATTTGTTGCAGTTGATTTCTTTGATCTAAATAAGTAACTCCTGTACACTGACCTAATTCATTGACTAATAAATCAATCACTTGGGCATGCTCAATCCAATCTACTTTATCTAAGCGGGATTGACTAAATTCAGTCACTACTTGCCCTGTTTGATCTCCTTTAGCATGTAAAATTCTTGGAATATCATGGGCGCCTTCTAATCCGTAAGCTAAGTGCCCTGTTTCATCTTGATCAAAGGTTAGTCCTTGACTTATTAGCTCTTTTATCACTTTAGGACCAGTTTTGACTAATAAAGCTGTATTTTTTCGGTCATTATAAAATGAGCCAGCTTCCAGAGTATTTTTTAAATGAGACTGAAAAGTATCGTCTTCTCGTAATGCCACAGCAATCCCGCCTTGTGCTAGCATAGAGTTGCTGTTTGCTTTTCCTCCTTTACAAATAACTGTCACATGGCAGGTTTCTTGTAAGAAATGAGCTACCATTGATCCGGCTAAACCACTACCCACTACAACAATTTCTTTCACCATCATCGTTCCTATCTGTCTAAATGTATCGTTAAGTAATACGTTTGTTACTATTTTAACACAAACTTTTTAAATAAAAAGTCCATTTTAAACAATCTTCTTTATTTTCTTTGTGCGTATCAGGACACAAAAAAAGTAGCGCTTTAAATAGCCGCTACTTTGATAGGTTTACTGAGCCTTTAATAAATACTCTTTATTATGAACCAACTCAGTGATAAAAGTATTAACTGGTGTATCTATACCCTTTTCTTTGCCTATTCTAGAAACATACCCATTCATATAATCAATTTCTGTTAATCGGTGATGTTGAATTAAATCTTGATGCATGGAAGGGAAATGTTTACCCGCTTGAGAAGGATCGAACGTTTTAGCTAAATCACTCATTATTTGATCAACATCCAAAGAAATCCCTTGACTCTTAGCAACAGCTTGAAATTCTCCTAAAATAGCTGTTAACATAGGATTAATTTGCGGAGTAGAACCAAGTGCTTGAATATCACAATCTAAAATAGTACAAGGTGCATTTAAACAGCCGTTAATAGCTGCTTTCCACCATATACTCTCCATAATGTCTGGACTGTAACTAGCTTTTAAACCTGCTTGGCTTAGAACATCGCATAAATTTTGAGCCTTCTTTTCACCAGAGGCGCCAATATTTTGAATTTTAATGCTGCCGTCTCCACTTAAATGGATATAACCTGGCCCTTTCATTCCAGCTGTCCACATCGTCACTCCCATAAAAATACATTCTCGATCAAAATATTTTTCCATGGTTTCAATATTGCCTAGACCATTTAACAAACACAAAACCTGTGTATCAGGTTGAATCACTTGCTTAATAGCTTGAATCATCCTTTCAAGTTGGAGTGTTTTAGTAAAGAAAATAATTAAATCCATTTTTTCATCTATTTCTTGAGGTAAGTATGCTCTCATTGGATACATTTCTGTTCCAGTATCTGTTTCTATTTTTAATCCATGTTGATTAATTGCCTTAACATTATCTTCCCATTGGTCAATTAACACCACATCTTCACCGTTTTTAGCTAGCATCGAGCCAAATCTTCCTCCCATGGCTCCAGCTCCTGCAATTGCAATTTTCATCAATGACTACCTCCTTCTTATTTCCGTTAAAAACTTAACTACCTAAATAAGCAAATATTTCTTGATCATATAAATGAAGCACATTTTGACAAATTGTATGAATGATATAGCCTCCTACAAAAGGAATAATCAAATAAGCTAAAACAGCTGTGAAGAAGGATGCTCCCTCTGTAATAGCCGAAATAGGACCAACTAATCCAACAATCCCAAACCCAGCACTACTAGGTGTCCCTAAAATATTTAAGAGCCAAACTCCAACCCCACTTACAATGGCATTTAACACAACAGGTATAGCAAGTTTTGGATACTTAACTAAATTTGGTATCATCATTTTCATAGCCCCAAGTAAAATAGCTATGGTAATACCACTTTTATTTTCTTTTAATGATCCCCAAACTAATACTGCTGTACAAGCTGTTACTCCCACTGCAGCCGCGCCTGCTCCCAAACCATCAATACCTATTGCTATCCCTATAGCAACGGTAGAAATAGGTGAAATAATTAATAAAGAAAAAGAAACACAAATTAAAATAGACATAATTAATGGTTGCAATTGAGTAAAGCTGTTGATAACTGCTCCAATAGCTACAGTAATTTTACTTATATAAGGTAAAGTAAAGACCCCTACTGACCCTAATGCCGCCCCAATAATTGGTAAGAAAATAACCGTTAATGAACCTAACTTATCCCCTACCCAATTAATTACAAAAGCTGAAAAGCCACATAGAAGCATCACATTAATTAAATCTCCAATTCCAACTAAAGCAACTTTTCCCTCAACTACTGCATAGGCACCGGAGCCTAAAAATGTAGCAGCCGAAAGAGTGGCTAACTGCATCGGTTTAAAATCAAACTGTAGTCCTACTAACAAACCAATTAAAGCCGGAACTAAAAATTGCATCACATTGACTACGTTGAAAAATGTCATAAAAACTGGCATGGATTGACCTAAAGACTTAAAGAGAGCCCCTAAAATTGCATTTGGAATAAGTCCAACAATAATCCCTGTGGCTGTCCCAGACAATACTCGGTTTAAATATACTTTAAACGTTAATTTATCTGTAACTGGCTCTGCCTCTACCATTTTATTTCCTCCTTTCTAGAAAGGTTAGAATATCTTTATCCTAACCTTTCCAAACCACTTTTTTTAATAAATACTTGTTTGTACAGAATAAGCTTCTAATTGTTCTTTTACCGCTTTCAAGAAATTGCCTGCTACCAATCCGTCTAATATTCTATGATCAATGGATAGACATAAATTCACGACATCTCGAATAGCTACTTCATTATCTCCCACAACTTTCAATTCTTTTCGGATACTTTCTACTTGTAAAATAGCCGCTTGTGGATAATTAATAACTCCCATTGATTGGACTGAACCAAATGTTCCAGTATTATTGACTGTAAAAGTGCCTCCTTGCATATCTTCCATTTTCATTTGACCTTGTTTAATGTCTCGGCTTAACCGATTCACTTCAGAAGCAATTCCTGCAATAGAGCGTTGATCTATTTGTTTAATAACTGGTACATATAAATACTCCTCTGTTGCTACAGCTATAGATAAATTCACATCTTTATATTGAATAATTTGATCTTGTTGCCAGCTACTGTTCATCACTGGATATTGACGAATAGCCCTAGCTACCGCTTGTAAGAAAAATGGGAAATAGGTCAGTTTGTGGCCATTTTCTTTTTCATAATCGGCTTTTAATTGATTTCTTAATTTAACTAATTCTGTCACGTCAGCTTCTACAACTAGCCAAGCATGTGGAATTTCAGTGGTACTTTTAACCATTCTATCAGCAATCATTCGCCGAGTAGCTGATGGTTTTTGAATTATTTTCCTGTCATCACCTGTTACTATCTCTTTAGCTGGTACAACTTCCTCAACTTTAGCCACAGATGACACAGGTCTTTCTGTTTGTGGTTGTTCTGAAATAGTAGGTGGTTTTATTCCTTCTTTTGCACCAGATTTCATAAATTTTCGTACATCTGTTTTAGTAATACGACCATTGTTTCCTGTACCTTGAATTGCTTCTACATCCAAGTTGTTTTCTTCAATCATTCTTGCCACAACAGGAGACAAGCGAGGTTTCTTCCCAGTTTTTTCTTCAGGCGTAGCAACTGGTTGTTGGCTTGTTTCTTCTACCTCATTAACAGATACTTTCCCTGTGCTACCTTCTACTTCTACTTCCATAATAGGCGTCCCAATTGGAACCATATCCCCTTCATTAATAAGCAATTTTTTTACAACTCCTGTAAAACTAGCAGGAATTTCCGTACTCACTTTATCCGACATAACTTCCGCAATTGGATCATATTTTTGAATTGACTCATTAGGAGCTGTTAACCATTTTTCTAATGAAGCCTCTGTTACACTTTCACCTAAGCCAGGCATTTTAATTATTTCAATACTCATAACAAATCCCCTCCTTTTCTCCTTAGAACTGTGCTAAATCAAGGATCGCTTGACGAACTTTTTCTTCACTAACCAAGAATTCTTTTTCTAAATTAGCCGCATAAGCCACTGTAGGCGTATTAGGCGCAGCTAAGCGAGTAATAGGTGCATCTAAATCAAACAGAGCACTTTCAGCAATCGTTGCAGCGACTTCACTCATCACATTACTTTCTAAGTTATCTTCTGTAACTAGTAATACTTTTCCTGTTTTACTTGCTGATTTAATCAGGGTTTCTTTATCTAATGGATAAAGTGAACGTAAATCTATTACTTCTGCATCGATTCCTTCAGTTTCAGCTAAGTCAGCTACCGATTTTAAAACATACTGAAGAGTTAATCCATAGGAAATAACAGTTAAGTCTTCTCCTTCACGAATAACATGAGCTTTATCAATGGGAACAAGGTACTCCTCTTCTGGAATTTCTGCTTTAATCATTCGGTAAAGTCGTTTATGTTCATAAAATAAGACAGGATCTTCTGAGCGAATTGCTGATTTTAACATCCCTTTTGCATCATAAACGGTAGAAGGTGTTACCACTCTTAAACCAGGTTGCCCTAAGAAAATTTTGTCAGTAGCTTGAGAGTGATAAAGTCCTCCTCTAACTCCTGCGCCGTAGGGAGTTCTAAAAACTACTGGCGCTGTCCAGTCGCCACCTGTTCTATAACGCATTCTGGTAGTTTCTGATAAAATTTGGTTAACTGCTGGTAAAATGTAATCCGCAAATTGAAATTCTGCAATGGCATGGTGTCCCATTAATCCTAGACCAGTAGCCAGTCCAGCAATTTCTGCTTCTGCTATCGGTGTATTAAATACACGCCTATCACCGTATTTAGCAGCTAAGCCTTTCGTTGCACCAAATACACCACCCTTATCTCCCCCAACGTCTTCACCGAATACAACGACCCCTTTATCCCGAGCCATCTCTTCATCTATTGCTTGATTAATTGCTTCTAAATAAGTAAGTTCTTTCATGATTAACGGCCTCCTTCTGTGTGAGCATAAACATGTTTGTATAATTCAGATACGTCTGGATCAGGGGACTGTTCTGCCTCATCTGTTGCTTGATTGACTTCATCTGTCACTTCTTTAAGAATGTCATCTAACTCTTTTTCAGTTAAATAGCCTTCTTCAATTAGTTGTTTTTCAAAAACAGGAATCACATCATTATCACGTAATGCTTTTAACTCATCATCTGACCGGTAAATACTTTGATCGTCATCAGAAGAGTGGGCAGTCATTCTGTCTACCATCAATTCTATTAAAACTGGTCCCTTACCACTACGAGCATAGTCAGCTGCTTCTTTAAACGCCAAATAAGTTGCAGCAAAATCACGGCCATCTATTCTATCTCCTTTAATGTGATAGGCTAACGCATGGTCTGCTAATTTTTTACCAGAAAACTCATCTTCAACAGGAGTTGAAATAGCATATTCATTATTTTCTACTACAAAAACAATTGGTAATTTTTTTATTCCTGCAAAGTTCAATGCTTCATGAAAATCTCCTTCAGCAGCAGATCCTTCTCCTGTTGTCACTAAGGTCACATAATCTTTCTCATTTAAAATAGCACTATAAGCTACTCCGGTTGCTAAAGGGTATTGAGTGGTAACTGTTGAGCCAAAGGACACAATATTATGTTCAACTGAACCATAGTGGTTAGGCATTTGACGTCCATGAGAAGAAGGATCCTCTTGTTTACCTAGAGAACCGAGTAAAATATCTTTTGTACTCATTCCCCAAATCATGCTAGCCACCATGTCGCGGTAATAGGGTAAAAACATATCTTCTTTGTGTTGGAAAGGTAAGGCCATTGCTACTTGGCCAACTTCTGAACCCTGTCCTGAAATAATAAAAGATGATTTTCCAATCCGAGTCAGTTGCCATAAACGTTCATCTAATACTCGTCCTAACTTAATCATTCGGTAAGCTTCAACAATTTCTTTTTTGCTTAGTCCTGTTGCTTTTAGTTTTTCCATTCTATATATCCTCCTTATTATTGATTAATCGACAAATTGTAAATGTCAGCAGCAGCCTCTACCATACTTTCAGACAAACTAGGATGAGGGTGAATTGCGTCCATAAATTCTTCTGGTGAACCATCCATATTCATCCCAAGAGAAGCTTCTGCAATTAACTCTGTTACATGAGGGCCAATCATCCCAATATAAAGAATATCTTCGGTTTCTTTTTCCGCTATAATTTCCACAAAGCCCTCTGTTTCCCTTTCAATCAAGGCTTTGCCATTAGCCATAAATCTACCTGTCCCTGTCAATGTGTCCTTTTTCATTTTTTTAATTTGAGCATAAGGTACCCCAATACTAGCTAGTTCAGGTTGGGTATACACACATTTAGGAATTAATTTTTCATCTAAGAGTTTAGGGTTTTTACCTAGTAAATGATCTACTGCAATTTGCCCCTCTCGCACTGCAACATGGGCTAATTGAATACCAGGAATAACATCTCCAATAGCGTAGATAGTTGGTTGACTTGTTTGATAATATTGATTGACTTGAATTCCTTTTTGATCATGTCTAATCGACATAGACTCTAAGCCAACATCTTCTACATTGGCACATCTACCAACTGAAACAAGTACTTTTTCGACTGGAAGATTTATTTTTTCTCCAGTCTCTCCTTTAGTTATCTCCACTTGATTGTTACTAACAGCTGTAACTTCTGCTGACAAATAAATGTTTATCCCTCGTTGTTCAAACTGTTTTTTCAACAATTTGGCTAATTTAGGATGCTCATTGGGTAATAACTGATTACCATATTCGATAATAGTGACCGCTACTCCAAAATTATTTAGTAAAGAGGCCATTTCTACCCCTATGACTCCACCTCCAATAATGGCAAGGGATTTTGGCAATTCAGTCAATTGTAATAACCCATCGGAACTTAAAATATTGGTTTCATCAATGACTATATTAGGTAAATTTTTAGGTCTAGAACCTGTAGCAATTACAATATTTTTAGGCACAATCATCTCATCTTTATCTCCCATATCTACTGCAATAGCTCCACCATTGGGAGAAAAAATAGAACTACCTTGAATCCGTCCAGTGCCGTTAAATACACTAATTTGATTTTTTTTCATCAAAAAAGTGACCCCACTTCTTAACTGATTAACTACTTGTTCCATTTGATTATGGACAGTCAGATAATTCAGTTGAACCTCTCCCGTACCTTCCACTCCCCAATCACTAGCGTTCTTTATTAACTGATAGTTTTCTGAACTTTTAAGTAAAGCTTTAGTTGGGATACAGCCTTTATTCAAACAAGTCCCACCTAGCTCACTTTGTTCAATTAAAGCTACTTTAAGGCCTTTTTTAGCAGCATAAATCGCTGTAGAATATCCACCAATTCCACCACCAATTACTGCTAGATCAAAGTTATTGTTACTCATTTAAAAACCTCCTTATTCGTACAACCTGATAATCCCTGAATCTTTTAATGCAGCTTGGGCATAGTCATTTAATGCTTCCATTTCAATTTCACCTGGATAAACCTCAATGTCACCTAAAAAAGAAATCAATGGTTTAATATGTTCAACTAAATAATCACTGTGAGCTAGTCCACCTGTAAGTATAATAACCTCTACCTGTCCCTTTAAGACCACAGCTTGACTACCGATTTCTTTTGCAATTTGATAAATCATTGCATCATAGCACAACTTAGCTTCTTCATCCCCAGCTGTTATTCTTTTCTCTATTTCCTGGGCATCTGATGTGCCTAAATAAGAAACAAAACCCGCTTTTCCAACGATTTCTTCCATCACTTCATTTTCTGTTAATTGATGGCTCTGGATATAATGAGCAAAAGGAAGTAAAGGCAAACTACCAGAACGACCTGGTGTAAAAGCACCTTCTCCGTCTAAACCATTAGTCACGTCAATCACTTTACCTAAATGATGGGCACCAACAGTAATTCCGCCTCCCATGTGAGCTACAATCACATTAGACTGTTCATAAACTCTTCCCTTTTGATTTAAAATCCGTCTAGCTACTGCTTTTTGATTTAATGCATGAAAAGTACTTCTTCTTTCTATTTCCTTTTTTCCAGAAAAACGTGCTACTTGAGTTAATTCATCTGTGACAGAAGGATCTGCAATAAAGGCTGGAATATCATAATTTTTAGCTAATTCATATGCCATTAGTCCACCTAAATTAGAAGCATGCTTACCATATTTACCAGATGATAAATCATGAACCATGGCATCATTGATTTGATAAACTCCTCCTTCAATTGGTTTTAATAGTCCTCCAATAGCTGCTACTGCATCCAATTCTTTAGCATCTACATCATTTTTTTCTAAAAAACCTGTTAAAATTTTTAACCGAAAATCAATTTGACTAACTAACGTATGGATATCATTTAATATAGTTGCTGAATGTGTCACATTTTCTGATGCTATTTTCTCATTATTTCTGAAGACTGCTAGTTTCGTTGTAGTTGATCCAGGGTTAATCACTAAGACTTGCGCCATGAAAACCACCTCCATACTCTAAAGCTAGCTGAATAGAACTTACTTTGTTTGCCACAGAATCTCCTCTAGAAGATAAAACAATAGGCACTCTTGCTCCAACAACAATCCCTCCCATTTGAACATGAGAAAATAAAGCCAAAGATTTATATAAAACATTTCCCACATCAATTGAAGGAACTACTAAAATATCTGCATCACCGGCAATCGGTCCTTTAAATCGTTTATCATGAACACTTGCTTTAGATAAGGCTAAGTCTAGAGATAATGGGCCGTAAACAATTCCTTCTCCGACTTCTTCTGGATGAGCTTGATAATACTCTGTTAAAGATTTGGCAGAGACAGAAGAAGGCATTTTAGGATTGTAATTTTCTGCAGAACTAATTAAGGCTACTTTCGGCTGAGCTATCCCAATTTTTGTTCCGACAAGTAAAGCATTTTGAATAATTTTTTGCATATCCTTGATATCTGGCGTAATATTAATAGCGGCATCTGTTAATAAAAAAGTTTGACCTGTATCTTTTACAGAAATTCGAGATACATGACTTAAAAAACCATGCTCTACTAATTGATAGTCTTTTTTTAGTACTTCTTTTAATAGCTGATGAGTTTGAACAATGCCTTTAATAATCCCATCAACTTCTCCTTTAGCAACCATTTCAATCGCTACTCTTAACACTTCATCCGTGCTGTCTACTTGGTGATACACCATATTTTCTAATTGACATGTTTCATCCAAATCCGTTTGATCCACTACTTCAAAACATATTGCTTCTTCTTTAAAATGATCTATCAATTCAAAAATATGGGGATCATTTCCACCAGGTATAACAAATTTCAACTCTTTTTTCTTCAATATATTCACCTACTTTCACAAATTTATTTAAAAGCGCTTACATTAACAAGTAATATATCCTCTATTACTAGCATAGACCTAATTTCAACATTTGTGAAATAGATTTTTTCTATAGGTCTATAGAAAAAATCTATAAAGAATATAAAATACCTCTCTAACTACTAGAAAAACCAGTGTTAGAGAGGTATTTAGACCCTTTATCTTTAACTCAATGTTTCAATAATTAACTGAATATTTAATCCTGTCAAAGCAATTGCACAAAACCAACCTAGTCCTGTAACCCATTTTGGATTCACAAACTGATCTCCCATTAATTTTTTTGAACTAGTAAAATAAACAAGAGGAATCATTGAAATAGGTAATGCGATACTTAAAAACACCTGGGAATAAATCAATAAATTATCCAATGCTGCTTCATTCCCACCATAATAAATAGTGCAAATTAATACTGGAATAACTGATAACCCTCGCGTAATCACCCGTCTAGCCCAAGTTGGAATTTTCATGTGAATAAAGCCTTCCATCACAATTTGACCAGTTAATGTCCCAGTAATGGTTGAATTTTGACCAGAAGCTAATAGCGCTACTGCAAACAGCACACTTAAAATAGGACTAGCTACTGAACCTGCTAAATTAGGATCTTTCAAGGCATCATATAAAGAAGTAAACGTACCTAAATTTTCTCCTTGGCCGAAAAATAAAGCACTACCTAAAACTAGTAACAAACAATTTATAATAAAAGCACCAGTCAATTGAATATTGGAATCCCATGTAGAAAATTTAACAGCCTTAGCAATTTCTTCTTTATCTTTTCGGTTGTATTTTCTAGTTTGTGAAATAGATGAGTGCAAGTAAAGATTGTGAGGCATGACCGTTGCCCCAACAATCCCTAACCCCATCGTTAATTCACCGTGACTTAGTAATTGCTTTTGAGGTAAAAAACCTGACATCAGATGAGACATATTGGGCTGAGCCAATATCACTTCATAGACAAAAACTATTAAGATAACAAAAATTAACCCCATAACAATTGCTTCTATTTTTCTAAAACCTAATTTCATTAATAATAATAGCAACAACACATCAAAAATAGTCAAAATTACGCCAACTAGTAATGGTAAACCAAATAACAAATTTAACGCAATAGCTCCTCCAATTACTTCGGCAATATCTGTTGCCATAATAGCTAACTCTGTGACAATCCAAAGCATGATTCCTACCCGTTTACTAGTATATTTTCTAGTCGCTTGAGCTAAGTCCATTTCTGTAACAATCCCCAATTTAGCAGCCATGTATTGAAGTAACATCGCAATTAAACTAGATAATAAGACAACTGATAGTAATAAATAACCGTATCTTGCCCCACCACCAATGGAGGTTACCCAGTTACCTGGATCCATATATCCTACAGCTACCAGTGCTCCTGGACCTGAAAAAGCTAATAAATTTTTCCAAAAACTGTTACTTTCAGGAATGCTTACAGTATTATTAATTTCTTCTAAACTAGGTCCATTGGCAGAATCTAAAAAAGAATGTGACTCATTTTTTAATTTCTTCAAGTCTATCAAGACCTTCCATCATGATTTTACCTATATCTAAATTTTTTTTTAGGTATTCCTATACTTTGTTATACCACTTATTAATTTTCATTGCAAAAATCACGACTTGCCTATATTAATCATTTTAAACACAAAAAAAGACCAACAATTAATTGTTGGTCTTTTCGCGTGGCAACGTCCTACTCTCACAGGGGGAAACCCCCAACTACCATCGGCGCTAAGAAGCTTAACTTCTGTGTTCGGCATGGGAACAGGTGTATCCTTCTTGCTATCGCCACCACACTATGTTGTTG
>NZ_PXZH01000006.1 GCF_003950325.1 Vagococcus humatus
CAACAACATAGTGTGGTGGCGATAGCAAGAAGGATACACCTGTTCCCATGCCGAACACAGAAGTTAAGCTTCTTAGCGCCGATGGTAGTTGGGGGTTTCCCCCTGTGAGAGTAGGACGTTGCCACGCAATATTCCGGCATAGCTCAGTTGGTAGTAGCGCATGACTGTTAATCATGATGTCGTAGGTTCGAGTCCTACTGCCGGAGCTAGGCAAAGACTATATAGATTTTCTATATAGTCTTTTTTTGTTATTATCTACTGCTTAATGTATACTTAGATATAATGAAGGGTAGATGATAAGAATGAAAAAATATACATTTGATCAAAAAATTCAGTTTTTTTTAGTAGGAATTGGTGTATTAATAACCATATGGTTTTTCTATCAGGGGCTCTATCTTCCAAAAACAAAACAAGGAGCGCAATTTTTTTTAGCTTTTGAAATGTTGTTAGGTGTTTTATTATTATTTATACCTGATTTAATTAGGTTTATGTTTAAATATGAGTTTCCCACTAGCATTAAAATACTTTACTGGTTGTTTGTATATTTTGCTGTGTTTATTGGAACTGGGTTTAGTTTTTATGGGAAAATTCATTATTGGGATAAACTATTACACATATCTAGTTCTATGCTACTTACAGCCTTAGCTTTTAGTTTGTTAGGCACCTTTATTCGAAAAGATTTAATGGGACAAATTCATCCTATTATTTATGCATTATTTGCTTGTTGTTTTGGAATTAGTATGGGAGTTTTATGGGAATTTTATGAATTTACTTTTGATGGTTTGTTGGGGATGAACATGCAAAGATTTGCTGCACATGGAAAACCACTTATTGGTAGAGAAGCTCTTTTTGATACGATGGGAGATTTGTTTATTGATGCGTTGGGTTCTATTCTATTCGCAGGATATGGTTATTGGCAAATAAAGAAAGAACCTTTGTGGCTAGATACTATTCGCATGCATAAAGCAGAAAAAAAGAGATAACTTTATTGTAAGTGTGAATGATTTTTCTCCTTACAAGTAGGGTTACTCTTTTTTCTATAAGTAATAACTAATAATGGTGTCAATTCGTTCACGCTCTTTAGGGGAGTGAATAATAAAATAATTAGGATTGAGTTTAAAAATTTTCTTTTTAACATGAGATTTTTTTTTATAGAAGCGCCGATTCCATTTGAATAAATTAAACATACGCTTAAGTAAAAACTTTTTTCGTTTCCAATTTTTTTTCTTCATTCGAGTTAAGGTGCGTTTAAATACACGATATTGGACAAGTAGCAAAGGATAATCTAAGAAAAGAATAATATCTGCTTCTTTAAAGGTATCTTGACACCAAGGTCTATCTTGGACACCTTCGATAATCCACGCATCATGCTGAGATAAAAAATGTTGTAAGCTTTTTTCACGATTTTTTTTGTTCTTTTCGCGTAAAAAAGTGTCTAATGAAAGACAGGGGATCTTATGTTTCTTGGATAATTGTTTACCAAGGGTAGTCTTACCACTACCAGAGGGGCCAATAATTCTAATTTTCATAGCCATTCTCCTAGTAATCTATCAAATCTAAACTATCATCATTATTATATCAGTGTTAAAGGAAATAGTAAAAAAAATAACCGATAAATAATTGTATTTAGTCCTATAGTATTGACAATAAGCTACTTATCAGTTATTCTATAATATGTATTTGTTATAAAATTATGCCACCTTAGCTCAGTAGGTAGAGCACTACCATGGTAAGGTAGGGGTCGCCGGTTCAAATCCGGCAGGTGGCTTTAATAAAAAAATGATTGAGACACACGCTAAAATTATTTAGCGTGTTTTTTTTTATAAAATGAGATAAAATAGAGAATATTTAAAATTTAATGGCTTTTATTTGTGTTTTTTTAATTAAATGCTTATAATTCTAGTTATTATATCATTTATGAAAGGATGAATGAAATGATACAAGAAATTACATTAGATACAATTCAAAATTTTGAAAAAGATTTTAAAAAATGTCGAAAAAATGGTGTGATTCAAAGAAGTGTGATGAAAAATGGTATTTTTGCTTCTTCTGAAAATCAGGAATCTTTAGTGAAAAACACACCTGTTTTTTCAATTGATTTAGATACAGGTCAAGTTTCCAACCAAAAAAGAAGTGGTAGATGTTGGATGTTTGCCGCACTTAATACATTTAGACATAAAATAGCAACTGATTTTAAATTGAAAGATTTTGAATTATCTCAAAACTACACATTTTTCTGGGATAAATTTGAAAAAGCAAATTATTTTTATGGTAATGTGATTAAAACAGCCAAAGAACCGATAACAAGTCGAGAAGTCGCATTTCTTTTAGCAACACCTCAACAAGATGGTGGACAATGGGATATGCTGGTTGCCATTATACAAAAGTATGGGATTGTTCCTAAAAGTGTCATGCCAGAAACTTACAGCAGTTCCAATTCTGGTGAGCTAAATAGTTTATTGAATAAAAAATTAAGAAAAGATGCGATGGATTTACGTGGTTTAGTTGAAGCAGGGAAAAAAGAGGCTGAAATTGAATCAGCAAAACAAGGGATGTTAAAAGATGTTTATAATATTTTAGCTACATCATTAGGTATTCCTCCTAAACACTTTGATTTCTCTTACCGAGATACTAGTGAGGCTTATGTTTATGATCAAAATTTAACTCCTCAAAGTTTTTATGATAAGTATATTGGGATAGATTTAAACGAATATGTCAGTGTAATTAATGCACCAACGAAAGATAAACCATACAATCAGTTGTACACAGTAGACATGTTAGGAAATGTGGTAGGCGGTAAAGAAGTTTGCCATTTAAATGTTGATATGGATACGTTTAAACAACTGGCTATTGCTCAGTTAAAAGCTGGGGAATCTGTCTGGTACGGCTGTGATGTTGGTCAGTTTTCAACGAGAGATTCTGGTATTATGGCAACCGATGTGTATAAATTTAACCAAACCTTTAGTGTTAACTTTGATATGACTAAAGCGGAACGCCTAGATTCTGGTGAAAGCTTGATGACTCATGCTATGGTGTTAACTGGAGTAGATTTGGTAGATGACCAACCAACTAAATGGAAAGTTGAAAATAGCTGGGGAGATAAAGTAGGAACGAAAGGTTATTTTGTGATGAGTGATGATTGGATGAGTGAGTATACTTATCAAATTGTTGTGCGGAAAGAATTTTTATCTGAAGAATTAAAAGAAGTCGTAGAAAAAAATGAAATGACAAGATTAGCACCTTGGGATCCTATGGGCGCTTTAGCCTAATCATAAGAGCAAAAAGAGAGGATAAATCCTCTCTTTTTGCTTGGTTTAATTTTATCTGTGAAAACAGATAAAAATCTGCTAGAACGTTTTAACTTTAAAGGGAATCGTGTATAATGGGAAGAGTTAGAAACTTAGTAAATTAAGCAAGGAGGTTTCATTTTGGCCAACGAAAAAAACAATAACCAAGATGAAAAGTTGACACAAGATAACCAGACTGCTAATTCTTCAGATAAAAGTCTGAAAGAACAAGTCATGGCGTCTTTAAATGAATCACTGGATAAACAGAAAGGTTCCCAACTTGATAATAATAAGATGGATACAGAAACAAGTAGTACTGATTCTTCTGAAGTAGAAGCAGATAATACCGCTAGAAATATTGCTGCTCAAACTAGAACCGAAAGTAGACAACGAGAAAGTCAACGTCGAAAAGTTCAACGAAAAAAAGAAAACTCAATGGTTAAAAAAATAGTTACCATTGTTGTTTTAACGATTGCTATTATGTTGACTATTTTAGGCGTTTCTTTTTATCGGTATTGGCAAGCAGGCTTAAAACCTTTAAATGCTAATAATGATAAATTAGTTCAAGTTAATATTCCTATTGGTACATCAAACAAAGGGATTGGAAGCATTCTTGAAAAAAACAACGTGATTAAAAGTGGCTTTGTGTTTACTTATTACGTAAAAACAGAAAACATCACTGACTTTAAAGGTGGCTATTACCAAATGGCGCCTAATATGACGTTAGATGAGATTGCTGAGATGTTACAGCAAGGTGGAACAGAAGAACCTGAAGCGTTAGCAGATGCTAAAATCACTATTCCAGAAGGTTCAACTGTTGAAGAGATTGCTAGAATTTATGGGAAAGAAACGAAAACAAAACCAGAAGACTTTTTAAAAGTAGTGAAAAGCGATAAATTCTTTAATAAGCTATTGGCAAGTTATCCAGAATTACTTCAAAGTGCTAAAGAAGGAAAACAGGTTCGCTACCGCTTAGAAGGTTACTTATTCCCAGCAACTTATAATTATTATAAGGATAAAAGTGTAGAAGATATGGTTACCCAAATGGTAGCTAAAACCAATAATGTAATTAGTAATGTATCAGAAGATATCAAACATGCCGATTTAACTGTGCAACAAGTGTTAACTTTGGCATCTCTAGTTGAAAAAGAAGGGGTAACAGATAGTGATCGCAGAAAAATAGCCCAAGTTTTCTTTAATCGTCTAGAAACTGACATGCCTCTTCAATCAGATATTTCTATTTTATATGCAATGGAAGAGCACAAAGTTCATTTGTCTAACAAAGATACTCAAATAGACTCTCCTTATAATTTATACATAAATAAAGGATTTGGTCCAGGACCTTTCAATAATCCAGGTAGTGATGCAATCGAAGCAGTGGTTCATCCAGCACCTAATGATTATCTTTACTTTTTAGCAGATGTAAAAACTCATAAAGTTTACTTCGCTAAAACTTATGAAGAACATTTGGCACTTAAACAAAAATATATTGACTCACAAAAATAAAAAAACCCACGTTTTTCTTATTTACAATCTGAAAAACTTGTGATAATATTTTGTGGTATAGACGTATGCAAGCTTTTCCAAAGGTTTACCTTTGGGAAAGCTATTCATTTATAACAACAATGTACGATTAAAAGGAGAAGAAGTTAAGATGGTAGAAAAAGTTTATCCGATGACTTTGGAAGGAAAACAAAAGTTAGAGGAAGAATTAGAGTATTTAAAAACAACTAAACGTAAAGAAATCGTTGAAAGAATAAAGATTGCTCGTGGTTTCGGAGATTTGTCTGAAAACTCTGAATATGAATCAGCTAAAGATGAGCAGGCATTTGTTGAAGGCAGAATTACTACTCTTGAAAATATGATTCGTTTTGCTCAAATTATTGATAACAATGGTGTTGATCAAGATGAAGTATCTATTGGGAAAACTGTTACTTTTATGGAATTACCAGATGGAGATGAAGAAGAGTATACGATTGTAGGAAGTGCTGAAGCAGATCCTTTTTCAGGTAAAATCTCTAATGACTCTCCAATTGCTAAAGCATTAATTGGTAAACACTTAGATGAAGAGTTAACTATTTCTACACCAGGTGGAGATATGCGCGTTAAGATTTTAGCAGTTAAATAAAATAAATGAAAGCTGTGCATCTTGCACAGCTTTTTTACATAGAAAGTCAGTCTAAAGTTGTAGCTTTTTTTCCAACTAAAGTGGCTACCTATTTTAGTTATGTTTCCGTATAATAAGTAAGATGAGGAAAGTATCATTTTTTAAGAAAAGGAGCAAGAATATGACAAGCTCATGGAAATTATTTATGGTGATTGAGATGTTGTTACTATTGGTTAGTAGTTATCAAATCTTTCAAAATACCCCAATCTTTATTTTACTGGTTATTGCTGCGATTAATATTGTTTATGTCATAAAAAAAACGCAAAGAACTTCTTTTAATCAGTTTCAAATTATCATAGGGATAGTTGTAGTAGTGCTTTGTTTATTAACTAGTCCAGCTACTTGGGTTCTTTTGGCTTTAGCTGTTATCTTTATTGGACTAAAAGGTGTAGAAGTTTCAGGAGTGGATTTATTTCATAATGCCCCTTGGAAAAAGAAACATATGTTAATGATTAAAACAGTTGAAAGTGATCCGAAAAACGGTCGACGCTTTAAACGCCCGTGGATTGGCAATCAGCGAATTGGAAGCAGTGTGTATGAATGGGATGATATTAACTTTACTATTTTTTCAGGGGATACTATTGTCGATTTAGGAAATACCTTGCTTCCTAGGCAAGATAATGTCATTATGATTAGAAAAGGCTTTGGTAGAACCCGAATTTTAGTTCCTGTAGGTGTAGGGGTAGTTTTAGAACACTCTGCTTTATTAGGAAATGTTATTTTTGAAGAAGAATTTTTCCGCTTGAAAAATGAGTCTTTAAAAGTATATAGCCAAGACTATGATTATAATGAACGGCGAATTCGAATTATCACTAGTACCTTAGTAGGGGATGTGGAGGTAGTGAGATTATGATGTATAAATGGACTCGTCCTTTATTATTTCTAGGCACTTTTTTGGCGACGTTAATTGTTCTTTTTATTTCGTTATATTCTTATTTTTATGCAATTCATCAAAAGCGCTGGTTAATGATTTTAGTTCAAGAAAAAATTGTTGGGGTTCCTTTGGTCATTTACTTAGTTTTGATTGCACTAGCAGTTAGTACAGTAGTAGTGTTGATGGTTTATTTTATAAGACGAGCTCAGTACGGTAAAATAGAAGAAAAAGTTCGTCTATTATCATCTGGTCACTATGATAACTCTATTTTTTTAACACCGATTTATTCTTTTGAAGAGGAATCATATATTTCTAATATTGATAGTGATTTAGATGCTATTCGGTTAAAGATGATGGATATGTCAAAAGAATTGCAACAACTATCTAGCCGGCCCCAATTAGTTGCGGGCGAAACGAAAGAAGAAATTTTACAAGAAGAGAGGCATCGGTTAGCTAGAGAACTTCATGATTCTGTTAGTCAACAGTTATTTGCAGCTACGATGATGATCTCTGCTTTACAAGAGTCAGCTGTTAAGACTAATCAACCAGAAGCTGCCCAAAAACAGTTAAATATGGTAGGTGATATTATTAATACCTCTCAATCGGAAATGCGAGCTCTTCTTCTTCATTTACGTCCAATTACTTTAGAAGGAAAAAGTTTACGGGCGGGAATTGAACAGTTGCTAAAAGAATTGCAAAGTAAAATTCAAATTCAATTAAAATGGGAAGTTGAAGACGTTCATTTAGATAGCATGATGGAAGATAATTTATTTAGAATTGTTCAAGAATTATTATCCAACACATTAAGACATGCAAAAGCTAATAGTTTAGAAGTTTATTTAAGAAAAATGGATAATCTAGTCTTACTTAGAATGGTGGATGATGGAGTAGGATTTGATGTGGATAAAACACGAGTAGGTAGTTATGGACTTAATAATATACAAGAACGTGTGATTGGCATGGGAGGAACTTGTAAGATTATTAGTTTTATTGGAAAAGGCACTAGTGTAGAAATTAGAATTCCTGATTTAAAGGAGCGTGAAGTGAATGATTAAAGTATTACTAGTAGACGATCACGAAATGGTAAGATTAGGTGTTTCTGCCTATCTCTCTATTCAAGATGATATTGAAGTGATTGGGGAGGCAGAAAATGGCCGAATAGGGTATGAAAAAGCGATGGCCTTGCGACCTGATATTATTTTGATGGATTTAGTGATGGAAGAGATGGACGGGATTGAATCAACTCAAGCTATTTTAAAAGATTGGCCACAAGCTAAAATTATTATTGTAACTAGTTTTATTGATGATGAAAAAGTTTATCCAGCTATTGAAGCAGGAGCTGCTGGTTACTTATTAAAAACGTCAACTGCTAGTGAAATAGCACAAGCTATTCGAGCAACCTATGCAGGAGAAACAGTATTAGAACCAGAAGTGACCACTAAAATGATGGAAAAACTAACGCGAAAAAATGAAACAGCCTTACATGATGATTTAACCAATAGAGAAAATGAAATTTTATTGCTGATTGCAGAAGGTAAAAGTAATCAGGAAATAGCAGATGAACTGTTTATCACTTTAAAAACAGTTAAAACTCACGTGTCAAATATTTTATCTAAATTAGATGTGGAAGACCGAACGCAGGCGGCTATTTATGCCTTTAAGCATGGTTTAACTAAATAAGTAAAAGAATTGGAGTAAGAAAAAATGAAACAGAATTTTGCTATTATTGGGTTAGGACGTTTTGGTGGAAGTATTTGTGAAACCTTAATAGAGGCAGGTCAAGAAGTCTTGGCTATTGATAAAGATGAAGACCGAGTAAATGAATATATGAATATTGCTACTCATGCTGTTGTTGCTAATGCACAGGATGAAATGGCATTAAGATCTTTAGGTCTTCGAAATTTTGATCATGTCATTATTGCCATTGGAGAGGATATCCAAGCAAGTATCTTAGTGACATTAATGGCAAAAGAGATGGGTGTTCCAAATGTAACAGCGAAAGCTCAAAATAAATACCATGCGAAAGTATTATATAAAATCGGAGCTGACCGAGTAGTGCATCCAGAACGAGATATGGGAATTAGAATAGCTCATAATTTAGTTTCTAAAAATATCTTGGATTATTTAGAATTGTCAGATGAGTATACTTTGGCTGAAGTGAAAGTAACTAATTCTAAGTTTATTGGTAAAACGTTGTTAGAACTTAATTTTCGTCAACGTTTTGGTTTAAATATTGTGGCCATTAGAAGAGGACCTAGAAATTTAATTATTTCACCTTCAGCAGAAGAAATGGTTATTGAAAATGATACCTTATTAGTCATTGGGGCAACAGAAGATGTGGATAGACTAGATGACAAAATGAAGTAAGCATATCAGGCGTGTTCTGTAGATACCTGTGTTAAAATACAAGTATCAATAGAGTAGGATGTGACAGTATGCAAATAACAATAACACCAGAAGCAGAAAATTGGTTTATAGAAGAATTAGAATTACAACCAGGGGATAGCGTACGATTTTTTGGTAAATATGGTGGGAAAACCAATGTGCATGCAGGGTTTTCTACAGGAGTAGAAGTAGCCACACCAAGTCAAGAAACTTACGCAGCGTTAACTCAAAATGATATAACTTATTTTATCGAACCAACAGATGAGTGGTTTTTTGCCAATCATGATTTAATCGTTGGATTTGATGATTATTTAAAAGAACCTAATTACTCTTTTTCAGAAATTAAATAAGATAGGAGACCCTCCTATCTTATTTTTTTATGAAAAAATTAAGATAGATGATAGACATTTTTAATCAATCTGTTAGAATAAAACTGTGTTATAAATTTTATTAAGTTGAGGGGATGGTGTAATAGATAAAACGATTTACATAATAAAAGTTAGGGGGAATTATGTTGAAAGGTAAAGGAACATCAAGATGGCTACAGGCGACTATGGCATTTGTCTTGCTACTAGGAACCATCAGTCCAACAGGCGTTGTGCTAGCTGAGCCATTAAAAGAAATAGGTAAGCAAGTTCAAACGGAAAAAATTGAAGAAGAAGCTGTGCTTGATTCGGAAAATGAAACCGTTTTAGCTGAGTCTGAGGACACAGATTTAGAGCAAACTTTGGACTCAACAGAAGTACCACCATTGGAAAAAGAGTCAGAGGTTACAACTGAAAAAGAACCAATGCTGTCAGAAAGTCAGAAAACAGAGGAGAAACAAGCTGTTTCTGCTTTAGCTGAAGATCCTACTGAAAAAAGTGAGAAAGAAAAATCCGATGCTACAAAAGTTAGCCAGAAGCAAGTCACTATTTTAGGGACATCAGATGTTCATGGAAATGTGTGGGATTGGTCTTATGAAGATAACCGAGTAGCTGATTTAGGGTTTGCCCGTATTGGCACAATTGTGAAACAAGTAAAAGGTCAAAACCCTAATACTTTAGTCATTGATGCAGGGGATAACTTACAAGGTACTTTGCTAACAGATGATTTATATAGCACAGATAAAGAGTTACTTAAAGAAAAACATCCAGTAACTCAAGCTATGAATACAATTGGCTATGATGCTATGGTGTTAGGTAACCATGAATTTAACTTTGGTTTAGACTTGATTACTAAACTAAAAAATGAAGCAAGTTTTCCAATTCTTTCTGCTAATATCTATAATAAAAGCAATGGAAGTAATTTTGTTAAGGCTTACACAACTAAAAATGTTGATGGAGTTAAGGTAGCTATTTTAGGTTTAACAGTTCCTCATGTTCCAAAATGGGACGGGGATAAAGTTAGTTCCTTAGATTTTAAACCATTAAAAGAAGAAGCACAAAAACAAGTTAAAATAATTGAACAACAAGAAAAACCAGATGTCATTGTTGCAGCTATGCATACCGGATTAGATAATGAAGATCCTAGTGCAGCAGCTAGAAATGTCATTACAGAAGTGCCAGAAATAGATGCGTTTATCTTAGGACATGATCACCGTGAATTCGCTGAGAAATTGGCAGACAATACTGGAAAACTAAAACCAGTAGGAGCTGTGAAAGATACTGGTTCTGGAGTTCTTCGAATTGATTTAAATCTTGAAAAAGATGAAACAGATAAAAAATGGCAAGTAAAAGAAAGTGCTCCAACTATTATTTCATCTAAAAGTGTAACTGGAGACGGAGAAGTTAAAGCTGCCACTCAAGCAGCTCATGATAAAACCAAAGAATATGTAACAGGTGTGATTGGTGAAGCAGTTGCTGACTTTTTACCAGAAGCAGAAATCCCTGGTATTCCAGAAGCACAATTACAACCAACTGCTATGATTTCTTTGATTAATAATGTTCAACGTCAAGTCACTGGTTCAGACTTAGCGGCAGCTGCTCTATTTAAAGCAGATAGCCAATTAAATAAAGGACCTATTAAATTTTCTGATATTTTTAACATTTATAAATATCCCAATACGTTAGTGGGAGCTAACATGAACGGGAAACAATTAAGAACGTTCTTAGAAAAACAAGCAGCTTACTATCAACAATATGAAACAGGGGATGTAACCATTGCATTTAACCCTAATATTCGGGTATATAATTATGACATCGTGTCTGGTATTCAGTACAAAATGGATATATCTAAACCTGAAGGCTCTCGTATTGCTGAATTACTATTTAAAGGGAAGCCTGTTACAGATAACCAAACCTTTAAAATTGCAATGAACAACTACCGATTTGAAGGAATGGTTAAAGAAGGCTTAGTAGACGCTACTCCTTATTTTGAATCAGATCCTGATACGTTGCGAGGAGAAATTGTTAATTACATTAAAAATCAGCCAAATGGAGTTATAGACCCAGCTAAAGAGATTGAAAAAAGTTTTGAAATCATTGGAGCTGATTTAAGTCATCCGCTAAGAGATTATGTGATTAGCCAAATCAAGGCTGGAACTAAAGGCTTTGAAATTGAATCATCTAGTGATGGTAGAACTCCCAATGTGAAGAAATTTAACGTGGATCAACTAATTGCAGAGGGACTTATTCCAGAAGACATGCTAGAAGGTCTGGAAGGAAATACTGTTAAAATTATGCATACTAACGACATGCATGGCCGATTAGAGTATATGGAAGATAAATACAGTCCTTCTATTGGTATGGGCCGAGTGAAAACGTTTAAAGATCAACAAAAACCAACTTTATTAGTAGATGCTGGAGATGCTATGCAAGGTTTACCAATCTCTAACTATTCAAAAGGGATGGATATGGTAAAAGCGATGAATGCTGTTGGTTATGATGGTATGACGCTAGGAAATCATGAATTTGATTTTGGTTTAGAGACAGCTCTTGCTTATAAAGATAAGTTAAACTTCCCAATTGTCTCTGCTAATGTGTATAAAGACGGCAAACGGCCATTTGAACCTTATGCATTAGTTAATAAGAAAGTAGAAGGAAAGACCCAGCGGTTTGCTTTAATTGGGTTAACCACACCTGAAACTAGTGTTAAAACACATCCTAACAATGTCAAAGGTGTTACGTTTAAAAAACCAGCACCAGTAGCGATTAAAACAGTGAAAGAAATTGGCAATAAAGCTGATTATTTTGTATTTATGACACACCTAGGTTTTGATGAAACAACAGTAGAAGATGAAACTAGTACTTATTTAGCGAAACAACTAGCTAAAAATTTCCCAGATAAAAAAATATTTATAGCAGATGGTCATTCACATTCCGAGTTACCTAATGGTCATATCGAACAACATGTTTTAATGGGACAAACTGGTAACCATTTAAATAATGTCGGCATGATGACAGCTGATTATTCAGAGAAATTGACAAAATTATCAGCTAAACTACATTCTTTTGCGGAATTGAAAGGGCTAGAACCAAATCCTGAAGTTGAAGCGATTGTTCAAGAAGCTAAAGAGAATTTTGATGAAGATATGTCTCAAGTTGTTTTAGCTAACAATCCAATTGTCTTTAACGGAGAGAGAGAAAATGCTAGAACAAGAGAAACCAATTTAGGAAATATTGTAGGAGATGCTTTGTATCACTACGGACAAACAGGTTTCAATCAACCATCTGATTTTGCCATTATGAATGGCGGTGGTTTAAGACAAAGCATTCAAAAAGGTAAAGTAACGAAAGGCGATATTGTAGGGGTTATGCCTTTTGGAAATACTATTTCTCAAGTGAAAGTAACAGGAAAAGAAATTTATGAAATGTTCGAACATTCATTACGGTCTATTCATGAAAAAGATGAAGAGGGTCAAGTTATTTTAGATGAAAACGGCGTGCCTAAATTAGGGGCTAATGGTGGTTTCTTACAAGTATCCGACTCAATTAAAGTAGTGTATGATTCTAATTTACAAGGTGCTAATCCAGAAGAGAAAGTACCAGGTAAACGTGTTTTAAGCATTCATATTAGAAATCAGGCAGGTAAATTTGTTCCAATTAGTCGGACAGATAAAACTACTTTTAATATGGTGACCAATGATTTCCTTGCAGCAGGTGGAGACGGCTATACAATGTTAGCAGGCAAACCAGTGGAACAAGGACCATCAATGGATGAAGCCTTTCTTGCTTACTTAAAAGGACTAAGTACGAAAGAATTAGAGAAATATCAAGTAGCATTACCATATACACGTATTATCTCTAAAGACTCAGGTCTTGTAGTTCAATTGAATACTAAACCTTTAAAAGAAGCGATTGCTCATGCTGAAGGACTTACTTCAGCTGACTATACACAACATAGTTGGAAAGCATTAACAGCTAAACTTGCTTTAGCACAAGACTTATTACAACAAGGAACTGAAACAGAAGAGGTTAGTCAAGCAGATTTAGACAACATGGTAGCTCAGTTAAATGAAGTAACCTTGGTTTCAGTAGTAGCTTTGCGAGAAGCAGTGGCTAGCACTTCTCATTTGCGTGCTAAAGATTATACGACTAGTAGTTGGCAACAATTTATGACAGCACTTAATCGTAGTACTCAGTTATTGTATGATGCAAAAGATGAGTCCATCGCTATTTCTCAGCAAGCTTTAGATACTGTAGTAACTCAACTTTCAGATGCTAAACAAGGGTTAGTTTCTGTTACAAAAGAAACACCAACACCAACGCCAACACCAACACCTAAGCCAGGGCAACCTAAACCTGATAAAAAACCACAAACAAATAAACAAACTCTACCTAAAACAGGGGAGGAAAGAAGTTTAGTTGCTTTAGTCGGAATGGGAGTTGTTTTAACAAGTAGTTATGGCTGGTTTTGGCTTAAAAAGAAACAAGAAAAAGCTTCTTAATAACTAATATAAAGAATTAAAAAAAGAGCGATTCTAAAAGAGTCGCTCTTTTTATTATTTAAAAGTTAATTTGATAGGGTAGTTTTTATTGATGACTTGCATAAAAATAATCAGGGTCATTAGTAATAACACAAAATTACTATCCACTTGTGGAAAGAAACTAGTTAAAAAGATAGAAATAACAGCTGGTATAGATGAACAAAAAGCAATAATTTTAAAATGTTGAGCAAAGCTTAAAGGAGTTCGTCTCATTTTACTATAAAAATGTCCACCAATTGTTAAAATTAATAAATCAAACATAAAATTAAAGAAAATAGGCAGGAAACCAATTAAAAACGAAGCCAATATAATAGCACCTAAACGACCATTTGAATGGGCTAAGGTGACAAAGAAATCTTTGTTAATATCAGTGGTATCAAAGTCTTTATATGGAATTTTCTTTAAAGTAGTAGGTAAGAAAGAAGCCATTAAATTATCTTGAGTGACAGCAAAGACGACTTGATCTTTAAGTAAAGCCGCCCCAATTCGATTACCAATTAAATCTTTTTGAATATCTTCACTAGTTCTTTTACCATCAGGATCAAAGGTAAAATACATGTAGTTGGTTTGGTAAATAAACCCACTAGCTTGTTTCTCCGTTTTTAATTGGTTTTGTTGAATGTTAAATTCAGGCATTTTTTCTGTAATACTTACCATATCCTTTTGAATTACTTTTAAGGTTTGAATGGATTGAATGGCAATGGGAATACATAGCAGCAAAGCCAGTAACATAATGTGTCCAATTACTTTTCCAAAAGTTCTATCTTTTGCCTGAATCAATGCTTTCGGATGTTTAAAGGCTGCCTTGAATAATTGAAAGTTTGTCATAAAATCTCCTTCCTAATGTGTCTATCACGTATTGTAAACTGTTTTCAAAAGAAAAACAATATTGAAAGAAAAACAAGCATTTTTTTTGCCAATAGATGCTTAGAATGATACATTTAATGTAGAGAGTTAATTATAATAATAATAAATAAATATATAAATGGAGGAATGACCATGTCTTATTACAAATTATCAGATTTACCTTATGCTTATGATGCTTTAGAACCTTATATTGATGAAGAAACTATGCATTTACACCACGATAAACATCATCAAACTTACGTTAATAACTTAAATGCCGCTATTGAAAAACATCCAGAATTAGCAGAAAAATCAGTAGAAGAATTAATCGCTGATTTATCACAAGTTCCAGAAGATATTCGGACTGCTGTTCGTAACAATGGTGGTGGACATGCTAACCATGAGTTTTTCTGGAAAATTATGGGACCTGATGCTGGTGGAGAACCAACTGGTGCTGTTAAAGACGCGATTAAATCTGATTTAGGTAGCTTTGAAGCGTTTAAAGTTGACTTTAAAGCAGCAGCAACTGGCAGATTTGGTTCAGGTTGGGCTTGGTTAGTTGTGAATAAAGAAGGTAAATTAGAAGTGACTTCTACACCAAACCAAGATACACCATTAGCTGAAGGTAAAACACCTATCTTAAACTTAGATGTTTGGGAACATGCTTACTACAAAAAATATAGTAACCGTCGTGCTGACTACATTGATGCTTTTTGGAATGTAGTTAACTGGGACGAAGTGAACCGTTTATACGCTGCAGCTAAATAATTAATAAAATTAAGATTAGATAAAAAGATGTAGAAAATTCTACATCTTTTTTATTTGATTTGACGTTAGTTAAACTCCTTTGTGGTATGATGAACTTATTAAAATAAAGGAGTGGGCGAGTAGAGATGATTCCAGAGATGACGATGATTCAGGGGATAGGGAAAAATTTTTTCGTTATGGATAATTTAGGAGCAAAGAAACCTTTAACGTTCAATCAGATGAAAACGCTATCTAAACAAGCAGAGGAGTTTAATCAACCTATTAATGGTTATGTTTTACTTGAAACATCTAGACAAAAAGAAACGGATTGTCAGGCTAAAATTTATTACCCAGATTATGAAGAAAATCTTTTTTCAGCAAGTGCACTGTGTTCTGTTGGTCATTATTTAGCTAGTCACTTAATAGATCAACCTCAATTTGTAATTGAAACTAATTTTGCTAATTTAAAAGTAAGGCAACTACCTGAAGAAGCCTATTATCAAGTAGAAATTGCACCAGTGAGAATTGGCATGAATGAATCTTTTCAAAAAATTGAACCTAAGGATATTTTATTAAATCAGCCTTGCGTAAAAGATGAGGTAGAATTAACTTATTCTTTTGTTTCGATTTTAAAACCTCATCTGATTGTTTTTGTACCAACAGACTGGTTAGAGAACAAGAGTAAGTTAGAAGAAATCATCGAAGAATTTAATCAACGCTATGATTTAAAAGGGCACCATATTGCTGTTAGTTTTGTTGCAGAAATAAGTGAAACAAATATTTCCATTCAAACTTATGAATGGACACATGGTTGGGTTCTAGGTAGTGGTAAAAGTGCAGCAGCAGCTAGTCTGGCTTATACTTTAAGATTTAGCCAACCTTTTTATCAAAAAATAACTGTTAATTATCCAACTGTTTCATTAACAACTGTGGTACATCAAGATCAAGATGATAATTATTGGTTAGAATTAATTGCTCCAGCCACTCTTTTTAAATTACAGTAAAAAACGAGGATTGATAGTAAAAAGAGAAAAATTCTATGATATAATAAGAAAATTAGAATAGGAGGAATTATTATGGTAGAAAATCTCTCGAAAGAGGTTGTCATAAATGCTTTAGAACAAGATGCAGGTAAGATTAGACGCCTGATAGGTAACCAAAAAAATCATTTATGTATAGCACAGTGTAAAGCGTTTGAAGAAGTCGTAGATACTCAAATGTTTGGTTTTTCAAAAGAAGTGGATTTTGCTATTCGGATTGGGGTTATTAGTGAGCAAGAGGGGCAAAGTATTTTATTAAATTTAGAACAAGAATTAAATGATTTATATAGCCAAACTTATGACATACAAAAAGGTCAAGAAGGCTAAGGGTGGAGGAGTTTAGTATGTCTAAAAAAAGAATTTATTTAGATTACACCATTTTAATTCCCTATTTGATTCTTTCTTCATTAGGGGTTTTAATGGTGTATAGTGCTAGTTCATACTCATTGATGATTGAAGGGAAAAATGAAGCCAAGCAAGCGATTATGCAAGGTCTTTTTTTTGTCTTTAGTTTAATAGCGATTGTTTTCATTTATAAAATGAAAACGTCTGTGTTTCAAAACAAAAAATTTATCCAAATAGCTATGGCTATTATTGGAATCATGCTGGTTTTAACCAGATTTACGCCTTTAGGTGTTGAAGTTAATGGGGCAAAAGGCTGGTTAAAAATTGGACCGGGACAAATTCAACCGGCTGAATTTTTAAAAATTATGTTAGTTTGGTACTTAGCTTATATTTTAGCTAGAAGACAAGATAAAATTGAGGACAATTTTAAAGAAGCTGCCCAATCTCCCATCTTCATTGTAAGTTTACTTATTTTTATGGTATTAATTCAACCGGATACAGGTGGAGCGATGATTTTACTAGCGATTGCTAGTGTGATGTTTTTTGCCAGTGGTATTAGTTATATTTATTCTATGCTAATAGCTGGTGGCGGTTTTATTGTAGGGGTCGGGTTGCTTGAATTGATTATTGTAACCAAGGGGAAAATATTCCCTGGTCGACTTAAATACATTTATGACCGATTTGCCATTTATAAAAATCCGTTTATTGATCCATTTGATAAAGGACATCAAATGGTGAATTCTTATTACGCCATTTATAATGGAGGTTGGTTTGGAGTTGGTCTAGGTAAAAGTGTACAAAAAAAAGGCTTTTTACCTGAAGCTCAAACTGACTTTATGTTTTCTATTGTATTAGAAGAATTAGGCTTGATTATTGGCATTTTAATTTTACTACTGCTATTGTTTTTAATCATTCGGATTATTTGGGTGGGAATTAAGGCCAAAAAACCATTTAACTCTATGATGTGTATTGGAATAGGTGGTATGCTATTCATTCAAACTTTTGTAAATGTTGGCGGAATTACCGGTTTTATTCCGTTGACAGGTGTGACTTTCCCTTTTCTAAGTCAAGGAGGATCTAGTTTGTTAACCTTGTCAATTGGAATTGGTTTTGTGTTAAATATTTGCGCAGATGAGAAACGCCATTTAGAATTAGGTTCAGTGGAATCGAACAAAGACGAAATAGGAGACGTTGTTCAATTACCTCGCTCATAGATTGATGATAAGGAGAGATTGTAATGAAAAAAGTATTAGTGGCTAATCGGGGAGAAATTGCCATTCGTGTCTTCCGTGCTTGTACCGAGTTAGATATTCGGACGGTAGGAATTTATGCAGCAGAAGATGAAAATTCAATGCATCGATTTAAAGCGGATGAGGCGTATGTAGTCGGTAAGGGAAAACGTCCAATTGATGCGTATCTAGATATTGAGGATATCATTCGTATTGCAAAAGATTCAGGGGCAGATGCTATTCATCCTGGCTATGGTTTTTTATCTGAAAACATTGAGTTTGCTAAAAGATGTCAGGAAGAAGGAATAATTTTTATTGGACCTTCTTTGACACATTTAGACATGTTTGGAGATAAGTTAAAAGCCAAAGAAACGGCTTTGGCAGCTGGGATAAAACCTGTTCCAGGATCAGACGGTCCTGTTAACTCTGTTCAAGAAGTACTAGACTTTGGGGAAAAACATGGTTACCCGCTGATGATTAAAGCCACATTAGGTGGTGGCGGACGAGGTATGCGTGTTGCTTACAATGAAAAAGAAGCAAAAGAAGGCTATGACCGAGCAAAAAGTGAAGCTAAAGCGGCTTTTGGGAATGATGAAGTTTATGTAGAGAAATATATTGCTAATCCTAAACATATTGAAGTTCAAATTTTAGGAGATAGTCACGGAAATGTCATTCATTTATTTGAAAGAGATTGTTCTGTTCAAAGACGTCATCAAAAAGTGGTAGAAGTAGCTCCTTGTGTATCTATGTCAGACAGTCAACGAGAAGAAATTTGTCAAGCAGCTGTCCAAATTATGAAACATGTAGGGTATATCAATGCTGGAACGGTTGAGTTTTTGGTTGAGGGAGATCATTTTTATTTCATTGAAGTCAACCCAAGAGTACAAGTAGAACACACCATTACTGAATTGATTACTGGCATAGACATCGTTATTGCCCAATTATTAATTGCTGATGGCAAAGATTTGCATCAAGATATAGGTATTCCTCATCAAAAAGATATTGAATTACGTGGTTCAGCCATTCAATGCCGAATTACCACGGAAGATCCTGAAAACCAATTTTTACCAGATACAGGTAAAATTGATACGTATCGTTCACCAGGTGGCTTAGGCATTAGATTAGATGTAGGAAATGGTTATGCTGGTTCAGAGATTACTCCTTACTTTGATTCTTTACTAGTGAAAGTGTGTACCTTTGGAACAGACTTTGACAAAAGTGTTCAAAAAATGCGTAGAGCCTTGAAAGAATTCCGCATTCGCGGGGTGAAAACGAATATTTTGTTTTTATTTAATGTGATTAATCACCCTGTTTTTCAATCTGGTCAAGCAAAAACAACCTTTATTGACACAACACCAGAGCTTTTTGAGTTTCCAAGATTAAAGGATCGGGGCAACAAGTTGTTGCGTTATATAGGAGAAGTTTCTATTAATGGTTTCCCTGGAATTGACATGGATAAAAAACCTTATTTTGAAGAGTCTAAAGTACCTAAACATTTAGAGCGTCAACACATTGTGACAGCAAAAGATATTTTAGAAAAAGAAGGAGCAGAAGGTGTATCCAAATGGGTCTATGAGCAACCGAAAGTTCTATTGACTGATACAACCTTTAGAGATGCTCATCAAAGTTTATTAGCTACTAGAGTTCGTACGAAAGATTTAGTCAAAATAGCGGAAGAAACAGCACAAGGAATGCCAGAGTTATTTTCAAGTGAAATGTGGGGAGGGGCAACCTTTGATGTGGCTTATCGTTTCTTAAACGAAAACCCTTGGGAAAGACTCCGCCTTATTCGCCAAAAAATGCCCCATACACTGCTTCAAATGCTAATTCGCGGTTCTAATGGGGTAGGCTATCAAAACTACCCAGATAACGTTATAGAAGAGTTTATTAAAGAAGCTGCTCATCAAGGAATTGATGTGTTTAGAATTTTTGATAGTTTAAACTGGGTACCTCAAATGGAAAAAAGTATTCAAGTTGTTAGAGACACTGGAAAAATAGCAGAAGCGACGATGTGCTACACAGGAGATATACTAGATCCTATGCGTCAAAAATACGGTGTGTCTTACTACAAAAACATGGCTAAAGAGTTGGAACAATTAGGGGCTCATATCATTGCCATTAAAGATATGGCAGGCTTACTCAAACCACAAGCTGCTTATCAGTTAGTCAGTGAATTAAAAGAAACCGTAGATATCCCTATTCACTTACATACTCATGATACAAGCGGCAATGGCTTACTAACTTACGCTGAAGCAACTAAAGCTGGAGTAGACATTATTGATGTGGCCATGAGTTCTATGAGCAGTACTACTAGTCAACCAAGTATGAGCAGTCTTTATTATGCCTTAGCTAATGATGAAAGAATGCCAGAAATGACTATAAAAAATGTCCAACAGTTAAATCATTACTGGGAAACAACTCGAACCTATTATGCTCCTTTTGAAAATGGGATAAAAGGACCACAAACAGAAGTCTATTCTCACGAAATGCCAGGAGGCCAGTATTCTAATTTGAAACAACAAGCTAAAGCTGTAGGCTTAGAAGATAGATGGGAAGACATTAAAGAGATGTATATCACTGTTAACCAAATGTTTGGTGATATCATTAAAGTGACTCCTTCTTCTAAAGTGGTAGGAGATATGGCTTTGTTTATGATTCAAAATGATCTAACAGAAGAAGTGATTGAACAACGCGGAGAAACTTTGAACTTTCCAGAGTCTGTTGTGAATTTCTTTTTAGGTAATCTAGGACAACCAGTCGGAGGCTTCCCTGAAAAATTACAACGGATTATTTTAAAAGGGCAAACACCTATCACTGTTAGACCAGGTAAGTTAGCTCCTGCAGTTAACTTTGAAACAGTTAAACAAGAACTAGCTACAAAAATCGGATACACGCCTTCTAAAGAAGAGGTGTTAAGTTATCTTATGTATCCGCAAGTCTTTTTGGATTATGCTAATATGTATAATAATTACGGAGATGTTACAGTGCTAGACACGCCAACTTTCTTTTATGGTATGCGTCACGGTGAAACAATCCGAGTGGAAATTGAAAAAGGTAAAACATTAAATATTCAACTGGAACAAGTAGGAGAACCTAACCTAGAAGGCAACAGAACTCTTTACTTTATTTTAAACGGTCAAAGACGAGACTTAGTAATCAAAGATACAAGTATTAAGACAACCATGACTGTTAAACAAAAAGCAGAACCAACGAAAAAAGAACATATTGGTGCGACTATGCCAGGAACAGTTTTAACAGTGTTGGTTAAAAAGGGAGAAAGTTTTGAAAAGGGAGATCCTCTACTAGTAACAGAAGCAATGAAAATGGAAACCACCATTCAGGCACCATTTTCTGGTATAGTAGAAGTGCTTCATGCCCAAGAAGGGGAACCAATTGAAGCTAATGATTTACTAATGGAAATAAAAGAAAAATAATTAATAGAAGGAAGGAAAAACATGAAACGTTTGCGAGATTTTTTAATTGTCTTTGCATTGTTGCTGGTAGTAGCATATGCTCAACCAGTAGTTTCTCCTTCTTTTTTTTCTCCTAAAATAAATCAAGAACAGAATCCAGCTGATTCTAAGCCAAAAAATAAAAGACCTAAAAAAATTGATTATGAAAAAATACCAACAGTTGGGTTAGCCTCTTTTATTCACCAAGATCCTCAAGAATTAACCAAAGAGTACGGGGAACCTCTTGAGATACAAACAACTAGTTTAGGCTATGATTGGTGGATTTTAGGCGAAGATGAAAAAGATTATATGCAAGTTGCAGTTAGGAATCATAAAGTTCAGTCGATTTTTGTTTTAGGAAAAGAAGTAGATACCAGCCCTTTTCGTTTAGGAATGAGTGTGAGTCAAGTGTTAGAGATTGGCTCTGTTTCTCCTGATTTTAAAATAGATAATGAAAACACAGCAGTGAGTTTTGAATTATCTGAGAAAGATATGAATCATCGGCCGTTACTAGCTTTTGATAATGGCAGTTTTGCGATGCTTCATTTTAGTCAAAAAACTAATCGGTTGATTGGTATTAGGTATTTAGATAAAGAAACTTTATTAAGATTGATGCCTTATCAATTAAATGAGGAAGACTTAGAGGCAAAAAAAGCGACGGATAAAATTGACTGGGAAACAGTAGATAATAATAATGAACGGCAGTTTTTATCTATTTTTAACATTTTAAAAGAAAAGGACCAGTCTGCTTATTATTCACTGAATAAACAATTAGATGAAAAAGCTGAACAAGTCCTCACTTCTTTTTTAGCCAATCCTGAACAAGTGTTAAAAAATAAAAATCACTTAATAAATTGGGAACATGCAAAGACAAGATTGGATTATAGTGCTCCTTTTTATTTAACAAATGAAGAATTTAAACGCTTATTAGCTTTAGGCAATCTATCTAGTGATAGCGTTCATGGGATTATTTATACTCCAGCTTATGATGTTCCCATGATGATAATGAATTGGTACAGCGAAGGGGTTTACCGCCAACAATTTTCACATAAAAAAGAGCGAGATATGGGAATTTATTTTTATGAAGATGTTGGTTTATTTTTATTTGGCAATCACGAAGGGAAAGTTCCTACGGTAAATGAAACAGAAGGGAGCGATTCACGATAATTTATTCAGAAGAATTATTAGAAATAGAAACAGACAGTCTACAGTTATGCCAGTTGATTCGAGAGAGTAAGGTATATCAAAGCTATGTAGCTTGCTATCACCAACTTCAAACCGACCAACTAGCACAAGAAAAAATTGCGGTATTTAGAAGAAGTAAAGAAAAATTTGAACAAGTAGAAGCTTACGGAAAATATGCCCCAGATTATAAAGAAAAAAGACGTGCAGTGCGGCAAGCTAAACGGTGTGTTGATTTAGATGAAACCGTCGCTCAATTTCGTTTGAAAGAAAGAGAGTTACAAGATTTATTAGATCACATTACTTATGAAATTGCTCAAGCTGTTTCAACGGATATTAAAGTAGATGCAGGAAATCCTTTCTTTGAGTTTGGGGATAAAGGATGCGGAGGTCAGTGTCATGTTAGATAATCAAGCAGAGCAACTAGTTTTTGAACATATACCTCGTCGCTCATTAATTGTTTGGGTATATTCATTAAAACAAGTAAAAAATTTGAGAAAATATGGTTTTATTTATTATGTATCACGAAAAATGAAGTATGTAGTGCTTTATATGGAAGAAGCTTCTTTTGAAAAAAATGTGGAAGCGATTGAGCGACTTCATTTTGTAAGACATACGGAAAAATCTCATCGTCCTGATTTAGATATGAACTTTGGCGAGAATTTTAAAGAAATGATTCGATTATCAGAATTAGAAACGCCAGAAACAGATTTTCAAGAATTACTAGATCAAGGGATTGAAGAAGATAATTAGAGGTGAGAAATTATGCGAGTGATATCTGGAGAGTATGGAGGCCGTCGGTTAAAGTCCCTAAGTGGAGATAATACTAGACCGACAACAGATAAGGTGAAAGAATCTATTTTTAATATGATAGGCCCTTATTTTGATGGAGGGATTGTGCTGGATTTATTTGCTGGAAGTGGTGGATTAGCTATTGAAGCTATTTCCAGAGGATGTGAACATGCTTATTGTGTAGATAAAAGTTATGCAGCTATTAAAGTAATTCAAGAAAATATCGCAATTACCAAAGAACCTGAAAAATTTACTTTGGTAAAAAAAGAAGCTAACAGTGCCTTATCACAATTTAAAGCATCAGACATTCAATTTGATTATGTGTTTTTAGACCCGCCTTATGCTAAGCAAACCATTGAAAAACAAGTTGAATGGATGAAAGAAGCCAATTTACTGAAAGAACAGGCTTATGTTATCTGTGAAGTTGACAAAGCGGTTCAATTACCAGATGAATTAGCCTCTTTAACCTTAAAAAGAAGACAAACATATGGTGGAACAGAAATTGTGATCTATCTAAATGATTAACCATCATTAACTAGAAGTAAAAAGGAGAGAGACTCATGTCACTTGAAAAAATTGCCTTATTTCCAGGGAGTTTTGATCCCTTTACTAATGGGCATTTAAATACTGTGGAGCGTGCTGCTAACATTTTTGATCAAGTGTATATCAGCATTGTGACTAATACGACTAAAAAAGCTTTATTTACCTTAGATGAAAAATTAGACTTAGCCCAAAAAGCAACGAAACATTTAGAAAATGTTTCAGTTATTGTTCAAGAAGAAGGTTTAACCGTTGATTTAGCTAAAAAATTACAAGCTAATTTTTTAGTTAGAGGGATAAGAAATGCTACAGATTACGAATACGAAAAAAATATTGCCTTTATGAATAGTCAATTAAATGAGCAGGTTGAAACAGTCTTCTTATTGTCTCACCCTGAATTTAGTAATGTTAGTTCAAGTATTATTAAAGAAATAGCGTATTTTGGTGGAGATATATCTGCTTTTGTTCCAAAATGTGTCCATCAAGCAATTTTAGAAAAATATCATCAAGACTAATGGAATGATAAGGAAAAATAGGTATGGAATTTATGACAAATAAAAAAAACCGAATATCGTTAAGTGTGATTGTACTAGCTGTGCTAGTTTTAATCAGTGTCCTTCTTCCGTTGCCTTACTACATTGAAACGCCAGGATCTGCTGAAAACATCAATGAATATGTACGAGTAGACAACCGAGAAAATACTCACCCAGGAGCTTATTATTTAACTACTGTGGCAATTCAAAGAGGGACTCCCTTAAGTTTAGCTATGGCTAAATTTTTACCTTTTCGTGAGATTATCTCTAAAGAAGAGTTAATGGGAGAAAGTGACGATCAAGACTATGAGCGGATTAGTCAATATGAAATGGATAGCTCAGAAAATATGGCGAAAAAAGTAGCTTTTGATTTAGCTAAAAAAAAGTATAGCTTCCAATTTCAAGGTGTTTATGTAATGGGAGTGATGAAAGACTCTAGTTTTTACAATCAATTAGCAACTGGAGATATTGTCTATCAAATAGATAACTTTAAACCACAGTCTTCTAAAGAATTTATTGATTATATTAAAGCAAAAAAAGTAAAGGATCAAATAACGGTTCACTATAAACGAGATGGCCAAACCAACCAAGTGTCAGGGCCGTTAATTTTATTAGGAGAACCTAAACGTCCAGGAATTGGGATTACTTTAGCAGATAAAACCCAAATCAAAACAAAAGAACAAGTAGACTTTTTAACCGAAGAGATAGGGGGACCTTCTGGAGGGTTGATGTTTACTTTAGAATTATATGAAATATTATCAGGTGAGGATTTAAGACAGGGTAGACAAGTAGCAGGGACTGGTACTATTGAAGAGGATGGAAAAGTGGGCAGCATTGGTGGGATTGATAAAAAAATTGTGGCAGCAGATAAAGCAGGAGCTAGTATTTTCTTTGCTCCATCTGAGCCAATTAATCCAGAGCTTAAAAAAATGTACCCTGATTTATTAACGAATTATGAAGAAGCTAAGCGAGCAGGGAAAAAAATTAAGACTAAAATGAAAATTGTTCCAGTCAGTAACATTCAAGAAGCTATGGACTATTTGAAAGAAAGTAAGTAAAAGTTGCTAATTTAGCAACTTTTTTTCTTTGCTTCGTGTTTTTTTACAACTTTTCCATATATTTATTATGAAAAGGAGGGAGCGTGATGAAAAGACATTCAAAAAAATCAGCCAGTTTAGCTATGAAAAAAAAGCTAATGTTAATCAGTACCGTCTTAATAGGGATTAGTTTTCTTTTTAGTTTTATTTGGTTGAGACAAAGTCAGATAAACAAGCAAACTGTGATTCCAGTCGTCCAAAAACAAGAAAAAAGGTCAGAGAAACCTAGTACTCAGATAAAAGAAAAACAAGGAAGCTTATCAAAGAACACCCAAATGTTTGTAGACGTTAAAGGAGCGGTAGCTAAACCGGGCATGTATTCAGTGACAGATAATATGCGAGTTCAAGAAGTTATTTTAAAAGCTGGCAACTTTTTACCTGAAGCAGATCAAACTTATGTAAATTTAGCTCAAAAAGTGACAGATCAGCTAGTTATTTATGTGCCAAAAAAAGGAGAGGAAACTTCTTTAACTCAAGTGAAAGTGTCGGCAACAACATCTAAAGAAGGTAGCTCTCAATCTGATCAAAAGCAGTTAATAAATATTAATCAAGCAGATGTAGCTGGTCTTCAACAACTAACTGGCATTGGAGGGAAAAAAGCAGAAGAAATTGTTCGCTATAGAGAAGAACAAGGTGAGTTTCAAAAGATCGAAGATTTAAAGAAGGTATCTGGTATTGGGGAAAAAACATTTGAAAGTTTAAAAGAATGGATTACAATTGAGTAAATAAGAAAAGGAGGGATGACATGTCTTTTGAGCGAATACCTTGGGATCAATATTTTATGGGACAAAGTTTATTGCTATCTCTTCGAAGTACATGTAGTCGGCTTACTGTAGGAGCAACCATTGTTCGGGATAAACGGATTATTGCTGGAGGATATAATGGTTCCGTCAGTGGAGATGTACATTGTATCGATGAGGGGTGTTATGTTGTAGATGGACATTGCATGAGAACTATCCATGCAGAAATGAATGCTATTTTACAATGTGCTAAATTCGGCGTACCTACAGAAGGAGCTGAAATTTATGTGACTCATTTTCCTTGTTTACCATGCACTAAAATGATTTTACAAGCGGGCATTAAAAAAATTCATTATTTAACAGATTATCATAATAATGAGTATGCTTTAAAATTGATGGAACAAACTGGTGTAACGGTAGATCAAGTTAAACTTTCAAAAAAATATTTTACCAATTTACCTTTTGGTACAGAAAATGGCTGTCTTACAGAAGATATCTTTTTGGAAGATAACTAATTACTGGATATGGCCTTGTTTTTTTGTAGGACTTATTAATCTGCTTGCCTTAGATTTTTCTTGGATATGGGTAGGATTAATAAGTCTTTTTTTATGGCGATTGTGGAGGTTAAATCATTTAAAAATAGGGTTAGTTACGCTGATTATCGGAGGAATGTTTTTAGGTTACTATGTATGTTTAGGTCAATTCACGCAAAAGAATTGGCAAAAAGTGGAGAAAGAAACAGACTGGAAGGGGGAAATAAGTATTGACTCCACTAGCATTCAGTCTACGGAAAACTCTTTAAAATTTATCGCTCATGTTTCTTCCAGTGGGGAAAAAGTGCAAGTATATTATCAACCTGCTGACTTAAAGGAACGGGCTAATTGGCAGAAAATGACTGGTAGGTTAATTTTATCAGGTTCTTTTCATTCAGAATTAGCTGAGACAAAGCGTAATGTAGCAGGCTTTGATTACCGATTTTATCTAGCTTCCCAACATATTTACCGGTTACTAAAACTTGAGAAAATTGATACTCTTAACTTAGTGTCTTCTCTAACCCTTAAACAGCGTTGCTTTTTTTGGAAAAAGCATATTATTTCTCGGCTTTCTAGTCGGCAATTTCCTTATCTAATAATGTGTCTTAAAAAATTTTATTTAGCTGAATCTGATGAAGAATTTATTCAACAAACAACCTTACTAAATAAATTAGGTCTTATTTTTTTATTTCAACTAACTGGCATGTATGTGGCCTATTTACTGAAACTACTGAGATATCTGTTATTAAGGTGTTACGTGTTTCAAGAGTTAGTCGATATAATTGAATGGTTTATTTTATTGACACTAGTGTGTTTAAGTGGGCAAAGTAACCGATTAACTTATCTTTATAGCTTATTATTTATGACAATAAGTAAAGCTAGCCGTTTTTTTAAAATAAAGTTAAGCCCGTTAGATATTTGGGCTTGGCTGATGTTATTGATACTAGGAATTTATCCTTATAGTTTGCAACAATTTAGTGGGCAAATGATTGGCTTAATGGGGTTAGTCTATCTTCAGCGGCATACGCTGCTTTTCGGTCCCTTAGTAAGTACAGCAGATAAATTTACCTACAAGCTAAAGACTAAACTGTTTTTTTCTGTTGGATTATGGGGGCTGACTTCCTATCATTTTTATCAAATATCTGTAATAGCTTTGGTTTTAGTTCCTTTGTTAAGTTTAGGCTTGATTGGTATAAATTTATTAGGATTTTTATTAAGTGTTCTAGTAGTTATTTTTCCAACTAGTAGTATGTTAGGTTTAAATCTTCTAGAGAAGACTCTTCAATTATTTTTCAAAAGTATGTCTAGTATAGAAGGGCTACCAGGACTTTCAGTGATAACTTCTCGCTTGCCCTGGATAATTTATTTAGGGATAGTAGTAGTTATGATTGTTATGGGGTGTAGTCAGAGGCGACTTTCTTACATCTCTTATTTCATAGGTTGTTGCAGTTTGCTATGTTTTGGAAAATATTTAAATCCTATAGGTCAAATAAGTTTTGTGGATGTAGGACAAGGAGACGCTATTTTTATTCAAATGCCCTTTCATCAGCAAAATATTTTAATCGATACTGGTGGTAAACTAGTGTTTAAGCCAAAGAAACAAGCAACTGGTAAAAGTAATGCAGCTTATACATTAATTCCTTTTTTAAAAAGTCAAGGAGTTAGTCGGCTAGATCAAGTATTTGTGACTCATAGTGATATGGATCACATGGGAGATTTAGGAGTAATAAGTCAAGAGTTTCCTATCACGAAATTGTATTATGGCAAAGGAGCCATGGCTAAATCCGTTTTTAAGCAATATGCCAAAAAATTAAAAAGTCAGGGAACTCAACTGATTCCTTTGTTAGCGCCTAAAGAATATAGGTTATTTGATGGATATTTAGAACTATTATCTCCTGAAGAAAAAGGAGCAGGTAAGAATAATGACTCCCTTGTCCTGTTGTTTCAAACCCATAGGCAAAGTTATTTGCTAACAGGTGATTTAGAAAAAGAAGGAGAAAATAAACTATTAGAAAAATGGCAACTTCCGCAAATAGATGTGTTAAAATTAGGCCATCATGGCAGTCGCTACTCCACCTCAAAAGAATGGTTAGATAAATTAAAACCAAGAGATGGGATTATTTCTTGTGGAAAAAACAACCGTTATCAGCATCCACATAGAGAAGTACTTCAACAGTTGCAAGATCATCATGTTTCTATTTTTAGAACTGATTTAGATGGAATGATTCGCTATAAGTGGTGCTATTTATTTGAAGCTAAATGGCGAAGAGAAACGGTTAAAATAAGAGAAGAGTAAGTTAAAAAGAAAGTAGGAAGATCAGTGAGTTTTCAAACAGAATTAGCTAAAATTAAACAAAATAAACTAGCTCCTATTTATTTATTACAAGGAACTGAAAAATTTTTAGCAGATCAGTTTTTAGAACAATTAGTTAATCAATTGGGATTAATCGATGATGAGATGAATAAAATAGTATTCGATATGGAGAGTACCCCATTATCTGAAGGGATAGAAGAGGCAACTAGTGCTCCTTTTTTTGGTGAGTATCGATTAGTGATGCTAGATCATCCCTATTTTTTAACAGGAGATAAGAGAACAGGTATGCCAGAACATCATTTAGAGGAGTTATTAGCTTATTTAAAAAATCCTTTGGAGTCGACTATTTTAGTTATGATAGCAGGTTATCCTAAACTAGATGAACGAAAAAAAGTCGTTAAAGAATTGAAAAAAACAGCGACTTTGATAGATGTATCCCCGATGGAAGAAAAACAGGTAAGAGAGTATGTGGCACATTATATAGCAGGAGAGGGTTACGATATTAGTCCAGAAGCTTATCGGTTATTACTAGAAAGAACTAATATGGATTTTTCACAACTGATGGCAGAATTAGATAAGTTATTTTTAACCGGTATGCCAACCAAAAAAATTACTCGCTACATGGTTGAGAGTTTAGTTCCAAAAACTCTCGAACAAAATATTTTTGACATGACTAGCTACGTGCTAAAAAAAGATACTAAAGAAGCACTAAATCTATATCATGATTTGGTAAGACAGGGAGAAGAAACAATTAAAATCAATAGTATTTTGATTAGTCAAGTAAGGTTACTTCTTCATGTTCAGTTATTAGGAAAAAGAGGTTATCCGCAAAAAAATATGGCCCAACTGTTAAAAGTTCACCCTTATCGCATTAAATTAGCGATACAACAAGCGAAACATTTTCAATTTGCATCATTGGCTAGTGTGTTAGATGAGCTAATCGAAAATGACTACGGAATGAAAACTGGAATGATGGATAAAGAACTGTTATTTGAATTATTTCTTCTGAAAACAGCTAGCTTATTATAAAAAAACACCTTCATGAATTGTCATGAAGGTGTTTTTTTAATCATTAAGCTTTTTTAGCTAATTTTGCATGTAAGCGAGATTTAGTGCGGTTAGCTTTGTTTTTATGAATAAGGCCTTTAGTTTCAGCCATATCAATTGCTCTATTAGCTGCAAGTTGTAATTCAGCAACGTCGTCAGAACCAACTTCGATAGCTTTTTCGAATTTTTTAATAGCAGTACGCATAGAACTTAATTGTTTAGCGTTTAATTCGTTAGACTTTTCAGTTGTACGAACGCGTTTGATAGCAGATTCAATGTTTGGCATGGGTGTCACCTCCAATGGTATAGAATACTATATTCTATAGAGACTATAGGAATATAATTCAACATGACTTATTATACAGAATGAATTTTAAGTTTGCAATATTTTTATTTAACAAACACTGATTCTATTTATAAAAGAAACAAATATGTTCATAAAAACGGTAGGAAAATGTGTAAAATATGTTATGATAAAGTCAGTTAAATGAGAGTAGGTGAAAGGATTGAGTATTGCGTTTATTGTGACCATTATTTTAGTCATGAGCGTCATTTTTGTTAATGGATGGACAGATGCACCAAATGCTATTGCAACAGCTATTTCAACAAGAGTTTTACGACCTAAACAAGCGATTCGTTTAGCAGTTGTGATGAATTTTTTGGGAGCCTTAGTGATGACATTATTTAATGCACAAGTGGCTGAAACCATTAGTAATATTGTTTCTTTTGGGGATGATATTCGGTCAGCACAAATTGCTTTAGCAGCTTCGTTATTTGCTATTGTCGTTTGGGCAGTTGCAGCTTGGTGGTTTGGTATTCCAACCAGTGAAAGTCATGCTTTAATTGCAGGATTAACAGGTTCAGCCATGACACTAGGTGGACTAAATGCAGTGAATATGGGGGAATGGAAAAAAGTATTGATTGGTTTAGTTGTCTCAACAGTTGCCGGTTTTTTTGGAGGCTATTTAATTGTCAAATTAGTGGAAGCGCTTTTTAAATGGGTGGATAGAAGACGGGCTAACACTATTTTTACTTATGGACAAGCTTTCGGGGCGACGGCTATGGCATTTTTACATGGAGCTCAAGATGGCCAAAAATTTATGGGAGTCTTTATGCTAGGTCTTTATTATAATGGCTTAGTTGCTAAAACAGCCGGTGGTTTTATTATTCCAATATGGGTGATGGCCTTGTGCTCGTTAACCATGGGGCTTGGTACATCAGTCGGAGGTATGCGAATCATTAAATCAGTGGGAATGGATATGGTTAAGCTAGAAAAATATCAAGGATTTTCTGCTGATATAAGTGCGGCTATCTGTCTACTGGTTGCCTCTTTATTAGGGATCCCTGTTTCAACAACTCATACTAAAACAACTGCTATTATGGGAGTAGGAGCAGCACGACGAGTTTCTAGTGTGGATTGGCAGATTGTTAAAGAGATGGTTTTAGCTTGGGTACTTACTTTTCCAGGATGTGGTTTGATCGCGTATTTAATGTCAAAATTATTTTTAGCCATTTTTTAAGTTAAAATAAATCGTTAATGGATAGAAAAGGAGTTTTTTTGATGAGACGTAGTCGAAAAGAATTTGATTATTTCGCAGAATTTTTAAATTTAACAAATAAAGGACAAGAAGCTAGCAATGAATTGCTAAAGGTATTAAAGGATTACGATAGTGGGACAATAGAAAATCAAGCTTATCAAATCCATGAAATTGAACAAGCAGGGGATAAAATTGTGCATAATATTATGGATGAGTTAAATCATTCTTTTATTACACCGATTGACCGAGAAGATATTGTGTTGTTAACTGAATCATTGGATAATATTTTAGATGGGTTAGATTCTGTTCCTTTTCAATTGGATAGCTATTTAATTACAGAAATTAGAGGTAAAGCGATTGAAATAACTGAATTAATCGTAGAGGCAATGAATCATTTGATTGGTGTTGCAAAAGAATTTGCTAAATTTAAAAATTCTAAAGTATTAGGAGAAAAAATTGCTCATGTAAACAGCATAGAAGAGCAAGCAGATTTTTTATATCGCTCTGCTGTAAAAGAATTATTTTCTACTGAACAAGATATTTTTAATGTAGTTAAATGGAAAGCAGTTTATAGAAGATTAGAAGACATTATGGATGACATTGAAAAAACAGCAGATGTTATGGCTGGATTAGTGATTAAAAACACATAAAGACAGAGATATAAAAAGTGTTCCCACCAAACTGAGTGAGAACACTTTTTTTATTCTGCTAAAAGAGCTTCAATATCGGGAATCATTTTAGATGGTTTATCTTTAGGAGCAAAACGTTTTACAACATCTCCTTTTCGGTTAATTAAAAATTTAGTGAAGTTCCATTTAATATGGTCACCTAATAATCCAGAGGAATGAGCGGTTAAATAAGCAAATAGTGGGTCTGCCTTTTCTCCGTTTAAAACAGTTAATTGATGCATAGGAAAAGTAACCCCGTAAGTCATGCGGCAAGCTTCAGCTGCTTTTTGCCCAGATTCTAATTCTTGTTTAAATTGATTAGAAGGAAATCCTAATACTACAAGACCTTCTTTTTGATAGGTTTGATACAAAGATTCTAATTCAGCAAACTGAGGAGTAAAACCGCATTTGGTTGCAGTATTGACGATTAAGAGAACTTTCCCTTGGTAGTCTTTTAAGGAATAAGTTTGACCATTTTCTAAAGTAGCAGGGTAATCATAAATAGACATAGTTAACATCCTTTCAGTAATGACTAGATTACTTTCATGATAAAGCTGTTTAAAAAAGAATGCAAAGAGAAGGATTGAAAAAACTATACCTGTTCATGATTAGTTGTTTAGACTAATAGAAAACAGGTATAGTTTTTTTAGTTAGTAATTAACCAGTAACCAATAAGAACGGCACCTAAAATAATACGATACCAACCAAATGGTTTAAAGTCATTTGTTTTAATAAAGTTAAGTAAGAATTTAATAACAATGATTGATACTACAAAAGCAACAATACATCCAACCATTAAAATAGTAAATTCATTGATGGAAAAAGTATTTCCTCGGTAAAAGAATTTAAATAATTTTAAACCACTTCCACCAAACATAGCAGGGATACTTAAGAAAAATGAAAATTCAGTAGAAACAAAACGGGAACAACCAATAATCATTGCACCGATGATAGTCGCACCAGAGCGAGAAGTTCCAGGCATTAGAGCTAAAACTTGAAATAGTCCAATGATAAAAGCTGCTTTATAAGTGAATGAGTCAAAATTATCACATTTAGGGCTACGACCTTTATTCCAATTTTCAACTAGGATAAATAAAACCCCATATAAAATCAGCATAATGGCAATAGGTAAAAATTTATGGAAATGCAGTTCGAACCAATCATCTAAAGGAACTCCAATAATAGCTGCAGGAAGTGTTCCTACAATAACTTTCCCCCATAAATTCCATGTGCTTTTTTTCTCGAGGGGTGATTTTTTAGGAGAAAAAGGGTTGAGTTTATGGAAGTACAAGACAACTATAGCTAAAATAGCACCTAGTTGAATGACTACATTAAACATTTCTTTAAAAGCAGGTGTTGCTTCTAATTTTAAAAATTCATCTACTAAAATCAAATGACCAGTACTACTGATAGGGAGCCATTCAGTAATACCTTCAACGATTCCTAGAATAATGGCTTTAATAATATTAAACCAGTCCATTGTGTCCATCCTTTCTAAATAAAATAGTTATCTTAAACAGTATAGGAAGAAACTAACAAAATACCAACTAATTTGTTAAATATTAAAGAAACCCTAAACTTTTATGCACTTTTTTTCTTAGAAGACAGATAAAAGAAGATAAGATTAATTAGTTCACTAGGATCTTTTTTAGCAGTATAGTAAATAAAAGGAGGGATTTTAATGAAACAGATGATGATTGGTAAAAGGTTAGTACCAGCAATTGGCATGGGAACTTGGGGATTAGGAGAAAGTATATCTAGCCACGCTGCAGAAAAACGCTCCTTACAAGAAGGACTTCATTTAGGTGCTAGAGTTATTGATACAGCTGAAATGTATGGGGATGGCTTAGCTGAACAACTAGTAGGAGAAGTCATTCAAGAAAGTAAGCGAGAAGACATTTATTTAATTTCTAAATTTTATCCGTGGCATGCTGGTGCTCAGCAATTAGAAGCTAGTTTACATGCTAGCTTGAAACGGTTAAAAACTGACTATTTAGATTTATATTTACTACATTGGCGAGGAAACATTCCGTTAACTGAAACCATTGAAATCCTCGAAGCTTGTAAGAAAGCAGGAAAAATTAAACAATGGGGAGTTTCCAACTTTGATATACGTGATATGAAAGAATTATATCAGTTACCTCAGGGAGATAAATGTGTAACCAATCAAGTCTTGTATAATTTAGGGAGTCGTGGTATTGAATTTGATTTACTTCCTTGGATGAAAGAGCAACAGATACCGTTGATTGCCTACGCTCCAGTGGCTCATGGAGATACTTTAGGGGCTAATTTGGAAAAGAAAAAAATTCTTCGTCAAATTGCTGGTGAACATAATGGAACAGTCTATCAAATTTTATTGGCTTGGTCTATTCATAACGGCACAACTTTAGCTATTCCGAAAGCTAGTCAATTAGAACATATGCAAGATAATATGGGAGCTTTAAATCTATCTTTAACAGAAAACGATTTGAAAGAGTTAGACCGTTTATATCCTGCTCCTAAGCGCAAATTACCTTTAGCAGTCCTGTAGTACTGTGACATAAAAGTATGAGTGAATTAAAAAATTGCTGGAACAGAAGCTGAATTTACAATTAATCGTGGATTTTTTCACAAAAGTGGTATAATGAGAGTAGAAGTAAATGTATGAGAGGAGATCTAAACATGAAAAAATCATTAAAAGGAACAAAAACAGCGGATAATTTATTAAAAGCTTTTGCAGGAGAATCTCAAGCAAGAAATCGTTATACCATGTATGCTTCTGTTGCTAAAAAAGAAGGGTATGAACAAATTAGTGCTATTTTTCTAGAAACAGCTGAAAATGAACGGGTTCATGCGAAACGTTTCTTTGAATTTTTAGCAGATGATTTTGAAGGTGAAATGAGACACTTAGAAGCAGACTACCCAGTCGGATTAGGTACAACGGAAGATAACTTAAAATATGCGGCTGAAGGGGAACATGATGAATGGTCTGATTTATATCCAGCTTTTGCAGAAGTAGCAAAAGAAGAAGGATTTACAGCTATTGCAGCTGCCTTTAGATATATTAGTGTTTCAGAAAAACATCATGAAGAACGTTACTTAAAATTATTAGAAAATGTTAAAGAATACGAAGTCTTTAAAAAAGACGGAGAAGTTTACTGGCGTTGTCGTAAATGCGGTTATGTGTACAAAGGAAAAGAAGCACCTAAGAAATGTCCAGCTTGTGATCATCCTCAAGCTTATTTTGAACTATTATGTGATAATTTTTAATCTGATTATTTTATAAATAATGAGTTGACTAAAAATAAGTCTCCTAAATTTAGGAGGCTTATTTTTTAATTTTTTTATAAGATGTATTGAAATTCAATAAGACGTATTATATAGTGTAAATATACTTAATTAATACGTCATAATGAAACGGGGAAGAAATTAGATGCAAAAGAATGTTTTTCAATTTAATGAAGGAAATGCTAAAATGCGTGAAACCCTTGGAGGTAAAGGAGCTAACTTAGCTGAAATGGTTAATATGGGCTTACCAGTCCCTCAAGGATTTACAATTACAACACAAGCTTGTATGAATTATTTAACAAATGGTAATCAACTACAGGATGATTTAAAAGAAGAAATTCAACAAGCATTACACACATTAGAAGAACAATCTGGCAAGAAATTTAACGATATGACGAATCCGTTGTTAATATCTGTTAGAAGTGGGGCAGTTTTTTCAATGCCTGGTATGATGGATACTATTTTAAATTTAGGTTTAAATGATCAAACGGTTAAAGTGCTAGCTGAAAAAACAGGAGACGAGCGATTTGCTTATGATTGTTATCGCCGGTTGTTACAAATGTTTGGAGATGTTGTTTATGGGATTGAAGCTAATCGTTTTGAACAATATTTAGATTATTTAAAAGATCAATATCATTATCAGTCAGACACTGATTTTACAGCAGCTGATTTAAAACAAATTGTGAAAGTATATAAAGAAATTTATCAAGAAGCCATTCAAAAAGAATTCCCACAAGAACCAACAGAACAATTATATGCAGCGATTGAAGCTGTATTTAGCTCATGGAACAATCACCGAGCGACTATTTACCGGAATGCCCATGGTATTGCTCATGATTTAGGAACGGCAGTTAATATCCAAATGATGGTATTTGGTAATAGTGGAGCTAACAGTGGAACTGGTGTAGCTTTCACTCGTAATCCTTCCACTGGGGAAAACAAATTGTTTGGTGAGTATCTAATGAATGCACAAGGAGAAGACGTTGTTGCAGGTATTCGGACACCTTCTAGCATTGAACATTTAAACGAAACATTGCCAGAGGTTTATCAACAGTTTGTTAACATTGCAGATAAACTAGAAAAACATTACAAAGATATGCAAGATATTGAATTTACCATTGAAGATAAAAAATTATACATGTTACAAACTCGTAACGGTAAACGAACAGCTCAAGCTGCTTTCCAAGTAGCTTATGATTTAGCTAAGGAAGGTCTTATCTCAAAAGAAGAAGCGTTGATGAGAATAGAGCCTGAAATGATTGACCAACTACTTCATCCAGTATTTAAAACACAAGACCTAAAAGGAGCAGTTGTTATTGGACAGGGCTTAGCAGCTAGTCCAGGTGCCGCAACAGGTAAAATTGTTTTTGATACCTTACAAGCTAAACGCTTAACAGAAGCAGGAGAGAAAGTTATTTTAGTCCGACAAGAAACTTCACCAGAAGATGTAGAAGGCATGCTTATTAGTGAAGCGATTGTAACTAGTCGTGGTGGGATGACTTCGCACGCAGCAGTAGTTGCTCGGGGAATGGGAACTTGTTGTGTGGCAGGATGTAGTGATTTAAAAGTAAATGAAACAACTCGTAGTGTCCAATATGAAGGTGGCACGTTAACTGAAGGAGATATTATTTCAGTTGATGGTAGTAAAGGGGTTATTTATTTAGGTGAAATTGCTGCAGAAAATAATGAAGAAACTGAAGTATTCAAAGAAATGATGAATTGGGCTGATCAAATGGCTACGATGAAGGTTAGAGCCAATGCTGAAACCATTCAAGATATTCGTACAGCTATTCATTTTGGAGCAGCAGGGATTGGTTTGGCTAGAACAGAACATATGTTTTTTGAAGGACCTCGTTTACAAGCAATGAGACGACTTATTTTAGCTAATACTGCAAGAGAACGCCAAAAACCATTAGAAAAATTATTAGAAATCCAACAAGAAGATTTCTATCAAATGTTTAAAGAAGTCGAAACAAGAGGTATAGTCGTTCGTTTGTTAGACCCACCTTTACATGAATTTTTACCTCATACAGCAGATGAAATAAAAGAAGTAGCTAAACAAGCAGACATGTCTGAAGAGGAATTATTAGTTAGAATTAAGGAATTAACAGAAACTAACCCAATGTTAGGACATAGAGGGTGTCGGTTAGGCATTACCTTCCCAGAAATTTATGAAATGCAAGTGGAAGCTATTATTACTAGTGCTTGTCGTTTACATGAAGAAGGCATTCCAATTCAACCAGAAATTATGATTCCACTAATTGGAACAAAAGAAGAGTTAAGTTATTTACGTGAGTTATTAGAGAAAAAAATAGAAGATACATTGAAACAATTGTCTAACCAAATACCTTATCAATTAGGGACAATGATTGAAATTCCAAGAGCTTGTTTAGTTGCAGATGATATTGCACAGGAAGCTGATTTCTTTAGTTTTGGTACCAATGATTTAACTCAAATGACATTTGGCTATTCTAGAGATGATGCAGGCAAATTTATTCATCAATATAAACGACAAGGTATCTTAAAAGCTGATCCATTTGTTCATGTAGATGAAGAAGGTGTAGGCGCTCTAATGGAAATGGCAGTTAACAAAGGAAGAATCACTAAACCGGAACTAAAAATTGGTGTATGTGGCGAAGTTGGAGGAGATCCACAATCCATTCAATTCTTCCAAACCCTTGGGCTAAATTATGTATCTTGTTCACCTTACCGAGTACCTGCTGCAAGATTATCTGTGGCACAAGCAGCAATTAGTGCGTCAAATAAGTAAAAAATACTAATTTAAAGCCTATTGTATTTTATTAGAACGTCTTATATAATGAAATTATCAATAATAAGACGAGGGATTTAAATGGAACTTTCAACTAGACAAAAAAAGATAATTGAAATTGTTCGTCGAGATGAGCCAATTAGCGGCGACAATATTGCAAAACAACTAGGTTTAACTAAACCGACGTTAAGAAATGATTTATCCTTATTAACTATGACTGGAATTTTAGATGCACGTCCAAAAGTTGGTTACATTTACTCTGGACAAACAATTGAGCCACTGCTTTTTGAAGAGCTGTTTCATCAAAAAGTAGCTGAGATTATGGTTCCTCCCGTCTTTATTAAGCAAACTACCTCTATTTCTGATGCCATTACTGATTTATTTATGCATGATACAGGGAGTCTTTATGTGATTCATGAAGTAACTGGAGAATTTGTTGGATTGTTATCTCGAAAAGATTTATTAAGAGCATCGATTAACAATCAAAATATCACCGGAACCCCTGTTGCTATGATTATGACAAGAATGCCCAATATCGTAACGATCACACCAGATGAAAGAATTATTGACGCTGGGTATTTGATTGTCCATCAAGAAGTAGATTCGCTACCTGTTGTAGAGTCAGCTAATAGCACTAAAGTGATTGGTAAAGTTTCAAAAAGTAAATTATTGACTCATTTTATCTCATCAGGTTACGAAGTAGAAAAAAATAAAGAAAAGTAAAGAGGAATGACAAAATGACAAAAGCAAATTTATTTATTGTTTCAGATTCTGTTGGAGAGACAGCTCAAAAAGTTATTTCTGCCGCTTTAGCTCAATTTCCTAATGTGTCTGATACTGATATTAAACGTTATCCATTTATTGATAATAAGGACGATCTAACTCAAATTTTAGCGGATGCCTTAAAAGAAAAAGCGATTGTAGTAGCCACTTTAGTTAACAAAGAATTAGTTGCTACTTTAACTGATTTTTCTAGACGAACAGGCTTAGATTATGTCGATTATATGTCTCCTTTAATCGACTTAGTTCAAAGCAAAACAGGAGAAATTCCAAAAGAAGAACCAGGCGCTTTACATAAACTTAATGAAGAATACTTTAACCGAGTATCTGCAATTGAATTTGCTATCAAATATGATGATGGTAAAGATCCACGTGGTTTTGCCCAATCAGATTTTGTAGTGTTGGGGATTTCTCGAACTTCTAAAACGCCTCTTAGTATGTACTTGGCAAATAAATCTTATAAGGTATCTAATTTACCTTTAATTCCAGAAGTACCTTTGCCAAAAGAATTATACGATGTGCCAGCTGAAAAATTAATTGGTTTGACAGCTGATCCTGAGAGAATTTTACGGATTAGAAAGTCTCGTTTACATTCTTTAGGTTTAAACGATTCCTCACAATATGCTAATTTAGACCGTATTTGTGAAGAAGTCGATTACGCAGAAAAAATTTTTAAAGAGCTTGGAGCAAAAATTGTCAAAGTAGATGATCGGGCAGTTGAAGAATCAGCAGCGATTATTGAAGGATTGAAAGCTAACTATTAAGAAAAAGGTCATTTAGAATAAATTCTAAATGACCTTTTTTTAATTGAAAAATGGATTAGTCGCTTTTTCATGTCCAATGGTTGTTGGCTCGCGGTGTCCTGGGTACACTTGGTAATGGTCAGGTAAAGTAAATAATTGTGACCGAATACTTTGTAATAGCTGTTCTGCGTTACCTGTATACAAATCAGAACGACCAACGCTTCCTTTAAATAAGGCATCTCCTGTTACGACAAACTCTCCGTCTGGAAAAATGAAGCTAACACTGCCAATAGAGTGTCCTGGAGTTTCTACAACAGAGAATGTCATCTCTCCTAATGTATAAGTCCCTTCTTCTAGTTCATAATCTGCAGGTGCAACAAGTAAAGGAGCACCTGTTAAGTCTTGGGATAAGTTTTTTACCGGATCTCCCAACCAACTATTTTCTTTTGCACTTACATAAACTGGAATATGATAAGCTTCTCTTAAAGGATCTACTGCACCGATATGATCGAAATGGGTGTGTGTTAATAGGATAGCTACAGGTTTTCTATCTAGCTCTGTTATAAGGGACTGTAGCTCCTCATTATTATTACCAGGATCTACTATTAGCAAATGTTTATCATTATAAATTAAGTAGCAATTTTCTTCAATCCATTTACCTGTTACAACTTGTTGAATGTCAATCATTGAGTAAACTCCTCTCACGTTTCACTTTTTCTCCTTTAGTATAACGAAAAGAAATGGAGAACACAAAGGGAAGGTGTTAACAAGTATGGGCTAAGATAATTTGGACTAATAAGTTACCAGCTCCTTGACCGACTCGTTGATCGTAATAGTCAAGAAATGTAGGAGTTTCTTGATACATAGTCGCTAAGCCTCGGTGTGCCTCTTTAGAATAAAAGGTCCAGTGTTGTTTTAACCAGTCTTTGTGAAGCTGAAAAATCATTTGGGTATCATCTAAAGGTGTTTGTTGTTCTAACGCTTGTTTTAAGCTAGCAAACAATAATTCTTCTGTTTGGATTTGTTCTTGGTAGCTTTCTTTCGTTTGATTGAGTTGTTTTTGATACACAGCTTCAACTAATTCTTCTCCGTATTTATCTCGAATTTCTTCGCCGTAGAGGGTATCGTTTTTTTGGATGCGTTCTTGTTTAAACTGATTAAACTTTTCTTCATTAGTCATGTGATATTCTCCTTTTTGTTCTGCTATTGTTTTTTCAACAGTTTGAAGTAGCTGAGTTAACTGTTGCTGTTTTTGAATGAGTTTTTGCTGATGGAGTTCCAAGATAGCAACTAAATCTGTGTCTGAATGAGTGAGAATAGATTGGATGGTTTGTAAGGATAAACCTAGTTCTTTTAAAAGTAGAATATAGTGGAGTTGTTCTACTTGTTTTTCTCCGTAAAGTCGGTACCCATTTTGGCTAATACTAGCTGGTTTTAGTAAATCTATTTCATCATAATAACGCAAGGTTCTGGTAGTAATGTGGGCTAATTGAGCCAGCTCTTTAATGTGGTAAGTAGTCATTCTTTAACCTCCTGTTCTGTCTTTACTATATAGGTTGACGTAAGGTTAATGTCAACACTCTTTAAGTAAATTCTTTTAAAAGAATCTAAAAAAGGATAAACTAATAAGTAGATAGATTAGCTTGGTAGAAAGGATGAGAAAATTGAAAAGAAAAAGTAAAAAGTTTTTGCTAGTAACTGTTTTAACCAGCTTGTTACTTTTAACAGGCTGTCAAAATGTTAGAATGTGGTTTAAAGATTTTCAGCAAAGTTTTAAAGGCTTACATATGACTATTAGAACGTATGATGATGAAAGCCAAATTATTGATGAAGTGAAAGGGAAGTCTGTCTATATCGAAAGAGACAAAGATTTTGATACAGATGATGAAACAAAAGATTCCTCTGTGCTACGGATTACAGTTGGAGGAAAAGAGTTGCATCATGTAGGTTCTTCTATGATAGTAGAAGAAGAGGGACTTCATAACGTGTTTGATGATTATAGACAAAAACATGATTTGAAAGATCTAGATTCTTCGTTACCGATTGTGAATAAAATGGTGGATGAATTTAGAAATCAATTTACTGGTAAAAAGAAAGTGGTGCTAATTCGTAGTCAAAGAGGGTATCCTTTAGCTACTTATTCAGGTGATAAAGTTTCTCTTTACCAAACAGATGTGCCAAAAAGTACAGGCATTTTAATTGATAATCATTATTTGTTTATTTATCGGTGTGATTATACGATCTATGATACTAGTTTATTAGATGATTAAGGAGGAACTCTGTGGGAATTTATCTGATTTATTTTTTAGTGATTGTTTTAAGTAATACAATTGGCGCTATTTCTGGCATGGGTGGGGGAGTGATTATTAAGCCTGTTTTAGATGGTATTGGCTACCATAGTCTTGCTGCCATTTCTTTTTATTCTAGTGTGGCAGTATTAACCATGTCAGTTTCTTCTACTTTTAAGCAAGTTAAAAATGGTGTGAAAATCGTTTGGCCTTCAGCAATCGCCGCTTCAATTGGAGCAGTAATAGGAGGAGGGATTGGACAACGTTTGTTTGATTATTTGCTAACTGTTCTTCAAGGGGAAAAACAGGTGCAACTAATCCAAATTAGTTTACTTATTGGAACCCTATTCTTGGTATTATTGTATACGTTTTTTTCCAAAAAAACCCTTAATCTTAAAGGTGAATTTATTTATCTTTTAGTTGGAATAGTTTTAGGAAGTTTATCTACATTATTAGGGATTGGCGGCGGACCAATTAATGTTTCTTTACTTGTGTTTTGTTTTGGGTTAACAATGAAAGACGCTACTGTTTATTCGATTATCACTATCTTTTTTTCTCAAATAGCTAAATTAGGTTTGATGTCCATGACAACAGGATTTAATTCTTTTGATATTAAAATGCTTTATGTAATTGTGCCAGCAGCTCTTTTAGGTGGCTATTTAGGTGGTTATTTTAGTGGAAAAGTGTCAGATAAACGGGTATCTAATATCTTTGTAACTGTAGTAGTCTTAGTTATAGGTATAAACTTATACAATGCTTGGCATCTTTTAGTATGAGTTAAGTATTAAATAGATAAAAAAGAAGGGATAAGTTAACTTATCCCTTCTTTTATAGGTGATGGAGGCGGCGGGAGTTATACCCTACTACTCCTAAATCGTTGCTATATCAATGTTATCAAGGGTTTAAACCTTGTTTAATCTTGCTTTGACTACGTTTTTGAATACGGTTTGTTTATATTTCCATAAATTTAGCGAATTGTTCAGCCGTATCTTCTTTAATTTTTTCTGAAACGTGTGTATAGATGTTCATGGTTGTTTGAATGTCTGAATGTCCTAATCTATCCTGTACACGTTCGATAGGTACACCGGCTTCAAACAGTAAGCTACAATGCGTGTGTCTTAGTCCATGAGTTGTGACACGTTTTAGGTTATATTTTTCTTGTATGCTTATCATCCATTTTCTACTTCTTGATGGTATGATATGCTTGTTATATATATTACTGAATACCAGTTGTTTTGGTTGTAGGGTATTGATCCCTAACTTTAAAAAATCTTCTTGCTGTACTTTACGCCATTTTCTAAGAATGTTCATAGTGTCTTTATCCATTGAGATAGTACGTTTTGACTTCTTAGTCTTTGGCGGCTGCACTAATAAACGATTATCTTTGCCTTGTGCTAAAGCTTTATTAATCGAAATAGTATTTGTTTGGAAGTCTATATCTTCCCATGTTAAAGCGAATGCTTCACCTTTTCTCATACCGCTGAAAGCAAGCAACCTAAAGAACGTGTATATGTAGCAAGGTTTATCTTGTTCCATATAGTCGAGAAATACTTTTAATTCATCTTTGGTGTAATAGTTCTCGATTTTATCTTCATCATCGTCCTTTACAGATGGTCTAATAACTTTAGATAAAGGGTTATCACTTATTATACCTAAAGTCATAGCGTACTTAAAAACGTTATTAGCATAGCTTAAAGTCATGCGGTATTTCTTTAATTTAGATGCCCACTTATCGACAGCCTTTTGACAAGTTAGCACGTCAATTTTATTGATCTTCATTTTACTAAATGCTGGTAGTATATGAAGCCTAAAAATTTGCGTTGTTTTAGCGTACGTGCTTTCCTGTACTGTCTTTTCATATTGAACTACCCATAAATCATAAACGTCTTGATAGGTCATATTTTCGGCTTTTTGAAGCCCTCCTTGTTCATAGTCTAGTTTTAGTCTAGATAGAGCAAGTTGGGCTTCTTTTTTGTTTTTAAAGCCACGACGAGTTGTTCTAATGTCTTTACCTGTTAATGGATCTACGCCTAAATAAGCTTGAAATAACCAAGCCTTAGAGCCATCTTTTTTTACATATTGTTTAAATGTTGCCATAAATATCTTACTCCCTTGTACTAAGTGCAGGGGTGTGCATAGTTGTAGGAAGAATTCTTACCAAATTACTTATGTAATAGATTATTAAAAAAATCGTATAGTTCTTTTCTTTGTGAATATTGAAGAGTGAAAAAATCTTTATCAATTTTTTCTTTCATTTCTATAGAATTTTGATATTCTTCATTTGTTTCTAAATAGTCTAAATCTTCGAAAAAATTGCGAATACTAATATCTAAAATTTCTGATAATAGATAAATTTGATTAACGTAAATATTTGATAGAGTACCATTAAGTAAACTTTTAAATTTTTTCTTTGGGATATTCGTTGCATTAATTAATTCTTCTTCAGTAATTCCTTTTTCATGCATTCTACCAACAAGAATTCTTGGCAGGTTCTTTACTAATGATTCATTAGTTTTCGAATATTCTGAAAGTTTTAATGCAAATTCCTCCTTTGTAATTCCAAATGCTTCAGAGTATCTTTCAATTTCCTTTTCTCCCAATGATCTCACACCGTTTTCATGATTAGAAATTGTATTTTGACTATATCCAGTTAGACGACCTAATTCTTTTTGGGTCATTCTTTTTTCTTTACGCATGTCCTTCAATACCATTCCAAAAGTTATTTCTTTTTTATTCAAATCAAACAGCTCCTTTGAAAAAAGATTAACATAAAATGAAATCAAAATACATAAAAAAATCTCAAATAGAGATTTTTTTGTTGCATTATTATATTTTATCGAGTATTATTATCTCGTAATGAGATATATCTCGTAATGAGATAATATTTGGAGGTGATTAGATTATGAATGGATTACAGGTTTATTTGTCAGAAGAGCAATCGAAAGAGTTGCGCTTATATGTTTTTGAGGTAACGAAAAATGCTATTGAGGAGGCTAAAAAAATGGCTGGACTTGATAGACCATTCTTAAAACAAAATGAAATGGCTAAATATTTAGGTATTTCTATTAATTCATTAAGAAAGTTAGAAACGTATGGTTTACCAAGTATTCAGATTGACGGTTTGAAATTCTATTCAAAAGAAGAAGCAACAAAATTTTTATTAAGTTATCAAAAATAAAACAATCTAAGTGCAGGGGTGTGCAATTAAATAAACAAAAGGGATTGTAATATTAAAGGATAGTTTCAACATCCACTAGTTCTATAGAATTTTCGTTCTTTTCTATTTTTTTATAAAAATAATAGTTCCAGTCTGAATCTAAACTCATTCTAACTCTAATATCAGCGAATTTAATTTGTTCATCATAAGGAATTAGTGAAGAAAATAAAAAATTATATATATCTTTTATTAAAACATTTTGTTCATCTTCTTTCAATTCGTTGAAAAATTTAGAATTATCCTCAAATGAATGTTCTGTATCATCTGCGTAGTTGTTAAAAACATCGGCATCTTTTGTGGTTATTATAACTTTATATTCACTTTTTGTTTTAGTTACAAAACAATAGACTTGATAATCTAACGGAGGATATGAACTTATCTCAACGGTTGTTCCATCATCTAAGTTTGCAACAGTTAAATTTCTTTCCGTAAAAACTCTAATTATAAATAAATCTGCACCATTATCCATTTTAATGGGAGAAGTTTGTCCATAAACAAACCATTTGTCTGGTTGAATTTCTATTAAGTCATTTGGAGTGATTTTTAAATGCGTACAAATCTTTTCTAAAGTATCAAATTGAATACCTTTACTAGTATTATTTGCCATTAAACTAAGTGTATTTTTAGAAATACCTGTTTTTTCGTGAAGCCAAGTCATTGTTTTACCTTGGTCCTTTAATATTTTTTTTAAAGTAATGTTAATCATTAATAATACACGCCCTTTCATCATAAGATTAACACAGAATGATAGAGTAATACAATGTTTTTTACTGTATATAGTTAATTTGTTACAAATAAGTAGTTGCAAATGATTTTATATGATGTTACTGTATAGTTGTAACAGAAATACTATAAATAGTATGAATGGGGGGTGAAATTAATGCAAGGATTACAAGTATTCTTATCAGAAGAGCAAAGTAAAGATCTACAGAAGTACGTTTTTGAGCTTACTAAGGAATCAATCGAGGAAGCTAAGAAGATGGCTGGACTTGATAGACCATTCTTAAAACAGAATGAAATGGCTAAGTACTTAGGTATTTCTATTAATTCATTAAGAAAGTTAGAAACGTATGGTTTACCAAGTATTCAGATTGACGGTTTGAAATTCTATTCAAAAGAAGAAGCAACAAAATTTTTATTAAGTTATCAAAAATAAAACAATCTAAGTGCAGGGGTGTGCAGGCGAAAGGAGATTTATATGAAAGAATTAGTATTCGTTAAAAGCGCGATGTTGGATGAAGTACCGTTTACAACTAGTTTAGTTATTTCTGAATATGCAGATATTGAACATCGTGCGGTATCCCAAATGGTTAGAAAGTATCATGACAGATTAGAAGGGATGGGGAAGGTAACATTTAAAATGTCGCCTATGGCAAGCGGTCAAAAAGCTAAAGTGTATATTTTGAATGAAGTACAAGCAACGTTTCTAATTACATTATTGAAGAATACAAATAAAGTTGTTGATTTTAAGGAAGAGTTATCTAAACAATTCTTCTCAATGAAACAAGAATTAATGAAACGTCAAATGTATCGTGAGTTAGAAAAGCCACTAAGAAGAACTCTAACAGATTCTATTAAAGAATGGGAACACGTTAATAAATGGGCATACAAACTGGTTACAGATCTTATTTGTAAGAAGATAACAGGTATGAACACTAAGCAATTAAAACAAGCTAGAAACGTTTCTAAAGGAACTAGTGGCACAGATATTTACACCGTAGAAGAATTTGAACAGTATCAACGATTAGAGCATAAAGTAATAGCTTTACTTGATATGAACATGACGTATGAACAAATTAAAGCTGTAGTAAACGGTGAAAGTATTGAGTTTAGGTTACAAGTGAAAGAAAAAGTTGGCAGAGGTTTACCAGTTTCAAAAATTCAACAAGTTAAAAGAATTTCAAAAACTGATATTGATAACTTTTTGAATGAAAATAAAATATAGCTAGCTGGGGAGCAAGCAAGAAAGAGGTAGTTAAAAATGTTAGAACATAACACATTAAAAGATGTTTTAAAAGATTTGTATGACTTATCAGAAGGAAGTAATTTCATGACAGATGGGAAACCATCAACTATTGAAGATATTCAAGATTTATATCATGAAAGAATTATTAATGTGATTGATTTATTGGGATATGAAAGTATTTATCTAGATGAAAAATAGCACACTTAGGATGGCAGTCCTTTAAGTGTGCTGGGTACTAAATAGAATTCTGACAAAACTATCTAGTACCCATTATATCATGATTTTTAAATTAAATGAAATGGGGAATAAAAAATGAAAGTAAATAATAAACAAATTTTTATAGAAGGTAAACCAGTAACAGAGGATTATTTATTAAATATAGCAACAGAATTAACTTCATTGTCTGAATTAATTCAATTGGTCAGACAACCACTTGAAATGCTCGATTATAGTGTTACTAAAAATGATGAGTTTGTATTTAAGCATTATATTCTTACAGGTGGCTTACAATGTTTAGAAAATAATTTGGAAGATATTCAAAATAAAATATTGAAAATTTCTAACAATATTTGTCCAGATGAAATGTAAAGGTAGGTGATTGAGTGATATACACCAGTCAAGGATTTACAACCAAAAATATGGTTCAAGTTGATACTAACCAATCAGATTGGGAATATCTAACAGCTTATGAGCCTAAAATAATCTCTTATGAGAATATCGAACAAGTGGAACAATTCAAGAAAAGCCAAGCTGATTATTTTTTAAGTGGAGAAATGAAACTTAATTCTGTAACTAACCAGTATGAGCGAAGTAATCAAAACTTAATTGGTAAACGTATCATAGCATTAGATTATGATGACATAGATGTGCTTCTAACTAAGTTTAATCATATCGTTAAAGAGAAGCTACAAGGCATTGATTATATGTTATATCCGACTATCAGAAATAATTTTGATGGTTACGGGTTAAGGTACCGGCTTCTGATTAATACAGACCGTTTATACAATGAATCAGAATCTAAGGTATTGCTTACTAATGTGATTGATCATATCGGCTTAAAATGTGACAGTGCTTCAAAAACATTTAGCCAGCCAATGGGATTACCTTTAATCAATGCTTTTTCAAATGAAAAGATGATTACAGTTAATCATGGTCAACCTTTAAAAGTTGATGATTACTTAACACCACTAGAAGTAAAAGAACCATTTATATTAAATTATCAACAATCAGAATTATCTGATAGTGAGTATATTAATTTGTTTAAGCAGTATGCTAAAAGAAACGCTCCTAATTTATCAGACTACTCATTTTATCTAAATGCTTATATGTGTTTAAAGCATGGTGTACAATCCAATGAGATTAGTCAAGAGATAGCAAAAGTAGGGTTAATGATTTTAGCTGGTGATAATGAAGAATGGCAGAGAGATAATGTTAAACACTTTGAGCAAGACAAGGCAGTTAGTCGATTAAAGAAACCAGTTAAAGAGTATTTTGGCAATAGAGTGGGTTCTGAATTATTAGATGGCAATGATTTAAAAAAGGCGTTATATGAGCGTAGACAAGAAGAAATAGCTTATATGATGCAGCAATGGGAAGAAAATGGAAGTAATGGGCGAAAACCATCTTTAATTTCTCCAATTAGGGTAGCAATTGTATTAAAAGATTATATTAAATTTTGTTTATTTGATATGAACGAGAATACAAAATTAGCTATATACAGACCTAGCGAGGGAATTTACACACAGAATGAAACGTATATCAGAAGAATTATTTCATGGTTAGAACCTAAGCATAACAGTAGCAAAGCTAGTGATGTAATCTATCATCTTAAAAATATGGCAGATATTAGAGAAAAAACAATCTCAAGATATTTAATTCCAGTCAACAATGGGATATTCAATCTTGAAACAAAGCAATTAGAAGCATTTAGTTATGAGAAGGTATTCACTTCTAAAATAGCTACTGATTATGTTGTGCCTGAAAGCAAACCTATTATAGATGGCTGGAATGTAGATGAATGGATGAAATCTATCTCATGTAATGATCCAGAGATAGAGCGGCTATTGTGGCAAGTAATCAGTGCTTCGCTCAATGGCAATTTTTCAAGGAGAAAATCTATCTGGTTAGTAGGTAGCGGTAACAATGGGAAAGGAACTTATCAAGCATTAATTAAAAATCTAGTTGGTGCTAAAAATGTGGCTACTTTAAAGCTTCCAGACTTTCAAGGTAGGTTTAATTTATCTATGCTAGAAGAAAAAACGGTATGTATTGGTGATGATGTACCAGCAGGTGTTTATATTGATGATAGTTCAAACTTTAATTCTGTTGTGACTGGTGATGATGTCATGGTGGAAGAAAAGAATAAGCCAGCATATAGCACTAACTTTCAAATGACGGTCATTCAATCAACAAACGGAATGCCTAAAATACACAACAAAACAGAGGGTACTTACAGAAGGATTGTGATAGTACCTTTCTCAGCTAACTTTAAAGGTCAAGGGGATAACTGGAAGATTAAAGATGAATATATTAAAAATAAATCTGTTTTGGAATACGTACTATATCAAGCAATTAATTTGGACTTTGAACGGTTTACTATTCCAAAAGAATCGGAAAATCTTATGAGTGATTATAGACAAGTTAATGATCCGTTAGTTGATTTTAAAGAAAATGTATTCGATAGTTTGAACCTTAACAAGATACCTTTCTATATTGTTTATGGTTATTATAAAGACTTCTGCCATGATAATAACTTCCAACCAATGAGCAAACTAAAATTTTCAAGAGATTTTGAAACTATGTTGGATAATGATTGGAAAAAAATTAATCGAAAATATTCAAATGGCGAATTAGGTACGTTACCTAATAAGCCGACAAATATAGCCTATCCAAGTCATGGAAAAGTTTATAAATATTATATAAATGAACGACTGAAAATAGTATAGGTTACTAAGGTTATTAATAGGTTACTCATTTAAAATGAATGGGTAACCTTTATAAACATTGATACACCAATCTTATGAGTAGATAGGTTACTCATTTACTCATTTATTTCAACTTTTAATAAATTAAATAATGATATAGATAATACATTAAAATATAAAGTTAATGGAAAAAATGGGTAACCAGTAACCAATGTATAACAAAGCTATATACACCAATGCTTTAACAAGGTTACTAATATTATTCAAATGAGTAACCTTAACACCAACAAAAAGGAGATTATACAATGAAAGTTAAAATGATAGAGGGAACTAATTCATTAGATACCTTCCAGCTACAAAGAGGGGTAAGAAGATTAGACACTAGGGTTAATGAGTTCTTAGAAAATAACCCAGACATTGAGATTGTAACCATTAAGCAGTCCAGTGCTTCAAGTGGTGATAAAGACGATTTAGGAAGTATAACAACAGTATCAATTTTTTATAATGAAAAAAGAGCAAGTAATGACAATTCAATGGTTTAATACAGAACAGTACCCAACAGTATTTTTAGGAAATAGCGAAGCAAGTAAAGAGTATAAAGAACAGTTATACAAACAATTTGTGAGTCAATTTGGTTTTGACAAAGTAGCTGCTTATGAACGTGTGAAGAATTTAACCTATTTATTGGAAGGGAAACAAGGTTATAACAGTGGTAAAGAATACGACACACCACCAGCGTTACCATGCTTTTTAGACCATGCTATGTATTTTAGAAACACTAAACTTGATACTACAATAGTTGTTAGTCATCCTTATCAATTTGACTTAGAGCTTATGTCCGAGTTTTTAAACCAATTAAATCTAGAATCTATCGTCTGGTTTAATGATAAAAGTTTTTACATGACAAAAAGCACCCCAACAATAATGATTGGGGCACAAGAAAAATTAGAAAATTTAAACATGAATGCCAATAATCGAATTTGGCAATGTAGTTAAACCTACAAGTAAAAATAAAGCTAGAGTTAAAAAGATAATGAGTGAGAGACTAGAGATAATTTGGTTGCTGATCTGATACGTACAATATACGTTTCAGCCTTTACATCATCTTTCTCTATCTCTATCTCTTTCTCTAACTCTATACTCTGTGGGACATCCAGGGGACATTGTCCCAAATAATTTAGAGAACTCAAAAACGAGCAATGAAGATACATCATCTAACTCTGTCTCTAACTCTATTTCTAACTCTGGTGGGCATTTGTCCGACATTTGTCCAAACTAAAATGACTGTACCCACAAGTGGGTATGATTTCCCATTGAGGTAGTCGAAAATTCGGCATACGTGTCGAAAGATAAAATCACTTCTACCGCTATTACTAATAGTAATAGTGATGAGAGCAGCAATGATGAGCTGATAAGAACGATGTTAACCAGTGAGGTTTAGGCTAGGTTGTAAAAGATAGCAATGATGAGCTGACGGAAAAACCACTCGGACAATTGTTCCGAACGTTTAGCATATCAATGCTTATATATAAATAAAGGAGAGTAGAAGAATGTTTGATGACCTATACATGATTAATAGCTATTTTTGTTTACCAGATAAGATTAAGGAGCTAAAAATTGCTAGGAAGGAGCTTGAAACAATCTTTTACTCTCAAAATATGGCAACACGTACTGAATATACAGACATAGGAATAGTTACACGAGCGTTTAGATTGGAGAAAATGGTAATAGAACACAACATGGCTCAAGAGCTGCTTAATAAGCGTATAGAACGTAATGAGCTAAGACATAAGTATTTTACTAGCTACTTAGATTCATTGGCTGAAACAGACGTTAAACGCTTGTATCAACGCCATGCTTTAAATCAAAATGTATTTGTAACTGAACAATTAGAAGAACAAACGATAGATGAGATCAATGAAATTGAAACGTGTATCTGTTTACGAGAAGGTATTTTTGTAGAAGAGAAACTTCAAAAAGTGGAACTAACAGATGATTTTGAGACTAATTTAGATGTTTTAACTCAATTATTCGCAATTTAGGAGGGGTATTGTGCAAACAACTTATAGGCTAAGCCAAATACAGTATTTTTTAAGACAATGGAAAATGTTAGAAGCTAACAGAAACCAGTTAATGCCTAATGAAATCAAAAGAGCTAAGCTGCTATTTAACAGTTTATCTCAATTAGAAAAAGAAGAACTGAAGCTACTTAAAGAAAAATATTATGATACTAACAACTTAGCTAACTTTGATAAGAACAGAAAGTGTTATACAACTGCTATACCGGTTAATGATGAGGTAGTAGCTTATAAATTAAACGTAGAATCATTTGACTATAGCAATGAAAGAAGGCAAGTAGAACGCAAGCTAGGAGAAATCATGATAGAAACAGGTCAAAAGATTTTAAAAACTGAAGAACGTATCTATCTAGCTATAAACCCTATGCTTCATGTAAAGCATGTTGATTTTCCTTGTGATGATTCAGATTTCATTACTGGAGATATTGTTTTAACTACAAGCTTTTTAAATGATGAAAAACAAGTATTTAACATGACTGATCCATTAACCGTAAAATTAGTAACAAGATTAGAAAGATGTGGCTTTAAACGTGTAGCAATAAATTAAAACAGAGGAGACTATATCAATGGATAAAGTATATATTGAAAATGACGAAAAAAAAACAACAATAATGTTACCTAATTATGGAAATGTTACGCTTATAGTTCAAGATGGAAAAGTAATAAGATTAGAAACAAGTATAACACAAAAATTAAAATAAACTTACAATAAAACCATGTTTAAACTAGCAATAAACAAGCGATTGTGATATACTATATATAGTAATTAAATAATGTCTGACTAGAAAGCTAGAGGATATCTTAATGAGTTCACCAATAATTTGGTGGCTTGTAAGGTGTCCTCTTTTTTTGTTTTTTTATCAGCAAAGTAAGGAGGTGGATATATTGGATAGTAAATCATTTGAGTTATATGAGATTCTTAAAAAGCCAGTAAGCGAGGAAGCAGAGTACGAGTTCATTAATAAAATTTTCCCTATAGGTTCATGTATAAACCTAAAGAAAGAAGATCTTAAAGCTTTATATCTGACTAGCAAAGCAGCTATAGATATAGGAAAACTAGAAGTAAATTGGAAGGATATAGCTAAAAAACAGGAAGCTAGCCTAAAGGCTTTATTAAATAGCCTTAACGTAAATCCTGAAGACATATAAGTAAAAAGAAAGAAGTGATAAGGATGTCATTTGAAAAAACTATTCAAGAATTAAACAAAATCAGAAATGAAGAGTATGAACAATTAAGGTATGACCGTTCTGTTTGGGAAGGAAATTATCAAGGTTCAAACTGTTCAATGATTAACGTCGCAAGACAAGATGTTAGAACCCCTGAAGAACTAAGCAGCTTAGAGCAAACAAAACGTATGATAGATTTTTACGGTAAAGATCCATCAGATAGATTGAATGAAGCTACAGAAGACGAGTTACAAGAGTTAATGAACCTATATGATAAAGAGTTGTCTGAACATCAAGAAGCTACTACAAAGGCTATAACAAAACATCAAAGCAATCTACAAGCATTGGAAACAGAATTAAAGCGTGTACTAGATAAACACTCAACTAAGATTAAAGACAGTCTTAAAACATTAGCAGAACTTCAACGTGATGAAGTTTATCTATATGATTCTAAAGGAATTCCCACACCCTACAGTAATACAGGGATATTAGATTATGATAAACGTGCAGGACATTCTATCTCATCAGATGATAGATGCCTTAGCAAGTCAAAGAGTCCTAACTATCTAGCTTTACACCATAATTACAGTGCGTTAGAACAAGAGCTACTAACTAATCTAGCAAAGGCAGGTGAATAATATGAATCCAATTGACAGAGCAACAGCACAACATAAACGCTTGTCACCAGTCTGGAAGTTTATTATAGAAGAAGATTTCAAAGTAAAAGAACCATACTATAAATTAGAGACAGACACACATATCATTGTGGTAGAACGAGAAGGTTCTAATGATTCTACTTCATTCGATGGCTACTTTATTTCTAGTAAATATAATCATGCTAATGACTATGGCTTAAACTTAAAAGAAAATGAAAGAATCGTGCAAGCTATTCCTAAAGATAGTCTGCAATCAGTTGATTACTTATACTATGATGATCCGGACGAAACCGAAGATGAAAGAATTGCTTATATTAATAAAATGGATATTCAAAAGAATAAACCAGTTAAGTATCAATTTGATATACTCTCAACAAGCAAAAAAATTAAATCTATAGAATATGTTAAACGTCAACCTTTCAGCTATCAGCATGGCGTGCTATAAATATGTATCTCGTTATTTAAATAACTAACAAGTTTTTACTCCCTCCCATCGATTTTTGATACTATAGCGCCCTAAGGGAGAGACCGGTTGCTGGGGTCGATTAGCAGATATACCCTCTAAAATACGCACGATAGGGGGGGATACACTGAATATGATAACAACATTCTCTTTATAATCATTATTTATTCAACTCAATAAAAGCTCTATAAAATAATTATAGAGCTTTTTTACTGTATTTATTAACATGTTTATCTGATTGTCAGTTGTGCCAATTTCAACCTGATGCAAGTATTATATGCATCAGCTTTTAGATTTTATGAACTAATAATTAACTTATTTTCAATAAAGGGACAAGAGTAGATGTTTTGAAAGCTTACTATTCTTTATTATGATATCTATTGAAGGTGTATAAAAAATAATAAATTAATTTAATAACGACTATTTTTTTTAACTTTAGATATTATAAACTTAACAACAACTACGCTACACCATATAGCAGCAACAACTAGAAGAAGTTTACCTATAAAAACAAACAAAATTTTTATAAGAGCAACTAATAATTGAACCAGACCAATACCTAATATAATAGCAACTAATAAACCAACTGCCATCATGAAAATCATTCCTATAGCTATTCCTTCAAACATTGTTATCCCTGCTTTCTCTAGTTAGTTAATCATAAAATATTATTTATTTTCTTTTTTGCAATCTTAGACACGCTATTATAAATAAGTTCTGCAAGCAGCTAATATCTTTACTATTGCGGAAAATGCAAGTACGAAAGAAAATGATAATACAAGCGTTAAAACAAGTAATGATAAAAAACAAGACCGCCAACACCAACAACTATTACAATTAATCCCTCAAGACTCGAACACTGAAATGGACTGTTTACCGCCAGAAGCTAAGCATACAATTGTAGTATTATCTAGTAATTTACAACAAGCTTATGAGTGGACTGGTTTAATTTTAAAAACTAAAAATAAAGTAGCAAGAAAGCAAATAGCGGCTGGAATGACTGAAATAATTTAAATGAGGTATATTTTTTAACTAAACAAGTTTTATATGAGCCACTTACGGATGATTGTCCATACAAAAGACTAAACAGTGCCTTAAAATCAACGTCTGAGACATAAAAAAAGAGGCTGAAAAGTAAATTATTGAATTATTAAAAAAATAATAGGTGATTATATGAAAAATAGTGGAATGATATTAATACAGATTATAATCTATTCTTTGGTTGCGGTAAATGCTTAGTTAAATATAACTAGGGTATTACCAATAAAAATATTTAAAGAATTATTTCATACTAGAACCTCTAATTGAATTTGATTAAAAGGATACAAAAGTCTTAATACACGATTATCATACAATGTATATGTCTAAAAGCACCGAATGAGCTGCATTTGTTACTTCTAAATGAAAGTTATAGCATACATGATTGACAGTCTTGTATAAAGAATTTAATTATCTTGTAGATCACTAAATAATGAGATATTATATAGGGTAAACAAAACTCCTTGCTTAAATACGTTAATTTCTGTATAATTTGGTTGAATAAAAAAGAGCACATGCGCTAACATGTACTCTAGTGTAGACCGTTAAAAAGACGGTGACTTTATATTTAAATGTTGAACCATCTAAACGCCGGTCAAAGTTTTAGATGGTTATTTTTTTTGGTTAAATTTCAGAATTTCGATAACCAACAAAGCGAAACTTGTCGCTAATGTCAGTGACTCAAAAACTGTCAAAGGCTATTCCTTTCCAGGAGTATTATCAGTTAAATTTAACATAGGCATCACCCCTTTTTTCAAGAGATTAGCCACCATCTTTTCACTTTCTACAAAACTTATTATAACAGAGTATTTGTATAATCAAAGTATTAATAGATGAATAAACAGTCTAGTATAAACGCTAGGCTTTTTTTATAAACAAAATAAATAGTGATAGTGATAAGATGACTGAATTAGAATTTTAAACTAGATACTGAGGTGAAGCATAGATTATATGCACCAGATTAAATCTGATGTTCTTGTTTTTAGTTTACATAACTATTCTACCTATATATATATTATTTTTAAATCTTTTTTAAAACCTTTTTAGGTGGCTTGTAACCCTTGCGGCTGTAAGGGTTGTTATAGGGTATAGGATACAAAATGTATGCATATAGGGTACGATATTTACTTGAAGCCCTTTTTAAGTATAATGCTTTTAGGCAGTGATAAAGTGAATGAACTAACAGTGAAATATAAAAATGAATTAAATCATGTTCCGTTTAGAAAAATGAATAGCGTAGAAATGGATTTCTTTTTTTCTGTGTGTGCCAAAATAAAAACAATGAAGTTGCTCGATTTTCTTTTGAAGAATTAAAGAGTTTATCAAGATATAAATCTACTTCTTTGGATCGTTTTGTCAAAGATTTAGAAAGTACCAGAGATAAGATAATGAAGCTTTCTTACACTGAAAGAAATGGTTTAAATTCTGATATGTTTATATTATTTAGCAGGTTTAGAATCAATGCAGACGAGCAATATATAGAGGTCAAAGCGAATTCTGATTTTGCGTATATTTTAAATGAGTTGACTAATGAGTTCACACAATTTGAGCTGCAAGAGTTTACAAGCTTAAAATCTAGTTACTCTAAGACAATGTACAGGCTTCTAAAGCAATACAAGAGTACAGGCTACTACACAGTGTTTGTTAAAGACTTTAGAGAACTGTTAGATATTCCAGTTAGTTACAGAATGCGTGATATAGATACTAGGGTTTTCAAACCAATAGAAAAAGAGTTATCCCAATTCTTTGATTCCTTCCAAATTAAAAAGATAAAAGCTAAGAAAGGGAATAAGATTGAACGGTTAGAATTTTATTTTATGGAGAAAACGCCACCTATAGATGATTTACCTAAAGTGCCATTATATAACTGGTTAGAGGACTAAAATAGTCTAGTTTGTGTAAAGCTAATGCTTTAACATGCATTTACATTATGTAAAAGTGGGTGAAACATGGAAAATACTATACAGTACGTGAGATTTCAGAGCTTTTAGACATTAACAAATTACAAGTATATCGTTATATTGATAAACTCAATTTACAAAGTGATAAAACCATTAATAATGCTAAAGCCTATGGTACATAAACGATTAGGAGACTTTCTAATGAGTTAGGTTTATCATTTGATAAAGTGATTGATAAAGATAGTGACAAAAAGGTTGATAGTAAAGCATTATCATATGATAATCGTGATAATGGAGAGCTGTTACAAATGAAAAACGACATGATAAAACTATTGGAACAGCAGCTTTCTTCACAAGAGGATATAATAACGGAACAAGCCAAACAAATTGATAAGTTAACCCAGCTATTGGATCAAGAGCAGCAATTAAATTTAAAGAAAACTCACTTACTATTAGAGAGCCAAACTAAAAAAAGTTGGTGGTAGTTCTGGAAGTGAACACATAGACAAAGGGTGCGAATAATGTTCTTATCCTTTCGGTTAAAATCGCTCAACGAAGTTTTGCGCTCGTATTATTAGTACGAGTGATTATTTGCCCCTTTCCTAAGCATTGATGAAAAGGTAGTAAACAATGCTTACATGCTTTAGTAAAGCTAAGGATATCATTATTACTTATTTTTTGTATACAGTCGTGATGGTCACAACTCGATAATATTATATTATTACTGTTACTATTAAAGCTGTTACTATTAATATGGTCGTTTTGCGTATGCACGTTTAGGTCAAAGAAAAATGGTGTTGAGTATGTTAGGTGGAACAGGATTAATAAGTATCTGAATATTGATTCGCCACAAGTGGAGAAGATAGACGTTGCCATAAGTGGCTACGATTTAATTAAATTTTACTGATTGATATAGTACTAGTGTTAGTTTGCGTATATTACTGGTAACTGATAAAGGAGGGTTAACACGGATATAGAGTTCATGAGGTTATGTAAGAAACATCCTATCATGTCGCTGGTGTATATAATAGTAGGTAAAAGTTCATGGAGGACTAAACGAGTAATGTTTGAGGTGTGGAAGTTTGTAGTATTTGATTTTGATAAGTTAATATAATACCCCTGCACTTAATTGAGTGATTAATTAAAAATTGAATACGGTTTTGAATACGGTTTGACTACGGTTTCTAGAAACTTAATGAAAATAAAAAACCGTCAACGCTTGATACGTCAACGATTTAACAGTTAATGAAACTGATTGAATTCGAAAAATGGAGGCGGCGGGAGTCGAACCCGCGTCCAAGCATATCGCCCCCTGAAATTCTACGCTTATAGACATGCTACTTAAAGTTTCGCTCCCTGTATCGCCGCATGACGGGCTTTAAAGGTTGCTAGTCTGATAATCTCTTTCAGGCATTGCAGACGGAAACACCTGATGTATCCCACTGAGTTTGAGACCCTTACCTGAGCACATGGGCGATGCCAGGAGGATCTTCGCTAACTACTTATTAGGCAGCTAAAGCGAAAGAGTTGTTTTCGTTTTTTGCAGTTATATTTAACTGAGCGTTTTTACGTAGTCGCAACCTACGAAGCGCTATTCAAGCTCGAACTATACCTGTCGAATCCGTAACGCCCCCTTAATAAATAAAGGTACATTAGTACATCTAGTAGTGTAACATAAAAGAGAGCAAAATCAACCATTTTGCTCTCTTTTTATGCTAATCAAGTAGTTGGTAATGTTTTAAACCATGAATAATTCCACCATCAGTATTCTTTTTTGTGACAAAAGTAGCAATATCTTTTAAGTGTTCTACTGCATTTCCCATAGCGATTTTATAGTCACAAGCATGGAATAAATCTAAGTCATTAGGACCATCTCCAAAAGCATAGGTTGGAACTCCTTCAAGACCGCTATTTTTCAAGAATTGTTTGACACCTGTTCCTTTTGAATTACCTTTTTTAATCACATCAATAGCAAATGGACCATTTCTAAAGTAAGTAAAGTCAGGCAGAGCTTGATGGTACTGCTCATCTTGATCTTCGCCAATAATTAACATCATGTTAACATCTTGATGCTCATAAAAGGTTGGATCTAAGGGAGGCAACCCTGAATTGATATAACTGTAACATTTTTTAGCAGCATCAGAATAACCAGATAAATAAATGTTGTTTGGATTATAAAAAGCTAACTCTTGTCCTAGCTCTTGAGTTTTCTGATGTAGTTTTAAACAAGCGTCTTTTGAAAAAGTATCTGAAAAAATTCTTTCACCTTCATAAGTGACCACCTGACCATTCATCGTTACAGAAGATTTTATTCCTGTTTGGTTTAAAATAGATGTTATTTCTAGATTTGTTCGCCCAGTTGCGATAACAGGTATGACATGGTTGCGATATAACTCTTGCATTGAATTAGCAATTTCTTTAGTAATTTTAGAATGGCCATCTAATAATGTCCCGTCTAAATCAAAAAAGGCAATTCCTTTGATTTCTTTCATATTAAAAACTCCCTATTTCATTTAATCGTTCCTATCTTAACAAACTATTGCTTGAATAGCCATGATTGTGAAATAAAAAAGAGCGATATAATTTTGATTAAATTTTTTAATATCGTCTATATAATTGTTTAAACTCATGTATAATAAGGATTGAACACTAGTTAACTAACTTAGAACTAAGGGGGCTACTCTTGTGCATATTTTAATGATTGAAGATAACGAATCTGTTTCAGAAATGATGCAAATGTTTTTTTTAAGTGAAAATTGGGAAGGGACATTTGCTTATGATGGACAAGAAGGATTGGATTTATTTTTAGAAAAACCTGAATATTGGGATATGATTACATTAGATCTTAATCTTCCAACTAAAGATGGGGTAACGGTTTGTCGAGAAATTAGAAAAGAGTCTAAAACGGTACCGATTATTATGTTAACAGCGAGAGACTCAGAAAGTGATCAAGTTATAGGGTTAGAAATGGGAGCCGATGATTATGTGACAAAACCCTTTAGTCCTTTAACTTTAATTGCTAGAATGAAAGCTCTCCATAGACGTGCAGAATTACTAGATACAACGAAAGGGTCTGTTGATTCTGAAATTGAAACCTACGATATTCAAACGGATCATTTTTGTATGAATACTAAAACAAGGGAAGCTTATTTAAACAAGCAATTAATAGAAGGATTAACGCCTAAAGAATTTGACTTACTATATACGTTAGCTAATAAACCTAGACAGGTTTTTTCAAGGGAACAATTACTTGAGTTAGTTTGGGGATATCAGTATTTTGGCGACGAGCGGACAGTAGATGCCCACATTAAAAAGTTGCGACAAAAAATTGAAAAAGTTGGACCGCAAATTATACAAACAGTTTGGGGAGTCGGCTATAAATTTGATGACTCTGAGGCAGGAGAATAATGAAGTACTTGTTTCAACAAATGATTGCTTTCTGGACGATTATTTTAACGATTTTAGTGATTGTGGGAGTTTCCTTTACCCAGTTTACTAAACAAACAGTATTAAGTAGTACCTATACACAATTGACTGGGTATGCTGAAAATATTGTAACGGATATTCAAACAGAGCCTGAAAGATTATTATCTGATATTCGGGCCACTGAAACTGTGCTACAAAAACAAAATGTTAATTTGTTTTTATTAAATATGCACCAAAGAATTGAATTTCCAGAAGAAATTCGTGGAAGTTCAGCTCAATTTATCCCTAAAAAATCTTGGAATGAAGCGATTAGAGGTCAAGTGGTTCAAAATAGACTAGATGTAGAGCTTTCTAAAAAGAAAACGCAGGTTGCAGTTATTTTGTATCCAGTTGTGATTGGTAGTGACCCTCTTGGAGTGTTGGCAGTCGTCCAACCACTAAGTACTCTAGAGCGGAGTTTACAGATGTTAACCGATAACTTATTTAAAGGTTTTTTAATCTCGAGTATTATCGCTCTTGTTTTCAGTTATTTTATTGCTAAGTTTCAAGTGAACCGAATTAATCGCATGAAAAAAGCGACGAAAGAAATTTCACAGGGAAACTTTGATGTGAAAATCCAGATTAATGGAACAGATGAGTTAGATGAGCTAGCAGGCGATTTCAATAAAATGACTCAGGCATTAAAAGAATCTCAAGAAGAAATTGAAAGACAAGAAGATAGACGTCGCCAGTTTATGGCAGATGTCGCTCACGAAATGAGAACGCCTTTAACTACGATTAATGGCTTATTAGAAGGGATTGCTTACCACGCTATCCCACCTGAACAAGAAGAAAAATGTATTAGCTTAATGCGTAACGAAACCAATCGGTTAATTCGGCTAGTTAATGAAAATTTGGATTATGAAAAAATACGAAGCAATCAAATTCATTTAGCCATTCAAAAAATTGATGCAACGAAGACCTTACAAAATATAGTGATTCAATTAGAAGGTAAAGCTCAAACATCTCAAAATGAACTAGTTTTTACTGGAGATGAGGGGATCTTTGTTTACGCAGATTATGACCGTTTTGTCCAAGTGGCTATGAATATTATTCAAAATGCTATTCAGTTTACTGAAAATGGGCGGATAGAAGTATCGGTGTATGAAGCTGCGGAAGGAATCACAATGAAAATTTCAGATACAGGTATTGGTATGTCAGAAGAAGAAGTCAGAAATATTTGGGAAAGATACTATAAAGTAGATCCTTCTAGGAAAAATACTAAGTACGGAGAATCAGGATTAGGCTTGCCTATTGTCCAAGAGATTATTCGGTTACATCACGGAAAAATCGAGGTCGATAGTCAACAAGGAGTTGGAACTACCTTTTATGTGACTTATCCAAAACAAGAAAAAGAGTAAAAGAAAGTTGTTCTTTTACTCTTTTTCTTCAGGTTACACGCATAAAATACTTGGCTTCCTGCTATACCTTCTAAGCAATTTTTGTTACACTAACCAATAAGATAGACTAATTAAAAGGAATGAATAGGATGGAGAAAAATTATAATTACCCGCTGGATATGGACTGGTCACATGCCGAGTTAATGAAAGTAATGGCTTTGTGGCAAGGAGTAGAAAAAGCCTATGAAACAGGAATAAGTCAGGCTGATTTTATGGCTCTTTACCGAGAATTTAAAACAGTTGTGAAAAGTATTGGGGAAGAACGTCAATTAGGTAGAGAATTTGAAGAAGCTTCAGGTTACTCACTCTACCGAGTTGTTCAGCAAGCTAAAAATACTTCAGGCAAAGTGAAAATGCAAGATTAGGGGAATGGTGGATGATGGAGGAAAAACTAGTTTCAAAAGTAAAAGATTGGATAGCTGTAGCCACAGCTTTAATCAAAGAACGGCTAGAAGAACCTTTAGATGTAGAAAGAAAATCCAATTATTCAGATTTAGTCACCAATGTAGATAAAGAGGTCGAAAGCTTTTTTGTTCAGCAAATTCGTAAAGAATTTCCTACTGATAAAATATTAGGAGAAGAGGGCATGGGCGGAGAGCCTGTGACTGATTTTAGCGGTCGTGTTTGGGTGATTGATCCAATTGATGGTACATTAAATTTTGTCAAACAACAAGAGAACTTTTGCATTATGATTGGCATTTATGAAGACGGAAAACCAGTCTTAGGATTTATTTATGAAGTGATGAAAAAAGAACTTATTTGGGGTGGCCCTCAAGTGGGAGTCTTTATAAATGATACAGAAATAAATCAAATCTCAACAGATTCCCTAAAAGACTCATTGGTTAATGTAAATACGATGATGTTTCTCCAAAATGACTGTCATACTCAAGAGATTGGGTTAACAAGCTTAGGAGTAAGAATGTGTGGGTGTGCTGGCATTGGCTTTAAAGATACCTTGTTAGGTCGTCACCATGTGTATATTTCTTATTTACAACCTTGGGATTATGGTGCTGGTTTAGTATTAGCAGAAACTTTAGGATTTGTGACAATTGGATTAGATAACAATAAATTAGATTTGAAGAAACGTGTACCTGTATTGGTAACTACACCAATCATTTATCAAGAATTACAAGAAACTTACGAGGAATTATAAAATTATTGAGAAAATACTATTTTCTGAAAACTTTTCCTTGTTTTTCTCCTAGTTTTCTTGGTATAATTAAAAGTCGGTGAAATTCAATTGAAGATACTGTGTTGTGTGTCAAAAGTGAGGAGAATAAACATTGAAATTAAGAGAAGATATTCGAAATATTGCGATTATAGCCCACGTAGACCATGGGAAAACGACAATCGTAGATGAGTTATTAAAGCAGTCTGATACGCTAGATGCCCATGTTAACCTACAAGAACGTGTGATGGACTCTAACGATATTGAAAAAGAACGTGGTATTACTATTTTATCTAAAAATACGGCTATTAACTACAAAAATACTAAAATCAACATTATGGATACACCGGGACACGCGGATTTTGGTGGCGAAGTAGAACGTATTATGAAGATGGTTGATGGGGTATTACTAGTTGTTGATGCATACGAAGGAACTATGCCTCAAACTCGTTTTGTTTTGAAAAAAGCGTTAGAACAAAAATTAACTCCTATCGTAGTTATTAATAAAATTGATAAACCTTCAGCTCGCCCTCAAGAGGTTGTAGATGAAGTATTAGAATTATTTATTGAATTAGGTGCCGATGATGATCAGCTAGAATTCCCAGTTGTTTATACATCTGGTATAAATGGAACTTCTAGTTTATCAGAAGACCCTAAAGATCAAGAAAAAACAATGAATCCTGTTTTGGATACAATTATTTCACGTATTCCAGCTCCTATTGATAACAGTGATGAGCCTTTACAGTTCCAAGTATCTCTATTAGACTATAATGAATATGTTGGACGTGTAGGGATTGGACGTGTGTTCCGTGGAGCGATTAAAGTAGGAGACCAAGTTTCTTTAATGAAATTAGACGGTTCTGTTAAAAACTTCCGTGTAACTAAATTATTTGGTTTCTTTGGTTTGAAACGTGTTGAAATTGAAGAAGCAAAAGCAGGAGAATTAATTGCAGTCTCTGGTATGGAAGACATTTTCGTTGGGGAAACAGTAACTCCTGTAGACCATCAAGATGCTTTACCTATTTTGCATATTGATGAACCAACGTTACAAATGACATTCTTAGTTAATAACTCTCCATTTGCAGGTCGAGAAGGAAAATATGTAACAGCTCGTAAAATTGAAGAACGTTTGTTAACTCAATTACAAACAGATGTGTCATTAAAAGTAGATCCAACTGACTCACCTGACGCTTGGATAGTATCTGGTCGTGGGGAACTTCATTTATCTATTTTAATTGAAAACATGCGTCGTGAAGGTTTTGAATTACAAGTGTCACGTCCTAAAGTAATTGTAAAAGAATTTGATGGCGTTAAATGTGAACCATTTGAACGAGTTCAAATTGATACACCAGAAGAATATATGGGAAGTGTTATCGAATCTTTAAGCCAACGTAAAGGTGAAATGCAAGATATGATCCATACAGGTAATGGACAAATGCGTTTAGTTTTCTTAGCCCCTGCTCGTGGTTTAATCGGTTACCGAACTGAATTCATGTCTATGACACGTGGTTACGGTATTATGAACCACACATTTGATTCTTATTTACCATTATTAGCTGGTACAATCGGCGGACGCCGCAACGGAGCTTTAGTTTCAATTGATACAGGTAAAGCTACTACTTATAGTATTATGAGTGTAGAAGAACGTGGAACAGTTTTTGTTGAACCAGGAACTGAAGTTTATGAAGGTATGATTGTTGGTGAAAATAGTCGCGAACGAGATTTAACAGTTAACATTACTCGTGCAAAACAAATGACTAACGTTCGTTCTGCAACGAAAGACCAAACATCAGTGATTAAGAAACCTAAGACGTTAACTTTAGAAGAATCATTAGAATTCTTAAATGATGATGAATATTGTGAAGTAACACCTGATAGCATTCGTTTACGTAAACAAATTTTACATAAAAACGAACGTGAAAAAGCAGCTAAGAAGAAAAAAATGGCTGAAGACGATAAATAATAATAACTAAAACCATCTGACTTAAGGTTAGATGGTTTTTTTGGGGATAAAAAACAAACCGTTTTCAAAAACAATAGATTTTTCTTTAAATCAGCAGAAAAAAGATAAAAAAATCGGTCAATTTTTGTTATGATATTGAAGTTGTTAGTAAAGTGAAGTATAATAAATAATGTAATGAAATGGCTTTTACAATCGGATTGAAAAAATTGCTTTCTGTAATTGTTTTTCGGACGATTTTTGTAAAGGAAATGGATTTACCAAGAAAAACATAATGGAGGCAGTTTTTACATGGAACGCGGAAAAGTAAAATGGTTTAATAATGAAAAAGGTTTTGGCTTTATCGAAGTAGATGGGAAAGATGACGTATTCGTACATTTTTCAGCTATTCAAGGAGACGGGTTCAAAACATTAGAAGAAGGACAAGACGTAGAATTCGCTGTTGTTGAAGGCGATCGTGGACCTCAAGCAGCAGAAGTTGTAAAATTATAAGAGTCCTTATAGCTATTATAACTTTAAGCACCTTTCGTTTAAACGAAAGGTGCTTTTTCATTTGATTAAAGACCAGTCTTTAGACTTTTTTTAGAGAAGTTTAAAATAGAATTTGCTATAATGGAGAAGATGTAAAAAAAGAGAGGACGTTGTAAAGTGACAACCAGACAATCCTTACTAGCAGGAATGAATCCAAAACAAACAGAAGCAGTTCTTCATACGGACGGCCCACTTTTAATTATGGCGGGAGCTGGAAGTGGTAAGACTCGAGTGCTTACTCACCGTATTGCTTATTTAATCGAAGAAAAAGGCGTTAATCCATGGAATATTTTAGCGATTACTTTTACTAATAAAGCAGCTAAAGAAATGAGAGAGAGAGTTAGTCGTTTATTAACTACTGGTGGAGAAGAGGTATGGGTTTCAACTTTTCACGCTATGTGTGTTAGAATTTTACGACGAGATGTTGACCGGATTGGTTATAATCGTAACTTTACAATTTTAGATAGCTCAGAGCAATTAACGTTAATGAAACGTATTGTAAAAGAGCAAAATATTGACTCGAAAAAATTTGATCCTAGAAGTATTTTAGGAAGCATTAGTCAATCGAAAAATAAACTAATGACACCAGAAGACTTTAGTGAATTTCAAGGTAGCTATTATGACCGTATTGTAGGACAGTGTTATGAAGCCTATCAAAAAGAGTTACATACTAATCAGTGTATGGATTTTGACGATTTAATTATGCTTACTATTCGCTTATTCCATCAAGAGCCAGAAGTATTAGCCTACTATCAAACTAAGTTTCAATATATTCATGTAGATGAGTATCAAGATACTAACCATGCTCAATATATGTTAGTTAATATGTTAGCTGCTCATTTTAAAAACTTATGTGTCGTTGGAGATGCTGATCAAAGTATTTATGGCTGGCGTGGGGCAGATATGCAAAATATTTTAGATTTTGAAAAAGATTATCCTAGCGCTCAAGTTATTTTGTTGGAGCAAAATTATCGTTCCACTCAAACGATTTTATCTGCAGCCAATCAAGTCATTGAAAATAACTATAATCGGCGAGATAAAAAGTTATGGACAGACAACCACTCTGGTGAAAAAATCACTTATTTTAGAGGAGATAGTGAGCGAGATGAAACTCGCTTTGTGGTATCTGAAATCCAAAAACAAATGAGAGAACACCAGCGGGCATATCATGAATTTGCAGTACTTTATAGAACCAATGCTCAATCTCGAGTGATTGAAGAGATGTTACTAAAAGCCAATATACCTTACAAAATGGTAGGAGGTCATAAATTCTATGACCGAAAAGAAATTAAGGATATCCTAGCTTACTTAAATCTTTTGGCTAATCCTGTTGATTCTATTAGTTTTGGAAGAATTATCAATACACCTAAACGAGGCATTGGACCTACTTCTGTTGAAAAGTTACGTCAATTTGCCAATGTGCAGGAGTGGTCATTATTAGAAGCCTCTCAAAACGTTTCATTAGCTAATATTGGCGGAAAAGCTGGCCGAGAGTTAGCTCATTTTGGTGATATGATTGAAGATCTTAGTCGAATGATTACGTATTTAAGTTTAACTGAATTAACGGAGCAAGTACTAGAAAAAACAGGCTACTTAGAGGAGTTGAGAAACCAAGCGACTCTAGAAGCTGAAGGACGAATTGATAACTTAAATGAATTTTTAACGGTGACACAAGAATTTGATAAACGCTTAGAAAAAAATGAAGAAGAAATTAATCCTGAAGATAAATTGACGGTATTTTTAAATGATTTAGCATTAGTTTCTGATTTAGATAATTTAGAAGAAGAGTCTTCCCAAGTGACTTTAATGACTTTACATGCAGCGAAAGGTCTTGAGTTTCCAGTTGTTTTCTTAATTGGATTAGAAGAAGGAATTTTTCCTTTATCTAGAGCAATCCTAGAAGAAGATGAATTAGAAGAAGAAAGACGTTTAGCTTATGTGGGGATTACACGAGCGGAAGAAAAATTATATGTATCCAATGCTAAATCTCGGATGTTGTACGGTCGGACACAGTATAATAAACCTTCTCGCTTTATTGAAGAAATCGATCAAACTCTTTTAGATGCAGAAACGTCCCATCAAGAAAATACTTACCAGACTAAGCGAAGCACCATGTCTTATAGTCAACCTAAGTACCAGTACACACAACCTAGACAAACGAAAGTTTCAAGTAAGAAAGCGACAGGAGCCGATCAATTGGCTTGGCATGAAGGAGATAAAGTCACACATAAAAAATGGGGAGTAGGAACGATTGTGCGAGTAGGGGGTACCGCTAAAGATATTGAGTTAGATGTGGCCTTCCCAGCTCAAGGTGTGAAAAGACTTTTAGCTGCCTTCGCTCCGATTACAAAGGTAGATTAACTAAAGGAGGGATTTAAATATGGAGGTAACAGAAGCTAAAAAGAAAGTATTAGAACTAAGAAAAACGCTGAAACAATATGCATACGAATACTACGTTAAGGACACTCCCTCTGTTGAGGATCATATTTATGATAAGTTATATCATGAATTAGTTTCTCTTGAACAGGCATTTCCTGAACTAGTTACCTCTGACTCCATTACTCAAAGAGTCGGTGGCATTGTGTTAGATGGCTTTTCTAAAGTAACTCATACTCATCCTATGTTAAGTTTGAGTAATGCATTTAACCAAGCAGATCTTGAAGCATTTGATACGCGCATAAAAAAATTAACAGACCAACCTTTTTCTTATATTTGTGAGTTGAAAATTGATGGCTTAGCTGTTTCGGCTAGATATGAAAATGGCGTGTTTGTTCAAGGTGCTACCCGGGGAGACGGGCGGATCGGAGAAGATATTACAGAAAATTTAAAAACTATCCACTCCATTCCACTAACTTTGCCTGAACCTATTTCAATTGAAGTACGGGGAGAATGTTATATGCCGAAACGCTCTTTTGTTGCGTTAAACAAAGCAAGAGATGAAGAAGGGTTGCCTGTATTTGCTAATCCAAGAAATGCTGCAGCAGGTAGCTTGCGTCAACTAGATTCTAAAGTCGCAGCAAAACGTAATTTAAGTACCTTTATGTACCAAGTAGTAGAACCTGCCCAGTACCAAGTGCACACTCAAAGTGAGGTGCTTAATTATGTGGATTATCTAGGTTTCCAAACCAACCCAGAACGAAAAAAATGTCTGTCCATAACAGAGGTTTGGGAATTTATTGAAACTTATCAGGAAAAACGCCATCAATTACCTTATGAAATTGATGGGATTGTTATCAAAGTAGATGAGTTTTCCGCTCAGGAAGAAATAGGTTATACAGTTAAAGCACCTAAATGGGCTATTGCCTATAAATTTCCAGCTGAAGAAGCGGAAACGGTAATTAGAGAGATTGAATGGACTATTGGAAGAACAGGTGTGGTGACTCCCACAGCTGTGATGGATCCTGTGACTTTAGCAGGAACAACGGTAGCTCGTGCGACTTTACATAATATTGATTTTATTAAAGAAAAAGACGTCAGACTAGAAGATACTGTTATTATTCATAAAGCAGGCGATATTATTCCAGAAGTATCACGCGTATTAGTGGAAAAAAGAACAGCAGAGAGTGAAGACTACTTAGCGCCTACTCACTGTCCTGTTTGTGAAAATGAATTAGTTCATCTAGACGGTGAGGTAGCCTTAAGATGTATGAATCCTAACTGTCCGGCTCAAATAAAAGAAGGACTGGCTCACTTTGCTTCTAGAAACGCCATGAATATTGAAGGGTTAGGGCCTCGGATTATTGAACAGCTATATGATCATTCCTTAGTGAAAGATGTGGCTGACTTATACACCTTAACAGAGACGGATTTGTTAACCTTAGATAAAATCAAAGAAAAATCAGCTAATAATTTGTTAACAGCCATTCAAGCCAGTAAAGAAAACTCTCTTGAAAAATTATTATTTGGTTTAGGGATTAGACATGTTGGAGCAAAAGCTAGTCAAATTATAGCTAGTCATTTTGGTACATTAGAGAAGTTAATGGCTAGTACTGTTGAAGAAATCACTCAATTAGATACGATTGGTGAGATTATAGGGGAAAGTATTATGACCTATTTTTCTCAAGAAGAAGTTAAAAAATTAATTGGTAAACTTCAAGCAGCCGGAGTTAATTTAACTTATCTAGGTGTGACTCAAGAAGAATTAGCCCAGGTAGACTCTCCTTTTAAAGGAAAAACGATAGTATTAACAGGTAAACTTGTTAAATATAACCGAACAGATGCAAAAGAAAACATCCAAGCTTTAGGTGGAAAAGTTACAGGAAGTGTTTCTAAGAAGACGGATTTAGTTATTGCTGGAAGTGATGCAGGAAGTAAGTTGACAAAAGCAGAATCTTTAAATATTGAGATTTGGTCAGAAGATGACATGATTCAAGCTATTGAAGGAGTCCTAAATAATGAAAAAAATAATTAAAGGCTTGTTACTTGGGGTTTCACTTCTACTATTAACAAGTTGTCAGGGACAAACAACAGAAAAACAACCTTTGCCTACTACTAATCGAAAAGAAGAAACAGGAAAAATTGTTAGTACTGGTCGAGTAGATGAAGCAGAATATCAAGCAGTGATGATAGACGGAAAATACGAAATTAGTCAAGCTCGTACTCTTTCTGCCAGTTATTTAAATAGCCACTATAATTTAGCTAACTTTGAATCTGGCTTGTTGACTTTATCAAAAGAAAATTATTCAGTTGATAGTTATTTGTTCCGAGAAGGTCAATTATTAGATAAACAAACTATTATGAATTGGTTAGACCGAAAGTCTAAAGATAATCCTACTGGGTTAAATCCAGAGTCAGAGGGGGAACCTTTAGTTGTCCAGCAAGTTTTAGAGCAAGATTATTTAGATAAGAAAACACAAAAATTAGCTGGTATTAGCTTAGGGATTGCAGTCAACCAAGTGGACTATAGTCAAGATCCAGCTAGAAATATTGACCAAGAAACAGCTTTAACTGTAGGGAAACAAGCTGCCCAAACTGTGATTGAGCATTTAAGACAAATAGAAGCAGGGGCTAATGTGCCAATTACAGTTGGTATCTTTGAGCAAGCGACTAAAGATGATATTGCCGGAGGAGCTTATTTACTTAAAGGGATGACAAAAGGTTCTGAAGTAACTAAATGGACAGAGGTTAAAGAAGAGTACATTACTTTACCAGTGCCAGAAGGAGAAACTAATAGTGCCACTAAAGACGGTATTAGCAATAAATACCGAGATTTTAAAGAAATGGTTCAAGGGTTTTTCCCTAATTTAAGTGGGTTTTCTGCTATTGCCCATTATCAAGATAAAAAATTAGACAAAATGGTCATAAAAATAGAAACAAAGTATTATTCTGAAACAGAAATAATCAGCTTTACTCAATTTGTTGGTAAAAATTTACTATCTTCTTTAAATATTCCAGGTGAAATTGAAGTTCAAATCAACTCCATTGAAGGACCTCAAGCTTTTATCGTGAAAAAAGCAAATGAAAATACTATTTCATCACATATATTTAATTAAAAATAGATGAGGAAAGAGTTCGTCTCTTTCCCTATTTTTATGGTAAAATAGTTGTTGATAGTTTTCATAGAAAGAAGGGAAAATAAATGAAAGAACAAGATATTCAACATGTAGCAAAACTTTCAAAGCTTTCTTTGTCACAAGATGACTTACATCAGTTTACAAGTCAATTGACAGACATTGTTCATATGGTAGAACGTTTAAATGAAGTAGATACAGAAGGTGTAGCAGTTACCGCTAATGTTGTCCATGATATAAATGTCATGCGTGAAGATGTAGCAGTAAAAGGAACAGATCGTGATTTACTTATGACCAATGTGCCAGAACATGAAGATGGCTTTATTAAAGTTCCAGTAATTATTGATAACGGGGAGGCTGGCGCGTAGTGACTAAATGGTATGATAAATCTGTTGAAGAACTTCATGACTTATTAGTTAAGAAGGAAATTACTGCAACAGAACTAACAAAAGAAACATTTAACCGTCTAAAAGAAACAGAACCAAAAATTGATGCCTTTTTAGCGTTAAATGAAGAAAAAGCTTTAGAACAAGCTAAATTAATCGACGAAAAAGGAATTGCTGCAGAAGATGTTTTAGCAGGGATTCCAATTGGGATTAAAGATAATATTGTTACTAAAGGTTTACGCACAACTGCTGCAAGTAAAATGCTTGAAAATTTTGATCCTATTTATGATGCAACAGTTATGTCAAAATTATATGACAAACAAATGATTCCTGTAGGGAAACTAAATATGGATGAATTTGCTATGGGAGGCAGTACTGAAAATTCTGCATTCAAACCAACTAAAAACGCTTGGGATCAAAGAAAAGTTCCTGGTGGCTCATCAGGTGGTTCTGCAGCTGCTGTTGCAGCGGGACAAGTTCCTGTTTCATTAGGTTCAGATACTGGTGGTAGTATTAGACAGCCAGCTGCTTTTAACGGCATTGTTGGGATGAAACCTACATATGGACGAGTATCTCGTTTTGGTTTAATTGCATTTGCTTCAAGTTTAGACCAAATTGGGCCATTGACTAGAACTGTTCGGGATAATGCTCTTGTTTTAGAAGCCATTAGTGGACAAGATGAGCGTGATAGCACAAGTGCTAGTCATCCAGTTGCTAACTATGTTGCAGATATCGATGCAGGAGTTAAAGGCATGAAATTGGCAGTGCCAAAAGAATTCATGGGAGAAGGAGTCGAGGCTGGTGTACGTGAAAGTGTTCAAGCCGCTATTGAAAAATTCCGTGAATTAGGTGCTACAGTAGAAGAAGTAAGTCTACCTAATATCGCTTATAGCGTGGAAGCTTATTATATTATTGCCTCTTCAGAAGCTTCTTCTAACTTACAACGTTTTGACGGGATTCGTTACGGGTACCGAGCAGATGATTGCCAAAACTTAGAAGAGGTTTATATTAAAACACGTTCTGAAGGATTTGGGGATGAAGTAAAACGTCGGATTATGTTAGGAACTTTTAGTTTAAGTGCTGGTTATTATGATGCTTACTTTAAAAAAGCTGGACAAATTCGGACATTGATTAAAGAAGAATTCCTATCTGTACTGAAAGAGTATGACCTAATTATTGGGCCAACTGCTCCAACAGTAGCTTATAACTTAGGTGAAAATATCAAAGATCCATTAACTATGTACGCTGCGGATATCTTAACTATTCCAGTTAACTTAGCAGGACTTCCTGGTATGTCCATTCCATGTGGTTTATCAAATGGCTTACCAGTTGGACTACAAATTATCGGTTCTTATTTTGATGAAAAAACTATGTATCAAGCAGCTTATGCGTTTGAACAAGGAACAGAGTTTCATAAACTACAACCAGAGATTTTAGGGGGGAACAACTAATGAATTTTGAAACAGTTATCGGGTTAGAAGTTCACGTGGAACTTAAAACAAACTCTAAAATCTTTTCTCCAGCACCTGTTGCATTTGGAGCAGATCCTAATACTAATACTAATGTGATTGACTGGGGCTATCCTGGAGTTTTACCTGTATTGAATAAAAATGTCGTAGAATTTGGGATGAAAGCAGCTCTTGCATTAAATTGTGAGATTTCACAACATACTTATTTTGACCGTAAAAATTATTTTTATCCAGACAATCCTAAAGCTTATCAAATTTCTCAAGATGAATTTCCATTAGGACATGATGGTTGGATTGAAATTGAAGTAGAAGGAGAAAAGAGAAAAATTCGGATTGAACGAGTACATATTGAAGAAGATGCTGGTAAAAATATCCATGGATCTGAAGGCTATTCTTATGTAGATTTAAACCGACAAGGGACTCCTTTAATTGAGATTGTTTCTGAAGCAGACATGCGTTCACCTGAAGAAGCCTATGCTTATCTAGAAGCTATTCGTTCTATTATCCAATTTACAGGTGTTAGTGATGTGAAAATGGAAGAAGGTTCTATGCGATGTGATGCTAATATATCACTACGTCCATATGGCCAAGAAAAATTTGGAACTAAAACTGAGCTTAAAAACTTAAACTCTTTAAACTTTGTTAAAAAAGGGTTAGCTTATGAGCAAAAACGTCAAGAACGTGTGTTACTATCAGGAGGCATCATCCAACAAGAAACACGTCGTTATGACGATGCAACTGGTGAAACTATTTTAATGCGAGTAAAAGAAGGGGCTAGTGATTACCGCTATTTCCCAGAACCAGATATTCCTCATCTAGAAATTGCAGATGAGTGGGTAGAATCTGTACGAGCAAGTTTACCAGAATTACCAAGTAAACGCCGTGAACGTTATGTCAATGAATTAGGTTTACCTGAATATGATGCTATGGTATTGACTCTAACAAAAGAAATGTCAGATTTCTTTGAAGAAACCTTGACTCAAGGTGCAGATGCTAAACAGGCATCTAACTGGTTAATGGGAGGAGTGTCTGCTTACTTAAATAGTGAGAAATTAGAACTTCATGAAACTAACTTAACACCTGAAAACTTAGCAGGTATGATTGAAATCATTGCAGACGGGACAATCAGCTCTAAAATTGCGAAAAAAGTCTTTAAAGAATTAATTACTAATGGTGGTCATGCAAGAGAAGTTGTAGAAGCTAAAGGCTGGGTTCAACTATCTGATCCAAGTAAATTATTGCCTATTATCAATGAAATTTTAGATAAAAATGCGCAATCAGTGGAAGACTTTAAAAATGGGAAAGACCGAGCACTTGGCTTTTTAGTAGGTCAAACTATGAAAGCAACCAAAGGACAAGCTAATCCAGGAGTTGTTAATAAATTATTACAAGAAGAATTAAACAAGCGGTAAGAGTTAAGACTATAGAAAAAGGGGACACTTTCCATGAAAGCTAGAGTAATTTATAATCCTACTTCTGGTAAAGAATTATTAAAGAAAAATTTACCAGATATTTTGGATATCTTGGAAAATGCCGGATACGAAGCCAGTGCTTTTGCTACAAAACCTGAGCCAGATTCTGCTGAGAAAGAAGCAAGACGGGCAGCTCTGGCAGGGTTTGACTTAATTGTAGCAGCTGGTGGAGATGGAACCATTAATCAAGTGGTGAATGGAATTGCTCCACTTGAGAATCGCCCTAAAATGGGCATTATACCAGGTGGAACAACGAATGACTATGCAAGAGCATTAAAGGTTCCAAGAGATAATATCTTAAATGCTGCTAGAGTAATTGCTAAAGGCCAAACTGTTAAAATGGATATTGGTAAAGCCAATGATACTTATTTTATTAACATTGGAGCAGGTGGCTATTTAACGGAATTAACTTATGAAGTACCTTCTCAACTTAAAAGTGTGTTTGGATACTTAGCCTATTTGGTTAAAGGGGCAGAAATGTTACCTCGAGTTAAACCGATTAATATGCGACTTGTTTACGATGATGGTGAATATGAAGGAAAAGCCAGTATGTTTTTCTTAGGATTGACTAATTCTGTTGGAGGATTTGAAACAATTGCGCCAAATGCTCAATTAGATGATGGAAAGTTCTCGCTAATTGTGGTAAAAACTGCTAATATGTTAGAGATCATGCATTTAATTGCTTTAATGCTAAATGGAGGTCGTCATGTCAATGACTCGCGTATTTTGTACACAAAAACCTCCAAGTTGTATGCAGAAGCATTAGATGAGGATGTTCGAATGATGATCAACTTAGATGGTGAATACGGCGGAGATGCTCCAATGACGTTCCAAAATCTACATCAACATATTGAAATGTTTGCAGATGTGGATGCTATTCCAGATGAAGCAGTAACAGGTGAAGTGGAAGAATTAAAAGAAGCTTCAGATGCCTTTATCAAAGAAGTAGAACATTTAACCGATGAAGATATTGACGGAGACGGTCATATTTCTTAGTAAATAAATTGAAGGAATCAGTTCAGTTTAGCTGATTCCTTTTCTTGTGTTTATTAAGAAACAGGCTACACAAAGAATAAGAGAAGGTGACAAGTATGGAATATCCAGTAAAGAAAAATCAACAGCTACTTGTTGAAATTATTGATTTAACGCATGAAGGTTTAGGAGTAGCAAAAGTAGATGGCTATCCTTTATTTATTGAAAATACTCTACCAGGAGAACAAGTTGAAATTCTTGTGTTAAAAGTAGGGAAGAAATTTGGTTTCGGAAAAGTAGTTAAACAAGTGACAGTAAGTGAAGACAGAGTGGAACAAGTGGATGAAACCTTTATCCGAACAGGGATTGCTCCTTTAATTCATTTAACTTACGAGAAGCAACTAGCATTTAAGCAAGATCAAGTAAAAAATGTTTTTGAACGGATAGCTAAATTGCCAGAAGTACCAGTGTTAAAAACATTAGGAATGGAAAATCCAACTCATTACCGAAATAAAGCACAGATTCCGGTAAGAAAAATCAATAATCAGTTAGAAACAGGCTTTTTTAGAAAAAATAGTCATGATTTAGTTCCAATTGAAAACTTTTTAATTCAAGAGGATCCTATTGATGACGCGATTAAAATTGTGCGAGATATTATGAGACGATTTAATGTGAAACCTTATAATGAACAAGAACATGTGGGGAACTTACGTCACATCATTATTAGACAAGGACATTATACAAAAGAGATGATGGTAGTTCTAGTAACTAGAACAGCTAAACTATTTCCACAAAAAAATATTATTGCAGCAATTAAAGAAGCTCTACCTCAAGTTGTTTCCATTGTTCAAAACGTGCAACCGGAAAAAAGTAATGTTATTTTGGGAAAAGAAACTAAAATTTTAGATGGGGAAGAAGCGTTTACCGATCAATTATTAGGTAATGAGTATCGTATCTCTGCAGAGTCTTTCTATCAAGTTAACACTAAACAAGCAGAGGTTCTTTATCAAACAGCTATTGATTTTGCTGATTTTAGCCAAGAAGATCAAGTGATTGATGCTTATTGTGGAATTGGAACAATTGCTTTAAGCTTAGCTAATCAAGTTGCTCATGTAACAGGAATTGAAGTTGTTCCGCAAGCCATTGAGGATGCCAAAGTGAATGCTGAATTAAATAACATAACCAATGCGGATTTTGTGGTTGGAAAAGCTGAAGAGGTTATGGATGAATGGGTAAAAGAAAATAAACAGTGTGATGTATTAGTAGTAGATCCTCCTCGTAAAGGTTTAGAAGAGATGTTTATTGAAAAAACTGTAGAATTAGGACCTAAAAAAATGGTTTATATTTCTTGTAACCCAGCATCTCTTGCGAGAGACTGTGCTCATTTAGTAGAACATGGATATACTGTGAAGAAAGTCCAACCAGTAGATATGTTCCCACAAACAGCGCATGTGGAGTGTGTGGCGTTGTTAGAAAAATAATCCATTGATTTGATAATAGATTTTATAGAACTCTATATAAATAAAATGAAAAATAAGTGGAAAATCATTCGCTTGTTTTTCATTTTTTTGTAAACCCAATTTTAATATAACATATAAAAATTATTAACTAATAGATATTATAGATTATTAGTTAATATAAATAACGTTTAAAATTGTTTTTTTTTATAAATTATCTTGACAATTATTAAAATATACCCTCATAATGAAAGTGGTTTCTAGGTTGGAGGGATATTTAAAAATGATTAGTAAAGAGAAGGAAACAACTGGAAAAGAGCTATATACTATCGGACAAGTAGCAAAAATGTGCAAGGTATCAAAAAAAGCACTTCGTTTTTATGAAGAGTTAGGTATTTTTGTCCCAGATAAAGTTTGTGAAGAAAATGGTTATCGTTACTATAATAAGGAAACCATGATGTTTATCCCTATTATAAAATACTATAAACAGATGGGATTTAAATTACAAGAAATGGAAGGTGTAAAAGATCATTCTTCTTATTTTTATCATGAAAATAATTTTATTAGTAAATTAAATGAGCTAGAATTAGAAGAACAAGCTATTAAAAATAAACACACCGCTGTTTCTGATTGGTTTAATTTATTACAAGAAGGAACAATGGCTATTCAAAATAAAATAGATCATGTTAGCGTTAAGTATCTAGATCAAATGAGTTATTACTACCAAGAGCAAGACTTTTTTTTTAATTATAAAGAATCTATTATTAATATTCCTTGGGTTAATTCTTTAGAATCTCATCAATGTGCAATTACTGGTCCAGTTATTTTAGAATTTTCTTCGTATCAAGATAAAATGAATCAAAAGAGTAAAAAATCTTGTATCCTACAACAACCGGTTGGAAAATTGAATTTTCAAATGGATGTGAAAGATTTTGGAGGCTCTATGTTTTTATGTGCATATCATATTGGAGACCATCAAGACATTTATAAGCAATATCAAAAAATTGAAGATTGGGCAACAGAACATGGGTATACGTGTGGACCTGAAGCTTATGAACGATATGTAATTGATTACTGGACAACAAAAGAAACAGATAAATTTGTAACAGAAGTGTTAATTAAAGCAACTAAAAGTAGCTAGTTTTTTTGTGGAAAAATTAACAAGATTAGCTGTAATTATTTAGATAGAAAGAGCAGAAAATTATTTTTCTGCTCTTTTTTTATTTTAATAAAAAACATAACAACTTAAATAATACACAAATGGTGTTACAAACAGATAAAATAATTTTACTTTTATACTAATTGTTATAAAAAAATACTTATTAAGTTTATTTTCAAACTGTTACCTTAAGGTCATACTTTTTTATATGTTTTTTTAATCAATTGAAATGTTTATATATAAACATTTTAATTATTTTTTAAATTATTTTATCATTTTAAGAAGATATATTATTTCAAATGTTATCAAAATAACTTTGTTTTTTTTTAGAAAATAAGCAGTAGCTGTGTTAATAAAAATTAATACAGAAAAAACGATTAAGGAATCATTCTAACAAAAAAATTACTCTAGTTCTGATTAAATCAAGGATTAAAAGATAACTTATAACTTGTTTTTCATTTAAAACAATCTATTTGAGAAAGCGAATTCAAAAAAAGGTGAAGTTATTGTGCAAAAATGAACAATAACTAAAAAAAGAATTGACATTCCTGTTAAGGGCAAGCTGTATCTTAATGGGGAAGACAAGGGTGCTGCAAAAACTCAATGAAAATTGAGTAAAAATATATTTTTAGGAGGAACCAAAAATGAAATATGATGCACTAGGAATGATTGAAACTAAAGGACTTGTAGGATCTATTGAAGCTGCGGATGCGATGGTTAAAGCTGCTAATGTTTCTTTAGTAGGGAAAGAAATGATTGGTGGAGGATTAGTTACAGTCATGGTACGTGGAGATGTTGGAGCAGTAAAAGCAGCGACTGATGCAGGAGCTGCAGCAGCTGAACGTGTAGGAGAATTATTATCTGTTCATGTAATACCTAGACCTCACGGTGAAGTTGAATCTATTTTACCAACTGATAAATAATAAAATACGAAACAAGGGGAATAAATATGAGTAACGAAAAATCTATAATTCAAAATCAGGTAGGTATAGTAACAGCTGATGACAAAATGAAAGCGGTTAGTAAAAAATTTCGTTTTGCAGGTATTTCTAATGGACTTATATCAGGATTAACTTACGGAATTTATTCTACGTTAGTGATTGTAGCAAGTGGGTATGATCCACTTATTAGCGCAGCAGGACTTTTAGCAGCACCGTTTGTTTGTTCAGGATTGAATGATTTTTTTGCTGGATTATGGTTATTAATTTATAACTGGAAACAAGGTAGATTAAAGGAACTAGGAAGAACCTTAAATACAAAACCAGGTAAAATGCTAGTCATCGGATTTTTATTAGGAGGCCCAATTGCTAATGGTGCTTATCTAGTGGGTTTAGCCATGGCAGGTGCATATGCTATTCCTATTTCAGCTACATGTAGTTTATTTGGTTCTTTATTTGCTTGGATCTTTTTAAAACAACGTCCAACTAAACGAGTAGTGGGTGGAATGGTTTTATGTGTAATGGGTGCTATTATTATTAATTTCGTTAAACCAGAAGGGGCTCCTAATTTTACTTTAGGAATTATTTGTGCCTTAATTGCAGCATTAGCTTGGGGACTTGAAGGCGTATTTTCAAGTTTTGGTGGAGCAATGATTGATACTGATGTAGCGGTTAACTTAAGAGAGTTAATTTCAGGAGTTGTAACATTGTTGTTAATTATCGTATTTGGTGGAGCATTTCCATTATTTAGAGAGACATTGGCAGTAGTTACACCAGTTATGTGGCTAGCTATTTCTGGATTAAGTGCAGCAGTTTCTTTCTTGAGTTGGTATAAAGCAAATTCAATGGTTGGGTGTGCTATTGGTATGTCATTAAATGTTACATATGCTTTTTGGGGAGTTCTCTTCTGTGTCATGTTCCTAGGTCAAGCATTAACACCAACAATTGTTATTGGTTCAATAATTATCGTATGTGGAGCTATCTTAGTTACTATGAATCCGTTAGATTTACTTAAAAAAGGAGAGGCTTAATTATGTTATTACCTACTCGAATGGCTGTTTTAAATCACGTGAATAAAGTGGGCAAAGCTAGTGTTAATGAAGTGATGTCAGTTCTAAAACCTTTTTACGGGAAGGAAAAACAGTTTAATGAAAAAATGTATTTGGACCATTTGATGGCTTTAGAAGCCAATGGTTTAGTATCGTTGGATAAATATAATTTAGATGCAAACAATGATTTAGTTTTAACTTATTCGATTACAGAAGATGGTCGAGGAGCTGTAGAAAAATATGTACCGAAAGAATATCAGGTTTAGGAGGAAATTCCAATGAGATATCACGGAGAAGAAGCTTTAGGATTGGTTGAAACAGTTGGGTTGGTTCCGGCTTTAAAGGCAGCAGATGAAATGTTAAAAGCAGCAGATGTAGAGTTAATTTCTTACGAAAACATTGGCTCAACTTTAGTAACTATCATGATTAAAGGTGATATTGCAGCGGTGAAGTCTTCAGTCGAGGCTGGTGCTAAAGCAGCGGCAGCCATTGGAAAATTAACAGCACAAAATGTAATGCCCCGACCAATCTCAGCTGTTGGGGATATTGTTTCAGTCCATGACATTGACATGTAAAACAAGGAGAGAAAAAAATGGAAAGATATGAAGCAATCGGAGCAATTGAAACATTTGGTTTAGTATTTGTATTAGAAGCAGCGGATGCTATGTGTAAAGCTGCTAATGTAGAATTATTAGGATATGAAAATGTTGCATCTGGCTACATTTCTGTCTTAGTTAGAGGAGATGTTTCAGCTTGCCAAGCTGCTGTAGAAGCAGGAGTTCAAGCGGTAAATGAAATGGGAGCAGAAGTTTATAGTTCTGTTGTTATTCCAAGTCCTCATGGAGATTTAGGTAAAATTGTTTCTCGCTATGCATTAGAAAATTTACTGCCTAAACAAGAGGAAGTGATTTAGATGTCTTTTGTAGATAAAGATTTGCAATCCATGCAAGAAGCTAGAATATTAGTTGAAACAGCTCGAGATGCCCATTTACTTTTAAGAGAATATGGACAAATAGAATTGACGAATATTGTTTCAGGTTTAATCGAAGAAATGAGTCATGAGCATAAAGAGTTAATTCATCAAGCGGTTTTGGAAACAGGTTATGGCAATGAGCGAGATGAAAACGATTTATTTGAAAAAGTAACTACTCAAATAAAACAAGAATGGTTAACTCAAAATTTTATAGGGGTCTTAAAAGAAGAGTCAGAAAATAAGTGGTTAGAAGTTGGGGTACCTCTAGGAGTGGTTGGGATAGCTTTACCTGCTGAAAACATTGTATTAAATGCTCTTTATGCTACATTAATTTGTTTGAAGTCTGGTAATACGTTAGTGATGATTCCACCTTATAATGCTCTTGAAATAACTAAAAAAGTAATGAAGATGATCAGTGATGTGGCTGAAAGACTAGGTGTACCTAAAGGGAGTATTAATTGGCTAGAACATGTTTCAACAGAAGGAATTGAGGAGATTCACCAACATCCAGATATAGCAATCATACTAAATATTGGTTGTGGCAGTTATATCGACCAGTTTCCTGTAAAAAATAAACCGGTTATTTATGGTGGAACAGCTTCTACTCCTGTATTTATTGAAAAATCAGCAGATATTAAAAAAGCTTGTCAGCAAATAGTTGCAAGTAGATCTTATGATAATGGATTATTACCAGGGGCGGAGCAGTATGTAATTAGTGAGGGTGTTATCGCTAAAAAAGTAAAAGAAAGCTTTACCGAGTACGGAGCTTATTTCATGAATGAACAAGAAGAAAGCAGTCTAGTTCAACATTTGAGCCTGTCTAAGCAAAGACATATTTCTCCTTATATAGGAAAATCAGCTAGCTGGTTAGCGGAAAAATCTGGTTTTCATGTGCCCAAGGGAACGAAGGTATTAGTTTCAGAGCAACCTTATATTTTTGATGAAAATCCTTATGCGGCAGATTTACGCTTACCTATTTTAACATTTTATTTAGAGCCAGATTGGTTAAGAGCCTGTGAAAAATGTATAGAATTACTACAAAGTCAACATAATGGACATACGTTAGCTATACATTCTCATAACACCCAAGTCATTCAAGAGTTTGCTTTGAAAAAGCCAGTAGGCAGAATGATTGTCAATGGACCAGCTAGTTTTACTAGTCTTGGTCTGGATTCTAATTTAGCAACTACTATGATTTTAGGAGGGTTAACAACTGGTCGAGGTGTTACAGCTAAAAATGTCACACCAAAAGAGTTAACCTATACTCGGCAAATTGGCTACGGAACCAATAAATGGATAGAATCTTCAGAAGTATCAACTGTTAGTCAATTATCAACAAATTCACAAGAACAATTTATTCAATTATTAAAGAAATTACTAGACCAATAAATATTATATAAAAGTGAGGGAGTCACATGGATATCAATGAATTTTCAGCTAAATTAGCTGAAGCAACAAAAGAATTAAGCTCAGAAGAAAGAGCAGCGTTAATGCGCATGTTTTCATCTGTTTCAGATGATATTACAAAAGAACAGCCTAAAAGTGATTCAGTTATTTTAACAGAGGAACAAACAGATATGCCAGATGGTATTACACCACGTTTACGTGCTTTAAAAGACAATTATTTAAAACAAGTGCCATCTATTACAACGCATAGAGCTCGTGCTATTACTAAAATTGCTAAAGAAAATCCAGGAATGCCAAAAAGTGTTTTACGAGCAAAATGTTTTAAATATTGCTGTGAAACAGCTCCACTTGTGATTCAAGATCATGAATTAATTGTAGGTGCACCAAACGGAGCTCCTCGTGCTGGAGCATTTTCACCGGATATTGCTTGGCGTTGGATGGAAGATGAAATTGATACTATTGGGACAAGAGCACAGGATCCTTTCTATATTTCAGATGAAGATAAACGGATTATGCGAGAAGAGTTATTCCCATTTTGGAAAGGGAAATCAGTAGATGAATATTGTGAAGATCAATATCGTGATGCTGGTGTTTGGGAACTTTCCGGAGAGTCGTTTGTATCAGATTGTTCTTATCACCAATTAAATGGTGGTGGGGATTCTAATCCAGGTTATGATGTTATTCTAATGAAAAAAGGTATGCTTGATATTCAAAATGAAGCAAAAGAACATTTGAAAGCATTAGATTATGAAAATCCAGATGATATTGAAAAAATTTACTTCTATAAATCTATTGTAGATACAACTGAAGGGGTAATGATTTACGCTCAAAGAATGTCTGATTATGCAGCAGAACTAGCACAAAAAGAAACAAATCCTAAACGTAAAGCAGAACTTGAAAAAATTTCAGAAATTAATGCACGTGTACCAAAACATAAACCAGAAACTTTCTGGGAAGCTATTCAAGCGGTTTGGACAATTGAATCTTTATTAGTAGTAGAAGAAAATCAAACAGGTATGTCTATTGGTCGAGTGGATCAATATATGTATCCATACTTTGAAGAAGATATTAAATCTGGTCGTATGAACGAACATCAAGCATTTGAATTAGCAGGATGTATGTTAATTAAAATGTCTGAAATGATGTGGATTACAAGTGAAGGTGGCTCTAAATTCTTTGCTGGCTATCAACCATTTGTCAATATGTGTGTAGGAGGCGTTACTCGCCAAGGACAAGATGCAACCAATGATTTAACTTATCTATTAATGGATGCAGTTCGCCATGTTAAAGTGTATCAACCATCTCTAGCTTGCCGAATTCATACTAAATCTCCACGTAAATACTTGAAGAAAATTGTAGATGTAGTCAGAGCTGGTATGGGATTCCCTGCTTGTCACTTTGATGATACTCACATCAAAATGATGTTAGCTAAGGGTGTATCAATAGAGGATGCTCGGGATTATTGTTTAATGGGTTGTGTAGAACCTCAGAAATCTGGTCGTCTATACCAATGGACATCAACAGCCTATACTCAATGGCCAATTTGTATTGAATTAGCTTTAAATCATGGTGTTCCACTATGGTATGGCAAACAAGTTTGTCCAGATCCAGGAAATATTTCTCAATTCGAAACTTATGAACAATTCGAAGAAGCAGTTAAAGATCAAATTCGTTATATTACTAAGTGGACAGATGTTGCAACAGTTATTTCTCAACGAGTTCATCGTGATCTTGCACCAAAACCATTAATGTCTATTATGTATGAAGGCTGTATGGAAACAGGAAAAGATGTTTCTGCTGGAGGAGCTATGTATAACTTTGGACCAGGAGTTGTTTGGTCAGGTTTAGCTACTTATGCAGATTCTATGGCAGCCATTAAAAAATTAGTCTTTGATGAGAAAAAATATACATTAGAAGAGTTAAATGAAGCATTAAAAGCAGATTTTGAAGGGTATGAACCAATTAGAACAGATTGTTTGAAAGCGCCAAAATATGGGAATGATGATGATTATGCTGACTTAATTGCAGCAGAATTAATTACATTTACTGAATCTGAACATAGAAAATACAAAACACTTTATTCAGTTCTTAGTCACGGTACTTTATCTATTTCAAACAACACACCATTTGGTCAAATGACTGGTGCAACTGCTAATGGTCGTCGTGCTTGGACGCCTTTATCTGATGGAATTAGTCCAACACAAGGTGCTGACTTTAAAGGACCTACAGCGATTATTAAATCTGTTTCAAAAATGTCTAACGATAGCATGAACATCGGAATGGTACATAACTTCAAGATTATGTCTGGGTTACTTGATACACAAGAAGGAGAAGAAAGTTTAATTACTCTATTAAAAACAGCTTGTCATTTAGGAAATGGTGAAATGCAGTTTAACTATTTAGATAATGAAACATTGTTAAAAGCACAACAACATCCAGAAGAATATCGTGACTTAATTGTTCGAGTTGCAGGTTATAGTGCATTCTTTGTGGAACTTTGCAAAGATGTTCAGGATGAAATTATCAGTCGAACTATGTTGACAAAATTTTAAAAGTGAATTCAGGAGATGAACAGTGATGGCTAATCAAAGAGAAGGTGGAATTGAACGTCAAGCGATGATTTTCAATGTACAGAAATATAATGTTTACGATGGACCAGGGATACGGACGATAGTCTTTTTTAAAGGCTGTCCTCTCCGTTGCCAGTGGTGTTCCAATCCAGAAGGGTTAGAACGTAAATATCAAGTGATGTTTAAAAAGAATGTCTGTACAGATTGCGGAGCCTGTGTAGATGTTTGTCCATTAGGGATTCATTACATGGATGAAAATGGTCATCATCAAGTTGATCGTGAAAAAATATGTAATGGTTGTCGAAAATGTGTGGATATCTGCCCAATGTCTGCTTTAAATATTACCGGTGAAGTTCGGTCTATTTCTGAATTATTAAAAATCGTTCATGAAGATGACGCTTTTTATGAAATGTCAGGTGGTGGTGTCACTCTAAGTGGTGGAGAGTGTACATCACAACCAGAAGCAGCACTTGCTCTTTTGAAAGCTTGTAAAGATGATGGAATTAATACAGCCATTGAAACATGTGGACATAGTCGAATGGACAGATTATTAAAAATTGCTGAATATGTTGATTTATTTTTATTCGATTTAAAACACATGGATCCTGTTCGTCATAATGAATTAACTGGAATTAGTAATGAAAAAATCTTAGCTAATTTACAAGAGATTTTAAAAAGAGGTTATAAAGTAAAAATTAGAATGCCAATGCTTAAAGGAATTAATTCAAGTCAAACAGAAATTCAAGCAATCATCCAATTTTTACTACCTTATAAAGATTTACCTAATTTCCAAGGAATAGATTTACTGCCCTATCATAAATTAGGTGTTAACAAATACGGACAGCTGGGAATGGAATACCCTGTCGAAGGTGATCCAAGTTTAAGTAATGAAGAATTAGACAAAATTGAAAACTGGATTAAAGAATACGATTTTCCTGTTAAAGTTGTTCGCCATTAATATATCAAAAGATAAAATTAAAAAAATAAAACAAAGATAAATTTATTAAAAACTCAGAAAGGAGGAAATAATTTGGGAAATTATAAAATGCCAACCAAAATCTTTTTTGGGCAAGATTCACTAAAAAATCTTAGTCATATGGATTTAGGCAACGTCTTAATTATTTGTGATCCTTTCATGGAAAAATCCCATAAAGTAGATAATTTAACCGTTATTTTAGAGCAACAACAACTTGTTTACCAAATTTTTTCTAAAGTGGTACCAGATCCAACTATAGCAGTCGTAACTGAAGGAGTAGCAGCAGCTATTCAATTATCGCCTAAAACAATTATTGCTCTGGGTGGTGGTTCTGCGATTGACACAGCTAAAGCAGTTCGTCAAATTTATCAAGCCACTACGAAATCTTCTCATATTCAATTAATCTGTATTCCAACAACTAGTGGAACAGGTAGTGAGGTTACTTCATTTTCGATTATTTCTGATCCAACTGTTCAGACTAAATACGCTTTAGTAGATGATAGCCTTATTCCAGATGTGGCAATTCTTGATCCTAACTTTACTGTGAGCGTACCAAGTAGTGTAACAGCAGATACTGGTATTGACGTATTAACTCATAGTTTAGAAGCTTATGTGTCAACAAATGCATCAGATTTTACAGATGCTTATGCTGAAAAAGCGATGAAAATAATTTGGGAAAATTTAGTAGCAGTTGTTAAAGATGGAGAAGATATAGCTAAACGAGAAAAAATTCATAATGCATCTTGTTTAGCAGGGATTGCTTTTAGTGAAGCTTCTTTAGGAGTTTGTCATAGTTTAGCTCATGCTTTAGGTGCTAAATTCCATATTCCACATGGCCGAGCTAATGCTATGTTGCTACCTTACGTTATTTCGTATAATGCTGGATTAGAATTAAAAGAAGAATTACCCGCTCTAAATCGTTATCAAGAAGCTGCTAAGTTGTTGGGTATCCAGTCAGGAACACCCAAAGCTACTGTGCACCGTCTGATTAGTTTATTATCTCGTCAAATGAAAGAGATGAATATTCCTAAAACTGTAGAAGAGCTAGGAATTGATAGTAATGAATTTTTAGAGGCTATTCCAGCAATGGCTGAAAAAGCGATGATGGATAAATGTACTATCACCAATCCAAGAAAACCAACTATAGAAGAGTTAGAAGAACTTTATAAGAGGTTGTGTAAAGGGGGATATTAATGCATTTTATCACTGAACGTGAATTAAAAGCTAATTATCGCCAACATCCATTTACTCATTTATTGCTAAAAAAAACGGAACGTTTGACACCTGAAGCAAAACAATTTTTAGTGGACCAAGGAATTAAAGTTTCTTGTGATGAAGACCAAGTCGAAGTAGCTATGACTAAAAAGTCTAATAAACCAGAAGAATTAGCGAAGTCAGAATCAGTATCTGGCTTAACCGATTTATCTTTATCATTGTCTTATCAATATGAGTTACTTTATACAGAATTTTTAGAAGCAGGTTTACTAGCCAACGGGATTGATTTTACTATAAGTCAGCAGCTATTTTCTTTAGGAAATTGTTTACGAGATATTAGTAGTGACAAAATTTTACCAATGTCTAGTTATGAATTACCTAGCACAGAAACTGAAATAGAAGAAGTAATTAATACATCGTATCAGTTAACTATGCTTCACGCTCTAAGTGAGCGTGGACCTCTTTTAATCAAATTAAACCAATTAAAAATAAAAGTAGAATGCTTGCTAGTAGAATCTACTTTATGCCAACAAAATCAATTAAGGTTATTTATTCCTTATTTGATTAAAATGATTGAACAGTTATTAGGAGTGAAAAAATGACCACAACAAAACTTGATTTAAACCAATGTAATCAGTTAATTTCTAAATTTGAACAAGTAATCAAGACCCCTATAAAAACACCTTCCTCCGTTTATTATACTGGGGTTGATCTTGGAACAGCTTGTATTGTCTTAGCTGTTTTGGACGAAAATTATGAGCCTGTAGCCGGATCTTACCGTTATGCTAATGTGGTAAAAGATGGAATGGTTGTAGACTATATTGGAGCCATTAAAATTGTAAGAGAATTAAAAGCTGAATTAGAAGAAATTTTAGAGACAGAATTGGTTTATGCTGCTGCAGCGATTCCACCTGGAACCAACGAGTTAGATTCTGGTGCTATCCGAAATGTTGTGGAAGGTGCTGGTTTTGAGTTAACAGCGTTGCTAGATGAACCGACTGCAGCTAATCAAGTTTTAAATATTGAAAATGGAGCAGTTGTTGATATTGGTGGTGGTACGACAGGTATTTCTATTTTAAATCAAGGTGAAGTTGTTAAAGTTGTAGATGAGGCAACGGGAGGAACTCATTTTTCTCTAGTAGTGGCAGGTTCTTATAAAATGAGTTTTGACGAAGCTGAATTATACAAGAGAGATACAAGTAAACATAAAGAGTTAATTGTAGTATTAAAACCTGTTGTTGAAAAAATTGCTTCTATTATATTAAGACAAATTAATGGCTATAAGGTAGAAGGGATTTATCTTGTCGGTGGAACAGCTTGTTTAGGTGGTATTGAAAATATTATTGAAAAAAATACCCACATTCCTACTTTTAAACCGATTAACCCAATGTTTGCGACACCATTAGGTATTGCAAAAAGTTGTACAGATAAAATCATGGATTAAGGAGATGCAAAAATGGATTGCCGAATTATAAAATCCCCTGGTGAAAATACTCTTGCTATTTTGACTCGTCGGAAAGGATCAGGACAAAGAGAACCTTTAGAAAAACCAGATGCAATTGGTTTAGTACAAGGTAAATTAATTGAAATGATTTGTGCTGCTGATGTTGCTGAAAAAGCAGTAGGAGTTACTGTAGAAGATATTAGGGGGAGCTGTCCTCAGAACATGATTATGTTAGCTATTTTTGGTGATACTGCTTCGGTTATCGCTGCGATTGAAGAAATCAAGAAGAAGGAGAATAACCGAAAATGGTAACTGCAAAATTAATTGATAATATTTGGGCAACAAGAAAAAGTGAAAAACTCAACGGATTAAAATTAATGCTAGCAGAAGTCATCGGAGGCTCTAGAGATGGCGAGCGTCTAGTTGTTTGTGATGTAATAAGTGCAGGAATTGGAGACAGGGTAATTATTGCTACAGGTTCTGCTGCTAGGCATATGCTATCAGATGATTCTATTCCAGTTGATGCAGCAGTTATTGGTATTATTGATGAGAGTTGTGAGTCCGTTTAAAAATAATTTATAACAGAAAGAAAGTGTGCCTATGAAAAATCTAGTTTGTGCTGATGATATTACACAGTGTTATGAACAAGGTTCGGATACACTTTATGTTGAAGAAAAGACAATTGTAACATCATTAGCAGAAGATATTGCAGAGGAGTTTGGTATTAGGATTAAAGTAAGAAAGCCAAAGCCTAAAAGTACTGCAGATGTCTTATCCAGTTCATTGGGAAACAATTTGACGACTGATCAATTGGTTTTATTACTGAAAAAATTATTAGCGAATGAACAAATTTTTTCGCTATTACCATTTGAAGCTGAATGTCACGCAAATGGCTTAAAGGTAGTAAAAGGTAGTAGTGTTAAAATGGTCCAGTTTGACACTGGTAACCCTCAAAATCAGGTTACTTTTCAAGAATTGGTCAACAAAGATGAATCTCATATGAGTGCTGGTTTCTTAGAAATTGATCATTCTTCTTTTGAATGGGAATTAAGTTATGAAGAAATTGATTATGTAATAGAAGGAACATTAACAGTAACACTTGATGGAAAAACTTATACAGCTAATGCTGGAGATGTTTTGTTTGTACCAAAAGATACTAAGGTTATCTGGGGTTCTCCAGATAAAGCAAGAGTTTTTTATGCGACTTACCCAGCCAATTGGGCAGATTTAATGTAAAGGAGTAAGTGATGAAACAAGCATTAGGATTGATTGAAACAAAAGGTTTATTAGCTGCTATTGAAGCATGTGACGTCATGCTTAAAACAGCTAATGTCCAATTAATAGGAAAAGAAACAGTTGGCGGTGGATTAGTTAGTATTACTGTTGAAGGTGATGTAGGTGCTGTTAAAACATCTACAGATGCTGCTGCCAGTGCAGTTAATCATTTAAATCCAGCTAATTTAATCGCTGTTCATGTGATTGCAAGACCAGCTGAATCACTTGATGTGATTGTTAAAGAAACATCTAAAGTAGGACTAAATGAAGATCCCGATGAGAAAGAAAGTTGTGACTGTCCAGAAGAAATAAATCAGACTTTAGAGAACTCAGTAAAGGGTGATGAGAATACTTTAGAAGTTAAAACAACTAAAGAAGAATTAACTAATGTTAAGCCAGTTATTACTCAACAGACACCTGAAGAAGTAGTAACTAACTATTTGGCTCAAGAAAATCAATTAGAAGCTAAAAAATATTTAACTTCTTTAAAAGTTTCAGACTTAAGAGCAATGGCAAAACGCCATAGTGATTTTGCTATAACGAAAAAAGAATTATATAAAACAAGTAAAGACAATCTTATTGAAGCCTTTATCAGCTACTTTAATAAGTAAAGTTTTTTGAAGTAGGAGAGTAAAATAAAATGGAAAAATTTGATAAAGATTTATGTTCTGTTCAAGAAGCAAGAAACTTAGCAAGAGAAGGATATCAAGCAGCAAAAAAATTAGCTACTTATACAAATGAACAAATAGATGCTATTTTAGTAAGTATGCGTGATGCTGCAGCAAAACATACTGTTTGTTTAGCAGAAATGGCAGTGGAAGAAACAGGGTTTGGTAAAGTTGCTGACAAAGCGTATAAAAATCATGCTGGTTCAACGTTGCTTTATGAAGAGATAAAAGACCAAAAAACAGCGGGAATTATTGCAGAAGATCCATTAAAAGGAACATTAGATATTGCTGAGCCTGTTGGGTTGGTCTTGGGAATTGTTCCATCAACTAATCCGACTTCTACTGCTTTTTTTAAAGCTATGATTGCTATTAAATCACGGAATGCCATTGTGTTTGCGCCTCATCCAGCTGCAGCTAAATGTACCAATAAAGCAGCTGAAATCATGCGTGATGCAGCAATTTCAGCCGGTGCCCCTCAAGGAGTTATCGGCAGTGTATCTACTCCAACAATGGCTGCTACCAATGAATTAATGCACGCTAAAGAAATCTCATTAATCATTGCAACAGGTGGTCCAGGTATGGTAAAAGCTGCGTATAGTTCTGGTAAACCAGCTATTGGTGTTGGTGCTGGTAATTCACCTGCTTATATTGAAAGAAGTGCAAATGTTAAAGAAGCAGTTGAAAAAATTATTGCAAGTAAAACATTTGATTATGGAACTATCTGTGCATCAGAACAATCAGTTATTTGTGAGAAAGCTAATCAAGATGAAGTTCGAAAAGAGTTTGAACGTCAAGGTGGCTACTTTATGACAAAAGAAGAAACTGAAAAAGTTTGTCAGTTGCTCTTTAAAAATGGTGGTCATGCGATGAATGCTAAGTTTGTAGGTCGTTCTCCACAGGTTATTGCTAAAGGAGCAGGTATTACTATTCCAGAAGGAACAAAAGTGTTATTAGGAGCACAAGAAGGTGTAGGAGATAGTTATCCGCTTTCTTACGAAAAATTAACCTCTGTTTTAGCATTTTATGTGGTAAATGATTGGGAAGAAGCTTGTCAATTGAGTATTGATTTACTTCAAAATGGTATTGGTCATACAATGAGTATTCATACTAACAATCATGAACTTATTTTGAAATTTGCTGCTAAACCAGCTTCTCGTATTTTAGTTAACACAGGTGGCAGCCAAGGTGGTACTGGAATCAGTACTGGTTTACCAATTTCTTTTACTTTAGGATGTGGAACATTTGGTGGAAGTTCTGTTTCTGAGAATGTAAGTCCAAAACATTTATTAAATGTAAAAAAAGTGGCTTATGGTTTAAAAGATGTAACTAAATTAGTAGAGAATGATAAAACATTTAACTATCCTGAATTAAATCAAACAAATAAAATTAATTTAAATATCAGCCCATCTGAAAATCAACAAACATTTGAAGAAAGCTTAACTAAAGTAGTAGATTCTGCAGTTGGTAGCAATCAAGATAAAGAAAAATTAGCAGAGATTGTTAGAAAAGTCTTACTAGATATGGGAAAATAATAGGAAGAGTGGACAAGATGGAAAATTATGAAGAGATACTAGAGTTAGTTGTCAACCGCTTGACTCAACCTCAAGGAAGTTTACAAAAAAAGGTAGTACCATTAGGAATTTCCAATCGACATATTCATCTATCACAATGTGCTGTTGATAAGTTATTTGGAAAAGGCTATCAATTAACTAAAATAAAAGATTTAGCTCAACCAGGCCAGTATGCTTGTAAAGAGTGTGTAACTTTAGCAGGCCCTAAAGGAGTTATTCAAAAAGTACGAGTGTTAGGTCCTGTTAGACCAGAAACACAAGTAGAAATTTTACAAGGTGATTCATTTAAATTAGGTGTAAAAGGAGATGTTAGACTTTCAGGTGACTTAAATGGCACATCTGGAATTACTATCATCGGATCAAAAGGTTCATTAGAATTAACTCAAGGTGTAATAGTAGCTAAGAGACATATTCATATGACATTAGAAGATGCCAAACGTTTAAATGTTTGCGACGGAGAAACTGTATCAATTGAATTAACTGGATCTCGCGGTGGTACGTTAAACAACGTTATCATTCGTGCACAAGCTAACGCTACGTTAGAGTGTCATGTAGATACAGAAGAAGCTAATGCTTTAGGCATTACCCCAGGAACATGTGTAGAAATTATAAAAAATAAATAAGCTATGGATAATTAGGAGGAAATACAAATGAAATCTGATGCATTAGGAATGATTGAAACAAAAGGATTAGTAGGAGCAATTGAAGCAGCTGACGCAATGGTTAAAGCGGCGAATGTAACCTTAGTTGGTAAAGAAAAAGTAGGTGGAGGTATTGTGACAGTGATGGTACGCGGTGATGTTGGTGCAGTTAAAGCAGCAACTGATGCAGGGGCGGCAGCAGCTGAACGAGTAGGCGAATTGTTATCTGTTCATGTTATCCCACGTCCACATTCTGAAGTTGAAGTTATCTTACCTACAGAAAAAAACTAAATATAAGCTAAATTAAAAAAAGATAGCACTCAAATAATCATTTGGGTACTATCTTTTTTTATTTGAACATAAATTTTTTACAATTTCCGAAGTTCTTTACTTTTAACTTGATAATGCTTATATAAGGCAGCAAATTTTTCTTCATAGTGATGATCCCAGGGCTTTTCTTTTCCGCAAAAGTGCAAAAAAACAGTATGTTGCATCACCCAATCCAAAGTAGTTTGCTTGTTGCTCATTAAGTAGTAGGTGTGAGTATAACGAACATCATAATTCCAAATTTGATCATCTAAAGCATAAATAAGATGGCCATATAATCCGTTTAAGATATCTTGATCAGGGAGAACAAGTTGTTTTTCATTATCTTTAATGAATGTATAGATAGCTTGTTTATCAACTATTTTTCTTACCTGATCTAGATTGATTAACAGCACACCTGAATTAAAATAGCCATCATTGCCGTAAGTTTTTAGTCGTAATTTGTTCATCGCTCGGCTCATGCCAGTCATACTTGGATGAGAACATCCTGCATACAGATAGGAACCTAAGTCATAATTAAAAATAGAAGTTAAATCGTTGATACATAAAATATCTGCATCTAAGTATAAAATTTTAGTCAAATCTTTAGGTAAAAATTCATGGGCTAAAAGTCGGTAGTAAATAGCTTTTGGATAACGTGAAGAAGAGGGAGCGTCAGAAAAATAACTTTCAGGTATAGAAATAAAACTGATATTAGAACCATAACGCCCACAAAAGCTTTCTAGAAATCTTTGAATTTCTTCAGAAAGATCAGTATGTAAAATGTAGATATCAAAAGATTGAGAAGAATTCATAAAAATAGAATACAAAGTAGTTTGTAGCTGTTCAGCAAAAGAATGATCAATTGAAAAAAGCAATGGATAATTTTTTTGCATTAAAAATCCCTCCTTAAATAATCTAGTTAGTTTAATTATACCAAATTTTACGTAATATAATAGAAGGAACAGTTGGAAAAGACTGGTTAGCTGAGTAGGTAAACGATTATAAATGATAAATATAGAGATGAATCAGGAAAATCAAAGGAGTGATATTTTAGACAAAAAAACCACTTGAATGATGAGTAACTAAGCTATTTTTACCAAATAGATGGATGAACACAAAAATAAAAAACTATTATTCATTTGTTTAAGATGAATAATAGTTTTTTTGATTAGTCTAATAATTGTTTTCTATCATTAAAGTAGCTTTTATAAGCTAAGTAACTGGCAATCATGGTAGAAAAACCAGTGGTAGCGATAAGCATAAACATAACTACAATTTGGTAGCGAATAGCAGTAGTTGGTTCAATTCCTGCGAACATTAACCCTGACATCATACCTGGTAAACTAACTAATCCAACTGTTTTTGCCCGGTCGATACTTGGAGCCATAGCAGATTTAATACTGTGACGAATAATAGGAGCTGTAGCTTGTTTTATATCAGCACCTAACGCTAATTTTTCTAAAACTTGTTGTCTTTGATCTTTAAAACTAGCATTCATAGAGCGGTAGCCTACACCAACTGCTGTCATAGCATTACTAGCAATCATACCAGTAATAGGCACAATTTGTGAAGGTGTCCATTCAAGCGCACCAGAAACAAAGAGAACAATTAAAGATACCGCTGTTCCTACACCAATTGCGATGAGAGAAATACTAAAAGCTTTATCAATTCCTCCAGTACGTTTAGCAGCATTGATTGCCGCATTAACGATAATAAAAAGAACCATAAACAAGGTTACTAAAATGTTGTCTAATTTAAAAATGTAACTTAATACATAACCAATGACAAATAATTGAACGACTGTTCGAATGGCTGCAATAAAAATATCTTTTCCTAACCCTAATTTTTCCTTGTAGTCGATTAAAAGAGCAATAACAATAAGAACACTTGCAAAAATTAATGATGTATTGGAAATATTTAAACTATTCATGATATTCCTCCTGTATTTGACCTTCTACCATTTTAATTTGATGAGTTCCTTCTTTAAATTCATCTGGGTTATGGGTAACCCATAAGACTGTAATATTTTCTTCTTGATTTAATTGAAAAATTAAGTCTCGAATAATTTGACTATTTTCATGGTCAAGAGCACTAGTTACTTCATCTAAAAGTAAAACATCTGTTTCAAATAATAAGTTACGAATAAGAGCAACTCGTTGTTTTTCACCACCAGAAATATCGTGGATGCTTTTATCTAGATAGCTAGCATCTAATCCAACACGTTCTAGTAAGTGAATAGCTCGTTTTTGATCAAATTCTTTATGTCTGATTTCATAAGGAAAGCTTAGGTTATCTTGAACAGTATCTCCAAATAAAGAAGGAGTTTGGAAACAATAAGAAACAAGTTTTCGGTATTCTGTTGGTTCGTATTGATTAATATCTTTATCGTGGAATAGAATTTTTCCGGAAGTTTCAGAAAGTAATGTTGCAATTATTTTTAGCAAAGTACTTTTACCGCTACCAGAAGGTCCAGTAATAGTGACCAATTCTCCTTGTTTAACTGTAAATGAAATATGTTGTAAGATTTTTTTTTGATCTGCTTCGAAATTAATATCTTGCAGGGTAAAAATCGGTTGGCTCATATGATAATTCCTCCTAATATATTTTATGCAAATTAAATCATAACATGTTTGTAAAATAAATGATAATGAATAAGTTTAATTGAGAATGATAGTAGTTCTCAATTGCTAAATGAGGGATTTATTTAATAATAATTATAAAAGATAGTTAGAGATTAGTCAGGTTTCAATAGGCTAGACAGAGCTAGATTTTATTTTGGTATAAAAATAGTATATATAATAGTAGAAACAGGTTTAAATTGAAAAAAACTAGTGGATTATTTTAACCGACAGGCTAAAGGACTAATAACTATTAAATAAATGATTTCAAACTAGATAAAAGTTACTAAAAGGATATAAAAAGAAATAAATCATATGAGATATGTAATAATACCCCCCTAACTTCTTTGCTTTTAGTAATAAAAGGTTGTTTTTGTCACAGTTCTGTTAAAAAAGCGAGTAAATACTAGATATTTTTACTTTTTTAGTTAATTTTCATGAAAACAAGCTGAAATTAACTAATTTTTAGATTATTTTAAGAAAAAAATCTAAATAAATTGAAAAAAGTTAAATGAACTATAAATAAGTAAAAAAGTAAAAAAATAAAAGAATTAAGTTATTAGTTTTATATCTATATAGTAAAAATATAAGGACAAAACTTTGATATAGCCTTATTCAATTAGAATTTAGATGGATATTTTGACTTAATTAATATAAGATATATCGTTATGTTTGTAAATCTTATCACAGGTTCATATATAGAGCTAAAAACCTACTATTTTACAAGTTGTTACAAAAAACATGTTCCTGTAATGAATTGTTACAAGTTGTTTACCAATGAAATATTATGAGATGGTAAAGTAGTTCCTGTCGTCAGATACGAATGACGTAGACACATGTAAACAAAATAAAAAATATTTCTCAAAGGGGATTAACATGAAATCAATTAAACATTTATTAGTCGGAACATTATTAGCAGCTGGTTTGTTTGTAGTAGGATCAGCAAGCGCAAGTGCAGATAGTCTTTATACTGTTCAATCAGGAGATACTTTATCTACTATTTCTGTAAAATTTGCTGGGAACAACAGCTTAGTTGAAAAAATTGCTAAAGCTAACAAAATCGAAAATGTTAACTTAATCTTTTCAGGTGAAAAATTAAATATTCCTGGTGTTGATAAAGTAGTTAACGAAGCACCTACTCAAGATGTACAACCTGTTGCAGTACAAGAAGCACCAGTACAAGAAGCTCCAGTACAAGAAGCACCAGTACAAGAAGCAGCACCAGTTGTTTCAACATCATCAGCAAAAGAATGGATTGCTATGAAAGAATCTAGTGGTTCATATGATGCTCGTAATGGTCGTTATGTAGGTCGTTACCAATTAGATTCATCTTATTTAAATGGAGATTTCTCTCCAGCTAACCAAGAACGTGTTGCGGAACAATATGTATCTCAACGTTATGGTTCATGGGAAGCTGCTCAATCATTCTGGTTACAAAATGGTTGGTATTAAGATAAAAAAATAACAATTATCCTTAAGAAACAAGTCTTTTATGACTTGTTTCTTTTTTTTGTTCTTGACAAACAGTAAAGAAAGCGTTATCTTTTATATAAACATAAGACGTCATACGTCATATAAGGAGAGAGGAACATGGAAATAGGATTAGTTGGTTTAGGAAAAATGGGATTAAGCTTAGCTAAAAATTTAGTCGATCATGGTCATCAAGTAGTGGCTTATGATTTAAAACAACCAGAACTTGAAGGAGAGTATCAAGCTACTATTAAGTTGACTCAGTCAGTTGAGGCAATGGTAGAAGCACTACCTGAATTAAAAATTGTTTGGTCTATGGTGCCGTGTGGTGAGCCAACCGATCAAATTATCGAAAAAATGCAAGCATTATTACCAGCTGGCTCTATTTTGATTGACGGAGGAAATTCTAATTATAAAGAATCTGTTGCACGAGGGGGACGTTTAGCTAGTCAAGGTATTCACTTTTTTGATGTAGGAACTTCAGGTGGAGTAGAAGGGGCTCGGCAAGGAGCTTGTTTTATGATTGGTGGAGATGCCACTGTTTTCCAACAAATTGAACCTTTATTCCAAGATATGGCAGTAGAAAAAGGTTATCTGTATGCAGGACCAGTAGGTAGCGGTCATTACTTAAAAATGGTACATAATGGGATTGAATACGGCATGATGCAAGCTATTGCAGAAGGCTTTGATGTGTTAGAGCATGGACCTTTTAATTATGATTATGAACAAGTAGCTCGGGTTTGGAATAATGGGTCAGTTATTCGGTCATGGTTAATGGAGTTAACGGAGTCAGCCTTTTCAAAAGATGAACATTTGGACGAAATTCAAGGCAAAATGTTTTCATCAGGAGAAGGAAAATGGACAGTAGAAGAGTCTTTGGCTACTCAAGTCCCTACGCCCGTTATCACAATGGCGCTAATGATGCGTTACCGCTCGATGTACCCAGATACTTTTAGTGGAAAGGTCGTAGCAGCTTTACGCAATGAATTCGGTGGACACGCTGTAGCTAAGAAAGGAGATTACTAACATGGAAAAGGATTTAATGATTGGTGTAGATATTGGAACAACCAGTACTAAGGCTGTTTTATACGACAAAACAGGTAATAATTTAGCTTATGCCAATGTTGGCTATCCACTTTATCAAGAAGAACCTGATATGGCTGAACAAGATCCTGATGAAATTTTTGATGCAGTTTTGGATGTTTTAACTCAAGTGATACGTAGAGCTGGAGATAAAAAAGACCAAATTTCAGGCGTGTCTTTTTCTAGTGCTATGCATAGTTTAATTTTGATGGATGAACATAATCAACCTTTGACTAGATGTTTGACTTGGGCAGATAACCGAGCTTACGAATGGGCAGACAAATTAAAAAATAGTGATAAGGGATTGGCATTATATCACCGAACTGGTGTGCCTATCCATCCCATGTCTCCGTTGTGTAAAATGCTTTGGTTAAAAAATGATTGGCCTGAGTTATATGAGAAAACTGCTTATTTTATTGGGATTAAAGAATATATTTTTCATAAATTTTTTGGTAAATATGTGGTAGATATTTCGATTGCTTCCGCTACAGGTTTATTTAACATCCATACTTTAACTTGGGATGAGGAAATTATTCAGCTACTAGATATTGAGAAAAATCAGTTACCTCAATTATTAAATACCACGGACTATCTAGAAAATTTAAACACTAGCTACTTTGAAAGAATTGGTTTAAGTGATCAGATACCTTTTTATATTGGAGCCAGTGATGGTTGCTTATCTAATTTGGGTGTTAATGCTATTGAAGAAGGAACTATGGCTATAACGATTGGAACAAGTGGTGCTGTGAGAATGGTAGTAGATCACCCTGTAACAGATCCTAAAGGACGGACGTTTTGTTATGCTCTAACAAAAGATTTATGGGTGATTGGTGGTCCGGTGAATAATGGAGGAATTGTTTTTAGATGGGTGCGCGATCAACTGTTTGCACCAGAAAAATTAACAGCAGAACAAATGCAAGTGGATAGCTATGAAATTCTAACACAAATGGCAGAAAATATTCCAGCAGGTTCGAACGGCTTAATATTCCATCCTTTTTTAGGTGGAGAGAGAGCCCCTTTATGGAATGCTAATGCAAAGGGATCATTTATTGGCTTGACTACAACTCATACCCGGGCACATATGATTCGTGCAGCTTTAGAAGGCATTGTTTTTAATTTATATACAGTTTCTTTGATTTTAGAAGAAATTGCAGAACGACCTAAAAAAATTCAGGCAACAGGTGGGTTTGCTCGTTCAGCTTTATGGCGTCAATTACTGGCAGATATTTTTGAACAGGAGGTAGTTATTCCTAAAAGTTTTGAAAGTTCTTGTTTAGGAGCTGCTGTTTTAGGGATGAAAGAGCAAGGGATAATAGCATCGCTAAATGAAGTAGAACATATGATTGGGGTAACTCATTCACATACACCGCAACCAGAAAACTTTTCTGTTTACCGAGAGTTACTACCAATTTACATTCGAACAACTCGGTTATTAGAAACTGAGTTTTCAGCTATTGCAGATTTTCAAAGAAAACATTCATAGGAGATAAGGAGTGAGTGAATATGTTAATGGTATTACTAGGAATTTTGGTACTATTAGTATTAATTGTAAAATTTAAATTAAATACATTTGTATCATTAATTATCGTTTCGTTAGGTGTAGGGTTAGGCTTAGGTATTCCCTTTAACGAGATTGTATCAGTAGTTGAAAAAGGAATAGGTGGTCAACTTGGCCACCTTGCCTTAGTATTTGGTTTTGGTGCTATTTTAGGGCGATTAGTAGCAGATGCAGGAGGAGCGTACCGAATTTCCCACACATTAATTGATAGATTTGGAAAAGCGAAAATTCAATTTGCAGTGCTGATTGCATCTTTTATTATCGGGATTGCTCTATTTTTTGAAGTAGGATTAGTCTTACTTATTCCTATTATCTTTGCAATTGCCAATGAAGTTGGTGTATCTATTTTATATTTAGGGATACCTATGAGTGCCGCTTTATCTATAACTCATGGTTTTTTACCTCCCCATCCAGCTCCTACTGCGATTGCGAATATTTACGGAGCAAATATCGGCATGGTTTTATTGTATGGCTTTATAATAGCGGTTCCAACAGCTATTATTGCAGGTCCGTTGTACACAAAAGTCGCACAAAAAATAGTGCCAGATGCTTTCAAACATAAAGGAAATTTAACCGCTTTAGGAGAACAAAAAACATTTAAATTAGATGAAACTCCAAGTTTTGGGATAAGTCTACTAACATCTTTGTTTCCAGTTATTTTAATGGCGATTACTACCATTTATGAATTAATAAAAGGCTATAACTTAAGTGATAGTAAACATTGGTTTGAACAGGTTTTATCTTTTATAGGTAATCCAAGTATTGCTATGTTGTTATCCTTATTGCTAGCTATTTATACTATGGGAATTCAACGGAATATCCCGATGAAAACAGTGATGAAATCAGCTGAAGAAGCTATCAAGCAAATAGCTATGATGTTATTAATCATTGGTGGTGGAGGTGCTTTTAAAGAAGTTCTTATTGCAGGAGGTGTAGGGGATTCTGTTGCACAGTTATTTATGAACTCTAATTTGTCACCTATAGTATTAGGTTGGTTAATTGCGGCAGTGTTAAGAATTTGTTTAGGTTCAGCTACTGTGGCCGCTTTGACTGCTGCTGGATTAGTGGCACCTTTAATGGCAGCTACTGGGACAAATCCTGCTTTAATGGTTATTGCTACTGGTGCAGGTAGTTTAATTGCTTCTCACGTAAACGATGCAGGTTTTTGGATGTTTAAAGAATATTTTAATTTATCCATCAAAGAAACTGTTGCAACTTGGACAGCATTGGAGTCGGTTATTTCAGTGGTCGGTTTAGCTGGGGCTATGTTGTTAAATTTATTTGTTTAATAATTGGTTAGTTGAATAGGAAAACCCAAGGGATGATTTAATCTCTTGGGTTTTTTACTATTCAAAATCATTTTTGATGAGGATAATATACTCTTTTATTACTTTAAAAAAAGCATTGATTTCTTCTACAGAGCAATGTTCTAATAGTTGCTCCATAGTTTTAGCAATGTCAATTGTGTCGTAAAGTTTATGAGCTTTACTTAGCTTTAAGCCTTGTTCTGTCACAAATAAATGTTGAATTTTTGCATTATCCACTGATTGTCGTTTTTCGATTAACTGTCTGTCTACTAGTTTGGTAATAGTTTGAGACATGGCTCCTTTTGTTTTATTCCAGTATGTTGCTAACTCACTAACCGTTGTTCCTGGATTTTCTTCAATGAAGGTGATTGTATGAGCTTCAATCATGGAGACTACATCTCCAGTTCCGTAATCGTGTTTAGAAATAATATAGTTATAATATAACATTACAAATTGATATATATTATTGTGTCGATCATTTAAAAGTTTAAATTGATCGTCAATTGATGGGACTTTCTTTTTTTCTTCTGACATGGAATCCATCCTTATAAAATAATTTAATTCTCTTTATTATGTCATAAATAGATTAAATATACAAATTCGGAAAACCCTTATTAATTAGTAAAATAGTTTAGGTGCTAAACTATTTTGTGATAAGCTATTGACTTAATAAAGGTTTTTGATTAATATTTAGATAAATAGTTAAGGGCCTAAACTATTATGCTAAGTGTTAAGGAGATTATAAAAATGTTACAACGAATTAAAAGTTCAAAAGTACCAGGTGCGATTGGCAGTTATTCTCAAGCTACATTAATCGATTCATTTATTTTTACTTCAGGGCAATTACCCTTAGATACGGAAATAGGTGATATTCGCCAACAAACTAAACAAAGTTTACAAAATATTGAGAATATTTTAAAAGATAATGGAAGCGATTTAGATCACGTGATTAAAACCACTGTTTATCTGAAACAGATTGAAGATTTTAGTCAAATGAATGAGGTTTATAGTAGTTTCTTTAAAGAAGGAGATTACCCTGCTCGTACAGCTTTTCAAGTAGGAAATTTACCCAAAAACGCACTAGTTGAAATCGAAGCAATTGCAATTTTAAAGGAAGAGGTTGAATAAACATGGAAATGACAGAATTTATTAATCAATACGGAGTGGAAAGAAAACAAACTAACTCATTAAAATGGGATGCACTAGATGTGAGATACGGAGATCCTGATTTAATTGCTATGTGGGTAGCAGATATGGAATTCAAAGTACCAGAAGCTGTTCAAGAAGCACTACATCAACGTGTAGAACATGGGGTATTTGGCTACTCTTATACACCAGATTCTTACTATGAAGCATTTTTCGCATGGCAAAAGAAACGTCATAATATTGATTTAGAAAAAGAATGGGTTCGTTTTTCACCAGGAGTTGTTAGCGCTTTATACTGGTTTGTTAATATTTTTACAAAAGAAAATGATAGCGTAATGATTCAATCTCCTGTTTACTATCCTTTCCACAATGCTGTTTTAGATAATAATCGTCGGTTAGTTCGCTCTGAGTTAGTTAATACGAATGGTCATTACACTATGGATTTAGCTGATTTTGAGAAAAAAGTAGTAGAAGAAAAAGTTAAATTATTCATTTTATGTTCTCCTCATAACCCAGCCGGTCGAGTATGGTCAGAAGAAGAGTTGATAAAAGTATTAGATATTTGTCAGAAGCATGATGTGTTAGTTGTATCTGATGAAATTCATCAAGACATTATCTTAGGGGACAATGAGTTTGTTTCTAGTTTAAATGTAGGAAATGGCAAATATCAAGATAATTTAATTGTTTGTACAGCTCCGTCTAAAACATTTAATTTAGCATGTCTATTGAACTCTCATATTATTATTCCCAATGAAGACATTCGGAACGCTTTTGATCTAGGATCTAAAAAAATTAATCAATGTGAAACAAGTATTATGGGGCAAATTGCTACAGAAGCTGCTTATCGTCACGGAGAAGAATGGTTAGATAGTTTGCTAGAAGTTATCGAACATAATTTTAATTACTTGAAAAAAGAATTGAATGAACACGCTCCTAAAGCAGTAGTGACTCAATTAGAAGGAACTTACCTAGCATGGGTGGATCTAAGAAATTATGTGGAACCAAAAGAGATTAAAGGATTTATTCAAGATAAATGTCGTTTAGCTATTGATTTTGGTGAGTGGTTTAGTGATGAATGTCAAGGATTTGTTCGCTTAAATATGGCTACTAATCCTAAATTTGTAGAAAAAGGTGTCCAAAATATGATTGCTGAATTACAAAAGATTGATGGGTGATTAGAATGAGTATTTTGAAAAATTATAAATCATCATTTATTTTACTATTTGGAATTATTATGGGTTCTATTATTGGCGCGGTAATGGGACCTAAAGCCAGTATGTTAACTCCAATAGCTGAATTGTTTTTAAACTTATTGTACTGCTGTATTGTTCCTATGATTTTTACGTCTTTAGTGTCAGCTATTGCTAACATGAAAAGTACCAAACAGTTAGGCAAAATTTTAGGAACGATGTTGTTCCTGTTTATAGTTACAGGTATTATTGCAGCTGTTTATATGATTGTGGTTTGTGTAATCTTAGATCCTTCTAAGGGAGCAAATATTCAACTAAATCAAACCATTGAAAGTGGTAAAGCAAATACTAACTTTGTTTCTATGTTGACAGTCAATGATTTTAACTTACTTTGGAGTCGACAAAATTTAATGGCATTAATTATTTTTACCATTATTTTTGGAATAGCTACGTCTTCTTTAGGAGAAAAAGCTTCTTCAGTTATTCAATTTTTTGATCAACTATCTAAAGTGATTATGAAGATTGTGGGTTATGTTATGTATCTTGCTCCAATTGGTTTAGGTGCTTTTTTTGCCACACTTGTAGGAGAACAAGGAGCTCAAATTGTTGGGCCTTTATCACGCTCTTTAGTTATTTTTATCGGAGCGTCACTTGTTTATTATTTAATTTCTAATACAGTGCTAGCCTTTTTATCAGCAGGACATGATGGAGTGAAGGTATTTTGGAAACATATTATGCCACCAACTTTAACTTCTTTAGGGACTTGCTCAAGTGCCGCAGCAATTCCAACCAATTTAATCGCTGGGCAAGAAATTGGTCTGTCTGATGAGATTAATAATATCGCGGTGCCAATGGGAGCTAACTTGCATAAAGATGGAGCAGTCTTGATTCAAATTTTAAAAATTGTTTTTATGTGTAAAATATTTGATGTAAATATTTTAGAACCAAAAAATTTCATCACAGCTGTTATGGTTTCAGTGTTAGCATCTTGTGTCATGGGAGCTATTCCAGCTGGTGGTTATACAGGAGAAATCTTCATTGTATCAGCTTTCGGTTTTCCAGAAGTATCGATTCCTTTAATGGTATTAATTGGTACAATAACAGATGCACCTGCTACAGCAATTAATACGACTGGCGATGTAGGGGTAGCTATGTTGATTGAGAGAATGATTAATGGAAAAGATTGGATGAAAAAAAATAAACAAGCTAAAGAACAATTAAAACAAGAAGAACAGTTAACAGGAAAACAAGCTATTTTATCATAAAATGAACTATATGCCTTTTGTCAGTTAGTAACTAAACTAATAGACAAAAGGCATTAATTTTTTCTCTAGCTTATTGAGGATAAAACATTTAAACTAATAATTATTAAAGACTTATACTTATTTGGAGGGAAGTATGACAACTTATTTGATTTTATATACCACTGTAGATGGTCAAACGAAAAAAATCGCTCAATTTTTGGCAGAAAAATTAGCGGGAAAGGTAACGTGTCAACCATTAGAAGAAGATATTGAGTTACAGTCCTTTGACAAAATTATTATTGGGTCTTCTATTCGTTATGGTCATTTTCCAAAAAAATTATATCGATTTGTTAAAAAGCACCAATCTATTTTAGAAGAAAAACAAGCTGATTTTTTTGGCGTAAACTTAATTGCTCGTTCTCCTGAAAAACAAAAGGTTGAAAATAATGTTTATGTACGTAAATTTTTAGAAAAAGTGACATGGCAACCAAAAAATGTTTATATTTTTGCAGGAGCATTACTTTATACCAAGTACCGATTTTTTGACCGAAAAATGATTCAATTTATTATGAAGTTAACTGAGGGGCCAACTGACCCACAAGTGGATTCTGAATTTACTGATTGGAAACAAGTGACAAGTTATGCCAATCAATTAAATCATGAGAAATAAGTCGACAGATATATTAGGTTGATAAAATAGTTAGAAAATGAGTAAAAGTGTAAAATTAATAGACACTTTTACTCATTTTTTTAAGTAAAAAGAGGAGGTTGAATAGGGGATAAGATATTATATAATATTAGTTATTTATTTGTGAAATAGTTATCTTATAAAAATAATTATGTAAAATAAGTTTAATTTTAAGTGAATACATCTCATATAAATGTCAATTATATCTTTTTTACAAGGGATTAGTTATATTTATAATGTTATTTTTGAGTGTTATAAGTGCAAAAATATAAATAATATGATAAATTTTAACTAAGAGTAAACGCTTTATAGACATGTCTTGTACTCTTTTGTTGAAAAAATCCATATTTTTTGTTATGGAAATATAGTTTTTTTATTGTTTTTTAATTTATTTTAATTATTTTTTCGAAAAAGAAACATATTTAGCTTAAAAAAATGAATAAAATTCACAAAAAAGACTTATCTAAAGATAAATCACCAATATTTAGTGTATCTAAATGTTAGATAGGTGTTTGAAAAGAGGTGATTCATAGTATGAAAAATTGGTGGATTAGATGGATAATTCTTTTTACTTTAGTCAATGTGACTACCTCAATTGTTCAAGCTGTTGACAGTAACGTTCAAAGTGATGCAACTGTTTCTTTTTTTGGAGAGTATTCAGAGGATCCTCTAGAACCATCGCCATTAAAACCTGAATCGCCTAAACCGTCGCCTACACCTAAACCATCCCCTGTTTTTCCGCAATTGAGTGAAACACCATTTACCATTTGGCCACTAACGATTGGAGGTATCTGTCTCATTTTAGCTAATTTGTTGCTTATTTATCAACTATTTGGAGGGGAGGGGCATGTATACTAAGGGATTAAAAGGTATTTTTATAATGATACTAATGTTTGGTTTAGTAATTCCTACTTCATTAGTGTTAGGTGAAACAAATGAAAAAAAGGCTACTTCTTATGGCAGTATTTATTTTGAAGTAGATGATTCCCCTACTGACCCACTTGATCCTACTGATCCTTCTCAGCCTGTTGAACCGGAAAAACCTGGTCAAAAAGGACCTTTAAGTTTAGATTTTGTGTCTTCATTAGATTTTGGTACGCAAGAAATTTCAAAAGAAGATCGTGTGTATTATGCCACAACACAGCAAATCAAACAACAAAACACGGGAGTAGTTAAGCAAGTTCCCCACTATGTTCAAGTAACGGATAAACGAGGACAGGACGATGGATGGATTGTACAAGTTAGACAAAATGGTCCTCTTAAAGCAGCGACAAGTAAATATCCTGTTTTAACAGGGGCAATTATTACCTGGAATTCACCTAAAAGTGTATCAGTATTTAAAACAGAGGAGAATGATGTTGAGGTGTTTCCAATTGAGTTAAATGAAAATGGAGTAGCTTCAACTGTTATGAACGCTAAAGCTTACCATAGTTTTGGAACATGGTTATCAGTATACGGAGAGGAAACTAGTCTTACCAGTGTAGTAGAAAAAACGCCGCAAGGGAACCGAATGAGAAAAATCAATCCGGCTGTCTCGCTTTTTGTCCCAGGAAAAACACCCAAAGATGCGGCTAAATATTATACGTCTCTAACTTGGGAACTATCGAGTGTCCCAGTAGAATAAAAAAAGAAAAAGGGAGGCATTACCCATGAAAACGAAAAAATATAGAGGGATATTGTTACTCAGCGTGTTAGCTTTAGGCATGCTAGGACAGGCTACTTTATCTTTTGCAGAAGAAGAAAATAGTGTGAATTCTAAAGGGGATATCTACTTTTATGAAGATACTAGACCAGAGTTACCAGTAGATCCAGAAGACCCAGATAAACCAGTAGCCCCAGAAGAACCAACAGATAGTACTGAAGGGCCTTTAAGTATTGATTATGTTCCTAATTTTCATTTTGGTAGCCGAAGAATTGCTGTTAGTGGGATGACTTATGGAGCAAAATACAACCGGATGAAACCAGTTAAAATTTATGAAAAAAATGAGGCAGGCGAATTTGTACCAGCGACAAGATTTAACCGGGAAAGTTTGAAAGAGGGCGAAGAGTTAGAGAAACTGAGTGAGGTTACAGAAAATAGAGATCAACTTTATTACAAGGTAAAGGTATATGAAGATGATAAGCTTAAGGAAGAAAGTTACTTACCAATCACTCATATTTTAAAAGAGGGAGAGAAGTTAGAATATGATGATAATCTTGAGTTAGTGAGACACTATGTTCAAGTAAGTGATAAACGAGGGTCTAGTGGTAAGTGGGAGTTAAAAGTTAAACAAGATAGCCAATTTACTGGTAATAGAGTAAAAGATGAAGAAACAAATGAAATGTACAAGTTAGATGGGGCTGTACTGAGACTTGCAGCAGCAGAGGATGGAGCAATTGTAGGAAATAGTCAAAATGGGGGAGTTAAGCCTGAAGATATATTAGGCGTTAATATGCAAGAGATTAATATAGAGCCAGGAGAGGCTCAAGTTGTTATGAAATATGGCGCCGAATCTTCTACTGGTGGTATTGGTACTTGGGTTTATCGTTTTGGTAAAGCTCCTTATGATAAAAAAGCAGAGTGGGAGCAAAAATATAATGGTTCTTATAAAGACGCTGTAAAGAAAGATTTAGGAGTAGAAGCACCAGGTGTAACAAATCAATTACAAATTTTACCTCGTTGGTATCCAGATAACAAAGAAGGAGTAACTTTAGAGGTGCCAGCAGGTGCCAATCCACAAAAAGATACTTTGTATGAAACTAAGTTAACATGGACATTAGCAACGGCTGAATAAAACACTTTTTCTAGAATAGAGTGGTTTTAAAGATGCTCTATTCTAGAAAAATAGATGACAATATAATTACGGAGAAATGGCTATGAAAAAAATTCAATCAATATTTATTATCTTATGTTGTATATGTTTTTTTCCAGTAATTAGTTCAGCAAAATCATTAGATTTTTATGTTGAACCTAAATTACCAGATAATCAATATCGTCAAAATGTTGGGTTTTATGATTTAATTGTGAAACCTAGTCAAAAACAAACATTAGAATTAAAACTAGTGAATGGTTCTGATAAAGAAGTTCGAATTAAACCGTTACTGAAGCAAGCTCGTACTAATTTAAATGGAGTGGTTGAATACGGAAAAACAAAGGATAAACTGGATAAAGAAGTCCCCTATAAGATTGAAGACGTTGTAGTTCCAGTTGAAAAAGAAATAGTCCTTCCTAAACAAGGGGAAAAAGTATTGCACTTACAAATAAACATGCCTAAACAGGCATATAAAGGATTACTAGCAGGAGGGATTACACTTAAAAATGAATTAGATAAAGGTGAAAAGGATGCTGAAGCGAAAGATTCTGCTGTGAGTATTACGAATCAATTTGCTTATGTTATTGGAATCGTAATAAGAGAAAGTGAAGAAGAACTTCCTTCTAAGCTAACTATGGGGGATGTTAAAGCTGGCCAAGTCAATCATCGTAATGTGATTAACGCTACTTTGTATAATAAGAAAGCTAAGTTTATGAATGAAGTAGAAGTAGATGCACAGGTCTTTAAAAAAAATAATCAGGACAAGCCAGTTTATCATTCTGTTAGTCGTAATATGAAAATGGCACCTAATTCTTATTTTAAATATCCAGTCAAATTAAATGGACAAGAAATGAAGCCAGGGAAATATATGATGGATTTGACTGTTAAATCAAAAAATAATGAAAAATGGCATTTCACGAAAGAGTTTAAAATTGATAGGAAAATGGCCAAAAAATATAATGAGTTAGATGTGTTAGTTGAAAAAGATAATACACGATTATACATGCTTATTGGCTTTGGAGTAGTGCTAACATTATTGTTAATCGGAATGTATCTTGTTCAAAGAAAAAATAAAAAAGAAAAAGCTATGCTAAGAAATGAAATTAAGTTAGCTGATCAAACTAAAGGGAAAAAGAGAAAACGACGCAGGAAATAAAATAATGCGTTTACATTTATGAATATATGTGATAGTCTGTAAATGAAATCAATCTTATATAAGTGGATTGTTACTATTCAATTAGGCAAAAACCGCATGCAAGAAACTAGTTAATGCTAGTTTGTTGTTTGCGGTTTTTCTTTTTTATTAAATAGGAGGGATAGATTTGGAAAATAAAAGTCATTTTACAAAGGATTTTTTATTTGGCAGTGCAGCAGCAGCTTATCATTTTGAAGGAGCTTATAATCAAGATGGTAAAGGAGTAGCAATTTCAGACGTGGTTCCTAACGCTCCTTCAGATGGGAGAACTAAAGAACCTACAGAAGATAATCTCAAGTTACAATCTATTGATTTTTATAATCGATATGAAGAAGATGTAGAACTGTTTAGTGAGCTAGGATTACGTTGTTTTAGAACCTCTATTGCTTGGTCAAGAATATTTCCTACTGGAATTGAAGAAAAACCGAATGAAGCTGGCTTAGCATTTTATGACCGTTTATTTGATAAGCTTTTATCTAAAGGAATTGAGCCAATTATTACAATTACTCACACATCTGAAATGCCTTTATATTTAGCAGAAACATATAACGGATTCGCTAATCGAAAACTAATCGATTTTTATTTGAAATATGTTGAAACAATTGTGACAAGATACAAGGATAAAGTGAAATACTGGTTGACTTTTAATGAGATTAACGCTCTTTTAGGAATGCCTTTTTATCAAGCTGGGATTGATGAAACAAATGGTGTTACAGAAGAAGAAAAATTTCAAGCACTTCATCATATGTTTGTAGCTAGTGCTAAAGCAAAACAACTAATTAAAGGTATTTCTCCAGATGCACAGGTCGGATGTAGTTTTATATCAAGATTGACCTATCCCTTAAGTTCTAAACCAACGGATATTTTGGCAGCACAAGAAGAAAATCTATTTTATGATTTTTTTACAGATATTCAAGCATTTGGCGAATATTCCTGGTTTATTAAAAACTATTTCAAGAAGAATGAGATTAACTTATCTATCGATACAGAAGATATGAAATTATTAAAAGAAAATACAATGGATTTTTTAGCATTTAGCTACTATAATACGTCTTGTTCAACTTATGATAAAGATGCTGGAGAAAAAGGTAAAGGCAATATTTTTGAAACAGTAAAAAATCCCGAATTAGTTGAAGATGAGTGGGGTTGGCAAATGGATCCAATTGGATTAAAAGTCTTTTTAAATCATCTTTGGAATAGATACCAATTGCCAATGTTTATTGTAGAAAATGGTTTTGCAGCGATTGAACAATTAGAAAAAAGAGATGAGAAGTTGACTGTTAGGGACGATTACCGAATCAAGTTGATTGGTGATCATTTGAAACAAATTAACGAAGCTTTGGCTGATGGTATACATGTAATTGGATACACCAATTGGGCAGTAATGGACTTTGTTAGTGGAACTACTGGAACCATGTTGAAGCGATGGGGATTTATTTATGTAGATTATCAGCAAGATGGCTCTGGGACACTAAATCGCTATAAAAAGGAAAGTTTTGATTGGTATCATCAAGTAATTGAAACTAATGGTTCTAGCTTATTTGATTGTTAAACGTTAATGTATATTTCTGAATTAAGAGGAGTTGTATTAGAAAATCATAATTTTTTCATAATAACTTCTCTTAATTTTTATTTTAAAATGATATAATTATTATTTTATGATAAAACGTTTACATTTATACAGATATATGCTATCTTATGTATATAGAATAATATTTAGTGGATTGTTACTATTTAATTAGGCAAAAACCGCACACAAGAGACTAGCTGATGTTAGTTTGTTGTTTGCGGTTTTTTCTTTTTATATTAAAGAGGGAGGAGGAAATAAATGAAAGTTTTTCAAGTGTTAAATAATAACGTAGCAATAGTTCGTTTAGATGATGGAGAACAAGCTATCGCAATGGGAAAAGGCTTAGTTTTTAACAAAAAGAAGGGAGATCGATTAAATAAGCAGCAAGTTGATAAGTTATTCAAATTAGAGGGACAAAATCAAGAAGAAAATATAGCTTTGTTACTGCTGCATGATGTCCCAATCGATTTTATTACAACAACGTATGAAATAGTTGAACATGCCAAGATAAATTATCAATTTTTAACTCAAGAGTATATCTATGTGACATTAACTGATCATATTTATTGGGCATACAAAAGGTTGGAAAATAATGAGTTAAATAATAACCTAATTCCTAATATGGAAAAACAATACCCAATAGAATACCAAATTTCAAAAGATGCTTTAGCTATTATTTATAGGAATTTAAATATATCTTTCCCAAAAGAAGAAATTCAAAGCATTGCTCTACATTTTATTAATGCCAAAGGACAATCTGAAGAAACAAGTAAGTATGAAAATCGAAATATTAAAAATGTTTCAGAAATTGTACAAGAAGAGCTGAATTTACAGGGAATTTTTAGAACGGATAAAAACAAAAATTATTATGATCGTTTTATGGTTCACTTTAATTATTTTATTGATAGGTTAGATGAAAAAAGTGCTACAGATATTGAATTTACCAATGACCTTTTGGACCAACTACAACAGAGGTATCCTAAATCTTATCAATTAGCAACTAATATTTACACACGATTAGAGCATGAATTTTGTATTCAAATTAATAAAAGCGAAGAGTTATACTTAGTGATTCATATCCAAAGATTAATTGGAGAATCATCAAAAAGATAAACAGAAAAAATTTTGGAGGTAAATAATTATGGCAACAAAAGAAGAGATTTCATTAATAGGATTTGCGATTGTAGCATATGCAGGAGATGCTAAAACATGTCTATTTCAGGCAATGGACAGTGCTAGATTAGGAAAGATAGAGGAAGCAAGGAGCTATGTAGAAGAAGCAAACCAAGCAATTGTGGATGCACATAACGAACAAACTAATTTATTAAGTCAAGAAGCAGGAGGTGCTGATTTAGATGTAACTTTTATTATGGTTCACGCTCAAGATAGTCTTATGACAACTATGTTATTAAAAGATCAAGCAGAATATTTTATTGACATGTATGAGCGGCTAAATCAATTAGAAAAAAATTAATAATGGAGGGATAAAAATGGATGGAATTATTAAACAAATTGATAAGTGGCAACCAACTTTTAAAAAGATTGCTACTAATAAGTATTTAAGAGCGATTAGAGATGGCTTTATTTCACTAATGCCAATTATCATTTTTTCAAGTTTATTTTTACTAGTTGCTTATGTACCTAACATCTGGGGATTTATGTGGCCAGAAAATGTAGAAGCGGCTTTAAATAAAGCGTATAACTATTCTATGGGAGCATTGGCATTTTTTGCGGCAGCAAATGTTTCGAGGGCTTTGGCTGTAAATTTAAATTTAGAACTACCTAAAACTAATCAGGTACCTGTTTCATCAGTGATGTTTGCGACTCAAGTTGCCTTTTTATTAGTAGCAGTAGATCCAGTGTTTACTGATGAAGGTTTAAATTTATTTACAGGTTTTATTGGATCCAAAGGTTTGATTGCAGCATTTTTAGTGTCATTTATTGTGCCTAATATTTATTTTTGGTGTTTTAAACATAAAATTACCATAAAATTACCTGATGAAGTTCCTCAGAATATTTCAGAAGCTTTTCAAAATATTATTCCATTTAGTATCTCAACAACAGTATTTTGGTTGTTTGATATTGGGTTTAGAAAGCTAACAGGTACTAATTTAGCTGCCTGGATTATTGAAGCATTGGCTCCCCTTTTTACAGCTGCAGATGGCTATATTGGGTTAGCAATTATTTATGGGTTAATGGCATTTTTCTGGTTTATAGGTATTCATGGTCCCTCTATTGTTGAACCAGCAGTAACTGCAATTTACATGGTTAATGTAGAGCAAAATTTACATTTATATCAAGCAGGCCAGCATGCAGCTAATGTGTTGACTCCAGGAACTCAATATGCCGTAGCTACTTTAGGCGGAACTGGTGCCACTTTAGTAATTACTTATATGTTTGCAACTCTTGCAAAATCTAAAGAAATGAAAGCAGTAGGACGTGCTTCAGCCATACCAGTTACTTTTGGTGTTAATGAACCTATCTTGTTTGGAGCACCCTTAATTCTGAATCCAACATTCATGATTCCATTTATATTTGCTCCTATCGCAAATGTTTGGTTATTCAAATTTTTTGTCGATGTTATTAAAATGCCAAGTTTTATTTACAATTTACCTTGGACAACACCTGGTCCTCTTTATATATTTATGGGAACCGGTTTTTCATTAATTGCATTACTATTTGCTGTAGTAGTTATGGCACTTGATTTTGTAATTTATTATCCATTCTTTAAAGCTTATGACAGAATGAAAGTAGCTGAAGAAAAAGAGCAAGAACAAGAAGCTGAAACAGTTGAAAAGAAAATAACTGAAAGTATTACTAACACAGACGTTGAATCTAAAGAAGTAGGAAATGTAGTTTATAATGCGTCTGAATTAATTAACTTAAATCAAACAAAAGATGGACAACACTTGAACGTTTTAGTGCTTTGTGCAGGTGGGGGAACTAGCGGTATTTTAGCTAAATCTTTAAATCAATTATCAGAAAAAGAGCATTTACCATTAGAAGCAGCAGCAACTGCATTTGGTAATCACACTGCTTTGATTTCAGATATGGATGTTGTTGTACTGGCACCTCAGATGGCAACAATGAAGGATGAATTACAAAAAGAATGTGATTTAAATAATGCTAAGATGATTACGACTAATGGAAAAGAGTATATTAATATGACTCGCAATGCTGATAAAGCATTAAAACTTATCACAGAAACCTTAGTATAAAAAGAAAGGACGAATTAGCTCATGACTAAATTATTACCAAAGAATTTTGTTTTAGGTGGAGCAACAGCGGCATATCAAGCAGAAGGTGCTACAAAAGAGGATGGTAAAGGTAAGGTTGCTTGGGATGATTTTTTAGAAAAACAAGGTCGATTTAAAGCAGATCCTGCTAGTGACTTTTATCATCGTTACCCAGAGGATTTAGAATTATGTGAAAAATTTGGGGTAGACGGGATTAGAATTTCTATTGCTTGGTCAAGAATTTTTCCAAATGGGAATGATCAAGAACCTAATCCACTTGGAGTGAAATTCTATCATGATCTATTTAAAGAATGTCATAAAAGACAAGTAGAACCTTATGTAACTCTACATCATTTTGATACTCCAGATACTTTGCATAAAGAAGGAGATTTTTTAAATTTAGATACAGTTGAAGCATTTGCGAGATACGCTGATTTTTGTTTTAAAGAATACGAAGGAGAGGTAACTAAATGGTTTACATTTAACGAAGTATGGCCAGTCTCTTCTTGTCAATATCTTACAGGAACTTTCCCACCAGGCATTCGTTTTGATTATAGTAAAGTAGTTCAATCTATGCATAACATTATGTTGGCACATGCACGGGCTTTGAATTTGTTTAAGGAAAAAGGGTATGCGGGACAATGTGGAATCATTCATTCTCTTGAAACTAAATATCCTTATAATAGAGATAGTATTGATGATCAACGGGCAGCTGAGCTAGCAGATACTTTATCTAATAAATTTTTATTAGATGCAACTTTTTTAGGAGAGTATCAAGAAGCGACTTGGAATAATATTCAAGAGATTTTAAGAAGTAATGATGCTCATATTGAGGTTCCTTATGAAGATATAGTAGAAATGAAACAAGCTGCTAGTCAATTGGATTATTTAGGAATTAATCAGTATCAAAGTTCATTCTTTAGATCTTATAAGGGAGACAATGATATTCACCACAATGGAACGGGAGAAAAAGGCACATCTGTTTTCAAATTAAAAGGTGTAGGAGAAGCTATGTTTGATATGGCTATTCCAAGAACTGATTGGGATTGGCTTATTTATCCTAAAGGTCTGTATGATATGATTATGCGAGTGAAAAATGATTATCGTAATTATAAAGAAATTTTTATCACAGAAAATGGAATGGGCTATAAAGATGATTTTGAAGATGGTGTGATTAATGACACGCCAAGAATTGAATACATTAAACAACATTTAGAAGCAGTTTCAGATGCAATTCGCGATGGTGCTAATGTTAATGGGTATTTTTTATGGTCGCTTATGGATGTTTTCTCATGGTCTAACGGATATAATAAACGTTATGGGTTGTTCTATGTTGATTTTGAGAGTCAACAGAGATATCCAAAACAAAGTGCTTATTGGTGGAAAGAATTACATCAAACACGTGAATTAAAATAAGGGTTGAATATTTTGTAGAGCTATTTACAAAATAAAAAAATAAATACCCACATTAAGGACTCCCCTCCTTAGTGTGGGTTCTTTGCTTTGTTTTTGTTCATTTTAGCAATGATAGTTTCAAACAAAAGAGTTCCAACTAAATTGAGCATTAGCCTAGAACGGATTTTTTCTCGCGTTTTGGGAGCATCATACACATTGATAACGTGATCGCTTAATGTAGCAAGAGGATTGTCAGATAAGCTAGAGACTGCTAAGATTTTTGTG
>NZ_PXZH01000007.1 GCF_003950325.1 Vagococcus humatus
GACTTGCATGTATTAGGCACGCCGCCAGCGTTCGTCCTGAGCCAGGATCAAACTCTCAATAAAAGTATGATAATGTCCGAAGACATTTAGCTCAATTTTGTTTGCTAGCGAATTGACTTCACTATAATAATATAAGTTTGTTTTTACATCTTGTAAAAACGCCCTACACATTTGGTTCGTCTTATTCTTTGTTCAGTTTTCAAAGGTCTAAATTGTCGTGTTTCAACAACTACTTAATCATATCAGAAACAGTTGACTTTGTCAACAACTTTTTAAAATAATTTTTTCGAGTCGTTTTAACGAAGCACTTAACAACTTTTATATCATAACATTCGATTTAAATACTGTCAACACTTTTTTTAAATGTTTTTTTATTTAAACAAAATTGTTTTGATGTCTTAGCGACAAGTAATAATATAGCAAGATTTTAAATCAATTGCAAGTCTTTTTTCTATTTTTTTCTTAAAAATCTAAAAATTATTATAACTTCTATATCACTATATTTCTGACTCTCTCTCTTATCTGATACAATAAAAGAAATAATGATAATACTAATGGAGGATTTATGCGATGAAGATTTTAGTAGTTGATGACGATAAAGAAATTGTTGAACTGTTGAGTATATATATTCAAAACGAAGGATATGAGGTGATTAAAGCTTATGATGGAAAAGAAGCTATCACAAAACTTGTTACTAATCCAGATGTTGATTTAATGATCCTAGATATTATGATGCCTAAAATGGATGGCATGCAGGTAGTGAAAGAGTTGCGAAAAGAATCTCAAATTCCCATTATTCTTTTAACAGCCAAAACCACAGATATGGATAAAATCCAAGGACTAGTAGCTGGTGCAGATGACTATGTTACCAAACCTTTTAATCCATTAGAAGTTATGGCTAGAGTAAAATCACTATTAAGACGTACTAGCATGCAAGTAACCAATGATGAACCAGATATTTTAGAAATTGGCCCGCTTATTATAAAAAAAGACTCTCATGAGGTAAAAACTGATCAAGGTGTAGAAATACAACTAACTGCTCTAGAGTTTGGTATTTTATATTTATTAGCAAGCCATCCTAACAAAGTCTTTAGTGCTGACGAAATCTTTGAGCGTGTATGGCAACAGGAAAGTCTTGTTTCAGCTAAAACAGTGATGGTTCACGTTAGCCACCTGCGAGATAAAATCGAAGAAGCTACTGGCGGAGAAAAAGTCATCCAAACAGTGTGGGGAGTTGGCTATAAAATTGAAGGAGCTTAAACGTCGCAATCAAGTTGATACCACTAATGTAGAAAAAGAAGTTACGCCACAAAAGAAAATGACTCGGATAAAACTAACTTCTAAAGAAAAAAGTGAATTAGTTATTGAAGGAATTGTTACAATTGTCCTCCTACTTCTTTTGAATTTAGCTATCATTGTGATTGCTAGACAAATTATTAATGAAAGCTATACCCTAGAAAATATTATTTTTGGAGTCAAAGATGTGTTAGCTAAAACCTTCTTTGATAGTTCATTTTATTCATTAGGAACTGCTTTTATGTTTTTTTTAGGAGTCATTGATTTGGCTGTGCTTTTTTGGCGCTTAATTCGTAGATATAAACAAATGCAACTACGTCATATTATTAGTGAATTACACTACATTGCAAATGGCAACTATGATCACCGAATTCCTTTTGAACTTAGCGGAGATCTTGGAAAAGTAGTAGAAAGTATTAACGGCTTAGTCGATAGTACTGTGGAAGCAATTGAAGAAGAAAGAAAAATAGAGCAATCTAAAGATGAACTGATTACTAATATTAGTCACGACATTCGAACTCCTTTAACCTCTATTATTGGTTATCTAGGTTTAATAGAAGATAAACAGTATCATTCAGAAGAAGAGTTACTCAAATATACTCATACAGCTTATTCTAAATCTAAACAAATGAAAGTCTTAGTAGATGATTTATTTGAATATACGAAAGTAAGACAACCTTCTACACCGATTCAAGCCATTCAATTTGATATGGAACAACTTTTAGATCAGATTGCCATCGACTTTGAACTAGATGCTCACAAAAAAGGCATGTCCATTGAAGTTACCACCCACCCTTCTCCTTTTATAATGGAAGGAGATACTGAAAAGCTAGTTCGGGTTTTTAATAATTTAATTTCCAATGCCTTGAAATATGGTAAAGGTGGTAAACAAATTATCTTACAAGCTGAAAAAATTGGTAGTGAGGCAGTGATTACCATTATGAATGACGGCCCAACTATTCCTGAAAATTCACTGTCTCATTTATTTGATCGATTTTACCGAGTGGAAGAATCACGAAATCAAGAAACTGGTGGCACTGGTTTAGGGCTAGCAATTGCTCAAAGTATCGTAGTCCTTCATGGTGGATATATTTATGCTAAATCGGAAAATCATTGGACTTCTTTTGTTATGCACTTGCCTTTGAAACAAAAAATAGATACATTATAAAAGGATTTATAAAATGCTTGGAGGGGCAGGTCACTATGAAAAAAAGACAAACAAGGTTTATTATTGGTTTTCTACTACTTAATTTAGTCATTGGAACATTCACCACGATTGTTTATGCAGATGACACTAGTTTTACAACTGATTTTGATGTACAAGCAAAAGCCGCCATCGCCATTGATAGCGACAGTGGTAAAATATTTTATGAAAAAAATGCAACAGAAGCTTTACCTATCGCTTCTATGACTAAACTCTTAACGATGTACTTAGTTTTAGAAGCAATACATCAGAAAGAGCTTAACTGGGATGACAAGGTCACGATAAATGATCATTTATACGAATTAAGTCAAGATATGGAACTTTCTAATGTTCCTTTTGAAAAAAATGGCACCTATACTGTTAAAGATTTATTTAATGCAACAGAAGTTGTGTCTGCTAATGCTGCAGCGGTTGCTCTTGCAGAAAAAGTTGCTGGATCTGAAAAAGATTTCGTTGACCGTATGCGAGCAAAAGTCAAAGAATGGCAGCTAGATGATGCCTACTTAATTTCAACTTCGGGTATCAACAATGAAGATGCCAAAGGACAAATCTATCCAGGAAGTCAACCAAAAGATGAAAATAAAATGTCAGCTAAAAGTATGGCAATTGTTGCTAGACACTTAATTCATGACTATCCAGAATTTTTAGACTATTCTAAAAAATCATCTGACATATTCGCTAAAGGAACGACTAATGAAATACCGATGAGCAATTGGAATATGATGCTTCCAGGTATGCCTTATGAAAAAGCTGGGGTAGATGGATTAAAAACAGGGACCACCTTACTTGCAGGAGCATGTTTTGTCGGTACCATTAAGCAAGACAATTTACGATTGATTACTGTTGTTATGAATGCAGACAATTGGGAACAAGATAGTGGTGTACGCTTTAAAGAAACAGCTAACTTAATGGATTATGTGTATAACAATTGGCAACAAGAAACTCTCATTCATAAGGGGGATGTTATCCCAGATTTTCCTGTGGTTTCTGTTAATAAAGGAAAAGAGTTAACTGTCCCCATTAAAATTAATCAAGATCTTACTTTTTGGACAGAAAAAAATATGCCAACTAAACATTTAACCTACACAATTAACATGGATACTCACAGTAATAATAATCAACCAACTGTTTACGCACCTATTCAAAAAAATACAGAAGTTGGAAATGTTACCGTTCAATTAACTGAAGATACTTTAGGCTATTTAGATACACCTAAGCAAGTCCAAAAAGCTCCAGTAATTGTGACTAGCTCTGTAGAAAAAGCTAATCCTTTTGTATTGTTAGGTCGAAAAATAAAACATCTTGTGCAATCTTTCTAATCTTTTTGTAAATATTCTTGACTTTAAAAAAAAGACTGACTATACTAAAAAGTAATTTCATAACAAGATTTTAGGAACTAGTAAGGCTTACCTTCTTATCCAGAAAGTTGACGGTTGCTGCAAGTCAATTAAGAATAAGTCCGAATCCATCCTATTTAGATCAAATAGAGACATAATCTATTTCGGTTAAAGACTCCGTTATAGTCTAAAAGTGCAACAACAAATTGTTGGTTGAACTTGGGTGGTACCGCGAATTCAAACCATTTCGTCCCAAGAGTGTTTACTCTTGAGATGAAATGGTTTTTTTATGGCATTAATTAATTTAAAGGAGGAAATATATAATGTTAGATATGAAAATGGTTCGAAATCACTTTGATGGAATCAAAGAAAAGTTAATGACTCGTGGTGTTGAGGCACAAACCTTAAATGAATTAATGGAATTGGATGAAAAACGTCGCCAACTTCTAGTACAAGTAGAAGCTAAAAAACAACTTAGAAATGAAGCTTCTAAAGAAATTTCATTATTAAAACGCAACAAAGAAGATGCTACAGATAAAATAGCAGCGATGAAACAATTAGGGGATGAAATTAAAGAGTTAGATAATCAAGTCAATCAAATCGATGACAGTATGACTTATATTATGACTCGTTTACCTAACTTGCCAGATGAAACTGTTCCTGTTGGGGCAGATGAAGATGAAAATGTGGAAGTTCACCGAGTTGGTACGCCTAAAACTTTTACCTTTGAGCCTAAACCTCACTGGGAAATTGGGGAAGAACTAGATATTTTAGACTTTGAACGTGGGGCTAAAGTAACAGGTAGTCGCTTCCTTTACTACAAAGGACTTGGCGCTCGGTTAGAACGTGCTGTTTATAACTTTATGTTAGACACTCACGTTTATGACCATGGTTACCAAGAGATGATTACTCCTTACATGGTTAATAATCAATCGATGTTTGGCACAGGACAGTTCCCTAAATTTAAAGAAGATGTGTTCCAATTAGCAGATTCAGATTATACCTTAATTCCAACAGCTGAAGTGCCTTTGACTAATTTTTACCGAGATGAAATTTTAGATGAACAAGAGTTACCTATTTATTTCACTGCTCTAAGTCCATCATTTAGATCTGAAGCAGGAAGTGCCGGCCGAGATACTCGCGGCTTAATTCGTTTACACCAATTTAATAAAGTCGAAATGGTGAAATTTGCTCATCCGGATCATTCTTTTGATGAGTTAGAAAAAATGACGCAAAACGCTGAAGATATTTTAGATAAACTAAATCTTCCTTACCGCCGAATTACTTTATGTACAGGAGACATGGGCTTTTCTGCAGCGAAAACTTATGATATTGAAGTATGGATTCCTGCACAAGATACTTACCGAGAAATTAGTTCTTGCTCTAACTGTGTAGACTTCCAAGCTCGTCGGGCAAAAATCCGTTTCCGTAATCAAGAAGGCAAACTACAATATGTGCATACTTTAAATGGATCTGGTTTAGCAGTAGGTAGAACCGTAGCGGCAATCTTAGAAAATTACCAAAATGAAGATGGTAGTGTTACAATCCCTAAAGTCTTAGTTCCTTACATGGGTGGCATAACTAAAATAACAAAATAAACACTTAACTAAAGCTTTTTCCACTTATTTAGTGGGAAAAGCTTTTTATCATTTTCATTGCATTTATGTAACAACCTCTTTACAATAAAAGTAACTCGTTAGGAAAAGGAATGTTGCTTATGACAGGGACTAGTAAAAAAATTCTCTTATACTTTATGTTAGCTGGCTTACTTCTTACCTATCTCTTTTATTTTGTTCAACATGAACAAAGTTACCAGCAACAACTAATAAATAAAGAACAACAACTGCTTGTAAATCAATTAAAACAAGCGCCTGTTAAATCTGATAGACTTTTCCTTAGTCAAGAATCTCCAACAATAATCATTGACGCCCCTTCTTATTTAACACATAAGCAAATTTATACCGATCTTAAACAACAACACTTAGTAGCTCCTGCTACTTCTAATCAGGTAATAAAAGTGACTGTTACACCTAAGAAACAACTAGAAGGAGTGAACTACTTTCACTATGATATTACCTATTTTAATTGGCAAACTTGGCTAAAAAACTGGAAGCAATCAGCCAAAACAAGTCAGTCTCATTTTTATTGGCGACTAGATACTGATAGACTTTTAACTTTAGGGGATCTTTTTAAAGGTCAAGCTTTACTAACTAAAATCAATCATCAACAGCAAATGGATCAGTTAAAGAAAACACCTAACCAACTAGATACGCTGTTAGATATGTCTCTTTTAAAAGAAGATATGACAAACTTTAGTTATCAGGATAAACAAATTGTCGTTAACACACCAAAAAAGACTTGGCACTTGCCTTTTCATACTTACGCAGCTTTTATGGAACAACCTCTTATTCCTAAGTCTTTCCGGCAAAAAACAAAAGAGTTATACCAAGTACAAACAACACCTGAACCAAAAATTGCATTAACCTTTGATGATGGTCCACATCCGGAAACTACTCAAAAAATATTAGACATTTTAAACCAACACCAAGTTCCAGCCACCTTTTTTGTTTTAGGAAAACAAGCTGCTCGCTATCCTGATATTCTTACTCAACTAGTTAAACAAGGACACGAAATAGGGAATCACTCCTTTAGTCATCCTAATTTAGAAACCTTAACACCTAAAGAAGTTAAAACTGAAATACTAAAAACTCAACAAATTGTTTATCAAATAACAGGAACTATACCTCAATATGTTCGACCACCTTATGGAAATATTTCTTATAATACTGCTCAAAATATTGCTACTCCAATTGTTAATTGGGATGTAGACTCTCTCGACTGGAAAACTAAAAACCCAGAACAAATTATGATTGACATAAAAAAACAATTATCACAGAGTAATATTATTTTGCTCCATGATATTCATCAAACCACAGCTGAAACTTTAGATAACCTTTTAGTCTATCTTAAACAAGAGAACTATCAGCTAGTGACTATTTCAGAGCTATTAAACCGAGAAGAAACCCCTATGACTGTATATTATAGTGGCTATCACTATCAGGAAATAAAAAATAAAGACTAACCATTTAATTAGGTTAGTCTTTATTTTTTTCTATTAAGATTCTACAGAGTAGTTAGGTGCTTCTTTAGTAATTTGAACGTCATGAGGATGTGATTCACGTAATCCAGCACCACTCATTTGAACAAATTGAGCATTTTCACGTAATTCTTCCAAGTTACCTGCTCCAACGTAACCCATGCCTGCTTTAAGTCCTCCAACTAATTGGAAAATAATATCCGAAACGCTACCTTTATAAGCTACACGTCCTTCAATACCTTCAGGAACTAATTTATTCGCTTCATTGACACTTCCTTGGAAATAACGGTCGCTTGAGCCTTTTTCCATTGCGCCAAGAGAACCCATTCCTCGGTAAGTTTTAAAACGACGACCTTGATAGATTTCAAATTCACCTGGAGATTCATCTGTTCCTGCTAACATACTTCCTAACATAGCAGCATGTCCACCAGCAGCTAACGCTTTTACCACGTCTCCAGAGTACTTAATACCTCCATCAGCAATAATTGTTTTACCATATTGGCGTGCCACACTAGCAGCATCATAAACAGCCGTTAATTGAGGAACCCCAACTCCAGCTACCACACGAGTTGTACAAATAGAGCCAGGTCCAATCCCAACTTTCACCACGTCAACTCCTACATCATACAAGGCTTTAGTAGCTTCAGCAGTTGCCACATTACCAGCAATTAAAGTAGCTTGAGGGAATGTTTCACGAATTTCTTTGATTTTACGAATAACTCCAGCACTATGTCCATGAGCTGTATCAATAACAATAGCATCTGCCCCAGCATCTAATAAAGCTTGAGCTCTTTCAAAAGTATCGCTAGTTACACCAACAGCAGCTGCTACTAATAATCGTCCATGTTCATCTTTGGCTGCATTTGGAAACTCAATCACTTTCTCAATGTCTTTGATCGTAATCAAGCCACTTAAACGACCTTCTTCGTCTACGATAGGTAATTTTTCAATTTTATGTTTTTGTAAAATTTTCTCTGCATCTTTTAGTGAGGTTCCCACAGGAGCTGTGACTAAATCTTCTTTTGTCATCACACTTTCAATGCTTACTTGATAATCTGTAATGAAACGTAAATCACGGTTAGTTAAAATACCCACTAATTTTCTGTTTTCTAACGTTTCAACTACAGGAACGCCACTAATACGGTATTTAGACATTAAATGTTCCGCATCTGCCACTAAGTGTTCAGGGGTTAAGAAAAATGGATCGATAATTACGCCACTTTCAGAGCGTTTTACTTTACGTACTTCATCTGCTTGTTGTTCGATGGTCATATTCTTGTGAATAACTCCTAAACCACCTTGACGAGCCATTGCTATTGCCATTTTATTGGCTGTAACAGTATCCATACTTGCACTGATAAATGGAATATTTAACGTAATGTTTTTTGCTAATTTAATTTTCATATCCACATCATTTGGAAGAACATGACTTTCTGCTGGTATTAATAAAACATCATCAAATGTTAATCCTTTTTTTGCGAACTTTGTTTCCCAATTAGACATAATTTTTATCGCCACTCCTCTGTTTAATTTTTTACTTACAAAAATATCACTACTTTTTAGATAAGTCAATGATTCTTCCCAATTTCCAATGATTTTTTCATGAAAAAAGGTTTAGTTTAGTAAAAAACACTTAATTCCTAAGATTAAGTGTTTTTTAGTCTGTTGCTTACTTATTAAAAATACTGCCTTGTAAGTTCATTTTTCTTTTAAGATACATTCTGATACCAAATACTAAAATAGCTAACACAACGTAAACAAATGGATCTAATACAATGTTGATAGCTGGTGGAATTAATACCGTTAAAGTAAAGACAAACATCCAAATTAACATAATTCCCATCATGATAAGCATTGATTTAAACATACCTGGTCGTTTAGATTTATCTGCATCTGGTTGATCATATTGATAAATATACTTATAAATTAAGTAAAAAGCATATCCCCCTGCAATCGATGCAATAATTAAGGAAAGCAAACCATTTTGTTGAGTAACTTGACCTTTTTTACTCATTAAAGGTAGCAAGCCTGCCATCAAAGCTAAAAATGAAAACATTAATAACGTATTATCTAACCAAATTTCATTACGCGTTCTTGCTCGTTTAGGTTCAGGATCTTCTAATATTTTTTGTGTCCGCTCTGTTACTGTTCCAAATAATTGTCTAGCTGTTTGCCCTGATTTTTGTCCTTCAACAATTTCAGGCAGCAATTGATTCAAAGCTTGAGCTTGTAGTTCAGGTGACAAGTTGCCTGCTGTTAGAGATTTTTTTAAATCAAAAATGTACTGCTCATTTCGCTTAGTTAATTGTTTTTCGTAAATCTCATTTTCAGCAACTAAGGTTTGTAATTCTTGTTCTTCCACGTGATATCCTCCTATGGCTTCAGAATTTCCGAATGCAGATGATTTGGCCACAATTATACGTTAAAACGGAAAAGCATGATATCTCCGTCTTGAACTAAATATTCTTTTCCTTCAAGGCGAACTTTCCCTGCTTCTTTAGCAGCATGCATATTTCCATAATGTAGTAAATCATCATAAGAAACTGTTTCTGCTCGAATAAAGCCACGTTCAAAATCCGTGTGAATTATTCCGGCACACTCAGGTGCTTTCATCCCTTTTTTAAATGTCCAAGCCCGTACTTCTTGTTCACCAGCTGTAAAGTAAGTAGCTAAACCTAATAAATCATAGGCAGCACGAATCAATTGGTCTAGACCTGATTCCTCAATACCTAATGCTTCTAAAAATTCTTGACGATCTTCTTCTGCATCTAATTCAGCAATTTCTTCTTCTGCACTGGCACAAACTACAATCACTTCTGCCCCTTCACTTGCAGCGAATTCTCTCACTTGTTTTACATAGTCATTCTCTTCTACATTAGCCACTTCATCTTCAGCTACATTGGCTACATATAAAACAGGTTTAGTCGTCAATAAAAATAGACCTTTAACCAATTTTTGTTCTTCTTCAGTAAATTCAACAGTTCTTGCTGATTTTCCTGCTTCTAAAACTGGCTTAATTTTTTCTAAAACAGACAATTCAGCCATAGCCTCTTTATCTTTTGTTTTAGCTACTTTCGCCACTCTTGTATAACGTTTATCAATAGATTCTAGGTCAGCTAAAACCAATTCTAAATTAATCGTATCAATATCAGCTAAAGGATCTACTCGACCTTCTACGTGAGTAATATTTTCATCATCAAAACAACGAACAACATGACAAATTGCATCTACTTGTCGTATATGACTTAAAAATTGGTTACCCAATCCTTCTCCTTTACTAGCTCCTTTAACAATCCCTGCAATATCAGTAAATTCAAATGTAGTCGGAACTGTTTTTTTAGGTTTAACTAATTCTGTTAATTTTTGTAAACGAGCATCTGGTACTTCCACCATGCCTACGTTTGGGTCAATTGTTGCAAAAGGATAGTTAGCTGCTTCTGCTCCAGCTTTGGTAATTGCATTAAATAAAGTGGATTTTCCAACGTTCGGCAAGCCCACAATTCCTGCTGTTAAAGCCATAAATTATTCACTCTTTCATCTTTAGTCTAGTTAATTGAATCATGCTTAGCGATTACTTTTTTCATTTTTTTATCAAATTCACGACGTGGCATCATGACAATTTGGCCACAATTAAGGCATTTAATCTTAATATCCATGCCCATTCGAATAATTTTCCATGCATTAGTTTGGCATGCATGCGGTTTTTTCATTTCTACTGTATCACCTAAATCATACATGAGACACACCTCTTTTCTTATTCATCCTCATCAAAAGATAACTGAAGTAAATCTAAAATTCTAGTTAAATCATCACTAGAAACATATTCGATTTCAATTTTTCCTTTGCCTTCTTTTTCATGAATAGCTACCTGAGTACCAAATTTATCCATTAATCTTTCTTCACTTTCCCGAATATAAATCGGTTTAGGTGCTAGTTTTTTTGATACTTTTTTAGGTTGTTTATGATCAAAGGTATTGTACTCCGTTACTAATTTTTCTAATTGTCTTACAGTCAAGTTGTCTTTTACTGCTCGTTTAGCTAGCAAAATAATTTGTTCTGGTTTTTTTAGACCAAGTAACGTTCTCGCTTGTCCCATTGATAATTGTTCTTCCTGAACCAATTCTTTCACTTCTGTTGGTAAGCTTAGTAAGCGTAAATAGTTAGCAATATACGGCCGACTTTTCCCTAATCTTTCTGACAATTCTACTTGAGTTAAATTTAAGTTTTTCATTAGCATGTCATAAGCTTCTGCCTCTTCTAACGGACTTAAATCTTCTCGTTGTAAATTCTCTAGTACAGCTACTTGCATCATCGCTTCTTCTTCAAAATCTCTAATAATTGCTGGAATAGTTTCTTTGCCAGCTAATTTAGACGCTCTAAAACGACGTTCTCCTGCAATAATTTCATACCCTTTAATTTTAGACTTTCTCACAATAATTGGTTGAAAAACACCAGACTGTTGGATGGAATGAGCCAGTTCTTTCAGCCCTTTCTCATCGAAAATCTTACGAGGTTGATAAGGATTAGGACGTAAATCTTCTAAAGAAATTTCTAACACTTGCTCCTTATGTACATCTACATCTTCTAAAGCAGAAAAATCTTGAAATAACGCATCAATCCCTCGACCTAAACCTTTACTGTTACTCATTCATCAACACTTCCTTTGCCAAAGCTAAATAGACTTCTGCACCTCTTGAGCGGGGATCGTAGTCAATAATAGCCATCCCATGACTTGGTGCTTCAGATAACCGAACATTCCGAGGAATGATTGTATCATAGACTCTTTCACGAAAGTATTTTCTAACTTCTTCAACAACTTCTGCTCCTAAGTTAGTTCTAGCATCAAACATGGTTAATAAAACACCTTCTATTTGAAGTTCTGGATTAAAATGCTTTTGAACTAAACGAACAGTATTTAATAACTGACTAAGCCCTTCCAAAGCATAGTACTCACACTGTACTGGTATTAAAATAGAGTCACTAGCAGTAAAGGCGTTAATCGTTAAATGTCCTAAAGAAGGAGGACAATCAATTAAAATATAGTCATATTGGTCTTTAATTTCATCAATAGCGCTTTTTAGGCGAGATTCCCGAGCCATCATAGGAGTTAATTCAATTTCTGCCCCTGCTAACTGAATAGTTGCAGGTACAATATCCAAACCTTCTCGACTAGTCGGTTTAATCACATTTGCTATAGGATATTCATTCACTAATACGTCATAAATATCTTTTTTAACCTCTGACTTTTTGACTCCAATACCACTAGTAGCATTTCCTTGTGCATCAGTGTCAATCAATAAGACTTTCTTCCCATTATACGCAAGTGAGGCACCTAGATTCACAGTGGTGGTAGTTTTGCCAACCCCACCTTTTTGATTTGCTACTGAAATAATTCGTGCCATGTTATTTCCTCCGATTCTATCTTGCCAATCTTTTTTCAATGGTTTCATTGTAACATAAAAAAATTGAATTTTCTTAACTGGTAAGACTTACTTAATAGGTTTTTTATTAGGGGTTCCTGGTTTTCTCGGATATTTATTTGGCGTTTCTTTTTTCTTTTGAATCGTAATAATGTAGCGAGTATCTTCACTTAAAGGTAAGCTAACTTTTTCTTCTTTAACTACCTTTCCGCCTAATAATTTAATTGCCTTCATCGCTTCCGTTAATTCTTCTTCACTTTTAGCTGCTTTCATTGCTAAAAAAGAACCTTGTTTTTTAACTAAAGGCAAACACAATTCTGTTAATACATTTAAACGAGCTACTGCTCTTGCTGTAACTAAATCAAATTGCTCACGAAATTGTTTGTTTTGACCAAATAATTCTGCTCGGTCATGATACAAAGAAACTCCTTCTAACTCTAGTTCTTCACATAAATGAGTTAAAAAATTAATGCGTTTATTTAAAGAATCAACAATCGTCACTTGAATATTAGGATAAACAATTTTTAACGGGATACTTGGAAATCCAGCTCCTGAACCCACATCACATAAAGTGATAGGTTTTTCTGTTAAATCCATAGAATGAGCTACCATTAAAGAATCATAAAAATGTTTTAAATAGACCTCTTCTTTTTCTGTAATAGCTGTTAAATTCATTTTTTCATTCCATTCAACTAATAATTCATAATAACGTTGAAATTGAGCTAGTTGTTTCTCACTTAAGACTATCCCTGCTTGGGCTAGATACTCTTGAAATTCATTTGGATTCATTTTACTCTCCTCCTCGTGAAACAAAATGTTTCACAACTTAACCATTACTAACTCTAACTGAAATAGTTAGGAAGTTCAATCTTTTTATGACTTATTTAAAAGAAAAAAAGTAGGAGATTTCTCACCTACTTTTTTTCTTTTAATTGACTATAGTACCGCTTACTTTCATAACTAAAAATGTTTCACGTGAAACATTTTTTAAAAACCACCTACTTATTTAGGCAATTTCGCTATTTTCCCTTGTTCTATATAAACCATTAAAATACTAATATCCGAAGGGTTTACACCACTAATCCGACTTGCTTGAGCAATAGTTTCTGGTTCAATTTTAATAAGTTTTTGACGTGCTTCAGTAGCTAAACCGTTGATAGCATTATAATCAATGTTCTCTGGAATTTTTTTCGCTTCCATTCGTTTTAATTTTCCAACTTTATCTAACGCTTTTTTGATATATCCTTCATACTTCACTTGAATTTCGACCTGCTCAATCACTGTATGATCTAACTCTTCTTCTGGTTCAGGAATAAAAGTAGCTAAATCTCGGTAACTAATTTCAGGACGTTTCAAAAAGTCACCTGCTAAAATACCATCTTTTAACTGAGCTGTTTGTTTACTTTCTAAAAAGGCTTGAATAGCTGGCGTTGGTTTTAGTCTAATAGAACGTAACCGAGTCATTTCCTCTTCAATTTGTTGCTTTTTATTTAAATAAAGGGCATAGTCCTCATCACTAACTAATCCAATAGCATGTCCTTTTTCAGTTAAGCGTAAGTCTGCGTTATCATGACGTAAGATTAACCGATATTCTGCTCGAGAAGTTAGTAAACGATAAGGTTCATTTGTTCCTTTAGTTACCAAGTCATCAATTAATACACCGATGTAGGCATCACTTCTTTTTAAAATAAAAGGTTCTTCTTGCTTCACTTTACGTGCTGCATTAATCCCTGCGATTAATCCTTGGCAAGCTGCTTCTTCGTAGCCACTTGTTCCATTGGTTTGCCCTGCTGTAAACAAGCCTTCGACTAATTTAGTTTCTAAAGTAGAACGTAATTGATGAGGTAGCACGACATCATACTCAATAGCGTAACCGCTACGCATAATTTCCGCTTGTTCTAATCCTTCAACTGATTGAACCATTGCATGTTGTACATCTTCAGGCAGTGAGGTAGATAGTCCTTGAATATACACTTCTTCTGTATAACGTCCTTCTGGTTCTAAAAAGATCTGATGACGAGGTTTATCAGCAAACCGGACGATTTTATCTTCAATTGACGGACAATATCTAGCTCCCACGCCTTCAACAATCCCAGTAAACATTGGAGCTCTGTGAAGATTTTTTTGAATAATTTGATGCGTTTTTTCATTGGTATAAGTTAACCAACAAGGAATTTGATCTTTCAAATACTCACTATCTGGTGTTGTAAAACTAAAATGATTAGGTAAGGTATCACCTGGTTGAATTTCTGTCTTTGAATAGTCAATAGTGCTTGATTTGACACGTGGAGGTGTTCCTGTTTTAAACCGGTCCACTTCAAAACCTAAGCGACGTAAACTTTCCCCTAATTTTATCGATGGTTGAGAATTATTAGGACCAGAAGAATATTTTAATTCACCAATGATAATTTCTCCTTTAAGAGCTGTTCCTGCTGTAATTACTACAGCTTGACTACGGTAAACAGCTCCAGTAGAAGTCACTACTCCAACTACTTTTCCTTCTTCTACTAGTAAATCATCTACTAATCCTTGACGTAAGGTAAGGTGCTCTTGTCGTTCAATTGTATGTTTCATGGCTTCAGCATAGGCATTTTTATCTGCTTGAGCACGTAAAGCTCTAACTGCTGGCCCTTTTCCTGTATTTAACATTCTCATTTGAATGTAAGTCTTATCAATATTTTTACCCATTTCTCCGCCTAAAGCATCGATTTCTCGGACAACCACTCCTTTAGCTGGTCCTCCAACAGATGGGTTACATGGCATAAAGGCTACCATGTCTAAATTAATGGTTAAAAGTAGTGTGTTACATCCCATGCGGGCAGAAGCCAAAGCAGCTTCACTTCCAGCATGTCCTGCTCCAACTACAATAACATCATATTCTCCTCGTTCAAATTGTTCCATACCATCCACTCCTTATTTTCCTAAACAAAATTGACTAAATAATTGGGTAATTAACTCATCTTGTACACTATCTCCCACAATTTCACCTAATAAATCCCAGCATCTAGTCATATCTATTTGAACTAAATCAACTGGCATACCTGCTTCAATACCAGCTAAAACATCACCTAAAGCTTGTTCAGCTTGTTCTAACAAGCCTATATGACGAGTATTAGAAACATAAGTGGCATCTTTCTCAACTCGGCCTCCGTCAAAGAACAATGCGGCAATTCGCTCTTCTAGTTGATCCATGCCTTCTTTAGTCTTGGCAGAGCCAGTTAAGATTTCTTCCTCAGTGACATAGCGAGATAGTGTCGCTAAATCTAGTTGAGGAGCTAAATCACTTTTATTTAACAGAATAACTCGTTTCAAGGTTTTAGTAGCTTCTAATAAATCGATATCTTCTGCAGTAAGTGCTTCGCTTTGATTTAATACTAATAGAATAAAATCAGCTTCTGCTAACGCCTTTCGGCTACGCTCCACCCCAATTTTTTCAACCACATCATCTGTTTCCCGAATACCTGCTGTATCGATTAATTTTAAAGGAACCCCTCTAACATTGACAAACTCTTCAATTACATCCCGAGTAGTTCCAGCAATGTCTGTTACAATAGCTTTTTCTTCTTTTAGCAAATGATTCAGTAGACTTGATTTCCCCACATTAGGCCGGCCAATAATCGCAGTGGATAAACCATCCCGTAATATTTTTCCTTGTTTTGCTGTTTGTAATAAACCTTGAATACGGTTTTGAATCATTCTCGCTTTTTCTTCTAAAAGTCGCGTAGTTACTTCTTCCACATCATCATATTCTGGGTAATCAATGTTCACTTCAACTTGGGCTAACGTTTCTAATATTTCTTGACGTAATGAGCGAATAAGTTGCGATAAATCTCCGTCTAACTGCTGAATAGCTACATCCATCGCTTTATCTGTTTTCGCCCGGATAATATCCATAACTGCTTCAGCTTGGGATAAATCTATTCGACCGTTTAGAAAAGCTCGCTTTGTAAATTCACCAGGCTCAGCTAATCTAGCCCCTTCTCGTAGCAATAGTTGTAGCACTTGATTAGTGACAACCATCCCACCATGACAATTGATTTCTACGACATCTTCTCGGGTAAAAGTCTTAGGTGCTCGCATCACAGAAACCATCACTTCATCCACTAATTTATCTCGTTTAGGATCTTTTATATGACCATAATGAATAGTGTGAGAAGAAACTTGGTTTAAATCAATGGTATTAGATTGATAAACTCGACTAGCAATTTTCAGTGCATCATCCCCACTTAATCGTACAATACTAATAGCCCCTTCACCTGGCGCAGTGGAAATAGCCGCAATGGTATCAAATTCTGAGGTGATATTCATGATTTACTTCCTTTCTTATTTGGATCATCATCTATAGACAATAAAAAAGTGCCCACTTCACCCTTTAGTCTAAACTAATTGGATGAATTAAGCACTTTGACTGCATTTTTCATTCTTTTTTATAAGTAAATTTAGTCACTGTATGTATCTCATACATTAAATTCATTGAACATTCTACATGATTCTGTCTCAATTTGCAATTTCTTTCTAAAAATGTCTGTAAAAAAACTCTTTGACAACCGGTTAAGGTTGCCAAAGAGTTTTTATCATCGTATTTTCTACTTTGATAAGAATGATTTCGTACTAAATTCTACGCTATATCTGTTCATAATGTCAATATATTTTTTATAATTTGTTTTTAACAGGTTCTACCACAAGATAACGATAAGGTTCGTCCCCTTCAGAATGAGTGGTCACATAATGATCTTCTGATAAGATAGCGTGAATTTGCTTTCTTTCAAAAGCTGGCATTGGTTCTAAGAAGACTGGTTGACCAGTTCTTTTCGCTTTATCTGCTGTGTTATTTGCCAAACGTTTCAAGGTTTCTGCACGTTTTTCTCGGTAATTACCTACATTCACTACAACTGAAAGTTTATTTTTAGCTGCTCGGTGAATAAAGACTTGAGACAAATATTGTAAAGCATTTAAAATTTTACCATGTTTGCCAATCAACATCCCTGGCTTTTCATTATCTAAATGAAACACTACAGTATCTTTTTCATGTTTGATTCGAACCATAGCTGGCGCATTTAATTCTTTCGTAATATTAGTTAGATAAAAAGCTAACTCTTTGATTGCTTCCTCATCTTCCAAGTCTTCTTTAACAGATAAATCAGAGGCTTCTTCTGAAGTCATTGCTTCAGTTGGAACTTCTTTTGTCTGTTGAACCGTTGCAATAATTTCAGCTGCAGCTTCTTGTCGCTCTTTTAACTCTTCTGATGAACGATGACTTTCTTCCGGCTCTTTTTCTACAGGCTTAGGAGTTAATTCAACAACAGCTTGTTTTTTCCCAATCCCTAAAAATCCTTTTTTTCCTTCTTCAACAATCTTTAGAGTGACTTCTGATTTTGTAAGTCCTAACTCTTTTAATCCCAATTGAATGGCTTCATCAACGGTTGCACCTTCATATGTTGGCATAATAGATACCTCCTATATTTTAATAAGCTTTATTTTTTCTGACGTTTTTTCTTAGGACTTTGAGCTTTTCTCAAGGCTTTTTCTAATTCTTTTTGTTTCTTCACTTCTTCTTCTCTTTCCTGACGAATTTTAAATGGATTATTAATCATCAAGGTTTGAACTACTTGGAAACCATTAGAAATTACCCAGTAAAGTGATAAGCCACTAGCTAAGTTAACACCCATGAAAAGAATCATTAGTGGCATAAAGATATTCATCATTTTCATTGAAGGGTTACTTTCTAATTGACTCATACTATTTAGTTTTGTACTCACATAAGTAAGAACAGCAGCTAAAATCGGCAAAATATAATAAGGATCTTTAACCCCTAATTCTAGCCATAAAAACGTTCCTTGGGATAAACCTTGTACCCGTGAAATAGCTTGCCATAAAGCCATTAAAATAGGCATTTGAACTAGTAATGGTAAACAACCTGCATAAGGATTTACATCATGTTTATCATATAATTTTTGAGTTTCTTCTTGTAATTTTCTTTGTGTGTCTGGATCTTTAGAAGAATACTCTTCTTGCAGCGCCTTAATTTCTGGCTGCAAATCTTGAGTTTTTCTCATAGCTTTCGTTTGATAATGCATCAAAGGCAATAAAATAACTCTAATAACTAAAGTAAATAAAATAATCCCAATTCCTGCATTACCAAAGGACAAGCCTTTAATAGCTCTTGCAAAATTATAAACAATGTACCTATCCCAAATCCCAGTACTACTTGCTGTAATCTCACTTGTTCCGCATCCTGTTAACACTAATACAACTGCTACTAGCATCATAGACAAGATGACTTTTTTAGACATCCACCGTTTTTTCTTCACTTTCTTTCCCTCGCTTACCTATAACGTTTGCAATTTGTAATACATGGCGTAAATTTTCTTTTACTTCCAATGTACTTAATTGGACAATATTGGGTCGTGCAATAATGACTAGATCATAAGGTAAGACAATGTCTTCTTGTAGCTCAAAAACACTTTGTCTGATTTGTCGTTTCACTCTATTACGAGTCACAGCATTACCTATTTTTTTACCAACAGATAAACCTACTCGAAAATGATCAGACTCCTCATTTAAACGCACATAGACAATTAAGTGTCGATTAGCAAATGACTGTCTTTTTTGAATGATCTGTTTAAATTCTTTTTCTTTTTTTATACGATAGGATTTTTTCATGGAATATTCCTTTCGTTCCTAATCAAATTTTATGCCACACTTCTCTATAATAGCATAAATGAATTCAGTAAATCGATAAAAATTACGCTAAAATAAGGGCTTACTTCTATTTAGGCATAAAAAAAAACCACTGATGGATGTCAGCGGCTTATGAACATAAAACTTTTCTTCCTTTACGACGTCTACTTGCTAATACGCGACGTCCATTTTTTGTACTCATACGTTTACGGAAACCATGAACTTTATTATGTTTACGTTTATTTGGTTGGTATGTTCTTTTCATTTAAAGCCACCTCCTAGAATTATCCTATTTTTTTATAGTTAGACAGACTCCAATAGTATACGAAACAACCGGAAACCTGTCAACCTTATTGGCTATAAAAATAAAAAAAGAATAAAAAACTTATCCACAAAAAATATTTTTTCATCTGAAAAACTATGTGGATAAACTTTTTTTATCAACCAATTAATCACAGGCTTTTACCCAGAATATCCACAGATAAACACCTGTGTAAAACTGTGTTAACAATTGTTTATATATTTGTGAATAAACACATAGATATCTTGATATACTTCAATAATAAATAGTTTATTTTTATGTGTATAACTTTATAAGTTGAAAATTATGCACAACTTAAAACCATCCTGTGTATAACTTGTTATATTCTTGTTTATTTTTTTATCCACAAGCTATATTGGAAGTGGAAAACTTTTTAGTTTAGTGCTAGAATGATTGAGACTATAAATTGATAAGGAGGAGTTATACACATGCCAAATATTGAATATATTTGGAAAGAATTAGAGGATAGCTACCGGAAAGTTTTAACCACTCCTAGTTTTAATGCCTGGATTGAACAAGCTAGCCCCATTAGTTTAGTCAATAATCAACTCACAATTGAAGTTCCTTCCACTTTACATAAAGAGTATTGGGAAAAAAATTTATCGACTAAAATTGTAGAAACAGGATTTAAACTAACTGGACAAGAGATCACTCCAATTTTTATCATTCAAAATGAGATACCTGATGAAAAATCGCTTAAAAAAACAAATAAAAAAAATCCATTAGAAGAACTATCTGCTATGGAAAACAGCCGCAAAGCTTTACTAAATCCTAAATATACCTTTGATACTTTTGTTATTGGGAAAGGGAACCAAATGGCTCATGCAGCAGCGTTGGTAGTAGCTGAAGACCCCGGTTCAACTTACAATCCATTATTCTTTTACGGAGGGGTTGGCCTTGGTAAAACTCATTTAATGCATGCTATTGGTCATCAGATGCTGCTTAATAATCCTAATGCCAAAGTAAAATATGTTAGTAGTGAAACGTTTGCCAATGACTTTATTAATTCTATTCAAAACAGAACTTCTGAAGCCTTTAGACAAGAATATCGCAATGTTGATTTACTGCTAGTGGATGACATTCAATTTTTTGCAGATAAAGAGGGGACACAAGAAGAGTTTTTCCATACCTTCAATGCCTTGTATAATGACGGAAGGCAAATTGTTTTAACAAGTGATCGTCTACCTAATGAAATTCCTAAGTTACAAGAACGACTCATTTCAAGATTTGCTTGGGGACTATCCGTAGATATTACTCCCCCAGATTTAGAAACTAGAATTGCGATTTTAAGAAATAAAGCAGATGCTGAACGACTAGAAATTCCAGATGATACCCTTAGTTACATAGCCGGTCAAATTGATTCTAATATTCGTGAATTAGAAGGGGCCTTGGTTAGAGTTCAAGCTTATGCTACTATGAATGGTCAAGACATCACCACTAGTCTAGCAGCGGATTCGCTAAAAACATTACGACCAACTGAAGAAAAAAAGGAATTATCTATTTTAAAAATTCAAGAAACAGTCTGCAATTATTACCATTTGCAGCTAAAAGATTTAAAAGGAAAAAAACGAGTGAAAAGTATTGTAGTTCCTAGACAAATTGCGATGTTTTTATCTAGAGAATTAACAGACAACTCTCTTCCTAAAATTGGCGCTGAGTTTGGTGGTAAAGATCACACCACAGTTATTCACTCCCATGAAAAAATTCAACAACTTTTAGAAACAGATATAGTGCTTCAAAAAGAAGTAACTGAACTTAAACAAATACTTTTTAACTAATGACAAAGGTCCTTGTGGAAAAGTATTAAAACAACCTATGAGTTATCCACAAGTTATACACAGGTGGGTAACTTTATTATTTCTATGTTAGCTAGTGTTTTCCACACAGTTAACAGCCCCTACTACTACTATTATTTATATTAATAATATATATATATAGACAAGAAAGGATATCCTTATGAAATTTACTATTAACCGAAATGCATTTTTAGAAGAATTATCAATTGTTCAACGAGCTATCTCTAGCAAAACGACTATTCCTATTTTGACTGGTGTTAAATTAGTTTTAACGTCTGAAGGATTACACTTAACAGGAAGTAACGCAGATATCTCAATTGAATCTTATTTACCAGTAAGCACAGAAAAAGCCAATCTTCAAATTGAAGAAGAGGGAGCGATTGTTTTACAATCTCGTTTTTTTGGGGAAATCATTCGTAAATTACCAGAAACCACCTTTACCTTAGAAGTTATGTCACAAAATCAAGTAAAAATTACTTCAGGTCCTGCTGAATTCTTAGTAAAAGGGATTGATGCAGATAATTATCCCCATTTACCTGTTGTTGAAGCGACGAATCAATTAAAAATTCCTATTAACGTGTTGAAAAGTATTATTAGTGAAACATCTTTTGCAGTATCCCTACATGAAAGTCGTCCTATTTTAACAGGGGTTCATTTTGTATTTTCTAATAATGAACTATTGGCAGTTGCTACAGACAGTCACCGACTTAGCCAAAGAATTATTGGCGTGATGAATAGCGAAGAAGATTTTGACATTATCATTCCTGGTAAAAGTTTATTAGAATTATCTCGTTCCTTTAAGGAAAATGAAGAGATGGTAGAAATTAGTATTATGGAAAATCAAGTTTTATTTAAAACACCTAGCATGTCTTTTTATTCCCGCTTACTAGAAGGAAAATATCCAGATACAAACCGGTTAATTCCAACTAGCTTTAATACACGGATTGAATTTAATGTCCCAACCTTTTTAGCAGCTATTGAGCGAGCTTCTTTATTGTCCCATGAAGGTCGAAATAATATTGTTAAATTAAGAATTGACGAAAATGAAGTGATGATTCACAGTAACTCTCCAGAAATTGGTAATGTTCAAGAAGAGTTAGACTATAAATCTGTTTCAGGAAATCCTTTAGAGATCGCATTTAATCCTGACTACATGAAGGATGCACTAAAAGCTTTTGGCAATATTGAAATAGCTCTTAATTTTATTGAACCATTAAGACCATTTACAATTGTTCCGATTGATAGTGATGAGCAATTTATTCAATTAATTACTCCAGTTAGAACCAATTAATTAGCCTATTTGAAAGCAAGGAATGAAAATTTTCATTCCTTGCTTTTTTTATATTAAGGGAAAATAAGCCCTTTTTGAGCTTTTTATGAACAAAGGGATAAAAACTATCTATTTTATGCCAAACTGCTTAAAAGTCGAAAATAAATAGGTATATTTGTTTTTTAGGGTAAAAAAGAGTATAATTAAAGTAATATTTGGGGATAAGAAGGTGATGAATTGAAACAAAAATTTTACATTGAAACAGAGTACATCACGTTAGGCCAATTTTTAAAAGAAATTAATATCATTTCAAGTGGTGGTATGGCTAAATTTTATTTGTCAGAGCACTCGGTTTTTGTGGATAATGAGTTAGAAAACCGTCGCGGTAGAAAATTATATCCTGGCATGATGATAGAGATACCTGAAATGGGTACTTTTTTTATGGATAAAAGTGAGGGAGAGCCAGGAGATTTAACCGATGAGACTGAATAAATTAACATTGAGTCACTACCGAAACTATACTTCTGTTGACTTGTCTTTCTCAGAAAATATTCATGTGTTTTTAGGTGAAAATGCTCAAGGGAAGACTAATTTGTTAGAGAGTATCTATGTATTAGCCATGGCAAGAAGTCATAGAGCCAATTCTGATAAAGAATTAATTAAATGGGATGAAAAAGTCGCTCGTTTAGTTGGTGAAGTAGAAAAACGTCAAACTTCAGTGTTGTTAGAAATGGCTATTTCTAACAAAGGGAAAATGACAAAAGTCAATCATATAGAGCAATCACGTCTAAGTGAATATATAGGTGAATTAAACGTCGTCTTATTTGCCCCAGAGGATCTTTATTTAATTAAAGGTTCTCCCCAAGTAAGGCGTCGTTTTATTGATATGGAGCTAGGTCAGATGAATCCTGTGTATCTTTATCACCTAAGTCTTTATCAAAAAACGTTGAAACAAAGAAATAAGTATCTTAAGCAACTAGGACTTAAAAAACAAGCTCAAACAGATGAAGTGTATTTAGATGTTTTAACCGAACAATTAGCTCAAGCAGGTAGTGAAGTTATCTATTACCGGTATCAATTCATTCAGCAACTTGAAAGTTGGGCCAATCAATTACATCAAAAAATCACCAATCATAAAGAATTACTTCAAATTATTTATGAGACAAGTATCCCTGTAACAAAAGAACATGCTAAGAACGAAATTTTTCAAATTTTTTATGAACAATTGAAAAAAAATCAAGAAAAAGATTTATATAAACAAAATACATCAGTTGGACCTCATAGGGATGATTTAATTTTTTTAGTTAATCAGCAAAATGTTCAGACATATGGTTCGCAAGGGCAACAGCGAACGACTGCTTTAAGTGTGAAATTAGCTGAAATAGAACTGATACATGACTTAATAGGGGAGTATCCTATTTTGTTGCTAGACGATGTGATGAGTGAATTAGATGACGAAAGACAAGTTCACTTACTAAGTAGTATTGAAAATAAAGTTCAAACATTTATAACTACGACTAGTTTAGATCATCTATCAGATAAATTAACGGTTCATCCAGATGTTTTCATGGTAAAACAAGGTGTTGTAGAAAGGATTAGTGAACAAAGTGAATCAGGAAGAAAAGAATAAACAAGCCCATGAATATGATGCCAGTCAAATTCAAGTATTAGAAGGATTAGAAGCAGTTAGAAAACGTCCAGGAATGTATATCGGCTCTACTAGTCGACAAGGTTTGCACCATTTAGTTTGGGAAATTGTGGATAATTCCATTGATGAAGCATTAGCTGGTTTTTGTGATGAAATCAATGTCATTATTGAACAAGATGGTAGTGTGACTGTTGTGGATAACGGTCGCGGAATTCCAGTAGATATACAAGCAAAAACAGGACGTCCTGCTGTGGAAACAGTTTTTACTATTTTGCACGCAGGAGGTAAATTTGGCGGTGGAGGATACAAAGTTTCTGGTGGTTTACACGGTGTCGGTTCCTCTGTAGTGAATGCTCTATCTTCAAAACTAAGTGTCACAGTTTATAAAGATGGCAAAGTTCATTACCAAGAATTTCAACGAGGTCATGTAGTAAATGACTTGAAAATGATTGGAGAAACAGATAAACAAGGAACAACTGTTCATTTTGTTCCTGACCCTGAAATCTTTAAAGAAACCACTGATTTTGACTTTGAAACATTAGCGATTCGAGTTCGTGAGTTAGCTTTCTTAAACCGAGGGTTACGTTTAACTATTGAAGATAAGCGTGAAGGCCGAGAAGACAAGTTAGAATACCATTATGAAGGTGGTATTAAAAGTTATGTGGAATTCTTAAATAGCAGTAAAGCTGTTTTATTTGAAGAACCCATTTATTTAGAAGGCGAACAACAAGATATTATGGTGGAAGTGGCCCTACAATATACAGATGGCTATCATACCAATTTATTAAGCTTTGCGAATAATATCCATACCTATGAAGGTGGAACCCACGAGGCAGGCTTTAAAACAGCTTTAACAAGGGTAATTAATGACTATGCTCGGAAACAAAACTTAATGAAAGACAATGAAGATAATTTAAGCGGAGAAGATGTCCGAGAAGGTATGACAGCTGTTATCTCTATCAAACATCCAGAACCTCAGTTTGAAGGGCAAACTAAGACTAAATTAGGAAACTCTGAAGTGAGAACAGTAACAGATCGCTTATTTTCTGAAGCGTTAAATAAATTTTTACTAGAAAATCCAACTGTTGCGAAAAAAATAGTGGAAAAAGGTTTATTAGCTGCTAAAGCGCGGATGGCTGCTAAAAGAGCCCGTGAAGTTACTCGTCGTAAAGGGGCATTAGAAATCAGTAATTTACCTGGTAAATTAGCCGACTGTTCTAGCCGTGACCCTGAAAAATCTGAATTATTTATTGTTGAGGGAGATTCTGCTGGAGGTTCTGCTAAACAAGGTCGTAGCCGAGAATTTCAAGCGATTTTACCTATTCGAGGTAAAATTTTGAATGTAGAAAAAGCAAGCATGGAAAAAATCCTAGCAAACGAAGAAATTCGTTCTTTATTTACAGCTATGGGAACAGGGTTTGGTGAAGAATTTGACGTGTCCAAAGCTCGTTATCATAAATTAGTTATTATGACCGATGCGGACGTTGACGGTGCTCATATCAGAACTTTATTACTTACGTTATTTTACCGATATATGCGTCCAATTGTTGAAGCAGGTTATGTTTATATTGCACAACCACCCTTATACGGAGTTAAACAAGGCAAAAATATTACCTACATTCAACCAGGTAAACGGGCAGAAGAAGAGTTAGCTGAAGTAGTAGCTTCTTTATCTCCGTCACCTAAACCAACTGTTCAACGATATAAAGGACTTGGAGAGATGGATGATCATCAATTATGGGAGACTACAATGGATCCTGAAAACCGCGTTATGTTAAGAGTTACAGTGGATGATGCTAAACAAGCTGATGAAATTTTCGATATGCTAATGGGGGATCGTGTAGAACCAAGACGAGAATTTATTGAAGCTAATGCACGCTATGTTAAAAATTTAGATATCTAATTATTCTTTAAAAAGAGAGTAGGGACAAAACATTCATGGAAGATAAAAGAGAAAATATTCAAGACGTCAAATTGACAAGTGAGATGAAAGAATCATTTATTGATTATGCGATGAGTGTTATCGTTTCTCGGGCATTACCAGATGTTCGTGATGGGTTAAAACCAGTTCATCGTCGTATTTTATACGGCATGCACGAATTAGGGGTAACGCCAGATAAACCTCATAAAAAATCAGCCCGTATTGTTGGGGATGTAATGGGTAAATACCATCCCCACGGAGACAGTGCTATTTATGAATCAATGGTACGGATGGCTCAACCCTTTAGTTACCGTAATATGTTAGTTGATGGACATGGTAACTTTGGTTCTGTTGATGGTGACGGAGCTGCGGCTATGCGTTATACAGAAGCAAGAATGAGTAAAATCGCACTAGAGATGCTAAGAGATATTAATAAAAATACAGTAGATTTTACTTCTAACTATGATGATACGGAAAAAGAACCAGCTGTTTTACCTGCTCGTTTTCCTAACTTATTAGTAAATGGGACAACAGGCATTGCGGTTGGGATGGCAACCAATATTCCTCCTCACAATTTAAGTGAAGTAGTGGATGCTATTTATGTCTTAATGGATAATCCTGAAGCTACCACAATGGATTTAATGGAAGTCCTACCAGGACCAGACTTTCCAACAGGTGGTTTGGTTATGGGAAAATCAGGCATTCGTAAAGCTTATGATACTGGTAAAGGAACTATAACCATTCGTGCTCGGGTTGAAATTGAAGAAATGGCTAACGGAAAAGAACGAATCATTGTGACTGAGTTACCTTATATGGTTAACAAAGCTAGATTGATTGAGAGAATTTCTGATTTGCACCGAGATAAACGAATAGAAGGTATTACAGATTTAAGAGATGAGTCTTCTAGAGAAGGTATGCGAATTGTGATTGAAGTGAGACGAGATACAAGTGCTTCAGTTGTATTAAACAATTTGTATAAATTAACTGCTCTTCAAAGTTCATTTGGTTTCAACATGTTAGCAATTGTTAACGGAGAACCTAAAGTATTAACACTTAAACAAATGCTAGAACACTACATTGCTCACCAAGAAGAAGTGATTCGCCGCAGAACAGAATTTGATAAACAAAAGGCTGAAGCTAGAGCCCATATTCTAGAAGGGTTGCGGATTGCTTTAGACCACATTGATGCTATTATTCATTTAATTCGTAGTTCTGAATCAGATGATGTGGCTAAAAAAGGCTTAATGGAGCAATTTGAATTATCAGAAAGACAAGCGCAAGCTATTTTAGATATGCGTTTACGCCGATTAACTGGCTTAGAAAGAGAAAAAATTGAAAAAGAATATCAAGATTTATTAGCATTGATTGCTGATTTAACTGATATTTTAGCTAATCATGAACGAGTGCTGCATATTATTCGAACTGAATTAGATGAAGTTCGTAAGAAATTTGCCGATCCTAGAAGAACAGAATTATTGGTTGGGGAAGTTTTAAGTCTTGAAGATGAAGATTTAATTGAAGAAGAAGATATTGTTATTACCTTAACTCATAATGGTTATATTAAACGGATGCCAAGTACAGAGTTTAGAACTCAAAAACGTGGTGGACGTGGTATTCAAGGAATGGGAGTTCATGATGATGACTTTGTCGAAACACTTGTTTCTTGTTCAACTCATGATGCACTACTATTCTTTACTAACAATGGTAAGGTTTACCGAGCAAAAGGGTATGAAATCCCTGAGTACGGCCGAACTGCAAAAGGAATCCCAATTATTAACTTATTAGGGATTGACTCATCGGAAAAAGTTCAAGCTATTATTAATGTTGAAGAACAAGCAGAAACTGGTCATTATTTATTCTTTACAACCCGTCAAGGTACTGTAAAACGAACAGATGTAACAGAATTTGCTAACATTCGGAGCAATGGGTTGATTGCGATTGGTTTAAGAGAGCAGGATGAGCTAATTAATGTGACTATTACTGATGGAACTAAAAACATTATTATTGGAACTCATCAAGGTTATTCTGTGACCTTTAAAGAAACAGATGTCAGAAGCATGGGAAGAACAGCTACAGGGGTTAGAGGTGTTCGCTTACGCGAAGATGACTATGTGGTTGGTATGGATGTGTTAGAGCCAAACACAGAAGTTTTTGTTATAACTGAAAAAGGTTATGGAAAACGGACTAGCTGGGAAGAGTATCCAGTTAAAGGTCGTGGTGGTAAAGGGATTAAAACAGCTCAAATAACCGATAAAAATGGACCATTAATTGGATTAACTACAGTAACAGGAGAAGAAGATATTTTAGTCATTACTGATGGTGGTATTATGATTCGCTTTGATATTGCTTCTGTTTCCCAAGTTGGTAGAGCGACACAAGGGGTTAAACTCATTCGTTTAGAAACTAACGCTACTGTAGCCACAATGGCAAAAGTAGAATCAGATGATGATTTAGAAGAAGACTTCGATGAGGTAACTGAATCAAACTCTACAGAAGAATAATTGCGTATAGGAAAAAGCAGTGTGATTGATTGAATCAGTTCGCTGCTTTTTCAAATATAAACCTTGCTTTTTTGACAAAAAACTAGTATAGTATTCAAATGTGAGTGAATCTTTTAGATTAACTCTCCTTGCTCTATACTAACTAGTTAGAGCCAAAGTCCATAAGGAGGTGAAGTCAATGAGTCAAGTAACGAACTATGAAATTACTTATATTATTCGTCCGAACATTGATGAAGAAGCAAAAACAGCATTAGTAGAACGTTTTGATAACATCATCAAAGACAATGGTGCTGAGATTTTAGAATCTAAAGATTGGGAAAAACGCCGTTTCGCATATGAAATCCAAGATTTCCGCGAAGGTATCTACCATATCGTAAAAGTTTCTTCTGAAAATGCTGAAGCAATCAATGAATTTGATCGTTTAGCTAAAATCAATGATGACATTTTACGTCATATGATCATTAAAGAAGAAAACTAGAGTGTTTCACGTGAAACATTTCGAAGGGAGATGAAGAAGTGATTAACAATGTTGTACTTGTAGGTCGACTTACCAAAGATCCTGATTTGCGTTATACACCGAATGGAGTTGCTGTTGTTACTTTTACACTTGCTGTTAACCGTAACTTCACGAACCAAAGCGGTAATCGTGAGGCTGATTTTATTAATTGTGTTTTATGGAGGAAACCTGCTGAAGCATTAGCTAATTTCGCTCGTAAGGGTGCATTAATTGGTGTGGAAGGTCGTATTCAAACGCGTAATTATGAGAACCAGCAAGGTCAAAAAGTCTATGTGACTGAAGTTGTCTGTGAAAATTTCCAAATGTTAGAGTCTAAAACGGTTAGTGAACAACGCCGCCAAGAATCTGGTACTGGAAATATGAATCAACAGTTTAATCCATCGTCAAACCAATCTTCATCATCCTATCAGAATGATATGTCACAAGGAAATTTAGGCCGGGATACTAATCCATTTGGCGCTGGATCTCAAATTGATATATCAGATGATGATTTACCATTCTAAAATCGAAGGAGGGATATGAATGGCTCAACAAAGAAGAGGCGGAAGAAGACGTCGTAAAGTATGTTACTTCTGTGCTAACCATATCGACCATGTTGATTACAAAGATGTTGACTTATTAAAAAATAAATTTGTATCAGAACGCGGTAAAATTTTACCACGTCGTGTAACAGGTACTTGTGCTAAACATCAACGTACATTAACAATAGCAATTAAACGTGCTAGAATTATGGGATTATTACCTTTCGTAGCAGACGAACAATAATAAATTAAAAAGGAGAGCCAAGGCTTCTCCTTTTTTTTATTTAAATAATGTTTCACGTGAAACATTATTTAAATAAGGAAAAGTTGTAAAAAGGTGATTCTGTGATAAAATAATGAGTATGTTAAATGAATTTTGTCGTGAAGGAGATGTCGCAAATGAAAGTTATATTTATTAAAGACGTAAGAGGTCAAGGAAAACGCGGTGAAGTCAAAGAAGTATCTGATGGTTATGGTCAAAACTTTTTAATAAAAAAAGGCTTAGCTAAAGAAGCAACTGCTGCTAGTTTAAGTGAATTAAAAGGCCAAAAACAAGCAAAAGAAAAATTAGAAGCAGAAGTTAAAGCTGAATCTGAAAAGTTAAAAGAAATCATAGAACAAGAAAATTTTGAAGTAGTTATTAAAGCAAAAGCAGGAGAAGATGGTAGATTATTTGGATCGATTCCTTCTAAACAAATTGCCCAAGCTTTAAAAAAACAACATGATATAAAAATAGATAAAAGAAAGATGGATTTACCTCAACCAATTCGTAGCTTAGGATATACAAAAGTAACGATTAAATTGCATACACAGGTTACAGCTGTTTTAAATGTACATGTTGTAGCAGAGTAAGGCTGAGGTTTATTTATTTTTAGGCAGGAGAGAAGATGTATGCAAGAAGGGCTTCAAGAAAGAATTCCTCCTCAGAACATAAGTGCGGAGCAAGCTGTTTTAGGAGCTATTTTTTTAGATGCTGATGCGATTATTGAAGCTATGGAATACGTTGATACAGAGGATTTTTATCGACGAGGGCATCAAATCATTTTTCAAGGCATGAAGTATCTTCATGACCGAAATGAAGCAATTGACTTGATTACAGTCAAAGCGTATTTAGACTCTGTTAATAGTTTAGAAGATGTAGGTGGAATTTCTTATTTAACAGAATTAACGATGTCCGTTCCTACTTCCGCTAATATTCATTATTATGCTAAAATAGTAGGGGAGAAATCCACGTTAAGACAATTAATCCAAACGGGAACAGATATTGTTTCTAAAGGATTTGCTCAAGGTGAAGAAGTAGATGTTATTTTAGATGAGGCTGAGAGAAGTATTTTAAGTGTCTCTGAAAAAAGAAATCGAAGCGGTTTTTTACCAATTGCAGATGTATTAAATACAGCGTTTACACAAATTGATCAACTTTCTCAACAAAAAAATCAAATTACTGGTTTACCAACAGGTTATCATGCCTTAGATAAAATGACTGCTGGTTTACAGCCAGAAGAATTAATTATTTTAGCCGCTCGTCCTGCGGTAGGTAAAACAGCTTTTGCTTTAAATATTGCTCAAAATGTGGGAACTAAAACAGATAAAGCTGTGGCTATTTTCAGTTTGGAAATGGGAGCTGAATCACTAGTTAACCGGATGCTTTGTGCTGAAGGTACGATTGATGCTAGTCATTTAAAAACCGGTCAACTTTCTGAAGAAGAATGGGATAATTTAGTTATGGCTATGGGAAGTTTATCTAAAGCTAACATTTATATTGATGATACCCCAGGGATCAAAGTTTCAGAAATTCGTGCAAAATGTCGTAAATTATCTCAAGAAAATAAAAATTTAGGCTTGATTTTAATTGACTATTTACAGTTAATTGAAGGAACTGGTCGTGAAAATCGTCAACAAGAAGTGTCTGAAATTTCTAGACAATTAAAAAAATTAGCTAAAGAATTAAAAGTTCCAGTGATAGCTTTATCTCAGTTATCACGTGGTGTAGAACAAAGACAAGATAAACGACCTGTTTTAAGTGATATTCGAGAATCTGGTTCGATTGAACAAGATGCTGATATTGTTGCCTTTTTATATCGGGATGATTATTATGACCGAGAAAATGATGATGAGGACGAACAGGAGTCGTCTAGTAACAATATCATTGAAGTTATTATCGAAAAAAATAGAAGTGGAGCAAGGGGAACAGTTGAGCTTCTTTTTGTTAAAGAATATAATAAGTTTTCTTCCCTAGCTCACCGAGATGAATTTTAAATAATGTTCGTCATTTAATGATTTATATGGAATAAACCAAAAAAATATACAGTAATTTCTGTGTTTTTTTTGGTTTTTTTTAATAATGTTAGGAAATAAGTTGATTTTCTATAAGTGTGTGGTAAAATATGTCGGTAATAAAAAAATAAAAGAGGTGTGTTTTATGTCATCAGTAGTAGTAGTAGGAACACAATGGGGCGACGAAGGTAAAGGAAAAATCACTGACTTTTTAAGCGAACAGGCAGATGTTATTGCGCGTTATCAAGGTGGAGACAATGCTGGACATACTATCAAATTTGATGGAGTAACATACAAATTACAATTAATTCCTTCAGGGATTTTTTATTCTGATAAAATTAGTGTGATCGGTAATGGAGTGGTAGTCAATCCAAAATCACTTGTAAGAGAAATGACTTATCTACAAGACAAAGGAGTTCAAACGGATAATTTACGAATTTCAAACCGAGCTCATGTTATTTTGCCTTATCATATTATTTTAGATACATTACAAGAAGCTGCTAAAGGAGAGGCTAAAATAGGGACTACTAATAAAGGAATTGGTCCAGCTTATATGGATAAAGTAGCCCGTGTTGGCATTCGGATGGCAGATTTACTAGACAAAGAAACATTTGAAGAAAAACTTCGCTTAAATATTCAAGAAAAAAATGAAGTGATTACTAAAATTTATGGGGGAACACCTGTGAATTTTGAGGATATTTTTGAAGAATATTATGCTTATGGACAACAGATTAAATCTTATGTAACAGATACTTCCCTTCTTTTAAATGATGCTGTTGATAGTCACAAACAGGTATTATTTGAAGGGGCACAAGGGGTTATGTTAGACATTGATCATGGAACTTATCCTTTTGTTACATCATCTAACCCAGTAGCTGGTGGGGTTACAGTAGGTAATGGATTTGGTCCATCTAAAGTAAGCAGAGTGGTAGGGGTGTGTAAAGCTTACACTTCACGAGTAGGAGACGGTCCTTTCCCGACTGAATTATTTGATGAAGTTGGAGAAAGAATTCGTCAAGTTGGCCGAGAATTTGGCACGGTGACTGGTCGACCTAGACGAGTTGGTTGGTTTGACAGTGTAGTTATGCGTCATTCTAAACGGGTATCTGGTTTAACTGATTTATCTTTAAACTCGATTGATGTATTAAGTGGACTAGACACAGTCAAAATTTGTGTGGCTTACCAACTAGACGGTGAACGGATTGATTACTATCCTGCTAGTTTAAAAGAAATTGCTCGTTGTCAACCAATCTATGAAGAATTACCTGGTTGGTCTGAAGATATTACTATGTGTCAAACATTAGAGGAATTACCTCAAAATGCTTTAAACTATGTCAAACGAATTGAAGAATTAGTAGGAATAGACTTAGTAACATTTTCTGTTGGACCAGATAGAACTCAAACTAACGTGTTAAAAAATGTTTGGGATCAGATCTAAATGAAATAATTAATAAAAAAGTTTCCTAAAGGATTAACCCTTTAGGAAACTTTTTTTGATTAAAGAATATCTTGTACTCGTTTTTGAATCCGTTCATTTTCTAAAAATTCATCATAAGTTGTTTCTGGACAATCTACAATTCCTTTTTCAGTAATGAAAATGATTCGATTAGCAACTGTTTGAATAAACTGATGGTCATGAGAAGTAAATAATAACGAACCTTTGTAATTGATTAACCCATCATTTAGAGCGGTAATAGATTCTAAGTCTAAGTGATTAGTTGGATCATCTAAAATAAGAGTATTGGCTTTAGACAGCATTAATTTAGATAACATACAACGAACTTTTTCCCCACCAGATAAAACATTAACAGGTTTTAATACTTCGTCTCCAGCAAATAACATTCTACCTAAGAAGCTACGTAAGAAAGTATTATCATCTTCTTCTTTTGAAGCATATTGACGTAACCATTCTAAAATTGGCTCACCATTTTCAAACTCTTTAGAACTATCTTTTGGTAAATAAGCTTGTGAAGTAGTCACTCCCCAATGAATATTACCAGTATCTGGCGTTAGTTCGCCCATTAATAATTTAAATAAAATAGTTGGCAAAATATCACTTGTTGAGATAAATGCTACTTTGTCATCTTTATTTAAGGTAAAAGAAATTTGATTGATTAAAGCTTTACCATCAATTGTTTTAGATAGATTTTCTACACGTAATAAATCATTTCCAATTTCTCTTTCTGGTTTAAAATGAATGTAAGGGTAGCGACGAGAAGATGGTTTAATATCATCTAATTCAATTTTATCTAACATTTTTTTACGAGAAGTAGCTTGTTTAGATTTAGAGGCATTAGCACTAAAGCGTGCGATAAATTCTTGTAATTCTTGAATTTTTTCTTCTTTTTTAGCATTTTGATCCGCTTGAAGTTTAGCCGCTAATTGGCTAGATTCTAACCAAAAATCATAGTTACCTACATATAATTGAATTTTACCAAAATCAAGGTCAGCCATATGAGTACATACTTTATTTAAAAAGTGTCGGTCATGGGATACAACGATAACGGTATTTTCAAATTCAATTAAAAATTCTTCTAACCAAGCAATGGACTGAATATCAAGTCCGTTAGTAGGCTCATCTAATAGTAAAACATCTGGTTGGCCAAATAAAGCTTGAGCTAACAATACTTTTACTTTTTGTCCAGCAGGTAATTCTGCCATTTTTAATTGATGTAACTCATCTGGAATTTGTAGACCTTGTAAAAGAGTGGCAGCTTCTGGTTCAGCTTCCCATCCGTTTAACTCTGCAAATTCTCCTTCTAATTCTGCTGCACGAATACCATCTTCGTCAGAAAAATCTTCTTTCATGTAAATAGCATCTTTTTCTGTCATAACTTCATAGAGACGTTTATGTCCCATAATGACTGTTTCTAAAACAGTGTGATCTTCGTAGTCAAAGTGATTTTGTTTTAAAGTAGCAAGGCGTTCATCAGGTCCTAGTGTCACGGATCCTGAACTAGGTTGGATTTGTCCTTCTAATACTTTTAAAAAGGTTGATTTACCTGCTCCATTAGCCCCAATTAGGCCGTAGCAATTTCCTGGAGTAAATTTAATATTAACGTCTTCGAATAATTTTTTATCTGGTAATTGTAAACTTACATTTGTTACAGTTATCATGTCATTCTCCATTTCTAAAATTAGTAATCTCTAGGCATTATAGCGAGTTATTTGCAGGAGTTCAAGTTAATTAGTTAATAAGATTGTAAACTAATTTCTCCTGAAGAGAGAATTTTTTGGCTTTGATCTGCTAATTCTACCACTAACTCTCCTTTGTCTGTAATTTGAATAGCTTTTCCTTGGTATTTTTTCTGATTTTGGGTAAAACTGACTAAGCGACCTAACACAAAAGAATGTTGTCGGTAAATATCCATGAAAGGATAAGTATCTAAGTGATTTAAACAGTCATAAAAATGGGTAAGAAACCGAGCAATTAATTCATTTCTAGAGATAGTAGGGGCCTCTTTTGAAAAAAGTGAGGTGGCTTTTTCTTGTAAATCTACAGGAAACTCTTGTTGTGGAATAGAAAAATTAATTCCTACACCAATAATAATAGTAGAAATTGTTTGGGTTTCAATGTTAGTAATTGCTTCAGACAAAATACCAGCTATTTTTTTCTCGTTAAGATAAATATCATTGACCCACTTAATATTAGGGTGTTTATCCGTTAAGTCCTGAATAGCCTTAACTAAGGCAACTGCAGTAATAATGGTATATTGAGGGATATAATCTAGTTCACAGTGAGGATGTAGCATCAGACTAAAATAAATGCCATTTCCTTTGTCAGATGCAAAGTATTCTCTTCCAAAGCGGCCTCTTGTTTTGGTTTGATTATTGGCAATTAAGAGGTAATGGTCGGCATTGATAGAATCTGCTTGTTGTTTTAAGAGTTGATTAGTAGAAGCCACTTCTTCTTTTAGCTCGATTTGAATAGCTTTTTTTAAATCAGGGGATAGAAAATGACTAATAGCAGCGGCACTTAATGTATTATTTGGCACGTACTGATAGCCTACATTTGGAGTGCTAATAATGTGATGTCCCTCTTTTTTTAACTCTTGGATAGCTTTCCAAATAGACGTTCTAGACAGATTCAGTTGTGTAGCAATATGCTCTCCAGAAATTGCTTGTGGATAATCGTTAATTAGTAAGGCTAGTACCTTATCTTTTGTTGTCATCAAGAAAACTCCTTTCACTCCCTTTATTTTAACTTAGAAGAACAGTTAAATACTAGACCAAAGACGGATAAATTATGTCCAAAAAAAAGGTATAATAAAAGAAAGAGATTAATTGGAGGGAACTAACATGGAGAAAAAACAATATATTTGTGATAAATGTGGCTGTGAGCATTACATATCTGATCAGTTTCAAGCAACAGGCGGAAATTTTGCTAAAATTTTTGATGTTCAGAATAAAAAGTTTTTAACTATTAGCTGTAAACGATGTGGATTTACAGAATTATACCGAGCTGAAACTGAGAGCGGTATGAATGTACTGGATTTTTTATTAGGTAATTAACAGAAAGATTAGAAATTAATCTAATTATATTAACGAAAGAAACTGATAAGATATTGGAAGTAGTCCCAACATTTTATCAGTTTTTTTTGAGTTGATTTTACTTACATCTTTTTTTTAGAATCAGTATAATAAGTAGAGATTTAAAATTAGGGAGGAATTTTATGGCAACACATATTGATTTTCAGCAGGACCCAGCAGTTCAGAAGAAACGCTGGCTTATTTTATTTGCAGTGGGTTTATTTACATTTATGGCAACTTTAGATGGGAGTATTGTTAATATTGCTTTACCCACCATGTCTAAAGAGTTACAAGTCCCAACTAATCAAATTACTTGGGTTGTTTCGATTTACTTAATGACGATTTGTACCTGTTTACCTTTATTTGGGAAAATTGGTGACAGTGTGGGAAAAATTAAAATATTTAAGTTAGGAACATTCATTTTTGTGATAGGTTCTTTTTTGTGTGGCGTTCCTCATTCACTAACAACCTTATTAGTAGGCCGAGTTATTCAAGCTTTAGGGGCTAGTATGACAATGGCTACTAACATTGGGATTATTACTGAAGTGTTTCCTTTTCATGAAAGAGGACGAGCTTTAGGGTTAATTGGGACCTTTGTGTCACTAGGCTCTATTACTGGACCAGGTATTGGCGGAGTTTTAGTGGCTAACATGGGTTGGTCTTATATTTTTTGGATTAATGTCCCTGTTGGTTTATTAGCTATGGTATTAGGCAAATATATTTTACCCCAAGACTTTAGTAAAAGTGGTGTGGCTATTGATTGGCTAGGATTTATCAGTTTTGCTAGTTTTTTACTACCATTTTTTGCCAGTATTTTTTTAGGACAAGAAATCGGGTTTCTTCAACCTTTGATTTTAGGTTTACTAGCTATAAGCGTACTTAGTTTTGTCTTGTTCTATTACCGAGAAAAAAGGGTGGCTCAACCGTTAATAGACTTTAAATTATTTAATAACCAAGTTTTAACAGCTGGGTTAGTTACCGCTATGTTAGTGTTTGCTGCTAACTTTTTTATGAATGTGGTATTGCCGTTCTTTTTACAAAATGCTCATGGATATGACGCCTCATTTGCAGGATTACTTATGATGGTATTCCCTTTAGTAATGGTTGTAACAGCTCCTGTCAGTGGTTATTTTACTGATAAATATGGTCCTAGAGTGTTAACAATCATTGGCTTAGCTATTATGACTCTTGCTCAACTTTCATTTGCGTTTATTGATTTAAAAACACCGCTTTGGTGGTTTATTGTAAGTATTGGTTTACTTGGCTTAGGAAATGGTATTTTTCAGTCACCGAATAATACTATTGTTATGAGTAGTGTATCCTTAGATCAATTAGGGGTTGTTGGGAGTTTAAATGGTTTATTTAGAAACATTGGTATGGTGATTGGTATTGCTTTATCTACTACCTTACTTTATGGGTCTATGAGCCACCGAGCAGGTTATCCTGTTACCACTTATTTGGAAGATCATCCTAATTATTTTATTTATGGGATGCATGTTGTTTATACAGGTGCGTTTATCTTATGTAGTTTGGCTATGTTATTAACTATTTACAGTTTTAAGCATAACCGTCATGCTAAATAAAAAAAGACACTCAGGCTAATCTTAAATGATTAGCTCCTAAGTGGCTTTTTTTGTATAATAAAGGTATAAAATAAAAAAGGATGATGACAAATGAAGGAGCAAGAATTATTAGATCAAGGATACCGCAAATATAGAGGAAAAGAGGTAGATGTTTATTTTAATTTAAATAAGTGCCAGCATTCTGCTAAATGTACAACAGGTAATCCACAGGTATTTAATTTAGAAAGAAAACCCTGGGTATTACCTGATGCAGACAACAAAGAAAAAGTTATTCAAACTATCCACACTTGTCCCAGTGGTGCGTTAAAATATATTGAAAAAAGTAAAGAATAATAGCTGAAAATAGTTATCCACATGTGGATAACTATTTTTTTACTGTAATAAAAGGGCATCATCCTGTATAGAATGACCACTTTGTTCTTGGAAAAGTGTTAATAAGTCAGCTACTGTTAAATTTTTCTTCGCTGTTTCATCTAAATCTACTACTATTTTTCCTTGATGTAACATAATGAGTCGTTGTCCATAATTTAAAGCATCTTCCATATTATGAGTAATCATAAAAGTTGTTAAGTGTTGTTGGTCAATTAATTCTTTGGTTTTATTCATAATTATGTGAGAAGATTTAGGATCAAGAGCAGCAGTATGTTCATCTAATAGGAGTAATTTAGGCTTGTTTAATGTTGCCATTAAAAGAGTAATAGATTGCCTTTGTCCTCCTGATAATAAGCCGATTTCAGTATCTATTTTTTCTTCTAAACCCATGTTTAATCCTTTTAATTTTTCGATAAAAAAGGAACGGTTTTTAGCTGTTTTCGCCCTAGATAACGTCCGTTTTTTACCACGACAAGCAGCGATAGCTAAATTTTCACCTACTGTTAGTCGCACAGCAGTTCCAGCTTTAGGATCTTGAAAGACTCGACTAATAAATTGACTACGTTGTACAACATTTTTTTTAGTAATATCTTCTTGATTTAAGAGAATATTTCCAGATGTGACTGGGAAAGTGCCAGCAATACTATTTAATAAGGTAGATTTCCCTGCCCCATTTCCACCAATAATGGTGACAAACTCTCCTTCTTTCATCGTTAATTGGATATCTTGAAGGACATGGGTTTCATGAACCGTGTTTAAGTGGAAATAATGATTGACATTATTTAGTTCTAACAGATTAGCCATGATAAGTCACTCCTTTTTTTAATTTTTTTTCTTGTTGTTGTAAAAGTGGTAAACAGAGACAACCAGCTAAAAATAAAGCTGAGAAAAACTTATTATCATTAGCTTGAATTGGCAATTCTAAAATAAAGGCCAGAATTAAGCGGTAAACAACAGTGCCTAAAACAATAGTGAATAGCCGAGTGAGTAAGGGTTTTTGTTTAAATAGAACTTCCGCTACAATAATTGAGGCTAGACCAATGACAATGGTACCTATGCCAGCGTTTAAATCAGAGAATCCTTTTTGCTGAGTTAAAAGCGCACCGCTTAAAGCAATTAAGCCATTAGCTAACATATAGCCAAGTAATTGTGTACTATTCGTATTGATGCCATTAGCTTGACTCATCGTTAGATTATCTCCTGTAGCAATAATGGCTAAACCTATTTCAGTTTGGAAAAACAGATATAATAATGGAAGTAGGATCAGCAATAACATTCCTCCTAATATAATGATAGAAAGATGGGGCTGTTTAAGTATTTTTTCAAACCATGAGAAAACAGTTGGTTGCTGAATTAAAGATAAAGTAGCACTGTTCGCCATAATTCGTGAATTAATCGAATATAAACCAGTCATTGTGATGATACCTGCTAATAAAGCAGGTATTTTTAATTTTGTGTGTAACAAACCAGTGATTAAACCCGCTAACATGCCACCTAAAACGGCTAAACTTGTACTAATTACTGGAGAAGCGCCTTGTAAAATCAAGATGGAAACAATTGCCCCACCTAAAGGAAAACTACCTTCTGTGGTCATATCAGGAATATCTAATAAGCGAAAGGTAATATAAACGCCTACAGCTAAAAATGACCAAAGAAACCCTTGACTAACAGATGAGATAAAAATACTTGGTAAATGAGTTAAAAAATTAAGCATATAAAACTTCCTTTCTAGTTAACTTGAATAGACTCTAATGGAATATTCAGTTGATTTAATTTGTCATGATTAAGATATAAAGTCAGGTGGTTAGAAGTTTCTACTGGATAAGTAGCAGGCTGTTTTTTTTGTTTAAGCAGGTTAATCGCCATATCAGCAGTTTGCTGTCCTAAAGAATAGTAATCGATTCCGTAAGTAGCAGTGCCTCCTTCTTTAGCCATATCAATAGAGCCAGTGACGACAGGGAGTTGGTATTTCTGAGCTACTTGACCAACAATAGGCATAGCACTAGCAAAGATATTGTCAGTTGGAATATAAAGTCCATCGACTTTTTTAGCTAAGCTTTCTGTTACTTGTTGCACATCATTGGTACTAGTCGCTGTGAGTAAAGAAACTTGGCAATGCTGTTTTTCTAAAAATTGTTTGGCAAGATTAACTTGAATAACAGAGTTTTCCTCTCCAGCATTATAGAGAATACCTACATGTTTTTTTCCTTGAAGTAATTTTAGAAGTAAGGTTATTTGGTCAGTAATTGGCACCATGTCAGAAGTTCCAGTTAAATTTCCACCAGGATGTTGATTGGAGTGAATTAAATGTAAACTAGTTAAATCTGTTACAGCTGTCACTAAAATTGGCAGTTGTTTTGTTTCATTTAAAAGAGAGATAGCAGAGGGGGTACCGATACCTAGTAGTAAATTTGGCTTATCACGAATTAGTTTTTCGCTCATGTTTTTAAGATTATCCTGATTTCCTTGACCATTTTGAAAGACAATATGAACAGGTTTATCTAGTTGCTGAGTTGTTTCTAACCGGTCTTTAAACCCATGATAAGCTGCATCCAGTGAAGGATGTTGAACTAGTTGTAGTACTCCAACAGTGTAATAGTTTTTGGCTTTTTCTTTAGTCAGGTGGGTGGCTAGTCCGATACTAATCATTAAACTAAGGCAACCAAACAGATAAATGAGCCAGCGGTTTCTTTTTTTCATGTGTTTCCTCCTTAAAAATAAAATAAAAAAATCCATTCAGATATTTATCTGAATGGATTGAATTCTAATAATAAAATAATGATAAAATCATACCTGTCTTTTATTTGTTAGAAAGTTTAGCCATTCAGAGCAATTGCTATGTGGCAAACAAATCCAACAAAAAATGCTTTAGCCATCATAGATACAAGGTTAACGTTTGTATCCATGAGTGACATGTTTACAAACGCTATCTAAAATAGCTAAAGAAAAATGAGTTATTTATGGGGCGAATATTCTTTAAGTGATGTAAGATTTTCATAGCAAAAACTCCTCATTTCTTAATGTTTTTCTCATTATATAAAATATAAAGAAATAAGTCAATTTAATTTTCAGATTTTCAGAAAAAAAGAAACTACCTATTTCTCAAAAAGTTTGGTATTCTTAAGGGGATATTGGTCCGTTAATTTATATTAAGGAGAAGGAGCAAAATGAAAATTACGATTAAAGATATTGCGGAAAAAGCAGGTGTTTCCACGACGACTGTTTCCCATATTTTAAATAATAAAGGCAGTCGGTTTAGTGAAGAAACAAGGCAACGTGTACTTAAAGTAGTAGATGAACTGAACTATCAACCTGATTTTTTTGCTCAAAATATGATCATGAAAAAATCTCGAACAATCGGGATGATTGTTCCAGATGTAACAGATTTGTTTTTCTCTAAATTAATCGAAGGAGTGGAATCTTATTTTAATTCCTTAGGATACATGATTATTTTATGTAACTCTAAACATGATCCTAAACTTGAAGAAAAATATTTTCAACAACTGGTTTACCGTTCTGTAGAAGGAATTATTATTGCTACGCCTAATATATTAAGTGAGAAAATCTTGAAAAATGATGATGTGTTAAGAAGACATATTCCACTTGTTTTGATTGATATGGGTAAAAATCCTCGAGAACAAGGTAAATTATTGGTAGAAGAATATCAAGGGGTTTATTCCGGAGTTAAGTATTTTATAGAAATGGGCCATCAAAAAATTGCCTTTATTCAAGAAGTTGGTGACTACTATCAATTATCAGAACGAATTACAGGTTATTTGAACTGTCTAGAAGACTACAATATAGATTATAATCCTCAATTAATTTCAGAAGGACCATTAACTATGCAAGGTGGTTATCAAGCAACGAAACAAGTTATCGAACAAAGTCAAAAAGATTTTACAGCTATTTTTTGTAGTAATGACCAAATGGCTGTGGGAGCTTACCAAGCTCTTTTAGAAGCTGATTTACGTGTTCCTGATGATGTATCAGTTATAGGGTTTGACGGGTTAGAAATTGCTCGGTATATGGCACCGGCTTTAACCACTGTTTACCAGCCAACTTTTGATATTGGTTTTTATGCAGCAAAATTTATTTTAGATGCTATAGAAAACCCTAAACAACGCATTCCTAACAAGATTTTTGAGACTAAATTATTGGTAAGAGATAGCGTAAAACGGTTGACTAATTAAAAAAGAGATGTTATTATCTCTTTTGTAAGCGATTAAAGAAAGCGATTACTTTTAGTAAAACGCTTTACTAGAAAATATTTTATATTTTCAGTAGATTTAGTTATAATTAATAACGAACTATAAGGGGATGATCGAATGAGAATGGTCGATGTTATTGAAAAGAAGAGAAACGGAAAATCATTAACAACAGAAGAAATTGAGTTTTTAGTAAAAGGTTATACTAACGGGGATATTCCTGATTATCAAATGAGTGCTTTATTAATGGCTATTTTTTATCAAGATATGACTGATACTGAAATTACTAATTTAACTCTTAATATGGCCAATTCAGGCGATGTGATTGATTTAGCATCTATCACAGGGATAAAAGTAGACAAACATTCAACAGGTGGAGTTGGTGATACAACTACATTAGTATTAGCCCCTCTAGTTGCAAGTGTTGGCGTTCCAGTAGCTAAAATGTCTGGCCGAGGCTTAGGACATACTGGTGGAACGATTGATAAATTAGAAGCGATTCCAGGCTTTCAAGTAGAAATACCTAATGAACAGTTCATTCGTTTAGTGAATGAGAGTCAGGTTGCTGTTACAGGCCAATCCGGAAATTTAGCCCCTGCAGATAAAAAATTATATGCGTTACGGGACGTGACAGCAACTGTTGATTCAATTCCTCTCATCGCTAGTTCTATTATGAGTAAAAAAATTGCAGCTGGGGCAGATGCAATTGTTTTAGATGTAACAACAGGTGATGGTGCTTTTATGAAAAATATTGAAGATGCTACACGTTTAGCTGAAACAATGGTTCGTATTGGTAAATTAGCTGGTCGTCAAACAATGGCTGTTATATCTGATATGTCTCAGCCTTTAGGAGAAGCGATTGGTAATTCTATTGAAATTGAAGAAGCTATCAATACCTTAAAAGGACAAGGACCTAAAGATTTAGAAGAAATGGTATTTGTTTTAGGAAGTCAAATGGTTGTTTTAGCTAAAAAAGCTGAAACTTTAGAAGAAGCCCGCCAATTACTAGAAGAAGCTCTTCATTCTGGTAAAGCGTTAGCTAAATTCAAAGAAATGATCGAAAACCAAGGGGGAGACCCAAGTGTTGTAGATCAACCAGAAAAAATGGGAACAGCTAAATATGTTACTGTTTTACCAGCAAAAGAATCAGGTTATATTCGCAATATTCACGCTGAAAACGTTGGGATTGCCGCTATGTTATTAGGAGCAGGCCGTAAGACAAAAGAAGACGTGATTGATTACACAGTTGGTGTTAAACTACATAAAAAAGTTGGTATGGCTGTTGAACAAGGTGAACCACTTGTTACGGTATACGCTAATACGGAAGATATTACAGAAGTGGAACAGCTATTATATAACAATATAGAAATTGGTGAAGAAGTCGCTGAACCTGTATTAGTTAGGAAAATTATCACAGAGTAATAGAAAGAGGGACGTAACGTGGAGTTAAATCGAAAAATTGATCATACGCTATTGAAGGCTGATGCAACTCAAGCTCAGGTTAAGCAACTTATTGAAGAAGCGAAGAAACATCAATTTTATTCAGTATGTGTGAATCCTACATGGGTCAAATATGCTTATGAAGCCTTAGCTAAAGAGCCAGTTGCTGTTTGTACAGTTATTGGATTCCCTTTAGGAGCTACAACAACCGAAGTCAAAGCTCTGGAAACAAAAGATGCTATTTTAAACGGGGCTGATGAAGTGGATATGGTGATTAATATTGGTGCTTTGAAAGACCGACAATTAGTAGTCGTTCAAAGAGATATTGAAGCAGTCGTTAAAGAAGCTAAAAATAAAGCATTAGTCAAAGTAATTATTGAAACCTGTTTATTAACAGATGAAGAAATTAAACTAGCATGTCAAGCAGCTAAAGAAGCTGGTGCTGATTTTGTTAAAACTTCCACAGGCTTTTCAACAGGTGGGGCAAAAGTAGAAGATGTTAAGTTAATGCGTCAAACTGTTGGACCTGAAATGGGAGTTAAAGCTTCTGGTGGAATTCATTCGAAAAAAGAAGCGTTAGCTATGATTGACGCTGGTGCCACACGTTTAGGTACTAGTGCTAGTATTCAAATCGTAACCGAAGCTTAGGAGGCTATAAACGATGAGTAGTGTTAAAGAAGAATGGGTTAAAGCCGCTCAACAGGCACAAGATTTTGCCTATGTTCCTTATTCACATTTTCCTGTTGGTGCCTGTTTAGTAACCAAAGAAGGTAAAATATACACAGGTAGTAACATTGAAAATGCATCTTTTGGCTTAACTAATTGTGCAGAACGTACAGCTATTTTTAAAGCGGTATCTGAAGGAGATAAGGAATTCAGTCATTTAGTTATTTCAGGCAATACAGATGAACCTATTTCACCTTGTGGAGCTTGTCGGCAAGTCATGATAGAATTTTGCGACCCATCAATGCCAGTTACCTTAGTAAATAAAGATGGCGAACTAAAAGATGTAACCGTTGGTGAGTTATTACCATATTCATTTACTGAAGAGCAGTTATAATTTCTGATTTAATTGGCCGGATTGGCTGTTAAATAAAAAAAATATATAGGGGGCTTTAGAAGATGAAAACATCTAAAAAAATTGGTTTAGGGTTACTTACTCTAGGTCTAGCTGTATCGCTAGTAGCTTGTGGTGGAGGCAAAAAAGCTGACGATACTGCAACAGGTGGAGACAAAGGTAAAGGAGCAGACTACTCAGCAGCATTAGTAACTGACGTAGGTGGGGTAGATGATAAATCATTTAACCAATCTGCTTGGGAAGGTTTACAAGAGTGGGGTAAAGAGAACGATAAGAAAAAAGGAACAGGTGGTTATAACTACTACCAATCTAACTCAGACTCAGAATTTACACCAAACTTAAACAGTGCTATTGATGATGGTTTCAACACAGTTTTTGGTATTGGATTTAAATTACAACCAGCCATTGAAGAAATTGCAGATGCTAACAAAGACACACAATTTGTAATCATTGATGATGTTATCAAAGGAAAAGATAACGTAGAATCAGTTATCTTTAAAGATAATGAAGCATCATACTTAGCAGGTATTGCAGCAGCTAAAGCAAGCAAAACTAAACATGTTGGTTTTGTTGGTGGACAAGAAGGGGAAGTAATTGGCCGTTTCGAAGCTGGCTTTGTTGATGGTGTTAAATCAGTAGATAAAGACATCAAAATTGATGTGAAATATGCAGGATCATTTGGTGATGCTGCTAAAGGTAAATCTATTGCAGCAGCTATGTATAAAAGTGGTGCTGACGTGATTTTCCATGCGTCAGGTGATACTGGTAATGGTGTGTTCTCAGAAGCAATCGACGTTATGAAAACTAAACCTGAAAATCCTGTATGGGTAATCGGAGTAGACCGTGACCAACATGATGAAGGTGAATATGACGGCGGTAACGTAACATTAACTTCAACATTAAAAGGTGTAGGTACTGTTGTTAAAACAATTGCTACTGACGCACAAGATGGCAAATACAATGGTGGTAAAACAGAAGTATTTGGTCTTAAAGACGGCGGTGTTGATTTAACTAAGGGCCAATTAGACGAAGTAAATCCTGATATCCAAAAAGCAGTTGATGAAGCAAAAGATAAAATTATTGCTGGTGACATTAAAGTTCCAGAAAAACCAAGTAAAAAATAATTGTTAAGACACTTAGACAAGTGACACGTTAACATATTTGACCGAAATAGTTAGGAAGTGAATAAAGTGGGCGAATCACAATACGTGATTGAAATGGAAAACATAACAAAAGCATTTGGGAATTTCAAAGCCAACGATAACATTAATTTACGTGTTAAAAAGGGTGAAATTCATGCCTTATTAGGTGAAAACGGTGCTGGGAAATCAACATTAATGAATATTTTATCAGGTTTATTAGAACCAACCTCAGGAACTATTCGTATTAATGGTAAAGAAGAAAAAATATCTAGTCCGACTGTTGCTAATCGCTTAGGTATTGGAATGGTGCATCAGCATTTTATGTTGATTGACAATTTTACAATTGCCGAAAACATCATTTTAGGTAGCGAACCAACTAATGGTGTTGCTATTGACAACAAACAAGCATATCAAGACATTCTGGCTGTTTCGGAAAAATATGGTTTCAAAGTTGAACCAGGGGAATTAGTCGGTAATATCTCTGTTGGTATGCAACAACGTGTTGAGATTTTAAAAACATTATATCGTGGGGCAGATTTATTAATTTTTGATGAACCAACTGCTGTGTTAACTCCTCAAGAAATTGATGAGTTAATCGTGATTATGAAAGAATTAGTAGCAGAAGGAAAATCTATTATTATTATCACTCACAAATTAGATGAGATTAAAGCTGTAGCAGATCGGTGTACAATTATTCGTCGAGGAAAAAGTATTGATACAGTTAATGTAGCAGACGTTTCTCAACAAGAATTGGCCGATTTAATGGTAGGTCGTTCGGTGTCCTTTAAGACACCGAAAGGCCCATCTCATCCTACGAAACCAGTGCTAAAAATTAAAGATTTAGTGGTGAAAGAAAATCGTGGGTTGAATGCAGTTAATGGACTAAATTTAGAAGTTCGCGCAGGAGAAGTAGTTGGGATTGCGGGAATTGATGGTAATGGTCAAAGTGAATTACTTCAAGCCATTACAGGTATGCGAAAAGTAGAAAGTGGAACAGTTGAAATTAACGGAAAAGATATGACCGGTCAACGACCACGAACTATTACTGAAAATAGCGTGGGACATGTTCCAGAAGACCGTCATCGTTTTGGTTTAGTTTTACCAATGACACTAGCGGAAAATATAGCTCTTCAAACTTATTACAAAGAGCCATTAAGTAAGCATGGTATTTTAGATTATAAGATGATTAATTCTCACGCACGAGAACTGATAGAAGAATTCGATGTGAGAACCACTAACGAGTTGGTACCAGCCAGTGCTTTGTCCGGTGGTAACCAACAAAAAGCGATTATCGCACGGGAAATTGATCGAGATCCAGATTTATTAATCGTAGCACAACCAACTCGTGGGTTGGACGTGGGAGCGATTGAATACATCCATAAACGATTAATTGAACAACGAGATAGTGGTAAAGGTGTCTTGTGTGTTAGTTTTGAATTAGATGAAATTTTAAATGTTTCTGATAGAATTGCTGTGATGTTTGAAGGACAAGTAGTTGGAATTGTTGATCCAAAAGAAACAAACGAACAAGAGCTTGGTTTATTAATGGCTGGTGTTCCTTTAGAACGAGCAAGAGCAGAAGTTGCGCAAGTGAAGGAAGGAGCGGTAAGTCATGAATAAGAAAAATGAATTAGTAAGAAGTATAGCTGTTCCAGTTATTTCGGTTTTAGCCGGATTATTACTAGGTGCCATTATTATGTTAGTTTTCCAATACAATCCAGTTGAAGGGTACGGGGCTATGATAGAAGGAGCCTTTGGTCGTGCGTATAATGTAGGAGAAGTTGTTCGGCTAGCTACTCCGCTAATCTTAACTGGTTTAGGTTTTTCAGTCGCTTATACAGCTGGCTTCTTTAATATTGGGTTAGCTGGTCAAGCTTTATGTGGTTGGATTGCTTCCATTTGGTTAGCTATGACCTTCCCAGATTTACCTAAAGCTTTATTAGTACCGTTATGTATTATTGCTGGAACTCTAGCAGGTGCTTTATGGGCAGGGATTGCTGGTTTCTTTAGAGCTCAATTTGGTACAAGTGAAGTTATCGTAACTATTATGTTGAACTACACTATTTTATATATTAGTAACCATATTGTTCGTTATGTGTTAACTGACAATGCAGATGCTACTCCTAAAATTAGTCCGAATGCCTCTTTAAGAAGTGACTTTTTAACTCAACTTTCAGGAGGCTCTCGTTTAAACGGCGGTATCTTCTTAGCCTTATTAATGATTGTTTTAGTTTGGGTTCTAATGAAGAGAACAACAGCAGGTTTTGAGCTTCGTTCAGTTGGATTGAATCCACTTGCTTCTGAATATGCTGGTATGAATGCTAAGAAAAACATTATTTTAGCAATGGTTATTTCAGGTGCTTTAGCAGGTATGGGTGGAGTTGTAGAAGGATTAGGAACATTTGAAAATCTTTATGTATTAAGTGCTGCTCCAGAAATTGGATTTGATGGTTTAGCTGTTTCTCTATTAGGTGGCGGAAATCCAATTGGTATTTTATTATCTTCCCTATTATTTGGCGTTCTTAAAATTGGTGGATTGAAAATGCCAAGTGTTGGTGTGCCAAAAGAAATTGTAGAAATTGTGATTGCTTCTATTATCTTCTTTGTAGGAATTAATTATGCCATTCGCTACATTATGGATAAATTTGCAGCTAAAAAAATGACTGGGAAGGGAGAGGCTTAATCATGGTAGGAACATTAGCGATTATCGTATCCTCTGCTCTAGTCTACTCAGCTCCTTTAATATTTACAGCGTTGGGTGGTACATTTTCAGAACGTAGTGGGATTGTAAACGTAGGATTAGAAGGTATCATGACAATTGGGGCATTTAGTGCCACAGTGTTTAACTTATTTACTGTCAATATATTTGGCGCATTAACACCTTGGATAGCTATGTTATTCGGTGGTGTAATTGGAATACTATTTTCTTTGATTCACGCAGTAGCAACTGTTAACTTGCGTGCTGATCATATTGTTAGTGGTACTGTTATTAACTTAATGGCACCAGGTCTGACAGTATTTTTAACTAAAATGATCTTTGATGGACATGGTCAAACAGACTTGATTAAAGCTCGTTTTGGTAAAACTAGTTTTCCTATATTAAAAGATATTCCGGTTTTAGGAGAAATCTTCTTTAAAGATACATCAGCACCAGCTTATGTAGCAGTATTAGTTGCTATTTTAGCTTACTATGTTATCTTTAAAACTAAATTTGGTTTAAGATTGCGTTCGGTTGGGGAACATCCACAAGCGGCTGATACTCTAGGAATTAATGTTTACGGCATGAAATATGCTGGCGTAATGATTTCTGGTTTCTTAGGCGGTATGGGTGGAGCGGTAGCTGTTCAATCTATTTCTGGACAGTTCTCTATTTCCACAATTGCTGGTCAAGGATTCATTTCTATGGCGGCTATGATTTTTGGTAAGTGGAACCCATTAACCGTAATGGCTGCAGCTATTTTCTTTGGATTATCTCAAAGTTTAGCAGTTATTGGTAGTCAAATTGACTTCTTGAAAAATTTACCATCTGTTTATTTACAAGCAGCACCTTACGTGTTGACTGTATTGGTATTAGTTCTATTCATTGGTAAATCTCAAGGGCCTAAAGCAAACGGACAAACTTATATTAAATCTAAATAATAAACAAAACGTGCCAAGGAATGACAGAATTTGTCCTTTCTTATGGCACGTTTCTGGTAAATAATACTTGATGGAGAAAAGAAAGAAGGAATCAACATGTTTAATCGTGTTCATTTAATTGTATTGGATTCTGTTGGAATTGGAGAAGCACCAGATGCCGCGCAGTTTGGGGATGTAGGTTCTCATACGTTGGGACATATTTCAGAAATAGCTGGCTTACATGTGCCTCACATGGAACAACTAGGATTAGGGAACATCGCTCCCTTAAAAACGGTCAAAGAAGTAGCTAAGCCAAAAGGTTATGCAACGAAATTACAAGAAGTGTCTGTTGGAAAAGATACCATGACAGGTCACTGGGAAATCATGGGCTTAAATATTCAAACGCCGTTTAGAGTTTTTCCAGAAGGCTTCCCAGAAGAATTACTAGAAAAAATTTCTGAATTTTCAGGTCGCGGCATTGTGTGTAATCAACCTTATAGCGGCACAAAAGTGCTGGATGATTACGGTGAGCATCAAATGAAAACAGGGGATTTAATTGTTTATACCTCAGCAGACCCTGTGCTTCAAATTGCCGCTCACGAAGACATTATTCCGTTAGAAGAATTGTACCGAATTTGTGACTACACTCGGGAAATTACCAAAGAGGATCCGTATATGATTGGCCGAATTATTGCTAGACCCTATGTCGGAAAGCCAGGTAACTTCACTAGAACTCCTAACCGTCATGACTATGCTCTAGATCCATTTGGGGATACTGTGTTAGACCACTTAAAACAAGGTGGAAAAGACGTGATCGCTGTAGGTAAAATCAATGACATTTTTAATGGTCAAGGAGTGACAGATTTTGTGAGAACAAAATCTAACATGGACGGAGTGGATCAATTACTTACTGTTATGAAACAAGACTTTACCGGTTTAAGTTTTACTAACTTAGTAGACTTTGATGCCTTATTCGGACACCGCCGGAATGTGGCAGGTTACGGAGAAGCTTTAGAAGAATTTGACGCTCGCTTACCTGAAATTATTGAGGCAATGGCAGAGGATGATTTATTAATGATTACAGCAGACCACGGGAACGATCCAAGCTTTAAAGGTACCGATCATACCCGGGAATATATTCCGTTAATGGTTTACAGTAAACAAATGAAAGAGTCAGGCGCTCTTCCGGTTGGCCATTTCTCAGATATTGGGGCAACAATTGCAGATAACTTTAAGGTCACCTTACCTGAAAACGGTCAAAGTTTCTTAACTGAGTTAAACTAATTAACAAAATAAAAAGGAGTTTCTAACATGACAACATTAAGTGAAAAATTACAACAAACAGCAGCGTATATCAAAGAACAAGGAGTGACTGACGTCGATTTTGGTTTAATCTTAGGTTCTGGTTTAGGTGAACTAGCTAATGAAATTAGCGAACCTATTATTATTAAATACGAAAACATCCCAAACTTCCCTGTATCTACTGTTGTTGGACATGCAGGGCAACTAGTTTACGGTGAATTAGCTGGTAAAAAAGTGTTAGCTATGCAAGGTCGTTTCCACTATTACGAAGGAAACACTATGGAAATAGTTACTTTCCCAGTTCGAGTAATGAAAGCTTTAGGTGCTCACTCATTAGTGGTAACTAATGCAGCTGGTGGAGTTAATACTTCATTTACACCAGGTAACTTAATGCTTATTACCGATCAAATTAACTTTATGGGAGCTAATCCATTAATTGGTGCTAATGATGAAAACTTAGGACCTCGTTTCCCTGACATGTCTGAAGCCTTTGACAAAGAATACGGCAAAGTAGCTCGTTCTGTTGCAACAGAATTAAAAATCACTTTACAACAAGGGGTTTACATGGGATTTTCAGGTCCAACCTACGAAACTCCAGCAGAAGTTAGAATGGCTCGTTTAATGGGAGCAGATGCTGTAGGTATGTCAACAGTACCAGAAGTTATTGTAGCTCGTCACATGGGTATGCGTGTCTTAGGTGTTACTTGTGTGACTAATTTAGCGGCAGGAATGCAAGCTACTTTAAACCATAAAGAAGTAGTTGAAACAACTGAACGTGTCAAAGCTGATTTTAAATCATTAATCAAACAAACATTAGCTAATCTATAAGATAAAGGAGAAACTGTCATGAGTGTTCATATTGGGGCAAAACCTGGAGAAATTGCTGAAAAAATCTTACTGCCTGGAGATCCATTACGGGCAAAATATATTGCAGAGCATTTTTTAGAAAATGCTACTTTGTATAATGAAGTAAGAGGTATGCTAGGATTTACAGGAACATATAAAGGAGTCCCTGTTTCTGTTCAAGGAACTGGGATGGGAATGCCTTCTGCAGCTATTTATATCAATGAATTAATCCGTGAATATGATGTGAAACAATTAGTACGTGTAGGAACATGTGGCTCAATTCAAAAAGATGTCCATGTGCGTGATTTAGTTTTAGCTCAAGCAGCTGCAACTCCTTCTTCTATGATTCGAAATGATTTTCCTAAATATGATTTTCCGCAAATTGCGGATTTTGACTTGTTGTTAAAATCTTATCAAATTGCAAAAGAACATGGTTTTACTACCCATGTTGGGAATGTTTTATCTGATGATGTTTTTTATAAAGATAGTTTAGAGGATACTTTCCGATTAGGGGAGTACGGCGTTTTAGGAATTGAAATGGAAGCGGCAGTTTTATACTATTTAGCAGCTAAATTCCAAGTCCAAGCCCTAGGGATTATGACAGTGAGTGATCACATGTTAACTGGGGAAGAAACCACTTCTGAAGAACGTCAAAAAACCTTTGATGAAATGATTATTGTTGCGTTAGAAACGCTTATTCAAGCTTAATCAAGAAAAACTCAATGAAAGCCATGAATCTTTTCATGTGCATTCATTGAGTTTTTTGTTACTATAAATGTAAGGATTGCTTAAACAATTATGAATGAACCGGAGGATATTATGGAAAATTTCACTTTTTATACACCAACCAAAATCTATTTTGGAAAAGATCAAATCAAAAAATTACCACAGAGTATTGCCCCTTATGGTAAACGAGTATTGCTTGTTTATGGCGGAGGAAGTATCAAACGTAATGGCATTTATGATCAAGCTACCACATTATTAACTGAACAAGGGTTTGAAATAACTGAACTAAGTGGGGTAGAACCAAATCCTCGTTTAGAAACAGTTGAAAAAGGCGTTAAATTATGCCGAGATCATCAAATAGAAGGAATTATTGCTATTGGTGGAGGCTCTACCATTGACTGTTCAAAAGCTATTTCAGCTGGTGTGTTCTATGAAGGCAGTCCATGGGATTTTACGAAAGATTCTAGTTTGATTACTAAAACATTGCCATTATTTACAGTATTAACAATGGCAGCAACTGGGTCTGAAATGAACTGGGGAGCAGTAATTACCAATGTTGAAACAAATGAAAAATTAGGTATTCATTCTGTTTTAATGATTCCTAAAGTGTCTATTTTAGATCCAACTTATACTTATACAGTGCCAACTAAACATACAGCAGCAGGTTCAGTGGATATTTTAAGTCATTTATTAGAAAACTATTTTAGTCAAAATAAAGGAGCTTATGTCCAAGATAGAATTTCTGAGGGAATAATGCGAACAGTAATCAACTATGCCCCACAAGCGCTAAAACAACCAGATAATTATGAAGCACGGGCTAATTTAATGTGGTCCAGTACATTAGCCTTAAATGGTTTAACTGGTCGAGGGAAAGTTGGGACTTGGAGTTGTCACCCAATGGAACATGAGTTAAGTGCTTTTTATGACATTACTCATGGGATCGGTCTAGCTATTTTAACCCCACGTTGGATGAAGTATATCTTAAATGAAGACACAGTGGAACAAATGGCTAATTTAGCTCATTATGTATGGGACATTCCAGTTAATTCAGATAATTTATTTGAAACAGCTGAAAAAGGCATTCAAGCTTTTTATGATTGCTTTGTGTCTTGGGGTATTCCTATGACCTTAGAAGAAGTGGGTATTCCAGAAGATAACTTGCAGTTAATGGCTGAAAAAGCAGTAGAACATAGTACGTTAGCAACAACAGCCTATGTACCTTTAGCTGTAAAAGATGTTAGAGCTATTTATGAAAATTGTTTAACTCAAGGTATTTAAATTAGAAAATAAAAAAGAGAACCTTGAAAAAGGCTCTCTTTTTTATTAGTTTTAAAGGGTTGATTTAGAGATAATATTTAATTGTTCATCTAATTCATAAACAATTGGTTGGCCAGTTGGAATTTCAACGCCCATAATATCATCATCTGAAATATTTTCTAGGTGTTTGGTTAAGGCTCTTAGTGAATTACCATGAGCGGCAACTAAAACATTTTTACCATCAATTAAGCTAGGTGCAATAAAGTCGTCCCAGTAAGGAATTGCCCGTTCTAAAGTCACTTTTAAGTTTTCTCCGCCAGGGATCACTCGTCTGTCTAAGTGTTGATAACGACGATCGTTAACAGCAGATTCAGGATCGTCTTCGGCTAATAATGGAGGCAATGTGTCATAAGACCGACGCCATAATTGGACTTGGTCTGCTCCGTATTTATCAGCTGTTTCTTTTTTGTTTAATCCTTGTAAAGCTCCATAGTGACGTTCATTTAGACGCCAAGATTTATATTCAGGTACCCACAATTGATCAGATTCTTCTAAAATATAATGACAAGTTTTAATCGCACGTTTCAACACAGATGTATAAGCAACGTCTAGCGCAATACCAGCTTCTTTGATTTTATGTCCAGCCGTTTTTGCTTCTTCCGTTCCTTTTTCACTTAGATCTACATCCACCCAACCAGTAAACTGGTTTAAAGCATTCCATTGGCTTTCACCATGACGAACAAAGACTAATTTTGCCATATTATTCACTCCTATGTGTTTAAGTATCCTTATAACACCTATATTGTACCTTCTTTTCAGAAAATATCCAAGAAAAGTGATTAGGAGTGACATGGCTTTTAGTGATGTTTTAGACTAACGTAATAAGCTCCGCTGACAAAAACAGCTCCACCAATAATATTACCAAAGTACACTGGAATAACATTTTGAATAAATTGTCCCCAAGTAGCTCCGCCTTCAAAAATAGCGGCAGGAATGACAAACATATTTGCCACACTATGCTGAAAACCAATGGCAACAAAAACCATAACAGGGAACCAAGTGCCTAAAATTTTTCCAGCACCGTCTTTTGCTCCGTAGCATAACCACAGAGAAAGACCAACAAACCAGTTACAGCCGATTCCAGAGATAATCGCTTGTAATGGCGTAGCCGCTACTTTTGACTGAGCAACTGCAATAGTTTCTTCTAAAAAGACGCCACTACTAGTTAATCCTACAAGGTGACCAAAAAAGTAAGCGACAAATAGTGCGCCGACTAAGTTGGCTAGTGTGATCACTACCCAATTTTGAAGTAGTTGTTTACCAGTTACTTTTTTATTGTACCAAGCAATAGAGACAGCCATCATATTTCCTGTGATTAACTCGCCTCCAGCTAGCAAAATAACAATTAAACCAATTGGAAAGACACTAGCTCCAATTAAACTAGCAAAACTTCCCCATTCATGAGCTACCGAAGAAATAACTCGAATGTAGGCTAAATAGCCAAGGGAAATCATAGCTCCTCCAATAAACCCTAAAATTAATTTTGATAATAAAGGTTTATGTACTTTTTTGACTCCCATATTAATACTAATATCAACAATCTCATCTGGCGTATGCATTAAACAAATTCCTTCCTCATTCTAATTTTGTTTCATTTACTTAGTTGCTTGTAGAGTTTTCGGACCGTCTTCATACCCAACGATAACTGTATCAACCATATGTAAGAATAACCCGTGTTCAACCACGCCTACTTGTTTATCTAACCAATTAGCTAATTCATCTGGATCTTTAATTTGTTCTAGATGTAAGTCAATAATGTAGTTTTGACTATCTGTTTTCACGATATTTTTTTGTTCATCTTGACGTAAAACAGGATGTAACCCTTTTTCCGTAAACAAACGCATAAGCTGGTCTGAACCATAAGGAATGACTTCTACAGGTAATGGAAATTTACCTAAGTCTTCTACCATTTTAGATTGATCCACAATCCAAATGACTTTCTTAGAATAGGTTGCCACAATTTTTTCAAATAAAAGAGCAGCTCCGCCACCTTTAATACCGTTAAAAGCTTGACTAATTTCATCCGCTCCGTCAATAGTTAAATCAACGTGTGACACTTCATCAATACTTTTTAGGGGGATGCCTAATTCTTTTGCTTGATTTTCTGTTGCAGAAGAAGTCGTTACTCCGACAATATCTAAGCCTTCTTCTTTCATCCGACGGCCAATTTCTTCCACCATATAATAGGCAGTTGAACCTGTTCCTAAACCTACCACCATGCCACTTTTAACATGTTTTGCTGCTTCGATACCAACCATTTCTTTTAAATTCATGATAACCTCCAACAATATATGATTTACAATTAACTATTGTACTGATAATTAGCTTAAATTGGTAGGCGTTTTCTTGAATTCTTTCAGATTTTTTATCTTTTGTGAGATATTTTCCATGAATAGGGACATATAAAAAAATAAATGAAAAATTGTTGACAGGTTAAATTGTATATGATAAGCTTTTTAAGGTGCTTTAAGTACAGGTCTCTTAAAAGACGTGCTGACTGTCTTGAAAAGCATTTACAAAGTGACTGCAAGATTACTTGCATTCTTTTTTGTCAAAAAAATGAACCACCAGGATGTGTGGTACTAGAAACAAATGTGAGGAAGGAGGAAAAAGAATGCCAACAATTAACCAATTGATTCGTAAATCACGTCAATCAAAAACTACTAAATCAGACTCACCTGCATTAGGAAAAGGCTACAATAGTTTGAAAAAATCTTTTACTGATACAAATTCTCCTCAAAAGCGTGGAGTTTGTACTCGTGTAGGAACTATGACACCTAAAAAACCTAACTCAGCGTTACGTAAATATGCTCGTGTTCGTTTATCAAACAGCATTGAAGTAACTGCTTATATCCCAGGAATCGGACACAACTTACAAGAACATAGTGTTGTTCTTATTCGTGGTGGACGTGTAAAAGACTTACCAGGGGTACGTTACCATATCGTACGTGGAGCTTTAGATACTGCTGGAGTGACTGATCGTAAACAAAGCCGCTCTAAATACGGTGCTAAAAAACCTAAAGCTTAATTGAAGCTTTCTTATATATAAGAAAAATCAACTTACTTAAATACATATAAAAAATATTTGGAAGGAGGAATTTTGAATGCCTCGAAAAGGTCCTGTCACAAAACGTGAAGTTTTACCAGATCCTATGTTTCATTCAGAAGAAGTGACTCGTTTAATTAACCGTGTAATGGTTGATGGTAAACGCGGAACTGCTGCATCTATTGTGTATAGCGCATTTGATGTAATCAAAGAATCCACAGGAAACGATCCAATTGAAGTTTTTGAACAAGCTTTAGAGAACGTTAAACCTGTTTTAGAAGTTAAAGCTCGTCGTGTAGGTGGTTCTAACTACCAAGTACCCGTTGAAGTTCGTCCAGAACGTCAAATTACTTTAGCTCTACGTTGGATTGTTAACTTCTCTCGTTTACGCGGAGAACATACAATGGAACAACGTTTAGCAAAAGAATTAATGGATGCTGCTAACAACAGTGGTGCATCTGTTAAGAGACGTGAAGATGTCCATAAAATGGCTGAAGCCAACAGAGCGTTTGCTCATTACCGTTGGTAAAATCCTCTCTGCTTTTAGAAAAGAAACACTGTTACTAATAAGCAGATGACATGATAAATAAAAGATTTTTAGCACAAGTGAGAGGAGAAACACAAGAATGCCTAGAGAATATCCTTTAGAAAAAACTCGTAACTTGGGTATTATGGCCCACATTGACGCTGGGAAAACAACGACAACTGAACGTATTTTATACTACACAGGTAAAATTCATAAAATTGGTGAAACTCATGATGGAGCTTCACAAATGGACTGGATGGAACAAGAGCAAGAACGTGGTATTACAATTACATCAGCTGCAACAACAGCTCACTGGAAAGGTTACCGTGTTAATATTATTGACACACCTGGACACGTAGACTTCACTGTTGAAGTTGAACGTTCATTACGTGTACTTGATGGTGCTGTAACAGTTTTAGATGCTCAATCAGGTGTTGAGCCTCAAACAGAAACAGTTTGGCGTCAAGCTACTACTTACGGAGTTCCTCGTATTGTATTCATTAACAAAATGGATAAAATTGGTGCGGACTTCTTATACTCTGTTGGTACATTACATGACCGTTTACAAGCAAACGCTCATCCAGTTCAATTACCAATTGGAGCAGAAGACAACTTCACTGGGATTATTGATTTAATCACAATGAAAGCTGAAATTTATGCAAATGACTTAGGAACAGATATCCGCGAGGAAGAAGTTCCAGAAGAATATCTTGAACAAGCTCAAGAATGGCGTGAAAAATTAATTGAAGCAGTAGCTGATACTGATGAAGCGTTAATGGAGAAATATTTAGAAGGTGAAGAAATTTCAGAAGATGAGTTACGTGCTGCTATTCGCCGCGCAACTATCGCTGTAGAATTCTACCCAGTTTACTGTGGTACAGCCTTCAAAAATAAAGGGGTTCAATTAATGCTTGATGGCGTTATTGACTTCTTACCAGCTCCAACAGAAGTTGCTGACATTAAAGGTACTGATCCAGATACTGGAGAAGAAGTATCTTGTCCTTCAACTGATGACGCACCATTTGCAGCTTTAGCATTTAAAGTAATGACTGACCCATTCGTAGGTCGTTTAACATTCTTCCGTGTGTACTCTGGTACATTAGAAGCTGGATCATACGTGAAAAATGCTTCTAAAGACAAACGTGAACGTGTTGGTCGTATTCTACAAATGCATGCGAATGCTCGTCATGAAATTCCAACTGTATACTCAGGAGATATTGCTGCAGCAGTTGGTTTGAAAGATACTGCAACAGGAGATACATTGTGTGATGAAAAACATCCAGTTATTCTTGAATCAATGGAATTCCCAGAACCAGTTATCGAAGTAGCGATTGAACCTAAATCAAAAGCTGACCAAGATAAAATGGGCGTTGCTTTACAAAAACTTTCAGAAGAAGATCCAACTTTCCGTGCAACAACTAACCAAGAAACTGGTGAAACTATTATCGCTGGTATGGGTGAGCTTCACTTAGACGTTATCGTAGACCGTATGAAACGTGAATTTAAAGTAGAAGCTAACGTTGGTGCTCCTCAAGTTTCTTACCGTGAAACATTTAAATCTGCTACACAAGCAGAAGGTAAATTTGTACGTCAGTCAGGTGGTAAAGGTCAATACGGACACGTATGGGTTGAATTTACACCTAACGAAGAAGGCGGCGGTTTTGAATTTGAAAATGCTATCGTTGGTGGGGTAGTTCCTCGTGAATACATCCCTGCTGTAGAGACTGGTTTGAAAGACTCAATGGAAAACGGTGTGTTAGCTGGATATCCATTAGTAGACATCAAAGCAAAACTTTACGATGGTTCTTACCATGATGTGGACTCAAACGAAACAGCCTTCCGTGTAGCTGCTTCTATGGCGCTACGTGCTGCTGCTAAGAAAGCAAACCCTGTTATCTTAGAACCAGTAATGGCTATCGAAATCGTTATTCCTGAAGATTACTTAGGAGACGTTATGGGACACGTTACAGCTCGTCGTGGACGCGTTGAAGGTATGGAAGCTCGCGGTAATGCGCAAGTAGTACGTGCGATGGTTCCACTTTCAGAAATGTTTGGTTATGCAACTACATTACGTTCTTCAACACAAGGACGCGGTGTGTTCACTATGACATTTGACCACTACGAAGAAGTTCCAAAATCTATTCAAGAAGAAATCATCAAAAAACATGGTGGTTCTGCTAACTAATAGGTGTTGCCAAAAGTAATGGCAATGTATTACAATCAAATCATATGAGATGATGAACTTTTTAAGTTCTTAATCGATATATTAAAAAATAATCATACTTTTATTACTAGGAGGAATTACAGAATGGCTAAAGCAAAATACGATCGTTCTAAACCACACGTTAATATTGGTACAATTGGACACGTTGACCATGGTAAAACTACATTAACAGCTGCTATTGCAACTGTATTAGCAAAACATGGAGGCGGCGAAGCTCAAAACTACGCTGACATCGATAACGCTCCAGAAGAAAAAGAACGTGGAATTACAATCAGTACTTCACATATTGAATATGAAACAGAAACACGTCACTACGCTCACGTTGACTGCCCAGGACACGCGGACTACGTTAAAAACATGATCACTGGTGCTGCTCAAATGGACGGAGCTATCTTAGTAGTATCTGCTGCTGATGGCCCTATGCCACAAACACGTGAACACATTCTATTATCACGTAACGTTGGTGTACCATACATTGTTGTTTTCTTAAACAAAATGGATATGGTTGACGACGAAGAATTATTAGAATTAGTTGAAATGGAAGTTCGTGACCTATTATCAGAATACGACTTCCCAGGCGATGATACTCCAATCGTTGCTGGTTCAGCTCTTAAAGCTTTAGAAGGTGACGAAGCTTACGAACAAAAAATCTTAGACTTAATGGCTGAAGTTGATGCTTACATCCCAACTCCAGAACGTGACCATGACAAACCATTCATGATGCCAGTGGAAGATGTATTCTCAATTACTGGTCGTGGTACTGTTGCAACAGGCCGTGTTGAACGTGGTACTGTTAAAGTCGGTGACGAAGTTGAAATCGTTGGGATTGCTGAACAAACATCTACAACAACTGTTACAGGTGTTGAAATGTTCCGTAAATTATTAGACTACGCTGAAGCTGGAGACAACATTGGTGCGTTATTACGTGGTGTTTCTCGTGAAGATATCGAACGTGGACAAGTATTAGCTAAACCTGGTACTATTACACCTCATACAAAATTCGCAGCTGAAGTTTATGTTTTATCTAAAGAAGAAGGTGGACGTCATACTCCATTCTTCACAAACTACCGTCCTCAATTCTACTTCCGTACAACTGACGTTACTGGAGTAATTGAATTACCAGAAGGTACTGAAATGGTTATGCCTGGAGACAACGTTACAATCGACGTTGAATTAATCCACCCAATCGCTATCGAAGAAGGAACTCGTTTCTCAATTCGTGAAGGCGGACGTACTGTTGGTTCAGGTGTTGTATCAACAATCGAAAAATAATTTAATTATTTTAAAGAGTCGAGAAAATTCTCGACTCTTTTTTTGTTTTTGTAAAGAACGAAAACGGTTTTATGGAAAAGTTAAAAAAACTTTGCTAAAAAGCTTGCCAAATCCTTGGTTGTTTAGTACACTATTAAAGGTGTTCTCCATAAAAGATAAGTGAGAGACACGAGGATCTTATGAAAGTTCCGCTGGCGTTGAAGCGAGAGGTTGCGACACGCCTGGGAGCATTGCCATGGACAGGCTGTTGGAAATTTTCGTGGAGCTATGTCTACTTTTAAAATAGGCGAGGAGGGAAAACAAATGGCAAAACAAAAAATTCGTATCCGTTTAAAAGCGTATGAACATCGTATTTTAGATCAAGCATCGGATAAAATTGTGGAAACTGCAAAAAGAACTGGAGCAAACGTGTCTGGTCCAATTCCACTACCAACTGAACGTTCATTGTTTACAGTTATCCGTGCAACTCATAAATACAAAGACTCACGTGAACAATTCGAAATGCGAACTCACAAACGTCTAATCGACATTGTGAACCCTACACAGAAGACAGTTGATGCTTTAATGAAGCTTGACTTACCTAGTGGGGTAAATATTGAAATCAAACTATAATAACAAACTGGAGGTGTACTCATGACCAAAGGAATCTTAGGAAGAAAAGTAGGTATGACTCAAATCTTCACAGAAAATGGTGAATTAATTCCCGTAACTGTAATCGAAGCTACTCCAAACGTTGTTTTACAAGTTAAAACAATGGAAAACGATGGCTACGAAGCTGTTCAATTAGGTTACCAAGATATGCGTGAAATTTTAGCTAATAAACCTGCAAAAGGTCATGTTGCGAAAGCAAATACGACTCCTAAGCGCTTCATTAGAGAATTTACAGATGTTGAGCTAGGAGAATATGAAGTAGGTAAAGAAATTAACGTGGATGTTTTCCAAGCTGGAGACATTGTTAATGTAACAGGTACTACGAAAGGTAAAGGATACCAAGGGGTTATCAAACGCCATGGTCAATCACGTGGGCCAATGAGCCACGGTTCTCGTTACCACCGTCGTCCTGGGTCTATGGGTCCAGTTGATCCTAATAGAGTAATGAAACAGAAAAAATTAGCTGGTCAAATGGGTGGCGACCGTGTAACAATTAGCAATCTTGAAATTGTGCGCGTTGACGCAGACAAAAACGTTATCCTTATTAAAGGTAATGTACCAGGTTCTAAAAAATCATTAGTTCAAATTCAAGTAGCTGACAAGGCTGCTAAATAATCGTTGTAGGAAAGGAGGAACTAAAAAATGCCTACTGTAGCATTATTTAAACAAGATGGTACTAAAAATGGTGAAGTAACATTAAACGACGCTATTTACGGTATCGAACCAAATGAAAGTGTTGTATATGATGCAATCATTATGCAACGTGCTTCATTAAGACAAGGAACACATGCCGTTAAAAACCGTAGTGCGGTAAGCGGTGGTGGACGCAAACCATGGCGTCAAAAAGGAACAGGAAGAGCTAGACAAGGTTCTATTCGCTCACCACAATGGCGCGGAGGTGGCGTAGTATTCGGCCCAACACCACGTTCATATGGTTACAAACTTCCTAGAAAAGTTCGTCGTTTAGCAATGAAATCTGTATTATCAGCAAAAGTAGCTGACGATAGCATGATGATTATTGAAACATTGAACTTTGACGCTCCAAAAACAAAAGATTTTAAAGAAATCTTAACTAAATTAGATGTAGATACAAAAGTTTTAGTTGTTCTTGAAAAAGGCAACGATTTTGCAGCATTATCAGCTCGTAACTTAGCGAATGTTTCTGTAGTAGAAGCAGACAACGTAAGTGTGTTAGACGTAGTTTCTAACGACAAGATGATTATGACTCAAGCTGCTCTTACTCAATTAGAGGAGGTGCTTGCATAATGGAATTACTAGACGTAATCAAACGCCCAGTTATCACTGAAAAATCAATGACAGCTATGGATGAGAAGAAATATGTCTTTGAAGTTGCTGTAGGTGCTAATAAAACTTTGGTTAAACAAGCTGTAGAAGCTGCTTTTGATGTTAAAGTTAAAAATGTTAACATTTTAAACGTTAAACCAAAATTAAAACGCATGGGCCGCTATGCAGGATATACAAATAAACGTCGCAAAGCAATTGTGACTTTAACAGAAGATTCAAAAGATATTCAATTATTCGACGCTGAATAATCTCAGATAACTCTAGAATGTAATAGGAGGGAAAAGACGTGGCGATTAAAAAATACAAACCAACCACTAACGGACGCCGTAATATGACAACTTCAGACTTTGCTGAGATTACTACAGCTAAACCTGAAAAATCATTGTTACAAGCTTCAAAAAACAATGCTGGTCGTAACAACAACGGCCGTATTACAGTTCGTCATCAAGGTGGCGGTCATAAACGTCAATACCGTTTAATCGATTTTAAACGTAATAAAGACAATGTAGTAGCTGTTGTTAAAACAGTTGAATACGATCCAAATCGTTCTGCTAACATTGCATTAATTCACTATGTAGATGGTGTTAAATCTTATATTCTTGCTCCAAAAGGAATCAAAGTGGGTGACCGCGTTGTTTCTGGACCAGAAGCAGATATTAAATTAGGTAATACATTACCACTTGCTAATATTCCAGTTGGTACTGTTATCCATAACATCGAAATGAAACCTGGTAAAGGCGGACAATTAATTCGTTCTGCTGGAACTAGTGCACAAGTATTAGGTAGAGAAGGTAAATACGTATTAGTTCGCTTGAATTCAGGTGAAGTTCGTATGATCTTAGCCACTTGCCGTGCAACTATCGGTGCTGTAGGTAATGAGCAACATGAATTAATTAACATTGGTAAAGCTGGACGTAGCCGTTGGATGCGTAAACGCCCAACAGTACGTGGTAGCGTAATGAACCCGAACGATCACCCACACGGTGGTGGGGAAGGCCGTGCACCAATCGGTATGCCTTCACCAGTTACTCCATGGGGTAAACCAACATTGGGTTACAAAACTCGTAGTAAAAAAGCAAAATCAGACAAACTTATTGTTCGTCGTCGTAAAAATAAATAGATAAACAATAGAACTTACATGGTAAAATATACCGGATAATTCGAGAGGAGGTTCACCATGGGACGTAGTTTGAAGAAAGGACCTTTTGTAGATGAGCATTTAATGAATAAAGTTGAAGCTCAAAAAGATTTACAAAAGAAAAAAGTAATTAAGACATGGTCACGCCGTTCTACAATTTTCCCAAACTTTGTAGGATACACAATCGCAGTATACGATGGAAGAAAGCATGTACCAGTTTATATTCAAGAAGACATGGTTGGACATAAATTAGGTGAATTTGCACCAACAAGAACATTTCGTGGCCACTCTGGCGATGACAAAAAAACAGTTCGTTAATTATTGAGGGGAGGATATAGAACATGACTACTCAAATTACATCAGCAAAAGCAACTGCAAAAACAGTTCGTACTTCACCTCGTAAAGCGCGTATCGTTATTGATTTAATCAGAGGGAAAAGTGTAGCGGAAGCTATTTCAATTTTGAAATTTACTCCAAACAAAGCTGCAGCATTAGTTGAAAAAGTATTGATGTCAGCAGTTGCTAACGCAGAAAATAACTTTGATTTAGATGTTGAAAACTTGGTAGTATCTGAAGCTTTTGTAAACGAAGGACCAACTATGAAACGGTTCCGTCCACGTGCAAAAGGATCAGCTTCACCAATCAACAAAAGAACTAGTCACATTACTGTAGTAGTGACAGAAAAATAAGAGGAGGGACAACCAGTGGGCCAAAAAATAAATCCAATTGGAATGCGTGTAGGCGTTATTCGTGACTGGGAAGCTAAGTGGTATGCTGAAAAAGAATTTGCTACTTACTTACACGAAGACCTTAAAATCCGTAAATTTATTGCAACTAAACTTGCTGATGCCGCTGTGTCTACAGTTGAAATTGAACGTGCTGCAAACCGCGTAAATGTTTCAATTCACACGGCTAAACCAGGGATGGTAATTGGTAAAGGCGGATCTGAAGTAGAAAGCTTACGTAAAGAGTTAAATAAATTAACTGGTAAAAGAGTTCATATAAATATCGTTGAAATTAAAAAACCTGATTTAGATGCTAAATTAGTGGCAGAAGGAATTGCACGTCAATTAGAAAACCGTGTAGCATTCCGTCGTGCACAAAAACAAGCTATCACACGCACAATGCGTTCAGGGGCTCAAGGTATTAAAACATTAGTATCTGGTCGTTTAAATGGTGCAGATATTGCTCGTTCTGAAGGTTATTCAGAAGGAACAGTTCCATTGCATACATTACGTGCCGATATTGACTATGCTTGGGAAGAAGCAGACACAACATACGGAAAACTAGGAGTTAAAGTGTGGATTTATCGTGGAGACATTCTTCCTGAAATCAAAAACACTGAGAAAGGAGGGAAATAATCAATGTTAGTACCTAAACGTGTTAAACATCGTCGTGAATTTAGAGGTAAAATGCGTGGTGAAGCTAAAGGCGGTAAAGAAGTATCTTTTGGTGAATATGGTTTACAAGCATTGGATTCAAAATGGATCACAAACCGTCAAATCGAAGCTGCTCGTATTGCTATGACTCGTCACATGAAACGTGGTGGGAAAGTATGGATTAAAATTTTCCCTCACAAATCATACACAGCCAAAGCTATTGGTGTACGTATGGGTTCTGGTAAAGGGGCTCCAGAAGGATGGGTTGCTCCAGTTAAACGTGGTAAAATCTTATTTGAAATCGCTGGTGTTCCAGAAGAAACAGCTCGCGAAGCATTAAGACTTGCATCACACAAATTACCAATCCGTACTAAATTTGTAAAACGTGAGGAAATGGGTGGTGAATCGAATGAAGGTTAAAGATATCAGAGAATTAACCACTGCCGAAATGTTAGAAAAAGAAAAGGAATTTAAAGAAGAATTATTCAACTTAAGATTCCAACTTGCTACAGGGCAACTAGAAAATACAGCTCGCATTCAAGAAGTGCGCAGATCGATTGCACGCATCAAAACTGTTTTGCGTGAACAATCTAACTAATAATTGGAAGGAGGCCATACGCGAATGACTCAAGAAAGAAATGAACGTAAAGTTTACCAAGGTCGTGTTGTTTCCGATAAAATGGACAAAACAATTGTTGTTGTTGTAGAAACACGCAAAACACACAAAAAATATGGTAAACGTGTGAAATATTCTAAAAAATATGTAGCACATGACGAAAACAATGTTGCAAAAACAGGAGACATCGTTAAAATTATGGAAACTCGTCCATTATCCGCTACAAAACGTTTCCGTTTAGTAGAGGTAGTAGAAGAATCCGTAATTATTTAATGCAAATTTTCCTATAAAGATTGAAAGTTATGTCTGAAAGGAGGATACGAAAGTGATCCAAACAGAAAGCCGCTTAAAAGTCGCAGACAACTCAGGTGCTCGTGAAGTCCTAGCTATCAAAGTTTTAGGAGGATCAGGCCGTAAAACAGCTAATATTGGTGATATTATTGTTTGTTCTGTTAAACAAGCAACGCCAGGCGGAGTTGTTAAAAAAGGTGATGTAGTAAAAGCTGTTATTGTAAGAACTAAATCAGGCGCTCGCCGTCCAGATGGTTCATATATTAAATTTGACGAAAATGCATGTGTGATTATTCGTGACGATAAAAGTCCAAGAGGAACTCGTATCTTTGGACCAGTTGCCCGCGAACTACGCGATAGCAACTTTATGAAAATTATCTCACTAGCACCAGAAGTTTTATAATAAATACTTTGGTTGAAGGAGGTGCGAATTAAATGTTTGTAAAAAAAGGCGATAAAGTAAAAGTTATCTCTGGTAAAGATAAAGGTAAAGAAGGCGTAGTATTAACTGCTCTTCCTAAAAAAGATCGTGTCATCGTTGAAGGTGTTAACATGATCAAAAAACACGAAAAGCCTAGCGCTGTAGCTCCTCAAGGCGGAATCGTTGAAACAGAAGCACCAATTCACGTGTCTAACGTAATGGTGATTGACCCATCTAACGGGGAACCAACTCGTGTCGGTCATAAAGATGTTGACGGTAAAAAAGTTCGTGTTTCTAAAAAAACAGGTGAAATTTTAGATAAATAAGTAAGTGATGGAAGGAGGGACCTATCGAATGAACCGCCTAAAAGAAAAATATCTTAATGAAGTTACTCCAGCTTTAATGGAGAAATTTAATTATAGTTCTGTTATGCAAACACCTAAATTAGAAAAGATCGTAATTAATATGGGTGTTGGTGATGCAGTATCTAATACAAAAAACTTAGATAAAGCAGTGGAAGAATTAACACTAATCGCTGGTCAAAAACCTGTGATTACAAAAGCTAGAAAATCAATTGCTGGTTTCCGTTTACGTGAAGGCATGCCTATTGGCTGTAAAGTAACGTTACGTGGAGAAAGAATGTATGAATTCTTAGACAAACTAGTAAGTGTTTCTCTACCTCGTGTACGTGACTTCCACGGTGTAAGTAAAAAAGCGTTCGATGGACGTGGTAACTACACTTTAGGAGTTAAAGAACAATTAATCTTCCCTGAAATCGATTATGATTTAGTCGACAAAGTAAGAGGTATGGATATTGTTATCGTAACAACTGCTAACTCTGACGAAGAAGGTCGCGAATTGTTACAACAACTTGGAATGCCATTCCAAAAATAATTAAAGGAGGCGAACTACGTGGCTAAAAAATCAATGATTGCTAAAAATAAACGCCCTGCAAAATTCTCAACTCAAGAATATACTCGTTGTGAACGTTGTGGCCGTCCACATTCAGTTTATCGTAAATTTAAACTTTGCCGTATTTGCTTCCGCGAACTTGCCCACAAAGGTCAAATTCCCGGCGTGAAGAAAGCTAGCTGGTAAAATTAACTCGCAAAAAAGGAGGTAAATCATTCATGGTCATGACAGATCCAATTGCAGATTTTTTAACAAGAATTCGTAATGCCAACATGGTAAAACACGAAATGTTAGAAGTACCTGCTTCAAAAATCAAACATGATATCGCTGAAATCTTGAAACGTGAAGGTTTTGTTCGCGATGTTGAATATATTGAAGATGACAAACAAGGAATCATCCGCGTATTCCTTAAATATGGTAAAAACGACGAGCGCGTAATTACTAACTTAAAACGTATTTCTAAACCAGGTCTAAGAGCTTATGTAAAAGCTGATGAAGTGCCAAAAGTATTAAATGGTTTAGGTATTGCTATTATCTCTACTTCTGAAGGTGTTTTAACTGATAAAGAAGCAAGAGAACGTAATATTGGCGGCGAAGTTATCGCATACGTTTGGTAATAAGAAAAACAGTTAAGGAGGTGTCTTGAGTGAGCCGTATTGGTAATAAAACAGTTATCATTCCTGCAGGTGTTGAAATAACACAAGATGGAAGTAAAATTACAGTTAAAGGACCAAAAGGTGAATTAACACGTGTTTTCCCTTCAGAAATTACAATGAACATGGAAGGCAACGAAGTGACATTCACTCGTCCTAACGATAGTAAACAAAACCGTACATTACACGGAACTGCCCGTGCTAACTTTAACAACATGGTTGTAGGTGTTAGTGAAGGCTTTGAAAAAGCATTAGAACTTATCGGGGTTGGATACCGTGCCCAATTACAAGGTCAAAAACTTGTTTTAAACGTTGGATACTCTCATCCAGTTGAGTTTAACATGCCAGAAGGTATTACAATTGAAGTACCATCTAATACACAAGTTGTTATTAAAGGTGCTAACAAAGAACATGTTGGCGAATTAGCAGCTAACATTCGTGGAGTACGTCCTCCAGAACCTTATAAAGGTAAAGGTATTCGCTATGTTGGTGAATATGTAAGACGTAAAGAAGGTAAAACAGGTAAATAATAAAAGCTTATAAAGCTTATGAAGAGGTGACAATTGTGATTCAAAAACCAGATAAAAACAAAGTACGTCAAAAGAGACATCAACGTGTCCGTACAAAAATCTCTGGTACTGCTGAGTGCCCACGCTTGAACGTTTTCCGTTCTAACAAAAACATCTACGCTCAAGTTATTGATGACGTAGCGGGTGTGACGCTAGCAAGTGCCTCTACCTTAGATAAAGATATTTCAGGTGGAAATAAAACAGACGCAGCTGCAGCTGTAGGTGCATCAGTTGCTAAAAAAGCAACTGAAAAAGGTGTTAAAGAAGTAGTCTTTGACCGTGGTGGATACCTTTACCATGGCCGTGTAGCAGCATTAGCTGAAGCAGCACGTGAAAATGGACTAGAATTTTAGGAGAAGGAGGAACACCATTCATGGTTTATATTGATCCAAAAGGTTTGGAATTAGAAGACCGTGTCGTTTCTATTAACCGTGTAACAAAAGTTGTTAAAGGTGGACGTCGTCTACGTTTTGCTGCTTTAGTTGTAGTAGGTGATAGAAATGGTCACGTTGGATTTGGTACTGGTAAAGCTCAAGAAGTTCCAGAAGCAATCCGTAAAGCAATCGAAGATGCGAAGAAAAACTTAATTGAAGTGCCAATGGTTGGTTCTACAATCCCTCACGAAGTTATCGGTATATTCGGCGGTGGAAACATCTTGATGAAACCTGCTGTAGCCGGTTCAGGAGTTGCTGCTGGTGGCCCAGTTCGTGCTATCTTAGAACTTGCTGGTGTAGCTGATGTTACAAGTAAATCATTAGGCTCAAACACACCAATTAACGTTATTCGTGCAACAATCGAAGGGTTATCACGCTTAAAACGTGCAGAAGAAGTAGCTGAACTTCGCGGAAAATCTGTAGAAGAAATTTTAGGATAAGGAGGACACAACTATGTCAGAATTAAAAATTACTTTAAAACGTAGTGTTATTGGACGTCCTCAAAACCAACGTGATACAGTGAAATCTTTAGGTTTAACTAAACTAAATAGCACAGTAATTAAGCCAGAAAATGATGCTATCAAAGGCATGATTAATACTGTTTCACATCTAGTGGATGTAGAGCGCGTTTAATAATTAAATAAAAGATTGAAATTTTTATAGAGGAGGTGCCGAGTAATGAAACTTCATGAATTAAAACCTTCTGAAGGTTCAAGACATGTACGTAACCGTGTAGGTCGTGGAACTTCATCTGGTAATGGTAAAACAGCTGGCCGTGGTCAAAAAGGACAAAAATCTCGTTCAGGTGGTGGCGTTCGTCTAGGCTTTGAAGGTGGACAAACACCTTTATTCAGACGTTTGCCAAAACGTGGATTCACAAATATTAATCGTAAAGATTATGCTATTGTGAACTTAGACAGTTTAAATGTCTTTGAAGATGGTACAGAAGTAACTCCTACCGTTTTACTTGAAAAAGGTATTATCAACAATGAAAAATCAGGAGTTAAAGTATTAGCTAAAGGTGAATTAAACAAAAAACTTACTGTTAAAGCTGCTAAGTTTTCAGCTAGTGCTAAAGCCGCTATTGAAGCTGTAGGCGGAACTGCTGAGGTGATTTAATGTTTAAATTACTAAAAGATGCCTTTAAAGTGAAAGATCTTCGAAATAAGATTCTCTTTACTTTATTCGTATTATTTGCTTTCCGTGTAGGAGCTCATATTACGGTTCCAGGTGTTGATGCACGTGCCTTAGCTAAGCTAAGTGACAATCCACTATTTACAATGTTAAACACTGTAAGTGGTAGTGCTATGCAAAACTTTTCATTATTTGCTATGGGGGTTTCTCCTTATATCACAGCATCTATTGTTATTCAGTTACTACAAATGGACATTGTGCCTAAATTTGTAGAATGGTCAAAACAAGGGGAAGTTGGTCGTCGTAAGTTAAATCAAGCGACGCGATACTTAACACTTGTTTTAGCTTTTATCCAGTCTATTGCAATTACTGCAGGATTTAACCAATTTAGTAACTTTGGGTTTGTTAAAACTCCAAATGCTACAACATTTATTACGGTTGGGATTATCTTAACAGCTGGAACAATGCTAGTAACTTGGATGGGTGAGCAGATCACTGAAAAGGGAATTGGTAATGGTGTTTCTATGATTATCTTTGCTGGGATTGTTTCCAGATTACCAAGTGGGGTAATGGATATATACAAACGATATTTCGTGCGTATTGAACCTAAAGATATGTGGAAATCTGTTATTTTTGTCCTAGTATTAATCCTTTCGATTTTACTTATTGTGTCAATTGTAACTTATGTCCAACAAGCGGAAAGAAAAATACCAATACAATATACTAAGCGAGTAGCAGGAGCACCTCAAAGTAGTTATTTACCGTTAAAAGTAAATGCTGCTGGTGTTATTCCAGTTATCTTTGCTAGTTCTTTGATCGCAACACCAAGTGCTATTATGCATTTGTTTGCAGCATCTAAAGGATCAGAAACTTGGTTTAAAGTGTTAACTGAGTTATTTAACTACGCAACACTGCCAGGTGGTATTTTATATACGGTATTAATTGTTGCTTTCACATTCTTTTACGCGTTTGTACAAGTAAATCCTGAGAAAGTAGCAGAAAATCTTCAGAAACAAGGAAGTTATATTCCAAGTATTCGTCCAGGAAAAGGAACAGAAGATTATATTTCTTCTATATTAGTGCGCTTGAGTACAGTTGGTTCTGTATTCTTAGCCGGTGTGGCAATTGTACCAGTTATTGCAACTAACCTATGGAACTTACCTAAATCTATTGGTTTAGGTGGAACTAGTTTATTAATTGCAATTGGTGTTGCACTTGAAACGACTAAACAATTAGAAGGATTAATGATGAAGCGAAAATATGTTGGCTTTATTGTGGAGTAAGAGCAGTGTGTTGAGGTAAGGACCTCAACACTAACTCGAACTTAAGGAGGCACACTTATGAATCTCATTATTATGGGACTACCAGGCGCTGGAAAAGGAACACAAGCCGAAAGAATCATTGATACTTACGACATTCCACATATTTCTACTGGAGATATGTTCCGCGCTGCTATGAAAAATGAAACAGCATTAGGCTTAGAAGCAAAATCATATATCGATAAAGGTGAATTAGTTCCAGATGTTGTCACAAATGGCATCGTAAAAGAACGCTTAGCTCAACCTGATACGGAAAAAGGATTTTTACTAGATGGATTTCCTCGTACGATTGAACAAACTCACGCTTTAAGCGAGATTTTGCAAGAGTTAGACAAAAGTATTGATGCAGTTATCAACATTCATGTTGAAGAAGATGTGTTAGTTGAACGTTTAGCTGGTAGATTTATCTGCCGTACTTGTGGAGCTACTTATCATAAAGTGAATAACCCTCCAAAAGTAGAAGGAACTTGTGACCGTTGTGGTGGTCATGATTTCTATCAACGTGAAGATGATAAACCAGCAACAGTTAAAAATCGTTTAGCTGTCAATATAAAAAACAGCGAACCAATTTTAAAATTCTATGATAATGCAAATCTTCTACATACTATTGATGGCAATCGCAAAATAGATGAAGTTTTTGATGATGTTAAAAACATTATTGACCAACTTTAATTTTTTTGCCACATCTGTTACTAGTATTCATTAGAAGTTCTTTAAATCTTGTCAAATATAGAATAGTATGATAAAATATTTCAGTCTAGTCATGAAATTATTCATTACTATTACATATTTTTAATCATAGAGTAAGTGATTACTTAATCACTATTTTTTGTTGTGTTCAAAGAACTAGTTAAGGGAGGTACTGTTTGTGGCGAAAGAAGATGTGATTGAAATTGAAGGTACTGTCGTTGAAACTTTGCCTAACGCAATGTTTAAAGTACAATTGGAAAATGGACACGAAATTTTAGCACATGTTTCTGGTAAAATCAGAATGCACTATATTCGTATTCTTCCAGGAGATAAAGTGACTGTGGAGTTATCACCGTATGATTTATCACGGGGTCGCATCACTTATCGCTTTAAATAATTGTACTCCGTCAAATCTAAGGAGGTATAATCATGAAAGTAAGACCATCAGTAAAACCAATTTGTGAAAAATGCAAAGTAATTCGTCGTAAAGGACGCGTTATGGTTATTTGCGAAAATCCAAAACATAAACAACGTCAAGGTTAATCTATAGGAGGTGTAACATAAATGGCTCGTATTGCAGGAGTAGACGTCCCTCGTGACAAACGCATCGTTATTTCATTAACATATATTTATGGTATTGGAAAAACAACTGCGAAACAAATCTTAGCAAATGCAGGAGTATCAGAAGATATTCGTGTACGCGAATTAACAAATGATCAATTAGATAAAATCCGTGCGGAAGTTGATAAAGTTAAAGTTGAAGGTGATTTACGTCGTGAAATTAACCTAAACGTTAAACGATTAATCGAAATCGGATCATACAGAGGTATGCGCCACCGTCATGGTTTACCAGTTCGTGGGCAAAATACTAAAAATAACGCACGCACTCGTAAAGGTCCAGCACGTTCAATTGCAGGTAAGAAAAAATAATTAGAGAATTAAGTGAAGGAGGTAAAGATCTTCATGGCAAAAGCAAAAAAAGTAAGTAGAAAACGCCGTATTAAAAAGAATGTTGAAGCAGGTATCGCTCATATTCATTCTACTTTCAATAACACAATTGTAATGATCACAGATGTACACGGAAATGCTATTTCTTGGTCATCAGCAGGTTCATTAGGTTTTAAAGGAAGTAAAAAATCTACTCCTTTTGCAGCTCAAATGGCAGCAGAAGCAGCAGGTAAAGTTGCAATGGAATATGGTATGAATAATGTTGAAGTAACTGTTAAGGGCCCTGGTTCAGGACGTGAAGCAGCAATTCGTTCATTACAAGCAACAGGGTTAGAAGTGACAGCAATTCGTGACGTCACTCCAGTTCCTCATAATGGATGCCGCCCTCCAAAACGCCGTCGTGTTTAATGAGAGTCTTTCATTTTGAGCTTGAACTAAGAACGTCATTGAACAGACACTTTTCGTTTTGAAAGGGGTATAGATAAGAATGATTGAATTTGAAAAGCCAAGAATCACAAAAATTGATGAGGATAGAGATTATGGCAAGTTCGTCATCGAGCCACTAGAGAGAGGTTACGGGACTACTTTAGGTAATTCTCTTCGTCGTATTTTACTATCTTCTTTACCAGGAGCAGCTATTACCAATTTACAAATTGATGGTGTGCTACATGAGTTTTCTACTATCGAAGGCGTTAGAGAAGACGTAACACAAGTTATTTTGAATATTAAAGGTTTAGCATTAAAGCTTTTCGCTGAAGAAGAAAAATCCCTTGAAATTGATGTTACTGGTCCAGCGACTGTTACTGCAGGCGATATTATTACGGACAGTGATGTAGAAATTTTAAATAAAGATTTATATATTTGTACCGTCGCTGAAGGAGCAACATTCCATGCTCGTTTGGTTGTGAAACCAGGCCGTGGATATGTCCAAGCTGACGAAAACAAAAAAGAAGATATGCCAATTGGTGTATTGCCTGTCGATTCTATTTACACACCAGTAAAACGTGTTAACTACCAAGTAGAAAATGCGCGTGTTGGTCGTCGTGATGACTTTGACAAACTAACATTAGAATTATGGACAGATGGCTCAATCATGCCACAGGAAGCTATTAGTTTAGCTGCTAAAATCTTAACTGAGCATTTAGATATCTTTGTTAACCTAACTGATGAAGCTAAAAACGCTGAAATCATGGTTGAAAAAGAAGAAACTCAAAAAGAGAAAATGTTGGAAATGACTATTGAGGAGTTAGACTTATCAGTTCGTTCATACAACTGCTTGAAGAGAGCAGGTATTAACACTGTCCAAGAGCTAACTAATAAATCTGAACCAGAAATGATTAAAGTACGAAACTTAGGTCGTAAATCATTAGAAGAAGTAAAAACTAAACTGAGTGATTTAGGTTTAGCTTTACGTCAAGATGATTAAGACTTTCTTGAAGGAGGGAATATCGTGAGCTATCGTAAATTAGGACGCACAAGTAGCCAACGTAAAGCTTTGTTACGTGATTTAACAACTGATTTAATCATCAATGAAAGAATCGTTACAACTGAAGCTCGTGCCAAAGAAGTACGTTCAACTACAGAAAAAATGATTACTTTAGGTAAACGTGGAGATCTTCATGCTCGCCGTCAAGCAGCTGCATTCATGCGTAATGAAATCGCAGATGTTCGTGAAGAAAATGAAGAAATCGTAGTGGAAACAGCATTACAAAAATTATTTAATGATGTTGCACCTCGTTATGCTGAACGCAATGGTGGTTATACTCGTATTCTAAAAACAGAACCACGCCGCGGCGATGCTGCTAAGATGGTTATCTTAGAACTTGTCTAATTCAATAACTATACCATCACTTTATAGATGATTCTACCAGAGTGTTATGATGTTGGAGCTTATAGGCTCCGAGTCTAGCTCGTTGCTACTCCCTAGTAAGCTTACTAGGGAGTAAGCGCTCATCATAAAGTGTTTTTTTGTACCTATAATTATGTTCAGTTATAGATAGAAAAAAGCATTTTATTCTATGAGACGAAAAAAATTGTGAGGTTTAAAAATGAAACCAATAATAACTCTTGAAGATATTTCATTTAAATATCAAGAAGACGCTGAAAAGTATGCGCTTAAAAACATTTCAGGTAGTATCTATCCAGGAGAGTGGATTGCTATCATTGGCCATAATGGTTCAGGTAAATCTACCTTAGCTAAAATGATTAATGGCTTATTATTACCCCAAACAGGTCAAGTAAGTGTTAATCAATTGCCTGTGAATGAAGAAAATATTTGGAAAGTTCGCCAATCTGTTGGCATGGTTTTTCAAAATCCAGACAATCAATTTGTAGGATCCACTGTGGAAGATGATGTTGCTTTTGGTTTGGAAAATAGTGGGGTTCCTCGTGAGGAAATGGTAATTCGTGTGAATGATGCCCTAACCAAAGTTAGAATGAGTGACTTTAAAGAAAAAGAGCCGGCTCGTCTATCTGGGGGACAGAAACAACGGGTGGCGATTGCTGGGGTAATAGCTATTAGTCCAGATGTTATTATTTTAGATGAAGCTACCAGTATGTTAGATCCAAAGGGACGTTTTGAAGTGATAGACACAATTAAACAGCTAAAAGAAGAACGAAATTTAACAGTTATTTCTATCACCCATGATATTGATGAAGCAGCCAATGCTAATCGCCTTTTTGTGATGAAACAAGGAGAATTAATCCATGTAGGCACACCGGAAGAAATTTTTTCATACGGAGAGCAGCTGGTAGAAATGGGATTGGATTTACCTTTTCCTGAAAAGTTAAAAATTGAATTAAATCAGTTGGGAATAGAAACTCCTAATCATTATTTAACTGAAGAAGGGATGGTTGAGTGGTTATGGACATCCAGTTTGAACAAGTAGGCTACACCTATCAGCCGGACACTCCGTTTGCTTTTTGCGCGTTGAAGGATATTAATTTAACTATTAAAGAAGGCTCTTATACAGCGATTGTTGGCCATACAGGTAGTGGAAAATCGACTTTGTTACAACATTTAAACGCCTTGATTAAACCAACTGCTGGAGTAGTTAAAATTGGTGACCGGTTAATCACAACCGATACTCCAAATAAAAATTTAAAAGAAGTTAGAAAAGAAGTCGGCATTGTGTTTCAATTTCCTGAAGCTCAGTTGTTTGAAGAAACGATTGAAAAAGACGTGGCTTTTGGTCCTAAAAACTTTGGGGTAGAAGGAGAAGAGCTGAAAAAGGTTGTGAGAGATTCTCTTCAAATGGTAGGTCTTGATGATAGTTATCTAGAGAGATCTCCCTTTGAGCTGTCTGGTGGCCAAATGCGGAGAGTAGCCATTGCTGGCGTATTGGCAATGAAACCTTCTGTTTTAGTCTTAGATGAACCAACAGCTGGCTTAGATCCTAGAGGCCGTAAAGAAATGATGGGCATGTTTTATGACTTACATAAAGAACAGGGGATTACCATTGTTCTTGTCACCCATTTAATGGATGATGTGGCAAACTTTGCAGATTATGTGATTGTCTTAGAGAAAGGACAAGTTATAAAGCAAGGTTTACCAAAACAGGTATTTACAGATACCCAGTGGTTAACAACTCAGCAACTAGGAGTTCCTGCTGCAACGACATTTGCTCAACAATTAATGGCTCGAGGTTTTCAGTTTGACACGATTCCTCTGACCACTAAAGAATTAGCCCAAGAAATAGCGAAAATTCTTAGAAAGTCAGGTGAGCAAGTATGATGGATAAAATGATTTTTGGTCGTTACATTCCAGGTGACTCAGTTATCCATAAATTAGATCCTCGGGTAAAATTATTAGCTAGCTTTTATTTTATAGGGATTATTTTTTTATGTAACAATTGGCAATCCTATACTTTAATGTTTCTTTTCACACTACTGGCTTTATCCTTATCCAAAATCAAGCCTTCTTTTATCATTAATGGCTTAAAACCACTTTTTTGGTTAATTTTATTTACAGTGGTATTACAAATTTTATTTACTCGTGGTGGCGAGGTTTATTTTAAGTGGGGTATTCTAAGCGTAACGGAATTAGGCTTAATGAATGGTATTTTTATTTTTTGTCGGTTTGTTTTAATTATTTTAATTTCAACGTTACTGACCTTAACAACTCCTCCCTTATCTTTATCAGACGCTATTGAGTATTTGTTAAGACCGCTAGAAGTTGTTAAATTTCCAGCCCATGAAGTGTCATTGATGTTATCGATTGCCTTACGTTTTGTGCCAACATTAATGGATGAGACGGAAAAAATTATGAATGCACAGCGGGCTCGAGGAGTGGACTTTGGCGAGGGGAACATTATGGATAAGATGAAAAGTATTGTTCCGTTACTTATTCCTTTATTTGTCAGTAGTTTTAACCGAGCAGAAGATCTAGCCACTGCAATGGAAGCTAGAGGCTATAAAGGCGGAGAAGGAAGAACCAAGTACCGAGTATTAAAATGGCAGTCTAGAGATACGCTAACCGCTTTGGTATTTGTAGTCTTGACTGTTATCCTTGTCTATGTGAGAAATTAAAATCAAGCAAACAGTAATGCTTAGCGTTACTGTTTTTTTCTGAGTTAAGGAGGAAATTTATGCCACGCTATAAAGCAGTAATTGCTTATGATGGAACTAATTATGTTGGCTTTCAAAGACAGGACAACGGTTTGTCAGTCCAGGAAGCAATTGAAACTACGCTAAAAAAAATTACGCAACAAGAGATTATTATTTACGGATCTGGTAGAACTGATTCTGGAGTGCATGCAATGGGACAAGTTATACATTTTGACTTTCCTTATGAAAAAGATGAAGAAAAATTGCGTTTTGCTTTAGATACGCAAACGCCTAATGATATTGCGGTACGTTCTTTAGAGAAAGTGTCTGCTGACTTTCATGCTCGCTATCAAGCTCACGAAAAAACCTATCATTACCGACTTAATATCGGCCGCCCTAGAAACCCGTTTAAACGGTTCTATGCTGCTTACTACCCATATGAATTAGATGTGGAAAGAATGCAACAGGCAGCTAATTATTTACTTGGTACTCATGATTTTACAGGATGCTGCGCTTCAGGTAGTAGTGTAGAAGACAAAGTGCGGACTATTTATGAAGCCAGTGTAAAAAAAGTAAGCGATGATGAATTGTTATTTGTTTTTCGTGGTAATGGATTTTTATACAAAATGATTCGGATTTTAGTGGGAACGTTAATCAAGATAGGAAACGGTAGATTGCCTGTTGATCAGTTTCAGAAGATTATTGAAACAAAAGACAGACATCTAGCAGGACCTACTGCTCATCCTGAAGGGCTTTATTTAATGGAAGTTAACTATCATTGTGACGAAGAAACTTGTTGACAATCTTCTTAAATAAAGGTAGTATGTTAGGTGGTATTGTTTGCCCCACGATGAGCCCCGGAACCTTATTGTGTATTGTCAAACATTCATACTTGAAATTGGAGGAAAACAACGTGCGTACAACATATATGGCCAAAGATGGCGAATTAGAACGTAAATGGTACGTAGTAGACGCTACAGATGTTCCTTTAGGACGTCTTTCAACAGTAGTAGCTTCTATTCTACGTGGAAAAAATAAACCAACATTCACACCTCATGTGGATACTGGCGACTTTGTAATTGTTATTAATGCAGATAAAGTTAAATTAACAGGTAAAAAAGCAAGTGACAAAATGTATCATCATCACACTGGATTTACTGGCGGACTTAAATCAGTTTCTGCTGGTGAATTACGTGAAAAAAATTCTCGTCGTTTGATCGAAACTGCTGTGAAAGGTATGCTTCCTAAAAATACTTTAGGACGTAAACAAGGATCTAAATTATTTGTTTACGGTGGTAGCGAACATATGCACCAAGCACAACAACCAGAAGTATTAGACATTACGAACTTAATTTAAGGAGGGAATTTCATTGGCTAACTTACAATATATCGGCACAGGCCGTCGTAAAAGATCTGTAGCTCGTGTACGTTTAGTACCAGGTACAGGCAAAATTATTATGAATAATAAATCAATCGAAGAATATATCCCACATGCTGACTTACGTCAAGTCATCAACCAACCTTTCGTTGCTACTTCAACTGAAGGTGCTTATGATGTCTTTGTAAACGTAAATGGTGGTGGATATGCAGGACAAGCAGGAGCAACTCGTCATGGTATCGCTCGTGCACTATTAACAGTAGATCCTGACTTCCGTAGCGCATTAAAATCTAAAGGTTTACTTACTCGTGACTCACGTATGGTTGAACGTAAGAAACCAGGTCTTAAAAAAGCTCGTAAAGCTTCACAATTCTCAAAACGTTAATTCGTTTTTATACAGAATTCAAACAGACACTTTCCAATTATTTGGAAGGTGTCTTTTTTTCTGGCATTAATTGCAGATAATAATTCTGAGTTGTTTGAATATTAATATGTCCAAGTCTTTGAGAGACACAAGCTATATAGATTTCTTGAGAAAAAAGGAAGATCATTTCTCATGGTCTTTTTATTTCGAGGTAGACCAGCTGAGATTCACAATCTTGGTGTCTAAAATCCTTGATAAGTCTACAACTGGTTCTAACATTAAATTATATTAACCGATCTGTTAAATAAATATTTTATTTTTTTAGATATATTTTTTCTAAATTACTTAAAAGATCTTCCATTTCATCTGATTTATCTGTATAATTTAAAAATTTTAGAGTAGATATAGTATATTCTAATTCTTTAACTACTTTTGTATTTGATTTGATAAAAAATTCATAACAATTTAAAGCAAATTTACACTGAAATTTACATAAAAAATCATCATATAAGCATTCATAATAGATTGTTTCAAGCTCTTTTATAATCAATGATAGATTAATTTCCCTTTTATTTTCTAATGTATCAAAAAGAAAATTGGTTAATAAATTAGTCATCATTAATTTGTAAGTTTTATATTTAGAATATTTCTTTAATTGTTTTAAACATTTTGGTAGTAAGTACATATTAGCTTCATCTTCAAAAATATGAAAACAAGCTGTGTAATCATTTATTTCAGAAATATACCATGTATTTCTATTAAAAAGATAATCTTTAACAAAGTTAACTTCGTTGTAATATTTATTACTATCTATATGTTGTCCGGTTAAATCAAAATATAAAATATGAGCTAGACATTTTAAAAACATGTAGCGTTCATCTGGTGGAAATATGTTTGTCGTATAAATATTTTTTAAACTTCTACTATTTTTGTTGTTATAAGCTATGCTAATTTTATACCTCATATTTTCTTTAGAATAAAATGAATAATTGTTAAAAATATACGTAAATTCTTCAATAGACATATCTAATCTATCGAGAATATTAAAAAAAAGAATGGTATTAGGAGTATTTTCTCCTATCTCTATTTTTCTACCATATTGTCTAGAAACAAGATCTTGATAAAGAGATTTTTGAAATATTCCTTTGTCTTCTCTTATTTTTTTGATTTCTTTTCCAAATTTTTCCATAAAGAATCTATCCCTTTCATATTATAATCGTTATGCATGGAACCTTTTGTTTCCTTATATTTTAACACACTAATATTATGTTATCTTAAGGTTAATAAAATAATTACGAGAGGTGGTTTTTATGATTGATGTTCTTAAAAATCAAAAATATAGGGTTTTTTTGATTACTGATTTTCTTTCTATTATCGGTGACGGACTGTTTTATATTGCGTTAATGACTTTTGCAACTTCAATTTCAAAAAATGGCTATGCGATATCTTTAGTTTCTATATCTGAAACTTTACCTTTACTTTTTACTTTCTTTACAGGTTTATTAGCCGACTCATCAACTAATAGATATAAAGATTTGAAGAATATTTATTTTATTAAAACTCTCATATACTTAGTTGTAGCATTAATATTAGGTTTTTCGTCTTCACTAATTGCTTTAATTGTGATCTGTATTTTAAACTTTATTTCTGATTGCTTAGGAAGAATTTCCATAGGAATATGTTCTATTGCTCCTCAAATGATTTTTAAACAGGAACAATGGGAAGATAGTTCTGCGCTTTATTCCACAAATCAACAAATAGCACAAATAATATCACAATCAATTGGAGGTGCTTTAGTTTTATATTTTACTTTTAAAAATATTGCTTTTATCAATACAGGAATATTTTTGTTAGTTTTTTTTATTTTTATTTTTAATAAAAATGTTATTTTGAATGTTTATAAAACATATACAAAAGATTCTTCGAAGCAAGGTAATAAAAATGTAAAACAAGAACTAACAGATTTTTTCAAATTAAAAAATAATAAATCTTATTTTGAACTATTCCAATCACTTTTATCAATAACTATAATTAACTCTGTATTATCTACAATACCATCTATCTTAAGTATAGCTTTTATTAATTTTAATACTTCATTTAATTATTCTATATTTTTAACATTTTTACTCTCGGGTAATACAATAAGTACAATACTAGGCTCTACTGTAGGTATAAAAATTACTAAGAATAAAAATTTAAATCGTTATATCCTATACGCTAATTTAGTTTCTATAATGTTCTTTATTAGTATTTCTATTAATAAAATTATTTTATCTCTTATTATGTCATGGATACTATACTTTATTATTGGCATCGTCAATCCTAAACTTAATACCCTTTTTCGTAAAACTATTCCCATCGAAGAATATGCTAAAATCACAGGCGCATTTGGAAGTTTTATGAGTATTGGAAGTGTATTAGGTTCAATTATTTATAATTTATCTGCTTCAAAAAATATTTTTGTATTTACAACCTCTATGACAATTATCTTAACTGTTTATTTTATTTACACAGTTTTAGGAAAAAAGGAAAAAAGGAAAGAATAGTTTCCTTTTTTTCTTTTTTTCTTATTAATTTAAACTTATATGTATATTACAAGGAGGTGAAAAAAATGATTTTCGAAGAAAATGAGAATGCTGTTCAGCATCAATTAGAAGCAAATCGTTGTACTATTAATGCTATTTGTTAAAAAATTAAAAAAATCGTGGGGAATCATTTTTAAGAAAGGCTCCTTGCGATTTTTTTAATATTATATTTAGTTTAACAAAATTATTTTTTAGAGAGAAAGGACTGTTCTTAATCATGAAACTCCATAATAATGTAATTGTTACTACAGACTATGAGGATCTTAATCACCTTCTTTTTAATTCTGAAACAGGTACTTCTCTTAAAGTATCTAAAAACACTTTCACAGATTTAAACGATTTTTTAGATCATCCTGAATCTAAATCTTTTTTACTAGATAAGTATTTTACTACTGAAAATCGATTTAATTATTTAAAAAAATATCATTCTGATGCTTCTAAAAATATGCGATTAATTTTATTAGTTCATGAAAACTGTAATTTTAGATGTACCTATTGTTATGAAACTTTTGAAAAAAATAAAATGGATTTAAAAACAGTAAATGGCATTATAAATTTTATAAAAAAAGAAATTAAAAACCCGAAGTGCTAGTTAAATTTAAAAGTAGAAAATAAAAAAACTTTGCGTAAAATTAACTCAAAACTACTACGAAATGAGTGCTAATTTCATGCAAAGCCAATTACAGAATACAAAAATATCTTTAGATTATCAAGAATCTTTTTCTAAAATCTCAAAAATCGTTTTGCCTTTATATAATGAGTACGTTCCTATAGAAATAAAAAATAGAAGGAATATAAATCAACAAATACAACCGGATTACGTGATTATTTCTGCTGTCATTTGGGCAACTATGCAGGGGTTTTCAACTCAAATAGCTCAGTATAAGGCTATCTGTTCTATTTTATTCCCAAATACATTTCCAGAACGCTCTAGATACTATCGTATCTGTGGTTTATTAGTAAATGTGATTAAGATTATTCGCGTTAAATATGTAAAATCTTTGCACGATAATAGTCCTTTTTCAATCTTAGATAGTATGCCAATCCCATTGTGTACGCCTATTAGAAATAATCGAGCTAAATTATTTAAAGAAGTTGCCAATATAGGATTTAATGCTACAAAAAATAGTCATTTTTATGGATTAAAACTTAGTCTACTAATTGACCATAAAGGTTTTCCGAAAGCTTATTCAGTCACATCTGCTTCAACACATGATATTCATATGGCATCTGAAGTGGTAGAGCAAGCTCCTACGCCACAAGTCCTAGCTGATAAAGGGTATGTCAGTAAAAAACTAAAAGATAAATTGGCAGAAAGTAATATTAACTTTTGGACACCTAGAAAGAAAAATTCTAAGCAGCCAAAGGTTGCAGAAGATAAGCTATTAGGTAAGCTTAGAAAACAAATCGAAACAGTTTTTTCTAGCTTGATAAAATTATCAGGTAATGGTTTTAGGAGTCGTTCTTTATTAGGATTTGAAGCTAAGCTAGAGATAATTTTACTAACCTACACTCTCTTATTAGCAGAAGCTCAAAAAATAATACCTGGAACATTAAAATATTCTTTGGGATACTTCTAAATTTAACTAGCACTTCGGGTATATTATAGCGAAATAAATAATATATATTTAAAAAGATGAATAAAGTTATTTTAAAGAATTCTATGCTAAATTCGTACTTAAAAAGTTTCCAAAGCCCACTATGTTAATCTTTTTAAATGGCATAAAATCGTGTTTTATTTACTAGAAATCACAATTCACCTCAAACTTTTTCTTTTATTTTTTCTAGTAACCGTGTATAGTATAAAAGGCTATAAGGGTGGTGGAAAAAATGGATGCAAAAGAAAAGATGTTAGAGCTTATTAAAAATAAACAAACAGGTGGCGGAAAGTCTAATCAAAAAGACACCCCTAAAAATGATCGTAAAAACATGCGTAAAGGACCTAAGATTTTTAATAAATAGCACTAAAAGGCAAAGCTTAAAATATGAAAATATTTTAGGCTTTTTTCATTAAAATAGGAAGATAGTCATAAACCATCTTTTTGCTTCTTGAGTAGATTATTAGTATAATAAACATGTTTTTTAGAAAGTAAGGAATGACTGCTAAGTCTAGAAATAGAACGGAGATTGTATAATGATAGATAATTTTTGGAAAGAGTTGCCTAAACCTTTTTTTATTTTAGCACCAATGGAAGATGTGACAGATGTTGTGTTTAGACATGTGGTAAAAGAAGCAGGAGCACCTGATGTGTTCTTTACTGAGTTTACTAATTCAGATAGCTTTTGTCATCCAGATGGCAAAGACAGTGTTAGAGGTCGGCTAGTTTTTGAAGACGAGGAACAGCCAATTGTTGCTCATATTTGGGGAGATAACCCAACTTTTTTTGAAAAGATGAGCGTAGAGTTAGCTGACATGGGGTTTAAAGGTGTAGATATTAATATGGGCTGTCCTGTTCCTAATGTGGCAGAACGAGGTAAAGGGAGTGGCCTTATTTTACGCCCAGATGTTGCAGCCGAGCTTATCAAGGCTGCTAAAAAAGATGGCTTACCTGTTAGTGTAAAAACAAGGATAGGTTATCAAGATCCAGCAGAAATGGAAGACTGGATTAGTCATTTGTTACGACAAGATATAGCTAATTTATCGGTTCATTTACGGACTCGGAAAGAGATGAGTAAAGTCCCAGCACATTGGGAGATGATTCCTAGAATTTTAGAATTACGGGATCAATTAGCACCGGAAACCTTGATTACTATTAACGGAGATGTTTTAGACCGAAAGATGGGTCTTGAATTGGCTAATAAGTATGGGGTAGATGGTTTAATGATTGGTCGTGGTATATTTAAAAATCCCTATGCTTTTGAAAAAGAGCCACGGATCCATACACCAGAAGAGTTAATCAGTTTATTGAATTTGCAATTAGATTTACAAGATAAATATGCGACACAAGTTCCTCGTTCCATTGTAGGTCTTCACCGATTCTTTAAAATTTATGTTAAAGGTTTCCCAGGAGCCCATGAATTAAGAATTAAATTAATGGAAACTAAATCAACAGATGAAGTTCGGAAGATTCTAGCGGAATTTGATGGTAATTCAGTTAAGTAAACATTTTCAGTAGATAAATATTAAATGTAACATAAAACCACCACCCTAATAGTTAGAGTGGTGGTTTATTTTAATGAGTTAAAAAGTGGTAAAGTTGATGATTAATAGCTTTTTCAAGATGTAATTTCATCTTAACTAAAGACCGTTGCTTTCCTTCTATGGTTTTTCTTGTAACTTGTTGAATTGTATCTAATTTAGGTTTGACTTTACCTAAGTAGTAAAAATCAATTCCGTGGTCATCTTTTTTCTTAACAAAAAAGTGGATATTGGCAGTTTGGCCGTGTTCTTTTAAGAAACGGACTTCTGGACTTTCTAAAGTTCTAGGAGCTTTAGTAAACCAAAGAATTGTTTGCGGGTCTAGGATAGCATCTTCGTAATGAACAAGAGAGCCTTTAAAATCTTCTCCTTTTTCAAGGGTGACAAAAATAACAAACTCCTGACCCTGATAGGTATAGCCACCAATGTTTTGATCCACCATTTGTTTTGAGCAATTAAGCATTCTTAGCACATCACGTCGGCGGTATTTACCTTCAATGGTTAACGGACAATCTGGATACATATCTTGAGAGCGGTGGAGAGCTGTTTTAATGATATCTTTAACATGATGAACAAACTCTGGATTTTCTCGAGCCTTTTTAAAAGTGGGAGTGAGTTTCCCGTCTTTTGTTATTAAGGCACTGTCTTGATAAGAGGTTTTTATGCCACCTGCATAAAAGTCGATAGATAAGGTACTGAGAACTGATTCAATTGTATCTTCATTAGCTAATAAGTGGTGCTGATTGAATAACTCTTTTATCTGCTTTTCGGTGACCTGTTCAGGTGTTTTAAGTAAAAGTTTTAGAAGGACTAATTCCTGTTTTCTTTGCCCAGGTAATAATTCGACAGATAAAAAAGTTAACATGGCTTGCTCTGCTTTAGATAGTTGAAGCTGACTTTCTCCAATTTTAGTTAAAAAAGCAGGATAATTTTTACATTTTTGAGCGAGTACAACTGGATCAACTAATTCGTATTGATAAAAATCATATAACATAGGTATACGATTGATTCGATTTTTTAAGGTGAAATAAATAGCTCTTAATTCTCTCATGGAGTCTAAAGAAGCTGTATCAATGGATTTAAAAATCCTATCTTTAGCAATGTGTTCAAAATTAATTGCAGATAAACCGGAGATATAGGTAGTATCAAAGGTATCTTTTCTTAAATTGTTTTTGTTAAGAGATTTATCTCCAGATAGAGCTGTAGGGATAAGATAATTATTTTTGTAATTTCCAATAAAATCGATAACTGTGACAAATTTTTTGTTAGGATATTTTCGTAAACCACGGCCAAGCTGTTGAATAAAAATAATGCTAGACTGAGTATTTCTTAATAGCACGACTTGGTTAACGCTTGGAATGTCTATTCCCTCGTTAAAAACATCTACTGTAAAGATATAGTGAAGATCCCCTTTTTCTAATAAACTAACAACCTCTTCTCGTTCTACAATAGAATGACTACCATCTAAGGCTCTAGATGGTAGTCCCCGATCATTAAAAGCTTTAGCTAGTGCTTCAGCTTCTTTAACCCGGCTACAAAAAACTAAGCCTTTAGGTTGATTATTAAAACAGCCATAATATTGAATTTTTTCTAGTAAAAAATCGACTCGCTCGTGATTAACTAGGTATTGTAAGTCAGTAGTTTCAGAGATTAGCTCGCCATTTTTTTCGTAATCTGTTACTCCAAAATAGTGAAATGGACACAACATGTTTTCTTCTAAAGCATCTTGTAGTCTAATTTCATAAGCAACGGTATAATCAAATAACTCAAATATGTTAAACTGGTCACTTCTTTCAGGAGTTGCAGTCATTCCTAGTAAAAAGTTAGGCTGAAAATAATCGATAATACGTGTGTATGAACTAGCCCCTGATTTATGAACCTCATCAATTAAGATGTAATCAAAGTAAGTTGGGTCGAAAGAATTCATGGTTTCATTTTTTGAAATGGTTTGAATAGTAGCAAATAAATATTTTGCCTGGACTTGTTTCTGATGACCAGATAGAATACCAAAATCACTATCAGGTCCTCCAATGATTTTTTGAAAGGATTTTTTAGCTGCTTGTAAAATTTGTTCTCGGTGAACAATAAATAAAAAACGTTTTGGTTGGTATTGCAATGTGTCAAAAGCCGCAAGATAAGTTTTTCCTGTTCCAGTAGCAGAAATCACTAGGGCTTTTTTATTCCCTTCTTCTCGGATTTTTTTTAAGTTGCCTAAAGCTTCTTTTTGCATTTTATTTGGGGCGATATAAGGAGTAATTTCTTCTACTAAATCACTATTAGTGGGAGTAGGATGTTTTGTTTGATAGAGAGCATAATTTTTTCGGTAGCTGATAAGCCATTGCTCAGATAACAAGGTAGCTTGCTCCCACTCACTATCCATATGATGATGAACTTGGTGGATGATTTCACCATTATCATAGGAAGTTAATCTAATGTTCCATTCATAATTTAATTTTAAAGCGTTCATAGTTAAATTAGAGCTACCTACAATTAAGGTGTGATAGTCTGCTTGCTGAAACAAGTAACCTTTTGCGTGGAAGCCTTTTTTAGTGGAGAGTCTGACTTCTAAATTTGGAATAGTTAATAAAGACTCAAAAGTTTCAGGACTATTAAAGTAAAGATAGGTAGAGGTCAATAACTTTCCTCGAATTCCTTTTTTAGCTAAGTCAGCTAGTTGAACTTTTAAAGCATTTAAGCCGTCTTGAGTGACAAAAGCTACTGAGAAGAAAAAGGTGACACAATGATCTAATTCATTTTGTAGGGTTGTAAGTAAAAATTGTTTCTGTTCCGGCTGATTAATTAAGATTTCTGGATCATAATTAGTCATCATACTTGGAGTAGTTTTATCAATAAAGGCTTTTTTTAAAGATGTTTCTAAAAGTGTCATATAGTGCCTCCTTACCAATTTAGTTGGATTAATTTTTGAACAGTCGGAATATCTGCGGGAGCCCATTTTAATTGATTAAGTTCATGAGGAGCTAGCCATAAAATAGCTTCATGTTCAGTTAATTTAGGAGTTCCGTGGTTTAAATGACAAAGGAAGGTGGTTAGATTTACTTGTCCAAAGTCATAAACATAACTTGTTTTTTCAAAGGGAGTATCTTCAACTGTTACATCAATGCGTAATTCTTCTTGTAATTCTCTTTTTAATGCTTGTTGCGGAGTTTCATTTGGTTCAATTTTTCCTCCGGGGAATTCCCATAATCCACCTAAAGATTTATTACCACCTCGTTTAGCACAGAGTATTTGGTGATGTTGAATTAAAATAGCTCCTACAACATTTATTTGTTTTAACATGGTTTACCCAATCCTTTTACTTATCATTTATTTCTTTATGTTTTATTCTACCAGATCCTTTTAGACTTGCAACGAAAGCTAGATATCCCTTTTTATTTTCTTCATTCTTTTTGTTTATTTAAACTACTTTCCAATAAAAAAATCATAAATTTCAAGAAATTAACTGAAAATAGGAGTATGATGAAAAATGAGTCAGTAAAATTTAGAGTAAGAAAGTGATAACATGAAACCAACAGTAACTTATGAAGAGGTTCTTGAACGAGGCAAAACGAAAAAAATTGGTTTTGTTGATGTCAGAAGTCCTAAAGAATATCAAAACGCAACTATTCCAGGAGCGGTTAATATCCCTATTTTAGATAATCAAACTAGAGAAACAGTTGGGACCTTATACGTGAACGGAGAAATCAGTCAAGCGAAAGAATACGGAATTGGCTATGCGTCTTCCAAGCTACCAGAGATGTATAGACAATATGAAGGTTTATTAGAAGAGTATGATGAATTGGCTTTATTTTGTAGTCGAGGAGGTATGCGGTCTAGATCTATTTTTGCCTTATTAAAAGCTTTAGGGATGCCAGTTAGCCGTATTCAAGGAGGATACAAAGGGTACCGGCACTATGTACTAGAACATTTAGAAGAACAAATTACCCAAGTTCAGTTTGTGACCTTGTATGGCTTGTCTGGTACAGGTAAAACGGCGATCTTAAAAGAGTTATCTAATTTAGGAGAAAGTATTTTGGATTTAGAAGGTTGTGCCAATCATAGAGGCTCTTTATTAGGGGGAGTAGGTTTGACTCCGGCTCATTCTCAAAAAATGTTTGAAAGCTACTTGTTTGAAGCTAGTAAACATTGGCAAAAAGGCCAAGTTGTCTTTACAGAAGGGGAAAGTAAACGGATTGGCCGAGTGGTAATGCCTTCTTTTCTCGCGGAAAAAATACAAGCTGGGTCTTATATTTTAATAGAAGCCTCTTTAGCTTACCGAATAGAGAAGATTTATCAAGATTACATTGAAACCAGTTCCTTAGAGGAGTTAATTCAAGCATTAGACCAGTTAAAAGGGATGATTAATCCTGAAAAAGT
>NZ_PXZH01000008.1 GCF_003950325.1 Vagococcus humatus
GCCTAACGGCGTGGGGGTTCAAGTCCCTTCACCCGCATCAAGAAGATAATAGCCGGCTTAGCTCAGTTGGTAGAGCATCTGATTTGTAATCAGAGGGTCGAGGGTTCAAGTCCTTTAGCCGGCATTAGAGAGTTAAAAACTCTCAACTTTTTTATTTTATGAGTTTGCGGAAGTAGTTCAGTGGTAGAACATCACCTTGCCAAGGTGGGGGTCGCGGGTTCGAACCCCGTCTTCCGCTTTCTAAGAACATAAAATAATTAAGCCGGGGTGGCGGAACTGGCAGACGCACAGGACTTAAAATCCTGCGGTAAGTGATTACCGTACCGGTTCGATTCCGGTCCTCGGCATTATGCGCCCATAGCTCAATTGGATAGAGTGTCTGACTACGGATCAGAAGGTTAGGGGTTCGACTCCTCTTGGGCGCGTATTGCGCTTTTTTTTATAAAATTAAGATATTTCGGGAAGTAGCTCAGCTTGGTAGAGCACTTGGTTTGGGACCAAGGGGTCGCAGGTTCGAATCCTGTCTTCCCGATTATAATGAAAAGAGTAGCTAATATTAGCTACTCTTTTTTTGTTTATTAGAAAATATAGGGCTATTTATGAAATTGCTTACAAAACGATTGGAATAAAATAATAAAACCTAAGTTAATCAGAATATTATGCTTAGATGCGTTATAATATGAATGAATTTGGGTTGGAAACAGAAAGGAATGAACATTGAATGGATCTTAGAGAAGAAGCTTTACAAATGCACTGTGAAAAACGAGGTAAAATTTCAATAGAAAGTAAGGTATCGGTTAAAAATAATCATGATTTAGCCTTAGCTTACTCACCAGGAGTTGCAGAACCATGTAAAGAAATCCATCAAGATGTTTCAAAAGCATATGAATATACATCTAAAGGAAATTTAGTAGCAGTTGTATCTGATGGAACTGCTGTTTTAGGTTTAGGTAATATTGGTCCAGAGGCAGCAATGCCTGTAATGGAAGGTAAAGCTATTTTATTTAAAGAGTTTGCTAATGTGGATACGATGCCTTTATGTTTAGATACACAAGACACAGAAGAAATTATTGAAACAGTTAAAAGATTAGCTCCAACTTTTGGTGGAATTAACTTAGAAGATATTGCCTCACCAAAATGTTTTGAAATCGAAAAACGGTTGGATGAAATGCTTGATATTCCAGTTTTTCATGACGATCAACATGGCACGGCTATTGTCGTAGCTGCTGGTGTCATTAATGCGTTAAAATTAACAAATAAAAAATTAGATGAAGTAAAAGTTGTTTTAAATGGCCCAGGTGCAGCAGGCACAGCTATTATGAAAATGTTACTGGCTATGGGAGTAACCAATGCAATTGTATGTGATCGTGAAGGAATTTTGGATGAAAAACGAGTGACAGGTCATAAATTAGAATTAGCTCAAGCAACTAATCCGGAACATGTTACTGGAACATTAGCAGATGCGATTGAAAATGCTGATATTTTTATCGGTGTGTCAGTAGCTAATGCCTTAACTAAAGACATGGTTCACAAAATGAATAAAGATGGGATTGTTTTTGCTATGGCAAATCCTGTTCCTGAAATAATGTATGAAGATGCGAAAGCATGTGGTGTTAAAGTTATGGGCACAGGTCGCTCAGATTTTCCAAACCAAGTTAACAATGTGTTAGCTTTCCCAGGTATTTTTAGAGGAGCATTAGATGTAAGAGCGACAACTATTAATGATGAAATGAAAATAGCAGCAGCTTACGCTATTGCAGAATTAATTGCTGAAGAAGATTTAAGGGAAGATTATATTATTCCAAGTCCATTTGATCCAAGAGTAGCTGATCAAGTAGCTAAATATGTAGCTGAAGCAGCAGTAAAAACTGGTGTGAATCAGATTTAAATTGATTAATAATTGAGGGGGTTATAAGTGTGGTAGATTACCGAATTGAACAAGATTCTATGGGAGAAATAAAAGTATCGACATCTGCTTTATGGGGGGCACAGACCCAACGAAGTTTACAAAACTTTCATATAGGTTCTGAAAAAATGCCGCAACCACTTATTTTTGGATTAATTCGTTTAAAAAGAGCTTGTGCTATTGTGAATTTAAAAGAGGGCAAGTTAGCTGAAAATTTAGGGACTAGCATTGTTGCTGCCTGTGATGAGATTTTAAAAAATCAAGCTGAGTATTTAGAGCAATTCCCTTTATGTTTGTGGCAAACAGGTAGTGGTACACAAACAAATATGAATACAAATGAAGTTATTGCACATTTAGCTACAAGTCTAGGAGGAGAGACTGTCCATCCTAACGATCACGTGAATATGTCTCAAAGTTCTAATGATGTTTTCCCAACTGGTATGCATATTGCTAGTTATACACAAATCAAAGAAAACTTAATTCCAGAATTAAACTTGTGGATAAAAGAATTAAAAGAACTTGAAGAAAGTTATGCACAAGTGATTAAGATTGGTAGAACTCATTTACAAGATGCGACACCTTTAACGTTTGGTCAAGAAATTAGCGGCTGGCGGAGTATGATAGAACATAGTTTGCAAGCAGTGGAAACTTCTAATGAAACTCTACGTTATTTAACCATTGGTGGTACAGCGGTAGGAACTGGTATTAATGCCTCTAAAACTTTTGGTGAAGAAGTTTGTTTAGAATTGAGTGAAGAGACTGGTTTTGAATTTTTAAGTGAAGAAAATAAATTTTTTGGCTTAACTAGTCATCAAAATATATCTTTTGCACATGGGGCTTTACGCGCTTTAGCCAGTGATTTGATGAAAATTGCTAACGATATTAGATGGTTAGCTAGTGGTCCTCGCTGCGGAATAGGTGAATTAACTATTCCAAGTAACGAACCAGGTAGCTCGATTATGCCAGGAAAAGTTAATCCGACTCAAGCTGAAGCTTTAACCATGATTGCTACACAAGTTATGGGAAATGATACAACGATTCAAGTTGCAGCTAGTCAAGGTAATTTTGAATTGAATGTCTTTAAACCAGTTATTATTCATAACTTCTTACAAAGTGTGACATTACTAACAGAGGGCATGATTTCTTTTAGAGAGAAATGTCTACATGGTCTAGTAGCAAATGAAGACCGAATGCATGAATTATTAGTTAATTCTTTGATGTTGGTAACAGCATTAAATCCTCATATCGGTTATCAAAAGAGTGCAGAAATTGCTAAAAAAGCCTTACAAGATAAAACGACTTTAACAGTAGCTGCTGTTACATTAGGCTATGCAACAGAAGAAGAATTACAAGATTGGTTAAATCCTGAAAATATGTTATAAAGAGATAAAATTAGTAAATAGCAAATCATTTCTAGAAGACGGCTAGAAAATGATTTGCTATTTTTCGCTTATTTTTACTAATGTGATAAAAATAGGTATACTGAAGAAAAGGCTGATAGAAAAGGAGAGCTGACAGATGTTAAAACATATTGTTTTATTTAGTTTTAAAGACGCTAAAAGAGAAAGTAATTTAGAAGATGTTAAAAAAATTAAACAGGAGTTAGAAGCATTGCCTCAAAAAATTGACGGCTTAATTTCACTACATGTGGTAATCGAGCCAGAATCATCTAGTAACCGAGATTTGATGTTAGAATGTGTGCTAACAGATAAAGAAGCGTTAAGTTATTACGCAACACATCCTGAACATGTTAAAGTGAGTCAAAAGATTGGTGAGATAATGGAAAACCGGACAGTCATCGATTATTTTTTAGAACATTAAGCTAAACCTATATAAAAAACCTTAAAGAAATAAGTTTCTTTAAGGCTTTTTTTCATCATGCAAAAATAAGTGGGAGATAGAACTATCAATTAAAGGAGAATCTTGGCTAATTTTTCCGTGTTCTAAATATAATAGACGTTCTCCTACCAATTGAATTAATTCTAAATCATGGGTGATAATTAATAGTAATCTCCCTTTTTTAGCTGCGAGTTGGATAGCTTTAGCCACTTGGGTTAGATGATAATAATCCAAGCCACTAGTTGGTTCATCTAAAATTAAAAAAGAACGTTGGCTTAAAAGAGCTAGGGCTAAAGCTAGTCGCTGTTTTTCTCCCCCAGATAAGTTAAAAGGATTGTGATTTAAAACAGGTTTTAAATTAAGACATTGAATCATTTCTTTTAACTCTTTTTGATCAGTTGAAATAGATAAAAGTTCTGCCAAAACAGTGTGTGCGGTAAATTGATAGGTAACTTCTTGTGGCACAAGCCAAGATAGGGTTGTTTTTTTTCTAATAGTTTGGCCATTAAGCTTTAGTTTCGCTTTCTTTTGCGGTAAAAAACCACATAGAAGATGAACCAATGTAGTTTTGCCTGCGCCATTTTTTCCAGCAAGTATGTTAACTTGTTGATTACTTAGTGATAAATGTTCAATGGATAAAACAGGATATTGACGTTTATATGCAAAACAGGCAGGAGCCATCACTAGTTGTTGCAACTTTTCTGAATGTTGAAATTTTGGTAAAGGTGCTACTTCAAACTGTAAAGCGCGAAGCCCCATTTTTTTTCTTTGTTGAGTAGGTAAAGCGATTAATTCTTGGGTAGTAAATATTTGTAAGTTGCCTTCATCTAAGTAAAAGTAGCGGTCTGCTAACTGAAGTAAATAGTAGAGACGATGTTCAGCAATAATCAAAGTGGTACCTAACTGTTTGATGTGCCGTAATACATCAGCTAACTTTAAAATAGTTTCTTGATCAAGGTGACTACTAGGCTCATCTAAAATAAAAATAGCAGGCTCATGAATATAAGCAGCCGCGCAAGCTACTAGTTGTTTTTGTCCACCAGATAAGTGATACATGGAAGTGTCTAATAAATCTTCTATGCTAAATAAAGCGGCGATTTTAGTGATTTGTTGCTGGGTTTGCTCTGAAGACATCCCTAAATTTTCACATACAAGAGTTAATTCATCTCGGACTCTGTCGCTAAAAAACTGTGTTCGTGGATTTTGAAAAACACTTCCAATTAATTTGACACGTTCAAAAGTGGAGAAGTCTTGCCAAGATTTATCTTGAAAAGTTAACTCACCTTGCAGAGACCCTTCTTCGACTAACTGAGGAAGTAATTGATTCAGTAGTAAAAGTAGCGTGGTTTTTCCGCAACCACTTTTTCCGCAAAGCACCACACATTCACCTGGTTGAATTTGAAAGGTTAAATGATTTAAAGTCAAGGGAGCAGTAGGGTTATATTGATAGCTAAGCTTAGTTGCTTGGATCATAAAAAACTCCTCCAAACTATCAAACCTAGACTACTTGTTGCAACTAGATAATCTAGGAAAGTAAGTGATGTTAGTTTTGAAACAGGTCTAGTTTCTAGCTGATTAATACCTTTAGCTAGGGCTGCCATAGTTAATTCTTGTGAACTTTGAATGGCCGCGTGAAGCAAGACGATTAAGGTTCTTTCTAGTCGTTTAAAAAGAGAAGAATGAGGCACTCTCATTTTTTGTAGTCGAAAGGTATGTTTAAAATCCTCTTTGAAGTGAGGAATAAAGCGAAACATAACTGTGATTGGTAAGATAAGATACATAGGTAGTCGGCATTTTTTTAATAAAAGAATCCAATCAGAAAGTAAGCTAGTCCGAATTAATAGACTACCTGCTAAAAAACAAGGATACAGTAGTAGAAACACCATAGCTAGTTGTCCGAAAGAATGACCTAAAAAGCTTTTAAAATAAGGTAAAGCTATTAGAATACCAAGCAAAACTAAGTAAATACTGCCGTATAAGAGACTTCGTTTTCTTTCTTTCTCCAAAAAGAGTATGCTTAGTAATAAGCCGACTAACACAGTTTGTTGTACTGGGTGAAAAGGGATAAATAAAAAAATATGGGTGATAAATAATAGCAAACATTTGATTTGAATGTTAATCATACAAGTCACTGATTTGTTTTGAACTAGTTTGACCAAAGTGTTTTGCTACGAGTTTTTGTCCGTAAATACCACCTAAAATAGCACCAATTAAAATGAAAAACATTAACAGGATAAAGAAAGTAGGCGTAACATATTGAAACATGCCACTAATGTAAGTGGCTGTTTTTCCTCGGCTAGTTAGATTGTCGATATATTGTTGTTTCATAAACCAAAGGGGCAGTAAAGGGCCAGTTAATCCGTAACTAAATAAAATATAACCTAAAAGTGATTTGTGTTTAGTTTGAAAAGTTGTTCGGTAAGTAAACCAATCAGCTAAGCCACTAAATCCTAAGTTAGCTATAATAGCTAAAGGAAAATGACCTGATAAGAGTAGAAAAGTTCCCATAACTAGACTAAAAATAGTGATGGCTCCAAATTTTGGTACTTGTTTCAGTAATAAAAAATAAATGGAACCAGTTGTTAAAGCAGCTACAGCTGGTAAGAGAAAATTGCCTAAAACAGGTAGAGTGAACATACAAATAAATGTAACAAGTCCAATGGCTAAAAAATAAAGAGCAGAGAAGATACCTGCTGTCATTAAATCTTTGGTAGTTAGATGTTTCATAATAAGACGAGTCCTTTCTAGATGATAATTATTTTTAATTAAAACCATGTTCATTTTAGCATAAAGTATGGGGAGTTTCATGGGTGACAGGTTGTCGATATTAAATTAGTGTAAAGTTATTTGACATTTCATTTAATCTATTTTTTAATACTTAAAGAAGCTATAAAAAAGCAAGGAGGTTTTTTCATGCGTGTTTTAATAACAGCAGGAGGAACAACTGAAAAAATTGATGAAGTGAGAGCTATTACTAACCATTCTACTGGTCGGTTAGGAAGTTTAATAGCTGATTATTTTTATGAAGCAGGGGCAACAGAGATTGTGTATATATGTTCAGAACAAGCTAAACGACCTAAACACATTCAGAAAATGAGAGAGTTACCTATTGTTTCTGTTCAAGATCTTTATCAAACCTTAACTAAGGAATTGATATCAGCTAGTTTTGATATTGTGATTCATAGTATGGCAGTAAGTGACTATTATCTTGAAGGAACAGCCAGTCAAGATGTTTTAACAACAGAAATTGTGAAACAATTAAATCAGCATCCAGATATGTCACAAGAGGAGGCGGTTAAACAGGGATTAGAATTAGCTTTTCACGAAATGACTTCAGCTAATCAACCGAAAAAGATGAGTTCCGCCTTACCTACAGTTTATTTTCAGTTAAAACAAACCCCTAAAGTCATTCGGCAAATTAAAAAGATTCAACCCCATGCTACTTTAGTTGGATTTAAATTATTAGTAGATGTAGATTCAACAGAATTGGTTCAGGTAGCTAGTCGGTTGATGGAAAAAAATGATGCAGATTATGTATTAGCGAATGATTTGTCACAGATTAAGGGAGATCAGCATGTAGGGTATTTATTACAACAAGATGGTAGTTATACCTTATTTCAGACAAAACAAGCGATTGCTAAAGGCATTGTAGAGGCGACTATGAAGGGAGTTAACTAAAGTGAAAAAACGTGTGGTATTAGGTGTGACTGCAAGTATTGCCGCTTATAAAGCAGCAGAAATTGTTTCCGCGTTAAAAAAGCAAGAGATTGATGTGCATGTAATTATGACAGAACATAGCACTCACTTCATTACTCCTTTAACGATGCAAATTTTATCTGAAAATCCAGTGCATGTAGATGTGATGACGGAACCTTCTGTTGAAAGAATTAATCATATTTATTTGGCTCAAAATTCTGATTTATTTGTGATTGCTCCAGCAACAGCCAATATTATTGGAAAGATTGCGAATGGATTGGCAGATGATATGCTTTCTACTGTTAGCATGGCGGTTCCAAATGAAACGCCTAAGCTTATTGCGCCAGCTATGAATACGAAAATGTATGAAAATAAAAGTATGCAACATAATTTACAGCAAATAAAAGAGTGGGGATTTAAAGAAATTACCCCTGTATCAAAAGTATTAGCATGTGGGGATATAGGAATAGGTGGATTAGCGCAAGTTAATCAAATAGTAGCAGCTATTTTAGATGAACTGGGACAGACGTCTATTTAACTAATCAAGATAAAATGACTGGTCACGAAAAAAATAAGCGCCAGTTATGTTAAACCAGTGTGCTAAAAATTGACTTTATTAAATAAATAAATAGGCTCTATCTAGTTTTAAAAGCTAGATAGAGCCTATTTTTATTACAAATATGTTTCAATCGTTTCAAGAAATGTTGCTTCATTGTTAGCAATGGTTCCGTTTAATTTTATTAAACCAATGGTATATAAGTTAGCATATGGAAATTGAGATTCAGCTATTTCTTGTAAGGCAGCTAATTTTTTAGGGTTAGTTGCTCCTTGCTGACGACTATCAGTAAACAAGCCGATAATGGGAATATTTGCTTGATAGGCTACACCGATTTCTGATGCTACTCCAACGTCAATCACTGGTCCATCTAGGACAGCTAACATCAGTTTGCTATTTAAAAGAGCGTCAGTATCATATTTAGCAATGAGTTTAGAATCAGCGTAGCTATTTTTGTCATTGATACTCATTTGTTCTTGGGGAACGTAAAAGGTTTCATTTGGAAATGTTTCTCTTAGTTGTTGTACCAAATACTGGTTATATTGTTGCTCCATATTAGAAAAAAGTGGGGCAGCATAATAAATTTGTTTCATCCTATTTTTCACTCCTATTATGAAAAGTATATTACGAACTATTCTTAGAATACCTCATATTGTAATATAATGTAAAAGGATTGTTACATCTAGACCGATTTTTATTAGTATAATGATAAAGCGAACATGAAAAAGAAAGGTGATGTAACTTTTTGAAATCTAAATATTGGCTTTATCTAGGGTTATCTACTTTGTTTTTCGCTATCTTGTCACCTATCACTGTCCAAGCAGCTTCTGTTTCTGATATGAAAGCAGAAGAAGCAAGAGTGAAAGAAGAAGGAGCTAGCCTAAACCGAGAGATTGATGCAGTAGTTAAACATATTAATGAAAAGTATCAAGAATTAGCTAAAATTGAAGAAAAAATCACTACTTCAAAAGAAAATATAGAAAAAACAGAAAAAGATATTCAACAAACTCAAGGAAGTATTGATAAACGAACTGAACTAGTTGCTAACCGTATGCAAAATTTGCAAGTCAATGGAAGTAATCAAGGGTCTATCCAAATGTTGTTAGAGTCTGAAAACTTTTCTGATTTTATTAATCGTGCTTATGCAGTAACTGTTCTTCAAAGTGCTGAAAAAGCAAAAGTAATGTCACTTTATCAAGATAAAGAACATTTAAATCAATTAGAAACTCAACTAAAATCTAGTCAAGATACGTTAGAAAAAGAGCAACAGCAAGCTAAAACTGAGCAGTCTGAGTTAGATCAACAAGTTAAAGGATTACAGGCTAAACTTGCTAAAAATGAAACAACCTTGCGACAAGTGACAGAACAACGTATGGCTAAAGAAGCTCAAGCTAGAGCAGAAGAATTAAAACGTCAACAAGCAGAAAAAGAACGTCAAGCAAAAGAAAAGGCAGCTGAAGAGGAAAAAGCAGCAGAACAAGTGCAGCAAGTACCAACTCAACCTGAAGAAAAGCCACAAAAACCTGAGGTAGAGGTGCCAACTCAACCTACTCCGCCAACAGAAGTGACGCCACCTTCAGGCATGGTTAACGGTCAAGCAACGGCTTATATTGCAACAGGTAACAACACAGCAACAGGAACTGTTCCTGGAGTTCATCGTACGATTGCCGTTGATCCTTCTAAAATACCTTTAGGCTCAAGAGTTATGATTCAAGTACCTAGTCTGCCTCAGTATTCAGGTATTTATGTCGCTGAAGATACTGGTGGTGCAGTTAACGGAAATATTATTGATATTTTTGTCGGAAGTCAAAGTGAAGCCATAATGTTTGGTAGACGGGCTATTTTGTTTTCAGTTTTAGGTTAATTAGTATAAATAACTCAAATTTTAATAAATATATGACAAGCTTTCTCTAATACTTTAGAGGAAGCTTTTTTCTTTGAGTAAAGTAACTTTCTTTCCCTTTTTAAAAAACTCTAGTATAATAAAGGTCAAAGATAGTCAATGAAATGAGGTGTCGTAAGTGACTAATCACAATATGTCTGATTTAATAGAAGAATACATTAAACAGTTATTGGAAGAAGAAGGATTAGTTGAAATCAGACGAACAGATATGGCAGACCAATTTCAGTGTGTTCCTTCTCAAATTAATTATGTGATTAATACACGCTTCACAGTTGGACAAGGATATCATGTGAAAAGTAAGCGAGGTGGTGGTGGTTATATTCGTATTCAAAAAGTCGAATTAAATCATCACGGAGACCTGTTATCAGAGTTGGAAGATTGGATTGATCAAAAATTATCCGTAAAAGATAGTATGGCAATCCTCCAACAGCTGTATAAGTATGATATTATTACTAAGAGAGAGGCAAATTTATGTTTGTCTTTATTAAGTAGTGATGCTTTAAAATTGTTGGATAAAACCACAGAAGAAAAAACTCGAGCTTGTATGATGAAGCGGCTTTTTGAGCGTCTTCGTTATGAAGAAAAGGAGTAGTGACTTATGGATGAAATGTTTACAGAAAAGGCTAAAGCCGTTCTGGTTATTGCCCAGGAAGAAGCTAAAAACTTTCGTCATCAGTCCGTCGGTTCAGAGCATTTGCTTTACGCATTAGTCATTGAACCAGGAGGTATTGGTGGAAAGATTTTAAGGCAAGCGGGTATTACAGAAGAAGATATCCGAGAAGAAATTGAAAAATTAACAGGCTATGGCATGGTTCGGGGATATAGTAAAGGCATTTATTTACCTTACTCGCCTAGAGCTAAAAAAATATTAACATATGCAAGTGATGAGGCTAAGCGCTTAGGAGCTCCTCATGTAGGGACAGAACATATTTTATTAGGAATATTGCGTGATGAAGAAATTTTAGCTACACGTATTTTGCGTAACTTTGGCTTGGATTTACAAGGAACTCGTCAAACGGTACTGAAAAAAATAGGTATTTCAGATCCTAAAAGTCAAAAACAATTATTGAAAAAAACACCTAATAATAATCAAGCAGTAGCAGAAGCTGGTACACCTACCTTAGATTCACTTGCAAGAGATTTAACTCAGTTAGCTAAAGATAATCAACTAGATCCAGTTGTTGGACGGAAAGAAGAAGTTCAACGATTAATTCAAATTTTAAGTCGTCGAACTAAAAATAATCCTGTTTTAGTTGGCGAACCAGGTGTGGGTAAAACAGCTATTGCTGAAGGTCTTGCTCAAAAAATTATTGCTGGAGAAGTGCCAGAGGAAATGACTAAAAAACGCTTAATGATGCTTGATATGGGCTCATTAGTGGCTGGTACAAAATATCGAGGCGAATTTGAAGACCGAATGAAACGGATTATTGAAGAGATTTATCATGATGGAGATGTTATTTTATTTATTGATGAATTACATACGCTTATTGGAGCTGGTGGGGCAGAGGGAGCGATTGATGCTTCCAATATTTTAAAACCTGCTTTAGCTAGAGGGGAATTGCAAACGATTGGGGCAACCACCTTAGATGAATATCAAAAGTATATTGAAAAAGATGCAGCGCTTGAACGTCGTTTTGCAAGAGTACAAGTAGATGAACCTACAGCAGATGAAGCTATTGAAATCTTACAAGGACTTCGTTCACGTTATGAAGAACACCATAGAGTAACGATTACCGATGAAGCGGTCAAAGATGCTGTTCATTTATCTATCCGCTATATTAACTCTAGACAATTACCAGATAAAGCCATTGATTTAATTGATGAAGCCTCTGCTAAAGTGCGGCTAAGTGCTGCTTACAAAGCTTCTCCTAAAGTGAAACTTCAACGAGAATTAGATGGGTTGAAAGAGCAAAAAGAAGAAGCTATTCAACAACAACAATTTGAACAGGCAGCGAACCTTCGAAAAGAAGAACAAAAATTAGAAGAAAAAATTATAGCCTATGAGAAAAAACATGCAAATGAAGATCATTATGCTAACCAAGTGGTTGCTGAAGATATTGCAGAAGTTGTGTCTCAATGGACTGGAGTTCCTCTTCAACAATTAGAGAAAAAAGAAAGTGAACGCTTGCTTCACTTAGAAGAAGAATTACATAAACGAGTGGTTGGTCAAGATGAAGCAGTGGTTGCAGTAGCCAAAGCAATTAGACGGGCGCGAAGTGGTCTAAAAGATCCAGGGAAACCAATTGGATCCTTTATGTTCTTAGGGCCAACTGGTGTTGGTAAGACAGAATTAGCTAAAGCTTTAGCTGAAGCAATGTTTGGCTCAGAAGATTCACTTGTTCGAATAGATATGTCTGAGTTTATGGAAAAATACACGACGAGTCGTTTAATTGGTTCGCCTCCAGGTTATGTAGGATACGATGAAGGTGGTCAATTAACAGAAAAAATTCGTCAAAAACCTTACTCAGTTATTTTGTTTGATGAAGTCGAAAAAGCCCATCCTGATATTTTTAACGTATTACTTCAGGTGTTAGATGATGGTCATTTAACAGACGGAAAAGGTCGTAAAGTTGATTTCCGTAATACGATTATTATCATGACATCAAATGTGGGAGCTACAGCTCTTAAAGAAGAAAAATCAGTTGGATTTAATGTACTGGATATCACTCAAGATCATAAAGCTATGCAAAGTCGAATTTTAGAAGAATTAAAAAAATCATTCCGTCCAGAATTTTTAAACCGGATTGATGAAACGATTGTCTTTAAATCTTTAGATAAACCAGAATTACGTGAAATTGTTAAAATTATGAGTCAATCGATTGTGAAGCGTTTGGCGGAACAAGATATTCAACTTAAAATTACTCCAGCAGCTTATGATGTGATTGGGCAAGTTGGTTTTGATCCGGAATATGGAGCTAGACCGATTAAACGAGCTCTTCAGCGTGAAGTGGAGGATCGTTTAAGTGAAGCGTTACTATCAGGTCAAATTAGTTTAGGCGATAAAGTAACGATTGGTGCCTCAAAAGGCGTAATCACTTTAAATGTTACTGAGTCCAACTCTCATGAGAGTGAAAAAGTTAAAGCATAAGACAAAATGAAAAGAAAGTTGATAAGTCTCATACTTATCAACTTTCTTTTACTGTTTGTGAAATGGGACTTGGCTTTACTAAGCGGCTATGATAGGATTATTCTTAGTTATTTGAAGGAGGAAACCTTGTGAACATTGAAATAACAACAACGGTTGAGTCAATTGAACAAGCGAAACAGCTTTTAGAAAAAGGAATAGATACACTTTATTTTGGTGAGGAAACATATGGTTTGCGTTTACCTACTTCTTTTTCACGAACTGAACAACAAGAGTTAGTTGAGTTGGCTCATAGTTATGGTAAAAAAGCAACAATTGCTGTGAATGGCATCATGCACCCAGATAAGATGGCCACTATTTCTGAATATTTAGATTTTTTGGCACAAATTAAAGTAGATGCTATTACAGTAGGAGATCCAGGTGTTATCTATTTATTAAATAAAGGAGATTATCCTTATTCCTTTATTTATGATGGACATACCTTAGTCACAAATGCTCGTCAAGTTAATTTTTGGGCTAAAAAAGGAGCGGTCGGAGCAGTTATCGCTAGAGAAGTTCCTTATGAAGAGTTAAAGGCTATGAGTTCTCATTTAGATGTTTGGGGAGAAATATTAGTTTACGGTGCAACGTGTATTCATCAGTCTAAACGGCCCCTTGTTCGTAATTTCTTTTCATTTATTCAAGCAGAAGAATCTGTTGGAAAAGAAAGAGATTTATTTATATCAGAACCTAAAAAACCAGAAACTCACTATTCCATTTATGAAGATACCCATGGCACTCATATCTTTGCGGATAATGATTTGAATTTAATGGGGCAATTAGATAAATTAGTTGAGTCTCAGTTTACTCACTGGAAGTTAGATGGTCTTTATACACCAGGAGATAATTTTGTGGCTATTGCAGATTGTTTTATTCAAGCTCGTCAGTTGATTGGTGAGGGAAAATGGACGACAGAGCAGATGAACCGATTAAACGAACAAATAGAAGTATTACATCCTAAAGGTCGTGGCCTAGATACTGGTTTCTTCCTAATGGATCCAGACGAAGTTAAATAAGGAGTTTAAGTAATGACAACTAAACAATTAAAGCGTCCAGAAGTGCTAGCTCCTGCTGGCACACTTGAAAAATTAAAAACAGCTATTCATTACGGAGCAGATGCTGTTTATATTGGTGGAGATGCTTATGGATTAAGAAGTCGTGCAGGGAATTTTAGTTTTGAAGATATGGCTGAAGGTGTGGCATTTGCCAAAGAGCACAATGCCAAAGTATATGTAGCAGCGAACATGGTTACTCATGAAGGAGATGAACAAGGGTCTGGCGAGTTTTTTAGAACACTGCGAGATATTGGGATTAATGCAGTGATTGTTTCTGATCCTGCTTTAATCGAAATTTGTGCGTTAGAAGCTCCTGGCTTACCTATTCATTTGTCTACGCAAGCCTCTGCTACTAACTATGAAACACTTGAGTTTTGGAAAAATGAGGGCTTAGAGCGAGTTGTTTTAGCTAGAGAAGTTTCAATGGAAGAAGTTAGAGCGATTCGGGCTCATACAGATATTGAGATAGAAGCATTTATTCACGGAGCTATGTGTATTTCCTATTCAGGTAGATGTACATTGTCTAACCATATGTCTAAGAGAGATGCAAACCGTGGAGGATGTTCTCAGTCTTGTCGCTGGAAATATGATTTATTTGATATGCCAATGGCGGATACAAGACGCTCTCTTTTAACTAGTGGGGAAGTTGAAGAAGAAGATTTCTCTATGAGTGCTGTTGATATGGCAATGATTGAACATATTCCAGATTTAATTGAGGCAGGTGTAGATAGCTTCAAAATTGAAGGACGGATGAAATCAATTCACTACGTTTCTACAGTAGCTAATGTTTATAAAGCAGCCGTGGATTCTTATATGGCAGATCCTGATAATTATGTTTGTAAGCAAGAGTGGCTAGACGAACTATGGAAAGTTGCTCAAAGAGAATTATCTACAGGTTTTTATTATCAAACACCTAGCGAAGAGGAACAATTATTTGGACCACGACGCAAAATTCCTGTTTATAAATTTGTAGGAGAAGTCTTGGCCTATGATGATACAACAGGTTTGGCGACTATTCGTCAAAGAAATCATTTTAGTGTGGGAGATGAAGTGGAATTTTATGGTCCAGGATTTAGACATTTCCATCAACCTGTTACAGAAATGATCGATGACAAGGGAGTTTCTATTGAACGAGCTCCTCATCCAATGATGGTTTTAACAATGCCAGTTATCTCTCCTGTTGAACCTGGGGATATGATTCGTAAGAAAAAATAAAATCTTTTTATCAAAACAACCTGTGAATAAACTATTCACAGGTTGTTTTTTTGACAAGGGGTAATTCCATGACATTAATGGGAGATATGTTAGAATAAAAATGAGATATCTATTAGAAAATGAAAGAGGTGAAAAGATGCAATCATTCGATTATATCGTTATTGGCGGTGGCAGTGGTGGGATTGCCTCAGCTAATCGAGCAGCACTTCACGGAGCTAAAGTTTTGTTAATTGAAGGTCGTTATTTAGGAGGAACTTGTGTCAATGTAGGCTGTGTACCTAAAAAAGTTATGTGGCAAGGCAGTGAGTTATTCCATCAAATGATGACAGAAACAAAAGCTTATGGTTTTGATGTAACGAGTCAAGACTTTGATTTTTCTACATTTGTAGCTAACCGAGATAACTATATTCAAAGACTTCGCCAATTATATCAACAAGGTTTGGATCAAAATGGTGTTCAAGTTGTTTTTGGCTTAGCTCGCTTAAAAAATCAACAAGAAGTAGTCGTTAACGGAGAGAGTTATATTGGCAAACATATTTTATTAGCAACAGGTGGAGCCCCAGTTATTCCAGAAATACCAGGTGCTGAATATGGTTTAACTTCCAATGATTTTTTTGACATGAGGGAATTACCTAAAAAAGTCGCTATTATTGGTTCTGGTTATGTAGCAGTCGAACTAGCTGGAGTTTTAAGTCATTTTCAGGTGGAAACTCATTTAATTTACCGACATGATCATGTTCTACGTTCCTTTGATAGGGAAACGGTTAGTCATTTAGAAGAGCTTTATAGAAAAGAAGGTCTTCATTTACATCCTTATCAAGAAGTTCAATCAGTTAAAAAGCAGTCACAAGGTTATCAGTTAAACTTGAGTGATGGTAGTTTTTTACAGGTAGATTTGTTTATTTGGGCAGTTGGTAGAAAACCGATGACTGACTCATTAGGATTAGAAACAACAGGTGTTAGGGTAAATGAGCAAGGATATATTCAAGTAGATGAGTATCAAAATACAAAGGTAGCAGGTATTTATGCCTTGGGAGATTTAACTTGTCAGCCCCATCTTACTCCAGTAGCCATTAAAGAAGGTAGACAACTATCTGAACGTTTATTTAATCATCAGGTAGATGCTAAAGCAGATTTAACCTATGTTCCTACAGTTGTTTTTTCACATCCTCCACTAGGGACAGTTGGATTAAGCGAAGAGGAAGCTAGGCAAAAGTATCCAGATGAGCTTATTACAGTTTACACGTCTCAATTTAATCCAATGCGTTATGCATTACTGTCTCATAAGTTGCCTGCTTTTTTTAAATTAGTGTGTGTAGGTAAAAAAGAGCAAGTCATTGGATTACATGGTGTAGGAGAAGGAATGGATGAGTTATTGCAAGGATTTGCTGTTGCCATGGGATTAGGTGCTACTAAAGCAGATTTTGACCGAACAATAGCTATTCATCCGACAGCAGCAGAAGAGTTTGTTACGATGACTAGAAAAAAGGATTAGATTTTAATAATGTATTTTATTTTTACAGCTATTTAGACTATAATAGTTATGTATTGATAATTATTATACTATACAAAAACATATAAGAAGGGAGATTTAATGATGAGCATTTTAACGTTAGCGCGTTTTCAATTTGCTATGACGACAGTCTTTCACTTTTTCTTTGTACCACTTTCGATTGGACTAGGCTTAGCTGTAGCAATTATGGAAACTATGTATGTCGTCAAAAAAGACGAAAAATACAAAGATATGACGAAGTTTTGGGGGAATATCTTTGCCTTAACATTTGCTGTAGGTGTTGTAACAGGGATTATCCAAGAGTTTCAATTTGGGATGAACTGGTCAGAGTATTCTAGATTTATGGGGGATATTTTCGGGGCACCATTAGCAGTGGAAGCTTTATTAGCATTCTTTATGGAATCTACTTTTTTAGGCCTTTGGATGTTTACTTGGGATAAAGTAAGTAAAAAAATGCACTGTGTCTTTATGTGGTTAGTAGCATTTGGTTCTACTTTGTCTGCTTTATGGATTTTAGCAGCCAACTCATTTATGCAAAATCCTGTAGGCTTCAAATTAAATGAAGCAACAGGTAGAGCAGAATTAACTAGTTTTGGTAAATTATTAACCAACCATCAATTATGGTTAGAGTTTCCTCACGTTATTTTTGGTGCTTTTGTAACAGGTGGTTTTATTATTGCAGGTATTTCAGCATTTAAATTGTTAAAAAATAAAGATAAGGAATTTTTCCGTACATCTTTAAAATTTGGTTTAATTATGGGTCTTATTTCTTCTATTTTAGTGATTGGTGCAGGTCACTATCAAACACAAGCTATTATTGAAGATCAACCAATGAAGTTTGCAGCAACAGAAGGGTTATATGAAGATACTGTTGATAAAAATGTTCCTTGGAAATTGATTGGAGCGTTTGATACTGAAAATCATAAAGAAGGAGCTTCCATTGAAATTCCTTATTTATTGAGTATCTTAGGTAGTTCTCACGAAGGTAGTTTCAAAGGAATGAATACTATTAACGAAGAACTAAAAGAAAAATACGGAGATCAGTTGAATTATTACGTACCAACTAAAACTCTTTTCTGGAGTTTCCGAGTAATGGCAGGATTTGGTAGTGGGTTAGCTGCCTTAGCTATTTTAGCTTTACTACTACTTAAAAAAGATCGTCTATTAAAAATTCGTTGGTTACTATGGATTGTTGGTATTTGTACATTCGTTCCATTTGTAGCTAATACATGTGGGTGGTTAATCACTGAATTAGGTCGTGCTCCTTGGACAGTTTATGGTTTATTTACTATTGCAGATAGTGTTTCTCCAAGTGTAACGGCTAACCAATTGTTATTTAGTAACATTGTCTATTTCTTATTGTTTACTGTTTTAGGAGGAGTATTAGTCTTCTTAATTTACCGTGTGTCTAAGAAGGGTCCATACGCTAAAGCTGAAGTAACAGATAATGTAGATCCTCTAGCAAAGGAGGCTTTCTAAAATGGCAATGACAGGTTTACAAATGTTATGGTTTATCTTAATCGCAGTACTTTTTATTGGCTTTTTCTTTTTAGAAGGATTTGACTTCGGTGTGGGAATGGGTATGCGTTTCTTAGCTCATAACCGAGAAGAAAGAGATGTTTTAGTTGCAAGTATTGGACCAGTGTGGGATGGTAATGAGGTTTGGTTAATTACTGCTGGTGGAGCGTTATTTGCTTCTTTCCCAGAGTGGTATGCTACATTATTTAGTGGCTACTACATTATTTTATTCCTGATTTTAGCAGGATTGATTTTACGTGGTGTTTCGTTTGAGTTTAGAGCTCATATGCATACAGACAAGGGACGGAATATTTGGGAATGGGCAATGTTTATTGGTAGTTTCCTAGCACCTTTCTTATTCGGTATGATGTTTACTAGCATGGTAAAAGGTATGCCAATGGGAGCAGATAAAAATATTTATGCCACATTTGGCGACTATGTTAACTTGTTCTCTGTTGTAGGGGGAGTAGCAGTTACATTGATTTGCTACATTCATGGTTTAAACTATATTCGGTTAAAAACTCATGGACCTATTCGCTACAGAGCAGAACATCAAGCTAAACGTTTGTACCCACTTTTATTTATCGGTTTAGTTGTTTTTGCTATTTTAGTGAAAACAGAAACAGATTTCTTTGATTTAAGACCAACATCTACTTTGCTTCTTTTAGGATTTATTGTGTTAAGTGCTGTAGTAGCAGCAGTAAGTACCTTTAAAGGGAAAGAGTTAGCATCATTTTTAGCAACAGGTTGTATTTTAGCAGGTGTGGTTATCCTATTATTTAATGGATTATTCCCACGTGTGATGGTAGGATCTGTTGAAGGAGTAAAAGAAGCTTTACTAATTACGGAAGCATCAAGTTCTCCTTATACATTAAAAGTTATGACCTATGTAGCATTTGGTTTACTTCCATTTGTTTTAGCTTATCAAGCATGGTCATACTATATTTTCAGTAAACGACTAAAGGCAGGAAAAGTTGAGGGATAAAAATGATTGATAAGAATTTATTTCGAATCAACCGAATCAAACCTGTTCTTATAGGGCTTGCAGGACTAGCAGTTCTGCAGGCTCTTTTGATTATTGGTCAAGCCTATTTTTTGTCAAAAGGAATTAGTCAGTTATGGAAGGGAGCTACTGTAGCAAGTCAACTAGCTCCTATTTTCATTTTTTTCGCCTGTTTTATGGGTCGTCAGCTAATTAATTGGCTTAGAGATAAGGCTTTAGATGACTATGCGTATAATCAATCAGAGTTGATTCGTCAACAGTTGATGACAAAACTATTTAATTTAGGACCTCAGTTCATTCAAAAAGAAGGAACGGGGAATACAGTAACAACAGCGATTGAAGGAATTAGTCAAGTCGAAAACTATTTACATATTATTTTGCCTAAAATTACTAATATGATGGTGGTTCCTTGGGTTGTTTTAATTTTTGTTTTGACCCAAGATATTCGTTCAGGAGTTGTTTTATTTTTAGTTTTTCCTATTATTATTATTTTTATGATTGTATTAGGTTATGCCGCAAGAGCTAAAGCGGATAAACAGTATGAAGGGTTTCAAATTTTAAGCAACCATTTCATAGATTCGTTGAGAGGGCTTGAAACATTAAACTTACTAGGTTTAAGTAAGCGTTACGGAAAAAATGTTTATCAAGTCAGTGAAAATTATCGTTTAGCAACTATGGGAACATTGAAAATTGCTATTTTGTCCACCTTCGCTTTGGATTTTTTCACTACATTGTCTATCGCAGTGATTGCTCTTTTCTTAGGGTTACGACTGATTAACGGAGAAATGCCTTTATTTCCAGCGTTAACCGTGTTAATCTTAGCGCCTGATTTTTTCATGCCGATTCGCGATTTCGCTAATGATTATCATGCTACGTTAAACGGAGGAAATACCCTTAAAAGTATTTTTGCTATTTTAGATAAAGAAAATCCTTTAGAGCAAGGAACAGATAGTTCATTACCCCTGTTTCAAGCTAACAGTGAGTTGGCGCTAAATCAATTATCTGTTCAATATCAAGCAGATAAATCCGACTTAGCTTTAGACAACATCGACTTTAACTGGCAAGGTTTTGGAAAAATCGGTATTATCGGGTTATCTGGCTCTGGCAAATCTACGCTAATCAAAGTATTAGGTGGTTTTTTACCAGGGACTAATAAGCAGGCTATTCGTATGGATGGGATAGATTGTCAGCATCTAATGCATCCTGATTGGCAAAAACAATTAGCTTATATCCCTCAAGATCCTTATATTTTTCATGATACATTAAGATATAATATTGCGTTTTATGTACCAGAGGCAACAGAAGAAGAGGTACATCTAGCTTTAGAAAAAGCTGGCTTAGGGCAATTAGTTCATTCTCTTCCTGATGGGTTAGATACAGTGATTGGTGAAGGAGGACAAGCGCTAAGTGGTGGCCAACTTCAACGGGTTGCTTTAGCTCGGGCCTTTTTAGATCAATCTCGGAGAATTTTATTATTTGATGAACCGACAGCCCATTTAGATGTGGAAACCGAAGCGGAACTTAAAGCAACTATGTTACCATTATTTGATCAACGTTTGGTATTTTTTGCTACCCACCGTTTGCATTGGATGAAAGAAATGGATTATATTTTAGTTTTGGATCACGGAAAACTTGTGGAACAGGGAACTTATGAAGAACTGTCACAAAAAGAAGGGTATTATCAGGCTTTTGTAAGAAAGATTAGGGGGGAAGTATAAGATGAAACAATCCTATCTTGTGTTAAGTCGCAAGGATAACTGGGTACGTCCCTATTTTAAAAAATATAAAAAACTTTTAGCTTTGGTGTTATTCCTAGGCTTTTTAACTTTTTTTTGTGGCAGTGCATTAATGTTTACCTCAGGATTTTTAATCAGTAAATCAGCCACTCAACCTTGGAATGTGTTAGCTGTCTATGTTCCGATTGTTTTAACTCGGGCTTTTGGAATAGGCCGGCCTGCCTTTCGCTATGCAGAACGTTTAGGAAGTCATAATTGGGTGTTGAAAATGACTTCAGATATTCGGCTTAAATTGTATCAATCCTTAGAAACACGAGCAACACGAGCTAAAGAAGAATTTCAATCTGGTGATATACTCGGTATTTTAGCTGAGGACATTGAACATATTCAAAATCTTTATTTAAGAACAATTTTTCCTACTTTAATTGGATTATTACTGTATGTATTTATTGTGGTAGCATTTGGTGCTTTTTCTCTACCATTTGCTCTATTAATCTTACTTTTATTAGGGATTTTAATTGTTTTTCTACCCTTGGCTTCCGTGGCGGTAAATCAAGGTCGCTCTTACCGGCGCAAAGCTAAAAGACATGTGTTGTATAATGAATTAACAGATTCTGTTTTAGGGGTAGGAGACTGGCAGTATAGTGGACGTTATGAAGATTTCTTAGATCACTATAGTCAATCATTAAAAGCAGTTAGACAAGAAGAAGCTTCTCTTAATCGGTCTAAACGAATTCAAGGGACTATTGTTCAATTTGTTTTTGGCTGGATTGTGGTGGCTATCTATATTTGGGTAGGAAGTTATTTCTATCAAACTAATCAAGATAACTTGAACTGGATTGCTGCTTTTGTTTTAGCAACATTTCCTTTAATGGATGCTTTTGGGCCTATTAGTCAAGGGGTGGCAGAATTACCGATGTACGAGGACTCTACAAGGCGTTTACATCAATTGCCTATTCCTAGTGATAAACCAGAAAAAAGTGTCTCAGAAGAGGTTTTAGCTAAGTTAACAGGTAAGATAGACGTGAAAGATTTGTCTTTTACTTATAGTAATCAAACTTTACCAATTTTTACTGAGTTTGATTTAACTATTCACCCAGGAGAAACGGTGGCAATTCTAGGTAAAAGTGGGACAGGCAAAACAACTTTAGCTAAATTATTACGTGGAGACTTACTTCCTTCAAAAGGGGAGATTACTTTAGATGGGTTATCCTTGGAACACTTAGAGCCTAGTATGTCTAAAGTGATTGGTGTGTTAAATCAAGCCCCTCATTTGTTTAATACCTCTTTGTATAACAATGTGCAGCTAGGTAATTTAAATGCCTCTGAAGAAGAAGTTATGCGAGCAATTTCGCAAGCCGGTTTAGATCCAGTTATTGCTAAATTAGCTGATGGGGTCCAAACGCTAGTTGAAGAAGGAGGCAAACGTTTTTCCGGTGGAGAACAGCAACGAATCGCTTTAGCTAGGATTCTCTTGCAAGATACGCCTATTGTCATCATTGATGAACCAACGATTGGTTTAGATCCAATTACTGAAAAGTCTTTATTAGAAACGGTGTTTAAAGAATTAGAAGGCAAAACAGTTATTTGGATTACCCACCATCTTTTATCCATTGAGCATGCGGACCGAGTGGTATTTTTAGAGAAGGGTCAAGTAAAAATGGATGGTACCCCAGAAGAATTATCTATGAGAGATAAACATTATCAGGCACTTTTAGCTTTAGATTATGTATAAAATGTGGTGAAATGCCTAGATTTTTTTAATCTAGGCATTCTTTTTAAACTTTTTTGAGTTGTAATCTTTACACTTTTTCTTTTTCTAGGTAAGATTGAATACGAAACAGAGAGTGAGGGAAAAACAGATGGGGTCATCATTAAATCGGGTAACGGTCCATGAAGAAAAAGAACCAGTTATTTATAATCGGGCACAACATGTGGTGCTTATGCATCCAGTGAATGATACAAAAGATAGAACAGAGCAACAGGTTGTTTTAACCTGTGAGCCTCAAGGTATGGATTTTGATACATTAAAATTGGTTAGTGAAGATGTGTTAAACTATTGGCCAAGATACTTTTATTCTTATGAATTGAATCAGTCCTTTTATTATGAAGCATTAAATGGTGATTTTTTACTATATATTAATTATTTACTACCTGTTAACAAGCAAGAAGTCCTACCTGAATCTATGTTTCATAAGAAACTCATTCGCTTGTTTTCCGTTAGTTTGCAACAAATAATCAGACAGATTATTTTTGCTCAAGAAGAAGAGCTTTATCAAGTTAAACACAATCAAAAAGAATTACAGGAGCAAATTATGAGACAAAAAGAAAAATGGCAAAATTGGATGGCGGAAAAAGAAACAGAATTAATTGGTTGGCAAAAAAAATGTCATCAATTAGAAGAAGTCGTGGAAACATTATCAAATGAAAATACTCAACTAGCACAGAGTTTGAAAGAAATGAAAGAAGTGTACGGAGTATATCAAAAACAAAATAATGACCTAATGGCAGCTATCGACTTAATTCAAGAAAAACAGCAACAAATCGAAAAACAAATGCAACGAGAAAAAGAATTAACTCAAGCTTTGACTGGTAGAGAAAGAAAAGAAACACAAGATGTTCAGCTAGAAGAAGAGACTGCTTTAACGGAGCAAGAAACCTTTCTTGCAGAAGAAAAACAAGTAGCTTTAGAAGAAACAACTTCCACTGAAGAAGTAGCTTCTGAAAGTCTAGTGCTTGGTTCTCATGTGGAAGTAAACTTAGAGAAACAAGAAACAGATGTTCCTCCTTTTCATGTTTGGCAAGATTTTGTTTTACCCCAACAACCAGTTGAGGAAAGTGTGACCATTGATATACCAGATTTAGAGCCGATTGAAAAAGAAATTAACAATGAAGAAGTACCAGAAATACTTGAAACAGAAGAACCATCAGTAGAAGAGAAAGTCGTAGAAGTAGAAGAAACAACTGAAATAGAGCCAGTATTAGAGCCAGAAGAAGTTACAGAAGAGTTTGACGAAGATGTGACGATTGAATTAGATTTACCAGAAGAATTGCTTTTACCAGAAGAACAAGAAAAGAGTGATTTGGATGTCACAGAGAAAATGGCTCCTGCAGAAGAAGCTACAGAGACAACAAGTTCACAATCTCACTCTGCTCCTGTTTTACAGCAACCTTTAACTGATTTAGCAGGTAAAACATATACTAATTTAATGGAGATTGAACAAGGGATTGTAGAGGGTTTTTTAACAATCTCTCACTTACCTTCAGATGACCGAGTGAAAATTTCTATTGAGCAATTTCGTGTGGTTCGGCAAGAGTTAGACTTTTTAGAAGCCCATTATGAGCAGTTACAAGACAATCATCAATTGGCAACTAACTATCCTTATTCGTTAGAGTGGTGTCAACCATATTTACAACGGTTAAGTATTTTCCAACAAGAAATGCCTCACCAAGTTTTTAAAAATATGTTTGTTAAAAAACATTACTACACAGATAGTCAAACCTATCAACAATTTGTGTTATATGATTTACTTTATCAATATTTAAATCATTACATTAATGAGTTTTAAACAATTAAATAGATAACAAAAAGCTGTCTAAAATTGACTTACAGGTCAACTTTAGACAGCTTTTTTAGTTTTTACGAGTTAATAACTGTTCAGTAATAGTTTGTAAGATAAACTTAGCTTCTATGTCTGGTAAGCGTTGGATATCTTTTAATGCTTTATTAGTATATCTTTCAGCTAGCTTAGTCGCATATCCTACCCCATCAGTTTGCTGGATGAGACGAAGGATGTCTTGGAGTTGTTCAGTTGTTACATCTTGATCAGGTTGAAGTAATACTTTAAACTCTTGAGGCTTTTGAGTCATGGCATAAATAAGTGGCAATGTATAATAGCCGTTACGAATATCTTCAAGAACTGGTTTTTGTAATTCTTCTGTAGTGGAAGAAAAGTCTAGTACATCATCTAAAATTTGGAAGGCCATACCAATGTGGTAGCCAATCCGTTGGGCTAAGAGTTGTACTGATTTAGAGGCGTTTGAAAAATGAGCCCCTTGATAACAGCTTAGTTGAAATAATTGGGCTGTTTTTCCTCGAATATGTTGAAGATATTGTTTGATAGTAATATTTGGATTATAGCGCAAGTGCATTTGATCTAGCTCTCCCACTAGAATTTTTTTCATGTAAGCTGCATTGGTTTCTAGAGCTTTCATATCATCTGTGGAGCTAGCAATTAACTGGAAATAAACGGTAAAAAGAAAATCTCCAGCATAAACCGCAATATCTTTACCATAAACTGCTTGAATAGAGGGTAAATTTCGGCGGACAGGAGATTCATCAATAATATCATCATGAATCAAAGTAGCTGTATGTAGAATTTCAAGTGATGCGGCTAACTGGTATTTACTTTTTTCTGAAGGAACTTGTCCAAATTGGGAAAATAATAAAAAATATGCTGGTCGTAATAGTTTACCTCCAGATTTAAAAAACAGTTGTAAAGCTTCCGTCATCTCTTTGTTACGAATTTTAACAGAGCGTTCCATAATACTTTGTGTTGCGATAAGTTCTTGTTGGATAGTAGGATAGTTGTCCCACAATTGATGAATAGCCATAGATTCCTCCCAGTTTATTGCATTAATTACAATCTATCGAAAAGCATGAAAGATGTCAATCAATTGCAACCTCTTGTTTTTAATTATAGAATGAACTGTAGGAATTCTCAATCATCTCAAGATGTTTTTTTAGAAAGGACTTATTTTATGACATGGAAATTATTTGGTGAACTAATTGAAATTAAGGCAAAAACAGCCAGTGTTTTTCCTTTTATCATTGGTTTAGCCTATTCAGTTTATCATTTTAAGACAGTGAACTGGCTTCATATGGGGTTGTTTTTTATCGCCATGTTTCTTTTTAACATGGTTGTGGACATGTTTGATAATTACATGGACTACCATCATGCTACAGAAGGACATGACTATAAAGATAAAACTAATATTATTGGCCGAGAAGGGCTGTCCTTGACGTTTATTCGAAATTTAATCATTGGTTTAACAGTTCTATCTGGAGGAATTGGCATATTTTTAACTTATCAGACAGGTTGGCCTTTGCTGTTGTTAGGATTGATTAGTTTTGGGGTAGGCTTTTTATATTCTGGGGGACCAAGACCGTTATCTAGTTTACCAGTTGGAGAATTAGCATCAGGGATAACTATGGGATATTTAATTCCGTTAATTACAGTTTATCTAAATATTTATGACAGTTATTCGTTGACTTGGCAAGTTTTAGGACAAGTGTTCTTTATCTGCTTACCAGGAATATTACCTATTGCTAATTTGTTATTTGCCAATAATATTTGTGATGTGAAAGAGGACCGGTTAAATTTACGAGTTACTTTGCCTCATTGTTTAGGGAAAAGTCGCTCTTTACGGTTGTTTCAATGGGTCGCTTATTTACCTTTTGTTTTGATTGTATTGATTTATCTCACACAGGAAGGCCCTTGGACTATTTTATTTAGTTTATTAGTGTTACCTATGATTCATAGACAAACGAAAGGTTTCTTACAAAAGCAAATAAAGACGGAAACATTTCCTTTAGCGATTAAAAATTTAGCAATGACTCTATCTCTTTACAGTTTAACCTTTTTAATAGGAAGTTTCTTCTAATAAAAAAACCTAAAGTCAGCAGACTTTAGGTTTTTTTATTTGGCTAGTTAGTGATAATAAGTAAGATTTAATGAAGGGAAGATTTCAATGCCCGAGTAATTAGTGGCACCACTAAACAAGCAAAAATAGCTTCTGGTACTCCATTTGTCAGGACAACAGCACCTAATGGTTTCAGTAACTGAGAGGCATCGACCCCGTATTGTTTCGCTACCACATCTGTATAAAGTATAGCCATAGAGCCTAATACAAGAATGGTATTAGTTAAAGTGGCAATAGCAGCAGATGTGATGGACCCAAGGTAGAGATTTTTACTTGCTTGATAGATCCACCGAAAAATAAATCCGGCAACTAATCCTACAATCATTCGCGGTAACACTGATACTAATGGGTTTCTAAAAACTAAGGTATCAATAATTGAGGTAGGGGCAACATTTGCTCGAATGAGGGTACACATTCCCCAAATAAATCCCATCAACATACCATCTTTAGGTCCTAAAACAATTGCAGCAACAATAACTGTGACATGAATCGTTGTGATACTAATAACACCAAATAAGGGAATATAGCCTAAAAAGGGAATCATTGCTTGCAGTAAAATGATGGCAATTAAAATCCCTCGAATAGCTACACGGTGGGCAGCATTGGTTTTAGCCATAATTCAAAACTCCTTTACGCTTAGATAGTGTCTATATCATAATGATAGATTGAAAACTCGTCAAGTATTAGTTAGTTAATCTGACTAAATATCTACCTTGCATGTTTCCTTGTAAAATAGTTTGGCAAGCATCAGGGACTTGTTCTAAAGTGATTTCTTGTTGAATATGTTGGGATAAGTCGGCTGGTTTCATCTCCGTTATCATTCTATCCCAAATCTGTGTGCGAAGAGACATTGGAACAGCGACAGAATCGATACCAAATAAGTTAACCCCTCGTAAAATATGAGGCAAGACAGTTGTTGTATAGCTAATCCCTCCAGCATTACCACAAAGAGCTAGGCTTCCTCCGTAATACATTTGAGGTAAGAGTATTTCTAATTGATGTCCTCCTACGGTATCAATGATATAATGAAATTGTTGAGATAATAACGGTCGTTTTTTATCTGGTGTTATTTCTTCAGGAGTAAAGACTTGGGTCGCTCCAATTTTTTGGAAAAATTCTTTGGCAGAGTCTTTTTTTCGTGAAAGAGCCCAAACGTTGGTATACCCTAATTGTTTTAACATCTGAATAGCTAAGCTACCAACACCACCAGAAGCACCTGTAACTAAAATGTTCGGTTGATTTTTAGGTGTCATCTCTCCTTTGGTTTCTAAAGCGTGAATAGCTAAAGCTGCGGTAAACCCAGCTGTTCCAAAGCACATAACTTCTCGGTTAGTGGCTTGTTTTGGGGTTTTAACCACCCATTCATGAGGGACAGAAACAATTTCACTTAACCCACCTGTATGAGAGACCCCTAAACCGTAACCTGTGACTAAAACATTGGTTCCAACAGGTAAATCTTCTTGGTTAGACTGGATAACTTTTCCACTAACATCAATTCCTGGAATAATAGGGTAAGAACGAATGACTCCTGATTTAGCTTGAGTAGCTAACGCATCTTTAAAATTTAGAGAGGAATAGTCACTTTGAATGGACACATCTCCTTCAGATAGTTCTTCTAATTGGGTTTTTCGGATACATGTTTCGATTGTTGAATCAGTTGTTTTAGACAACCATAACGCGTTAAAATTATTCATTCTAGTAAATCCTCCTTTAAAATCATATTACTTACTTTAAGTATAGAAAAATTAGCGGGAAATTGCGACTATTTCTGCCAAAAAAAGTTGATTTTACAAGAAATAGAAGGTATACTAACTTTGTTTTTAAACTTTAAGTTTACTTTTACATTACTTTTATAGTTTTTGTTTACTTATAGATAACTTTTAGAAAGGAACCCCCTATGGATATTGGAAGTAAAATTAAAAATTTACGGGTGCAAAAAAATTTAACCCAGGAAGAACTAGGGGAACGAACAGATCTGTCTAAGGGATATATTAGTCAATTAGAAAGAGATTTAAGTTCTCCGTCTATGGAAACATTTTTTACTATTTTAGAAGTATTAGGAACCACGCCACAAGATTTTTTTTCAGAAGAGGAAGAGGAACAAAAGGTTGTTTATCAAAAATCAGAGCGTACTACCTTTGTGGATGAAGAGCGACTTTATCAAATTGAATGGCTAGTTCCAAGCTCTAATGAAAATATTATGGAGCCTATTTTTTTGACCATGGAAGAACAAGGAGAGTTTAAAGAGTTTCCCCCTTCTATGTCAGATACTTTTGCTTATGTTATGGAAGGGGAAATTAGTATTCGCTTAGGTGCTAGAGTATATTATGCCACTAAGGGAGAATCAATTTACTACCGAGGGACACGTTCCCACCAAATTAAAAATGTTGGAAATAAAGCCGCTAAGTTATTACTTGTGGTAACTAATTCATATTTATAGAAAAGAAGGAAAGGGTGTTTACATGGCACAAAATATCATAACATTTCATAATGTTCGAAAAGAATACGATGATCAGGTCGTCTTAAAAGACGTTAGTTTTGAAATTGAACAAGGAAAATTCTATACGTTGTTAGGGCCTTCAGGTTGTGGTAAAACGACTATTTTGCGTTTAATCGCAGGGTTTATTGAAGCTAATCAAGGAGATATCAGGTTAGAAGGAAAAAAAGTCAATGATATTCCTGCTAACAAACGTAAAGTAAATACAGTTTTCCAAGATTATGCCTTGTTTCCTCATTTAAATGTGTTCGATAATGTAGCTTTTGGTCTACGAATTAAAAAACTACCTAAAAAACAGATTGAACAAAAAGTGAAGGACGTTTTGCGAATGGTTCAGTTATCTGGTTTTGAAGAGCGAGAAATTAGTGAAATGTCTGGAGGACAACGGCAACGAGTAGCGATTGCGAGAGCTTTAGCTAATGAGCCAGAAGTCCTGCTTTTAGACGAACCTTTGTCGGCCTTAGATTTAAAGTTAAGAAAAGACATGCAATATGAGTTGCGTGAACTACAGCAGCGTTTAGGAATTACCTTTATTTTTGTTACCCACGATCAAGAAGAAGCTTTAGCTATGAGTGATGAGATTTTTATTTTAAACAAAGGGGAAATTGTCCAAAGTGGGACGCCTGTTGATATTTATGATGAACCAATTAACCGCTTTGTAGCAGACTTTATCGGCGAAAGTAATATTGTTAAAGGTAAAATGGTAGATGATTATCTAGTTGAGTTTGTTGGGAAAAAATTTGAATGTGTCGACGGTGGTATGGGTAAAAATGAATCCGTAGAAGTCGTTTTAAGACCAGAAGATATTCAAATCACTTCCCCAGAAAAAGGTAAGATGCACGTAACTGTGGATACTCAACTTTTTAGAGGAGTTCACTATGAAATTGTTTGTTTAGATGAAGAGGGGAATGAATGGGTCGTTCATTCTACTAGAAAAGCGACTGAAGGAGCTCATGTTGGTTTGTTTTTTGAACCAGAAGATATTCATGTTATGCGTTTTGGAGAATCAGAAGAAGAATTTGATGCTCGACTTGAAAGTTACGAAGAAGAACAGGAGGGATAAGTATGATGACAAAAGCTCGGCGTGTCTATTCCATTCCTTATGTTCTCTGGTTGCTTTTATTTGTGATTGCTCCAGTGTTGTTGATTGTGTATCAATCCTTTATTGGGATGGATGGAAGTTATACGCTAGATAATTATAAAACCTATTTTGCTTCTAGCACTTATTTAAGAATGACCTTTAATTCAGTTTTATATGCATTTTTAATTACATTGATTGTGCTAGTCATTTCATATCCAGCTGCTTATATTTTAAATAAAACCAAGCACAAGCAGTTATGGTTAATGCTAATTATTTTACCAACCTGGGTGAATTTATTACTTAAAGCTTATGCTTTTATTGGTATTTTTAGTATGCATGGTAGTGTCAATCATTTTCTAGAATTTATTGGCATAGGCCCTAAACAACTTTTGTTTACTGATTTTAGTTTTATTTTTGTGGCAGCCTATATTGAAATTCCTTTTATGATTATGCCTATCTTTAATGCGTTAGAAGAGATGAACCCTTCATTTATTAGCGCCAGCGTAGATTTAGGGGCTAATGCTTGGCAGACTTTTTGGCAAGTTATTTTCCCGCTATCTTTAAACGGGGTGAAAAGTGGTGTCCAAGCTGTATTTATTCCTTCTTTAAGTTTATTTATGTTAACGCGTTTAATCGGAGGAAACCGAGTAATTACCCTTGGAACAGCCATTGAAGAACATTTTATGGTGACACAAAACTGGGGGATGGGTTCAACTATTGGTGTAGTGCTAATTATTGCTATGTTAGCTATTATGTTAGTCACTGGAGAGAAAAAGAAAAAAAGGAGGCGAGCTAACTAATGAAAAAGAAAATTAATTGGCCTAACATTTATTTGTTTTTTGTGTTCATTTTACTGTACTTGCCGATTTTTTATTTGATTTTTTATTCCTTTAATAGTGGCGGTAATATGAATCACTTTAGTGGGTTTACCTTAGAAAATTATCAAGCAGTGTTTGAAGATAAACGCTTGATAGGCATTGTGCTAAACACTTTTCTATTAGCCTTTTTATCTGCTTTATTAGCTACGATGATTGGTGTGTTTGGTGCCATGATGATTTACTACACGAAAAAAAGACAAGCTCGTAATACGTTACTAAGTTTTAATAATATTTTGATGGTATCACCAGACGTTATTATAGGAGCAAGTTTTTTAATCTTCTTTACTTTTTTAGGAATACGTCTAGGTTTTTCATCAGTTCTGTTATCTCACGTAGCGTTTAGTATTCCAATTGTAGTTTTAATGGTTTTGCCTAAACTTCAAGAGATGAACGATTCTATGATCGACGCCGCAAAAGATTTAGGAGCTAATGCTTGGACGGTTATTAGTAAAGTCATCATTCCTTCTATTACGCCAGGAATTATTGCAGGCTACTTTATGGCATTTACTTATTCATTAGACGATTTCGCAGTAACTTTCTTTGTAACAGGTAACGGTTTTTCTACATTGTCAGTTGAAATTTATTCCCGGGCTAGACAAGGAATTAGTTTAGAAATTAATGCATTAAGTGCTTTATTATTTCTATTTTCTTTATTCCTAGTGATTGGTTATTATTTTATTAGCCAAAGTAATATGTCTAAAAAACAGCGACGTCTTCGTAAACAGCATGAGGAGGTAGCTCATATTCTATGAAAAATTTAAAAGTTTTATTTATTGGCATTTTAGCGATTATCGGGGTTTTGTTTGTGTCTAGTCGCCAATTAGAGAAAGCCCAGGGATTTTCAGGGAGTAATACGGTAACGATTTATAACTGGGGAGATTATATCGATCCAGCTCTGTTAAAAAAGTTTGAAAAAGAGACTGGGTATAAGGTAAGTTATGAAACTTTTGACTCCAATGAAGCTATGTTCACTAAAATTCAACAAGGTGGAACAGGCTATGATATTACGATTCCTAGTGAATACATGATCCAAAAAATGATGAAAGCAGATATGTTAGTTCCTTTAGACTATGGGAAGATCAAAGGGATGCAGCACATTGATTCTCGTTTTTTAGATTTGGATTTTGATCCTGAAAATAAGTATTCTATTCCTTATTTTTGGGGAACTTTAGGGATTATTTATAACGATAAATTTGTGGCTAAACAAGATATGCAGCATTGGGATGATTTATGGCAAAAAGGTTTAGCCAACAATGTTATGCTGATTGATGGTGCTAGAGAAGTAATTGGTTTGTCGTTAAATAGCTTAGGTTATTCGCTAAATAGTTTGAATAATAAAGAACTAACTCAAGCATCTAAAAAATTAGATAGTCTTCCTACAAATGTTAAAGCTATTGTAGCAGATGAAATTAAGATGTATATGATCAATGAAGAAAGTGCTGTGGCTGTTTCATTTTCAGGGGAAGCAGCTGAAATGTTAGATGGCAACGATCATCTCCATTATGTTATTCCATCAGAAGGTTCTAATTTATGGTTTGATAATATTGTGATTCCTAAAACCGTTCGGAATAAAGAAGGTGCCTATGCGTTTATTAATTTTATGTTGAAACCAGAAAATGCAGCTCAAAATGCTGAATACATTGGTTATTCGACTCCTAATAAAGAAGCGTTGGACTTACTGCCAAAAGATATTTCCCAAGATAAACAGTTTTATCCAGATGATAGTACTATTTCTCATTTGGAAGTATATAAAGACTTAGGTCCAGAATATTTAGGAATTTACAATGATCTATTTTTAGAATTTAAAATGCACCGAAAATAAAACACAAGCAAGTCTTAATAGGGCTTGCTTGTGTTTTATTATTTTCAGGATTGAAGATATGATACACTTATGACAAAGAATAAAAGAAAGGTGAGTGCCATGGAAATTCACGAGATTGTGTCTAAGCAACGCCAATTTTTTAATAAACAACATAGTCAACCGATTGCTTATCGACTTTTTCAATTAGATCGCTTAGAAAAGCTAATTAAAACCTACGAAAAAGAGTTATTGGCAGCTTTGAAAAAAGATTTAGGGAAACAGTCAACGGAAGCCTATATGACTGAAATTGGTTTAGTTTATCGCAGTCTTAATCAAATGAAAAAAAATCTAACTACTTGGTTAAAACCGACAGCTGTTTCCACTCCGTTTTATTTACAACCAGCTAAAAGTAAGGTAGTGAAACGTTCTTATGGTGTGTGTTTGATTATTTCTCCTTATAACTATCCTGTTTTGTTAGCTATGGATCCACTTATAGGTGCCATTGCAGGAGGGAATACGGTCGTGTTAGGTTTATCTGAACACACTCCCTATGTTAACCAAGTATTGTTTACTAGTTTTCAAGAGTTTTTCTGCTCAAACTATATTTATTTATATGAAAGTAACCAAAAAAATAATCAATTGGTTTTAAAAGAACAGTTTGATAAAATATTTTTTACAGGGAGTCCCAAAGTAGGTCAAATTGTTTTAGAAGCGGCTAGTCAATACTTAACCCCTACTACCTTAGAATTAGGTGGAAAAAGTCCTGCAGTTGTCTTAAAAGATGCTAAACTTAAACAAGCAGCTGAACGGATTGTTTGGGGAAAATTTTTAAATGCAGGGGCTACCTGTGTTGCTCCAGATTATGTATTAGTTGAACGTGACGTGTTAGGGCCTTTTTTAACTGAAGTGAAAGAAGCGTTAAGTCGTTTTTACGGTAGACATCCAAGACGTTCTAAAGCCTATGCTAGAATCGGAACAGATCAACAGTTAAACCGGCTGATTGAATTACTTAAAGCAGATCAGGATTGGTTGTACTTGGGAGGGAGATATAGTAAAATGAGTCGTTATCTCTCGCCAACGATTTTACTTGGCAGTTTAGACACACCTATGAATGCGATGGAAAATGAAATTTTTGGCCCTATTTTACCTATTTTAGTAATGGAGAATGAACAAGCAGGTCATGATTTTATTCGGCAACACGCGACTCCTCTAGCTTTTTATTTGTTTACAGAAAGCAAAAGTAAGCAAACAGATTGGTTAGCTACCCATCAGTTTGGAGGAGCGACGATTAATGACACTATTTTACACTTAACCAATCACCAATTACCTTTTGGTGGTATTGGTCAATCAGGGATGGGAAATTATCATGGAAAATATAGCTTGAGAGCTTTTACCTATGATCAGGCACAGCTAACTCGGTATAATTTTCCTAATTTGCCGGTGATGCACCCTCCTTATACTCCTATCAAGAAACAACTTATCCGTCTTTTCTTAAAATAAGTCAATGAAGAAGTGAGGTGGCTCCTTATGGAATTAATAGAAAAAGCCCCAGCAAAAATTAATCTAGGTCTAGATGTATTATCTAAACGACCAGATGGTTATCATGAATTAGAAATGATTATGACAAGTATCGATTTAGCAGATCGCTTAACCTTTCAACCACTTCCTACGAAAGAAATTGAAATTGTCACTAATTGTAGTTTTTTACCTTTAGATAAAAAGAATAATATTTATCAAACAGTGCAGTTGTTACAACAGAATTATGGTGTTAATGAAGGGGTTAGAATTCATTTGCAAAAAGAAATTCCTGTAGCAGCTGGTTTAGGTGGAGGAAGTAGTGATGCAGCTGCTACATTGCGAGGCTTAAATCGTTTGTGGCAGTTAAATCTTCCGATGACTGAATTAGAACAATTAGGAGATGCAATTGGAACAGATGTGCCCTATTGTGTACAAGGTAAAACATCAAGAGTGACTGGCCGAGGGGAAATTGTGACTACACTCCCTCCTATTCCGCCATGTTGGGTAGTAGTGGCTAAACCTAAAGTCAGTGTTTCTACTGGAAAAATTTTTAAATTAGTGGCTGTTGAAGAGTTGTATCATCCAAATATTTCGGCGATTGAAGCCGCTATTTTGGAACAAAATTATTTTGAGATGGTCAATCATTTAGGTAATTCTTTAGAGCCAGTGACAGCGAAGCGTTATCCTCAAGTTCATCTGTTAAAAGAAAAATTTATGCAGTTTGGAGCTGACGGGGCAGTTATGAGTGGCAGTGGTCCTACTGTTTTTGGTTTGTGTCATAAGTATTCCCGAGCTAAAAGGGTGTATAACGGCTTGAAAGGTTTTTGCGATCATGTAAGTATTGTGCGAACTTTATAAAAAAAGAAGAGGCTAGCCTCTTCTTTTTTTTAGATTAAATTAGATTAAATCAAGGACTTTTCCAATTGGTAAAATAACTCCTTGTCTAGGATCATCTAGGGCTTGGATAAAATCTTCAGGATTTTGATTGATTAAAGGGAAGGTATTGAAGTGAATAGGCACTACTTGATTTGCTTGAATCCATCTAGCTGCTTTGGCTGCTTCTTTTGGCCCCATAGTAAAGTTATCTCCAATAGGTAAGAAAGCGTAGTCTAGTTGGTGGCTGTGGCCAATGAGTTTCATGTCATAAAATAAACCAGTATCACCTGCATGATAAATAGCTTTGCCTTCAGCTTCTAGTACAAAGCCAGCAGCTAAACCTAACGTGATTAAACTGCCGTCACTTTCTTCGTAAGTGGATCCATGAATCGCAGAAGTCATAAAAAGTTTACCAAAATCAAAGTTATAGGCTCCTCCAGGTTGCATACCATGAGTTTTGAGCCCTTTGTTAGCAAAGTAAGTCGCTATTTCAAAATTAGCAATAATGGTGGCGTCATTTTGACGAGCGATAGCTTCTGTATCACCAATGTGGTCATTGTGGGCATGTGTCAGTAAAATATAGTCTACTTGAAGATCTGAAACGGTTAAATCAGATAAAGGGTTGTCTGTAATATATGGGTCGATAATCAGTCGGCTCTTTTCTGTTTCAATCTGCAAACAAGCCTGTCCGTGCCAAGAAATTTTCATAGTAAAGTTTCCTCCTTTAAGTGTGGGATTTATCCTTATAACCATATTGTAACATGATAAAAAAGCGTTACCAAAAAGGAAGAAGAAAACTGAGGAGAATATTTAACCTTTTGAGCTTTTTTTTAAAAATATGGTATACTGTTATGGAAATCTTAATCAGGAGAGACTGCTTTTCTAATTAGAAGGAGGATTCTGTTTCATGACAGAAAAAGGAACTTTTTATATTACAACACCTATTTATTATCCAAGCGGCCGCTTACACATTGGTAGCTCATATACGACTATCGCATGTGATGCAATGGCTCGTTATAAACGTTTAACAGGCTATGATGTGTTTTATCTAACTGGTTTAGATGAGCATGGTCAAAAAATCGAAAAAAAAGCGGATGAGATGGGGATTACCCCTCAAGCTTACGTGGACGAAATGGCAACGGATGTCCAAAAATTATGGAAAGAGTTAGACATTAGCCACGATAAATTTATTCGTACAACTGATCCAGAACATGTTAAAATTGTCCAAGGAATTTTTGAGCGTTTATTAGCGCAAGGAGATATTTATAAAGGAGAGTACGTCGGTTGGTACTCAGTTTCTGATGAAGAATACTTTACAGAAAATCAATTAGCCGAAGTTTACCGAGATGAAGATGGCAACATGATTGGTGGTAAAGCCCCAAGTGGTCATGAAGTAGAACAAGTTAAAGAAGAAACTTACTTTTTCCGTATGAGTAAATATGCGGATCGTTTATTAGCATACTATGAAGAGCATCCTGATTTTATTCAGCCTGCTTCTCGTAAAAATGAAATGATTAATAACTTTATTAAACCTGGGTTAGAGGACTTAGCCTTAACTCGGACATCTTTTTCTTGGGGAATTCCAGTACCAAGTGATCCAAAACATGTTATCTATGTTTGGATAGATGCTTTGGTGAACTACATCTCTGCCCTTGGATACGGAACAGAAAATGATGCAAACTTCCAAAAATATTGGCCAGCAGATGTTCATGTAATTGGAAAAGAAATTGTCCGTTTCCACACGATTTATTGGCCAATTATTTTAATGGCACTTGACTTACCGTTACCTAAAAAAGTGTATGCACACGGTTGGATTGTGATGAAAGACGGAAAAATGTCTAAATCTAAAGGAAATGTCATTTATCCTGAGTCTTTAACAGAACGTTATGGTTTAGATGCGTTACGTTATTATTTACTAAAAGCTGTTCCTTTTGGGAATGATAGTGTCTTTACACCAGAGGATTTTGTATCCAAAGTCAATTATGACTTAGCCAATGATTTAGGTAATTTATTAAACAGAACAGTAGCTATGATTAATAAATATAATGAAGGCATGGTGCCTAAGTATGCCAGTCATGTGACTGAATTTGATAGTGAACTATCTACGACTGCAGCTAATGTGATTGCTAATTACCATAAAGCTATGGAAAATATGGAATTTAGTGTGGCATTAAAAGAAGTTTGGACGTTAGTGTCACGAGCTAATAAATACATTGACGAAACAGAACCATGGGTCTTAGCAAAAGATGAAGAAAAAGTGGCAGAACTTCAAAGTGTGCTAGTTCACTTAGCAGAATCTCTAAGAATTTCAGCTATTTTACTGCAACCTATTTTAACGAGAACACCAGGTAAAATTTTCGAACAATTAGGTTTAGAAACGGAAGCAGTCAGTATGGAAGCTATTCACTTTGGAGAATTTCCACAAAACATTAAGGTAACTAGTAAAGGAAAACCTATTTTCCCTCGTTTAGACGTGGAAGAAGAGGTGGCTTATATTCAAGAGAAAATGAATGAGAATATGAACCAACCTGAGAAGAAAGCGACTTGGAATCCAGAAGAAACAGAATTAGTGTCTGTAAAAGATAAGGACATTAAGTTTGATGTTTTTGATAAAGTTGAATTGAAAGTAGCTGAAGTGATTGACTGCCAAAAAGTTAAAGGGGCAGATAAATTATTGCAATTTAGACTAGATGCAGGGGATTCAGCAGATCGTCAAATTTTATCTGGTGTAGCAGAATTTTATCCAGATCCAGAAAAACTTATTGGTAAAAAAGTGGCTATTGTAGCCAATTTAAAACCTCGTAAAATGCGGGGACAAATTAGTCAAGGAATGATTTTATCAGCAGAATATGAAGGAAAACTTCAATTAGTTGAAGTCCCAAGTCATGTTCCAAATGGATCAGTGATTGGCTAGATAATTAGAAAACGATTGAAGGGAGATATCATCTCTTTTCAGTCGTTTTCATTGTTTAGGAGGAAAGACATGAATATTTTTGATACACATACCCATCTTAATGCAGAGCAGTTTAAAGAAGATATTCCAGAAGCTATTGCTCGCGCTAAAGAGTTAGCTGTGACCAAAATGGCAGTGGTAGGGTTTGACGCTTTAACTATTGAAAAGTCATTAGAATTAAGTCAAAACTACTCAGAAATTGTCAGTATTATTGGTTGGCATCCGACTGAGGCAGGTAGCTATACGAAAGATGTAGAGCAGAAGTTACAGAAATTGTTAGAGAGACCTAAAGTAGTTGGGTTAGGAGAAATAGGGTTAGATTATTATTGGATGGAAGACCCTAAAGAAGTTCAAGAAAAAGTCTTCCGAAGACAAATAGGAATCGCTCGGGAAATGAATTTACCTATTAGCGTGCATACCCGAGATGCTTTGGAAGATACTTATCGTATTTTAAAAGAAGAAAAAATTCATCAAGTTGGCGGGATTATGCATAGTTTTAGTGGAGATGAGGAATGGATGGAACGTTTCTTAGATTTAGGCATGCATATTTCCTTTAGTGGAGTTGTAACCTTTAAAAAGGCCTTAGACGTCAAAGAGGCTGCTAAACGGGTACCATTAGATAGAATGCTTGTTGAAACTGATGCTCCTTATCTTGCCCCTGTACCTTACCGAGGAAAACGGAATGAACCAGGCTATACCCGTTATGTTGTAGAGTATTTAGCTGAACTTCGTCAGTTGTCTGTTGAAGAAATATCTGAAAGAACATGGACAAATGCCCATAATTTATTTAAAATCAAAGCATGATTGAAGAAAACAAAGTAAAGATTGAAGAAATTATAGTCGTCGAAGGTAAAGATGACACCAAACGCATTCAAGAAGTAGTAGAAGCAGATACCATTGAAACAATTGGTTCTGCTATTAATGCAGAAATTTTAGACCGAATTAGTCATGCTCAGGAAGTACGTGGTGTGATTGTTTTTACAGATCCAGATTTTTCTGGGGAAAAAATTAGAAAAATTATTCAAGAAGAAGTCCCAGATGCTAAACATGCTTTTTTATCTCGTAGAAAGGCAGCTCCTAGCCGAAGAGGGGCTAGTTTAGGTGTGGAACATGCTAGTGATGAAGCTATTTTAGAAGCATTAAAACATGTGGCTACACCTATTGCGAAAGAAGATTTACAGATTCCACCAATTCCTCGTTCTCTTTTAGTATCCTATGGTTTAATTGCAGGAGAGAAGGCTAAAGCTAGAAGAGAAGCATTAGGGGATCATCTTAGAATTGGTTATACTAATGGTAAACAGCTAGTCAAAAGACTACAAATTTTTCAAATTTCTAAAGAAGAATTTGAACAAGCAATGACAGAAATTTTAAAGGATGAAAAAAATGGAAAATAAAGACATAGCAACACCAAGTCGGACACGTGCTATCTTAGAACAGTATGGCTTTTCATTTAAAAAAAGTCTCGGTCAAAATTTTTTAACTGAACCGAATATTTTAAGAAAAATTGTAGAGGTAGCCGGCTTAGACCAAGAAACTAATGTGATTGAAGTAGGGCCAGGAATTGGTGCTTTAACAGAGCATTTAGCAAGAGCTAGTCATCAAGTGTTAGCCTTTGAAATTGATGGCCGTTTAATTGAAGTGTTAGCAGATACACTTAGTCCTTATCCTAATGTGACGGTTTTACATCAAGATGTTTTAAAAGCAGATTTAGCTTCTGCCACAAAAGAAGTTTTTGATACTTCTTATCCGATTAAAGTAGTAGCTAATTTACCTTATTATATTACTACACCTATTATGATGCACTTTTTAGAGTCTAATCTGGAAGTAACTGAGTTAGTAGTGATGATGCAAAAAGAGGTAGCTGACCGGATTATTGCTAGTCCAGGTAGTAAAGCTTATGGCTCTCTTTCAATTGCCGTCCAATACTACATGGATGCTGAGATTGCGTTTATTGTTCCTAAGACAGCTTTTGTTCCTCAACCTAATGTAGATTCTGCTATTTTAAAATTAACTAAAAGATCTACTCCTCTTGTAGAAGTAACAGAAGAAGATTTCTTTTTTGAAGTAGTAAGAGCAAGTTTTAAACAACGAAGAAAAACTTTGTGGAATAATTTAACGGCGTTTCTTGGGAAAGATGACTCAACCAAGTTAAACTTAGAAGCCAGTTTAAAAGAGTGTGAGATAGATCCAAAACGTCGAGGAGAAACGTTGTCTATTGAAGAATTTGCTCAATTAGCTAACAGTTTATCCACATGGCGAAAAAAATAAGATATCCACAAAATAAATAAGATATCCACAAAATCTGTGGATATCTTATTTTTAATTGTCTAGTTAATAATTATTTGTGGATAAATCGCTTACTTATTAACAAAAAATGGGGATAAATAAACAACGCATAAAAAAACTCAACTTATTCACAAGTTGAGTTTTTTGAAAATTTGGTAATAAGACCAAATTGAGGGGGTTAATTAGCGAATAACTTCTTCTGTTTCTGTGTCAAAGAAGTGACTCTTATTTAAATTAAAGGCTAAATCTACATGTTCACCTGGACGATATTCAGAACGAGCATCTACTTTAGAAATAAATTCTGTATCGCCAATCATTGTGTAAAGCATTGTTTCAGCACCTAAAAGTTCTGCTACAACTACTTCAGATTTAATAACTGTTTCAGGTTGTGCTTGTAGAGCAATTGGTTCACTATGAATATCTTCTGGTCGAATACCAAAAATTAAATCTTTGCCTTCATAACCTTTTTCTCGTAATACTTTATATTTTCCTTCTGGTAAAGTTAATTTAAAGCCATGTTGATTAGAGATAACGCCGTTGTTTAGAGTCACGTTAAAGAAGTTCATAGCTGGTGATCCGATAAAGCCTGCTACAAAGGCATTATTAGGTGTATCATACACTTCTTTTGGTGAACCAATTTGTTGAACAAAACCATCTTTCATGATAACAATACGGTCTGCCATAGTCATAGCTTCAGTTTGGTCATGGGTTACATAAATAGTAGTTGTTTCTAGACGACGGTGTAATTTAGCAATTTCAGCACGCATGGCTACCCGTAACTTAGCATCTAAGTTAGATAAAGGTTCATCCATTAAGAATACTTTAGCATCTCGTACAATAGCTCGTCCTAAAGCAACCCGTTGACGTTGTCCACCAGATAAAGCAGCTGGTTTACGTTGTAAATATTCTGTTAATCCTAAAATTTCAGCAGCATCTTCAACCCGACGTTTAATATCTTCTTTTGGATATTTACGTAATTTCAAACCAAATGCCATATTATCAAACACAGTCATATGTGGATATAAAGCGTAGTTCTGGAATACCATGGCAATGTCTCTATCTTTTGGAGCGACATCATTCATCATGCGGTCGCCAATCCATAATTCGCCTTCTGAAATATCTTCAAGTCCTGCAATCATCCGAAGAGTTGTTGATTTACCACAACCAGAAGGACCAACAAAGACAATAAATTCTCGGTCTTTAATATCTAAATTAAAATCAGTGACAGAATAAAAGTCATTGTTTTCGTATTTTTTATAAATATGTTTTAAAGCGATTTCCACCATTTTTTTCCCCGTCCTTTAATCATTTACTTGTTACTTATAGTATAATGAAAGCGTTAACGAGATTGTATGGCAATCTGCACAATAAATTAAAGGTATTTTTGGCAGAATGAAAGAAAGAAGGAAGATTAAATGAATATTGCCTTAATTGCACATGACCGAAAAAAAGATCAAATGGTAGCATTTGTAACAGCCTACCGAGAAATTTTAAAAGAACACCAACTTTTTGCTACAGGGACAACAGGTTTAAGAGTGGAAGAAGCAATTGAACTACCTGTTCACCGGTTTCAGTCAGGACCCTTAGGAGGAGATCAACAGATTGGGGCTCGAATTGCAGAAAATGATATGGATTTGATTATTTTTCTAAGGGATCCTTTAGCTGCTCAGCCACATGAACCAGATGTTAATGCTTTGATTCGGTTAAGTGATGTTTATGCAGTACCTTTAGCTACTAATATTGCTACTGCCGAAGTATTAATTAGAGGATTATCCAAAGGGTTAATGGATTTTAGAGAAATCACTCATGATCAGCTAACTCAACCGATTAATGCTCATTAATTTTTCTTAAAAGAGCTTTTAAATAGAGTAAATTGTGCTAATATAGTAATTGGTAGCGATACCAAAATAAACAGAGTAGAAAATAAAGCGTTAAGTGTTGTAGGATGGGATGTTGCCTACCAAACGAAGAATGTTCAATCATTCGCGGTTTTATTTTCGCATTCGCTGCAGTTTGTGGCTACTCTATGGAGGAGTTTTGAAAGTGCGTACAAAGAAATTAAGTACCAAAGGCATTGCGTTAATGGGGATTTTAATGGGACTTCAATTGATTTTTACCCGTTTTTTAGCAATTGAAACCCCGATTGTTCGAGTTAGCTTTACTTTTATTGCCACGGTTATCATGGCAATGATTTTTGGACCGTTATTAACAGGTGTTTGTTCGACATTATCTGATTTTATTGGAATTATGTTATTTCCTAAAACAGCCCCTTATTTTCCTGGTTTTTCTTTATCAGCTTTTATAACAGGAATTATTTACGGTGTATTTTTCTATAAAAAAGAGATGAGTTTAAAACGAGTCATTATAGCTAATTTAATCGTTAATATCGTAGTAGATATTTGTATGAATACGCTATGGTTATACATGATAATGGGACCTGCAGCGATTGCTCAGTTTCCAGTTAGATTAATTAAAATTTGTATTTTATTCCCAATTCGAGTAGCTATTATGTTTGCTCTAGGAAATCAAGGACTATTAAAACAGCAAGTCATTCGGTTTCAACAATAATTAATTAAAAAAACATCCACTAAGCAATAGGTGATAGACCTATTGCTTTTTTATTTGACAAACAGATAAAAGAATAATAAGATATTGATTAAAGTAAGATGAAAAAGGGAGGTCCTATTAATGAACACAATCAAGTCTACGAAACAACCAATGGCAATTCTTTGGCAAATCTGGCGTAGATGAGTTGTGTGTATGAAGAGACCTTTCATAGATACAACTTTGAATTTAAACATTCATTGAGGTATCTATGCGCAAAGATTTGCTTAACTAATCTAAGTAATTGATCTAAACAATTAACTTACCGCATAGAGAAAATCTATGCGGTATTTTGCTTATTAACCGAGTAAAAACCGCTACCTTTAGTTAGTGGTTTTTACTCGGTTTTTTTATAAATAAAAGGAGGATAAAAAAATGGGGAGAAAAGGTTTATACAGTATTTTAATAGTGATTGGGGTATTAGTTGGTAGTACATTTATAACAAAAGATGAGCCTTTTATGTTGAAAGAAAAGCAGCCTAAAATTGGTGTACTTCAGTTTGTTAGTCATCCTGCATTAGATGAAATTTATCAAGGTTTTTTGTCTGAGCTAAATAAACAAGGCTATAAAGACGGAAAGAATATTAAACTAGTGTTTCAAAATGCTCAGGGGGATCAAAATAAATTGTTAACTATGAGCCAGTATTTAAGAGAAGAAAAAGTTTCTGTCAGTGTAGGGATTGCGACACCAAGTGCACAAGCCCTAGCCAATGTGATGTCTGATAAGCAGCCAGTGGTATTAGGTGCTGTTTCAGATCCTAAAGCAGCAGGTCTTGTGAGTAATAATGAACATCCTGGTGGGTATATAACTGGTGTAAGTGATCAAGCACCTGTGAAAGAACAAATCCAGTTAATGAAAGAATTATTACCTAACTTGAAACGAGTAGGAATTTTATATAGTTCATCAGAAGATAATTCTAGTGCTCAAGTTAAAAAATTTAAGCAACTGGCGCCTAGTGATTGGGATGTGAAGGAATATAGTGTTCCAACACATAATGAAATTAAGCAAATGACTCAAGTTATGGTTCAGGAGGTTGAGGCTATTTATATCCCAATTGATAATACTATTGCAGATGGATTAGAAATGGTGGTTCAGTTAGCTGATGACAAAAAGGTGCCGATTATTCCTTCAGCTGAAACCATGGTAGAAGCTGGGGGGTTAGCTACAGTTGGCATTAATCAATTTAAGCTAGGGGAGCAAACTGCTAAGATGACCATTGATATTTTAGAACATAAGAAAAAACCAGGGGATATGCCGATTTATACATTTAACACAGGGGATAAGGTCATTAATCAGAAAAAGGCAGAAGAACTGGGGATTAAGATTCCTAAACAATTAACTAGTTATTTGAAAGTATTGGATTAAGAAAGGATGTATCAAGATGATTATTACAACAGTTGGACAAGGGTTAATCATGAGTATTTTAGGTATTGGTCTTTTTTTAACTTATCGAATTTTAGATTTTCCAGATATGACTACAGAAGGAAGTTTTCCTTTAGGTGGTGTGGTAAGTGTCACAGCTATTACTTACGGAGTGTCTCCCTTACTGGCTACTTTTTTAGGGATATTAGCAGGAAGTTTAGCGGGATTGATGACTGCCCTTCTTTATACTAAAGGGAAAATTCCCGTTCTGTTATCAGGTGTATTAGTGATGACCTCTCTTCATTCTGTGATGTTGTTTATCATGCAAAAAGCGAGTATCAGTTTGTATCATTTCCCTCATATTTTTGAGTATGGGAGAGGAATAAAAGGGGCTCCTTCACAGTTTGAATTAATAGTGATTGGTGTAGTAGCGTTAACTATCTTAATTGGCTTGATTACTTATTTTTTCCAAACGGATTTAGGTCAAGCTTATGTGGTGACAGGTGATAATGAAGTGATGGCTAGAGCTATGGGCATTCAAACTAATCGTATGAAAACTTTAGGACTTATGCTATCGAATGGCATTGTGGCGTTAAGTGGCAGTTTAATGGCACAAAGTGAAGGATATGCTAGCTTGAATAAAGGGATTGGGGTTATTGTGATTGGTTTAGCTTCTATTTTAATCGGAGAGATGTTATTTCAAGAATTGAATTTTACGGAACGGCTTTTAGCAGTAGTGGTTGGCAGTATTATTTATCAATGTGTCATTATTACGTTAATTAAATTAGGGGTTAATACGAATTATCTAAAAATATTTTCATCAGGTATTTTAACCATGTGTTTATTATTTCCTATGTTTCAAAAGAAAGTCAAAGGAGGTATGTTTGTATGAAACCCTTATTAAGTATTAAAGAAGGAGAAGTTATGGTTCAGACGGATCATTCAACTAAAAAATTATTAACAAATTTAGAATTAACTATCTATCCAGAAGACTTTATTGTGGTGTTAGGAGGAAATGGTGCAGGCAAATCCACGTTGTTTAATGTTTTATCTGGTAATCTAAGGCTGACAGCAGGAGATATTGTTTATCAAGATCAGTCTATTAACCATCTTTCTGAAGAAAAACGAGCTACTTTTTTATCTAGAGTTTTCCAAGACCCTAAAATGGGGACAGCTCCTAGATTAACCGTGTCAGAAAATTTATTGTTTTCTAAAAAACGAGGAGAGAAACGAAGATTTAAACGACGAAAAATAAAAGATTATCAACAAGAGTTTTATGACGTAACCAAAAGTTTAGGGAACCATTTAGAAACACATCTAGATACACCAGCTGGTCAACTATCTGGGGGACAAAGACAAAGTTTAAGCTTACTTATGGCAACAATTAGACGGCCAGATTTACTTTTATTAGATGAACATACAGCTGCATTAGATCCTAAAACGTCAGAACAATTAATGGCTATCACTAATCAAAAAATACAAGAAGATAAACTGACTTGTTTAATGATTACGCATCATATGGAAGATGCTTTAAAGTATGGTAATCGTCTACTTGTTTTAAAAGAAGGAGAAATTGTAGCTGATTTTTCAGAAAAAGAAAAAGAAAACTTGGAAAAGAAAGACTTATTATCATTCTTTTATTGATAATAGTATAAGTTTTTTCAGAAAAAACATGATATAAGTTTCAGAGTGTGCTATCCTAGTATCGTACAAATATTATTTATTAAGGAGAATGACGAAAAAACATGTTTGCTCTGTTAGGATCGATGTTATTGATCATGGTAGGATTAATGATTGTTTCAACAATAGTAGGAAGTTATGAAAAAAGGCGGGTTTGTGATCAAATTTCTGATTTAGCTAGTGAGGTTTTAGAACTTTCACCAGAGGAGTTATTACCTAGTCATTTAGGTGTAACTGTTGAGTCTGACAATCAAAATCCGAAAGAAATGAATGTAGCAGGAATTTATATCTTATGTAATCAAACGAAAGATATGTGTTATGTAGGTCAAGGTAGACAAGTGCTAGACCGTATTCCTCATCATTTTGAAGGAACAGGCAATCCAGAAGTATATGAAGATTATACAAATGGAGATGAATTTATCGTTAAGTTAATCCCTTTAAAAGATAGTGGTTATCAAAGTTTAAATGAGTTGGAACGACATACAATTATGACTTATAACGCATGTGATGCAGGTTACAATTCTGTGGAAGGAAAATTTAGATAGATTAAAAAAAGCAGCCAGTTTTGGCTGCTTTTTTTAATTGATTTGATAATTGGCTAGTTTTTTGTATAAGGTGGAGCGTTGAATACCTAGTAACTTGGCACATTGTTTTTTGTTGCCGTCACACATAGCTAAGGTTTGCTGAATGATAGCTTTTTCCACGCGTTGCATGTGATGCTCTAAAGAGTCAGTAGTATCATTAGTAATAGGTAGGTCTTCAGTTATGTCAGTGAATAGTTGACTAGGTAAATCAGCTAAACCGATTTGTAAATGACTGGATAATCCAACCATGGCTTCGCAAATATTTTCTAATTCGCGAATGTTTCCAGGCCAAGAGTAGTGGAGCAGTTTATCTAAAGCTTCAGGAGCTAAACTTTTTATCGGTAATTGGAATTCTGTTGAAAATTTTTTTAGAAAATAAGTCACCAAATCAGGAATGTCCTCAGTTTTCTCCCGTAAAGGATCTAACTTTAGCGCTAGTACATTTAGGCGGTAAAAAAGATCTTCCCGAAATTTATTTTCTTGAATGAGATGGGGAAGATTTTGATTAGTTGCTGCAATGACACGGAGATGAATTTTTTTTGAAGTAGTTGCTCCGACTGGTTCGATTACTTTTTCTTGCAAGACTCTTAGCAGTTTAGCTTGCATTAAGAGAGGCATGTCACCAATTTCATCTAAAAAAATTGTGCCATTTTCCGCTAGTTCAAATTTTCCTTTCTTTCCTGTTTGACTTGCTCCGGTAAAGGCTCCTGGTTCATAACCAAAAAGCTCAGATTCTAGTAAGCTTTCAGGAATAGCAGAGCAATTGACAGGTACAAAAGGACCAGTTCCAAAATTACTTAAATTATGAATGGCTCGAGCATAGACTTCTTTTCCTGTGCCACTTTCTCCTGTAATCAAAACAGTAGAAGGTAAGGCCGCTATTTTAACGAGTTGTTCTTTGGTTTTCTGAGTCTGAAGAGACTGTCCAATAATAGACTTTAAAAAATAAGCTTGTTTTTCTTGTGTTTGAGATTCAGTTGTTTTTTTAGGGAAAAAAGTTTTTTCAGCTAAGGTATACATCTCATCAATACTTTTAAAAATTAACATCCCTAAAGCCCCAATAATATGGGTTTCTTTTTTTAAAGGAATGCGGTGAACAATCATTTCTTTGCCGTTAATTCGTTGAATTCGGTTTCGTTCCTCTTCCCCTGTTTGACATGTTAAGTGGAGATGGGTATTTTCAATTACTTGTTGAACTGGTTTATGTAATACCTCTTCTCTTTTTTTTCCTAAAATTTGACAATAAGCGTCATTGATTTCAATGATTAGGCCTTGATGATCAACAATGACCATTCCACCGTAGGCACTATTTAAGGCTTGTTGTAAAATCCCAATATAATCTAAAGAAGATTTAACTGTATCAAATTCGATAGATTTTGCTTTCAGTAAATCTGTTCGGGTAATAATACCAACTAAGGTTTGGTCTTCCTTAATAACAGGTAAACAACCTTCTTTAATCCCCGTTGCTTTTTCAAGCGGATCTAAAGGAAAGACCACATCTAGTTCTACTTCCATAATATGACTAACTGGTAGAGAGCTATCTTGTTTGTTAAACAAAGCATTCATAATAGACGTTTTAGTTACCATTCCTTCTAAATGATTATGTTCGTCCACTACTGGCATACCGTAAAATTTATAATAGGAGAATAAAGTAATAGCTTCTTGAATCGTTTGCTGCTTGGTTAAAACAATAGGATTTTGAGTCATCCATTTACCAATATTATTTTGTGTATTAATTAAGTTAGGAACAGAAATAGAATGGTCTATCACAGGTAACACCTCATTTATGTAACTGTTTTTTATTGTATTTTATCACAAGTGTTCGTTTTCATATAATATTTGAACTTGAGTCTCTTAAAATAGACACACAAGAAATGAAAAGGCTTTATTTCTCTTGAGATGATAGTTGGCATGATAGTTGCATATAGTAAAGTGTCAAAGAGTTTTATTAAAAGATTTAAAACAGGAGGGAAAAAAGCTCATGAATATTTTTGAAATGCCTCAAAAATTAGTGTACGGCAAAGATGCTTTAAAAAACTTAGGTGATTGCGCTAAACAACATGGGGATAAGGTATTAATTGTTAGTGATCAAGTCATGGAAAAACTAGGCTATTTAGATACTATTACCAAGAATTTAGAACAAGCTGGGTTACAAACTGTTTCTTATTTAGGTGCTAATACTGAACCAAGTGATATTTATGTGGATGAAGCTTTAACTTTATTTAATGATAATCAATGTGAAGTGATTGTGACTGTTGGTGGAGGTAGTTGTATTGATACTGCTAAAGCTGTAGCAGTTGTCGCAACCAATGGGGGTTACATTGGAGACTACATGAAGGATAAAATTGCTACGAAAGCACCAGTTCCTTTAATTGCCATTCCAACTACTGCCGGAACAGGTTCTGAAGTAACCGACGTCACAGTTATTAATGATACTACTCATCACATTAAAATGATGATTAAACAATCTGCTTTTTTACCTAAAGTAGCGTTAGTTGATCCAGCTTTAACTCTTACAAGTCCTCAAAATGTAACCGCTGCAACTGGGTTAGATGCCTTATGTCATTCTATGGAATCTTACTTTTCTAGAAAAGCTCAACCGATGACTCAAACATTTTCTTTAGCAGCTATTGAAAAAATTATGAGCTATTTGGAACAAGCTTACCAAGATGGTAGTAATTTTGAAGCAAGAAATGCTATGTCCTTAGCTGCTACTCAAGCTGGTTTAGCTTTTTCTAATGCTTCTGTTACATTGATTCACGGCATGAGTCGACCAATTGGTTCTTTATTTCACGTGCCTCATGGTATTTCTAACGCGATGTTATTGCCAGCTGTTTTAGACTATACAAGAGATGCTGCTATTGAACCTTTGTCAGAAATTCAACATCATTTACACCCAGAGGAAACAGGGACTTCTGCTGAACTAGCTGATCGTTTTATTCAATCAGTTAAAGAACTTTGTCAAAAATTAGCTATTCCTAATCTTAAAGATTGGGGAATTGAAGAAAAAGCTTTTGAAGATGCGTTAGATAAAATGGCAGAAGATGCCTTAGCTAGTGGTAGTCCTAGTAATAACCCTAAAATTCCAACTCATGATGAAATTGTTGAGTTGTACCGTATTTGTTATACCTATAAATATTAAGTGATCCAATAAATAAAAAGAAAAAATGGAGGAATTGAACATGGCAACAATTAAAACATTAAAAAATTATATAGGTGGTCAATGGGTAGATAGCCATGCCACAGAATTTGAAGATATTATTAATCCAGCAACAGAAGAAGTGATTGCAAAAGTTCCTCTTTCACCACAAGAAGATGTGACTAAAGCTGTTAAAGTAGCCCAAGAAGCTTTTGAAATGTGGCAAAGAGTAAGTGTTCCAAAAAGAGGTCGCTATTTGTTTAAATTACAAAATATTTTAGTGGATCATAAACAAGAGTTAGCAGAACTGATTACCCTTGAAAATGGTAAACCAGTAGCAGAAGCGTTAGGAGAAGTTCAACGGGGAATAGAAAATGTAGAAAATGCAGCCAGTGTGACAAACTTAATGATGGGAGATACAGTATCAACTGCTGCCACAGATATTGAAGTAGCTAACTACCGCTATCCTATTGGCGTAATTGGTGGCATTACACCATTTAACTTCCCAATGATGGTTCCTTTCTGGATTTTTCCAATGGCTATTGCAACCGGCAATACAGTGGTGTTGAAACCTTCTGAAAAAACACCTTTGCTTACAGAACGAGTGATGGATTTAATTGAAGAAGCAGGTATTCCTAACGGGGTAGTCAATGTAGTTAACGGAGGTCGGGATGTAGTAAATGCTTTATTAACAGATCCTCTTGTTAAAGGCATTACCTTCGTTGGATCAAAAAATGTTGGGGAATACGTTTACCGTACAGGAACTCAAAACTTAAAACGAGTACAAGCTTTAACTGGGGCTAAAAACCATGTAATTGTTTTAAAAGATGCTAATCTTGATAAGGCAGTTGAAAATATTATTGGTGGAGCTTTCGGTTCTGCTGGTGAACGGTGTATGGCTGCTTCAGTCATTGTTTTAGAAGAGGCCATTGCTGATGAGTTCTTAGCTAAATTTAAACAAGCAGCGGAAGAATTAGTTATAGGTAATGGGTTAGAAGGTACTGTAACTTTGGGACCAGTTATTCGAAAAGACGCTCAAGAAAGAACCTTTGGCTATATTGAAAAAGGTATTCAAGAAGGAGCAGAGTTACTTTTAGATGGTCGTAAGAATTTACCTCAAACAGGTTATTTTGTAGGGCCAACTATTTTTGATCATGTAACCACTGATATGGCTATTTGGAAAGACGAAATTTTTGCCCCTGTTGCTTCTATTGTTCGTGTGAAAGATGTAAAAGAAGCGGTAGCTTTAACTAATCAATCAGAATTTGCTAATGGCTCATGTATTTTTACTAACAATGCTTCTGCTATTCGTTACTTTAGAGAACATGTGGATGCAGGTATGTTAGGCATTAACTTAGGTGTACCAGCTCCGATTGCTTGGTTTGCTTTTTCTGGATGGAAAAACTCTTTCTTTGGTGATTTACATGCAAACGGTAAAGATAGCGTTGAATTTTATACTCATCGAAAAGTTGTCACTGCACGTTATGCAGAAACAGATATTTAAAGTACTGGGTTAGACTGATTTTCTAATAAAATAGCATATATTTTTAATATTAAAACACCTCTAAAACGTTATTCATTAACATTTTAGAGGTGTTTTTTTAAGTATGTAAAAATTGGGCTTCATAAATATCTTTATAAGCACTGTTTTCTCGTTGGAGTAATTCTTGGTGAGTTCCGATTTCTAAAATATGCCCATGTTCCATTACAATAATTTTATCTGCTTCTTGAATGGTAGCTAAACGATGGGCAATGACAAAACTTGTTTTACCTGTCATAATTGCTGAAAAAGCCTCTTGAATCATTTTTTCAGTTAATGTATCCACTGAACTAGTGGCTTCATCTAAAATTAAAATAGGTGGACTAGCTAGCATTACACGAGCAATCGTTAGTAATTGTTGTTGGCCTTCTGAAATACTAAGCCCTTGAGAACCAATTTGTGTCTCATAGCCTTCTGGTAATTTTTGGATAAAGGAATGAATTTTCGCCTCTTTGGCTGCTTGTATCATATCCTTCTCGCTAGCCTGAGGGTTTCCGTACAATAAGTTAGCCTTAATACTACCGTCAAATAGCCAAGTGTCTTGTAGCACCATTCCGAAAGCTTGACGGTAACTGTCTAGGGAATAATCGTAAATGGAAAGACCATCTAGTTTAATAGTTCCTTCATTAATAGGATAAAATCGCATAAGTAGGTTAACAATAGTAGATTTTCCTGCGCCAGTTTTTCCTACAATAGCAATGGTTTCCCCTGGATTAGCTTGAAGAGAAAAGTTTTCTATTAAAGGTTGGTTGCTTTCATAGGCAAAATCTACTTGATCAAAAACAATGTGACCTTGAAGTGTTTCTTTATCTAAAGGTAGATAACCAGTATCTTTTTCAATCGGTTTATCTAGGATATAGAAAACACGATTTAAACCAGCTAAGGCTGTTTGGATTTGGGTGATAATACCTGATAGTTCGATAAACGGTTTTGAAAATTGACTCGCGTAAATAGTAAAACTAGAAATCATTCCGATAGTTACATTTCCTTTATTTAGTAAGAATAAATAGCCGCCTAATACTCCAATACTAATATAACCTAAGTGGTCAATAAATCTTGAAACAGGGTTAGTCAAAGAAGAGATGAATTGAGCTTTTTGTCCTTCTACAAAAAGCTGTTGGTTCAGCTTATCAAACCGTTCTTCTGATTTTTCTTCATATTGAAAAGTTTTAACAAGTCGTTGGTTTCCAACAATTTCAGAAATAAAGGAAGAAATATCTCCCACAATTTGTTGCTGGGCTTGGAATCTTTCCTGACTATTTTTAGCTACGAACCACATGACTAGAAACATACAACCTGTCATAATTAATACAGTAAAAGTTAAAGGAATATTTAAACGCAACATAGAAAATAACGAAATAATGACAATCGTCATACCAGAAAACAAGTTTTGAAAAACAGCAACACTAGCTTCGGCTGTTACGTCTAAATCATTTGTTAATCGACTAATTAAATCCCCTTTAGCACTTTGATCATAAAATTGAATAGATAATTGATTAAGATGAGTAAAGGTTTCTTTTCTAAGAGTAGCAACTGCTTTATAAGACATATTATTTCCTAACCGCTGAACAATCCATTGACTGATGACAGTAACTAATAAGGTAATCAATAAAATGGTTAGGATGGAGAATAGGTTTGAAAATTTCACTTGATGAGGGCCGATTAAAGTATCGATTGCTTTACCTGTATAGTAAGTAATGGTAACACTGGCAATTCCACCAATAATCCCTAAAATAAGAGCCGCGATCATTTCAATCGGATATTTCACTAGATAAGGTAGAAAACGTTGAATGGTTTGTTTCATTTGTCTACCTCCTGAGTGTCAGTTTGTTGTGAGTCATAAATATCTTGATAAACATTTGAGTGATCTAACAAATAAGAATGAGGGCCAAAACCTTCCATGTGGCCGTCATTTAAAACTAAAATATTTGCGGCATCTTTAACGGAGCTAATTTTTTGAGAAATAATAATCAATCCTGTTTGGTTAAGTGAGCTTTGAAGAGATTTTCTTAAAGCTAAATCAGTTTGATAATCTAGAGCACTTAAAGAGTCATCTAAAATAAGTAGGGCAGGTTGTTGTATAATACTTCTGGCAATGGCTAACCGTTGTTTTTGTCCACCTGAAAAGTTTTTTCCTCCTTCAACAAGTAGGGTATCTAATTGCTTAGGTAAGGAAGTAACAAACTCTTTGGCTTGAGCGATATCTAGGGCCTGCCAACATTCTTGGTCTGACGCATCTTTTTTGCCCCACTGCAAATTTTCTCGAATAGTTCCATGAAATAGTACACTTTTTTGTGGCACCATTCCGATTAACTGTCTTAATTGAGATAAGGGCCATTCTTTAACTGGGTGTCCACCAATTAAAAGAGAGCCTGAAGAGATGTCATAAAAACGTGGGAGAAGTTGGACTAAGGTTGATTTTCCGCTACCTGTAGGTCCGATAATTCCTAGTGTTTCCCCTGAATTTAAATAACCACTAACCTCGGTTAAAGCCATTCCATTAGCTTTAGGATAAGCAAAACTGACTTTGTCTAACAGAACAAGAGGTTGCTCTTTTTTGATAGTCAAGTGAGTTTGTTTATGTTCATCAACAATGCTAGGTTTAACAGCTAATACTTCTTGGATACGTGTACTAGAGGCACTGGCTTTCGTAAAAATAACGACTAAATTAGCTACAACAATCAGGGCTAAGACCATTTGAATAAAATAGTTAATTAACGCTAAAACTTGTCCTTGAGATAATGCCTCAATTTGAACTTCTTGTCCACCAACATATAATAAAACAATAATAGATGCATTTAAAATAAGAGTGGTGGCAGGGTTTAGCAAGGTAGAAAGATTGGTGACTCTTGTGTAGGCTTTGGCTAATTGATTACTTTCCTGGTTCATTCGGTTAATATCTCGGTTGGTTTGAGAGAAAGCTCGAATAACTCGAATACCTGACAAATTTTCACTAATTAAAGTATTCATGTTGTCTACTTTTTGTTGAACAGAACGATAAAGTGGCACCGTTTTTTTCATAATGATGAACAAAATACTGGCAAAAATTGGCAAGGTGACTAAAAAAATCAGCCCCATTTTAGGTTGGATATAAAACGCCATAATAATTGAGCCGATGCTTAAAAAAGGTGCCCGAATCACTAACCGAATTAACATGGCTAAAGCCAGTTGCACTTGATTAATATCGTTGGTCATTCGGGTAATCAAGGTACTAGTTCCAAATTGATCGATTTCTTCATGAGAAAAAGTATTAATTTTTTGTAGAAGTTTTTGCCGCAATTCTGTTCCGAAACCTTGTGAGGCAATGGAGGAATAGTATTGACAAATAATGACACAGATTAATCCTAAACTAGCCATCAGTAACATGATTTTTCCTGTATGGAAGACAACAGAAAGTTGTTGTTTTTTGATCCCTAAATCAATTAATCTTGCCATATAAAGAGGCAAGAGCAGCTCAAAGACTGCTTCTAAAAATTTAAAAATAGGGCCTAAAATAATTTGTTTTTTATAATTCTTCGCATATGGAAGTAATTTAAACATAAAAAGCCTCCTAATTTATTCAGTTGTCATTATCATAAAATAATTGTGGGATTAATTCAAACAGGAATGTTGCTAGCAGGCTTACTTGGTTAAAACAGACAAGAAAAGTTAAGTTTGTTACAATAAAAATAAAAAGGAGAGATAGGATGACAGAATATATTGCAGTGATTAATTTATTTTTCATATATGCCGTCATAGGTTGGTTATGGGAGACGTTTTATTGTTCTTTTAGAGCTAAAAAGTTTGTTTATCGGGGTTTTTTAATAGGTCCTTATTGTCCTGTATATGGCTTTGGTGTCTTAAGTGTTCTTTATTTGGTAGAGCCCTATCAAAATAATCTGTTTGTTTTATTTATTTTTTCCACTGTCCTTGTCACAGTGTTAGAATTTTTAACTAGTTATTTCCTAGAAAAATTATTTCATACTACTTGGTGGGATTATCATCATCTACCTTTTAATATTCAAGGGCGAGTGGCCTTACCTATTTCATTATTTTGGGGAGCAGGTTGTGTCTTGATTACTGAAGTCATTCATCCTAGAATTATGTCTTTAGAATCGGTTTTAGAAGCCAAGTTAGGTTGGTATTTACCTATCGCTATTGTATTAGTTATGGGAGCAGATACTATTTACACAGTGATAAATATGATATCTTTCCAAAAAGCTTTAAAGAAATGGTCACAAGCTTTAGAGGAAGGCAAAGCAGAGTTTTTAGCTAAAAAAGCAGAATTTAGTGAGGAATTAAAAGAAAAAAGTAGCAATTTAGCCAAAAATTCGAATAAAGAAAGACCTTTACTTATCGGACGTAACTCAGAATTTATGCAAGTCATTCAAAAGAAAAAAGAGAGCCTGCCAAGCTTTAGTTTCAACCAAAGACGGGTGTTAAAAAGTTTTGAAGATTTGAAACATTTAGAGGTTAATAATATGTCTGAATTACGTGAGTTATTAAAAGAAATATGGAAAAAATAAAAAAACTCATTTTTCGAACAGCTTGACTTTATTGGAAATAGGGACTATGGTTATTGTATAAGCTTATATTATAGTGTGGTTCTCTTATATGTTGTAGGAAGAATTTCTATTGCATATAGGCAATCATGATGAGCAACTAAAAACCAACCTAGTTTTTAGTTAAGTGTTCTATAGAAAAATTGTCTCTTAATCGTTAAGTAAGGGAAAGACTTAGTCCATCACTTTCTTTCACATTTAAGAGGATTATCTATAACGTAAGTGAAGTTCTAGAAAGACATTGTTATTTAATAAATATAGCTAATTATTTTATCTATGTTTTTTAGATGTTTTTCAAATAGGAACTTATTTTAGGTAAAAATCTTAAGGAGGAATAGGAAATGGCAACAGTATTAAAAGTAGAACGTCGTGCAGTAAGACCAAGATCAATTCGTAAACAATTAAGAACTGAAGGTCGCGTACCAGCGGTTATTTACGGAAATGACATTGAAAACACAACTATCTCTGTAAGTGGTTATGAATTATCTATGTCATTACGTGAAGGTGGTATTAATGGTGTGTACAGTCTAGAATTAGATGGTAAAAAAATTCCAACATTAATTCGTGACTACCAATTAGATACATTTAACCGTGATTGGGTACACGTTGAATTCTTAGCAGTTGATATGAGTGTTGAAACAGAAGTGGAAGCTGACATTATCTTGGTTGGTACTCCTGCAGGGGTTAAAGCAGGTGGTATTTTAACACAAAATGTTCATAGTGTTATCGTATCAGCAACACCAGACAAATTACCAGATGTTGTAGAAGTGAATGTAGAAGGTTTAGCAATTGGCGACTCATTTACAATTGCTGATATTCCAGAAAATCCTGACTACAAGATTATTGCTGAAGACATGGGTGACCAAGTTGCAGCAGTTGAAGAACCAGAAATTCCATCTGAACCAGAAGATGAAGATGCAGTAGCTGCTGAACCAGAAGTTATTGGTGAAAAAGAAGCAGAATAAATTGCTAATTTCAAATAAATTTAGTATAAAAAGTTAGAGAGCATTTGTTCTCTAACTTTTTTTTATTGTGCTAAAAAGAAGGAGGTTAGCTAAGTGAAGTGGATGAAGTTTATTTTTGGCATTGTCTTTGTTTTAGTTGTCTATCTAGTTATTCAAGTTGGGTTAAAACAATCCATAACAGATAAGGAAAATCAGTCAACTTCTCTGTCCAGTGAAAGTAGCTTAGAAACAAAAACATCGAAAAAAAAGCAAAAGGATCCTCTTGCTTCTTATTTAAGTCATTTGACATTAGAAGAAAAAGTAGGACAACTTTTTTTTGCTAGAGTACCTGAAGAACATGCTTTAGAAGATATTAAAACCTATCATTTAGGGGGTTACTTACTTTTTTCAAGAGACACTGAAGGAGTAAGTCCTAAAGAATTAACTGAAACAATTAAAGAGTATCAAAGTGTTTCAACTGTTCCTTTATTAATTGGTTCAGATGAAGAAGGCGGTCTTGTTTCGCGGTTGATTTACGGAGATAATTTACTAGAGAAGCCATTCTTATCGCCTCAAGCTTTGTATCAACAAGGTGGGTTAGCTAGTATAAAAGAAGATACTAGACTAAAATCTCAGCAGTTGAAAAGTTATGGAATTCATACTGCTTTAGCTCCTGTTGCAGATGTTTCAACTAATCCTAATGCTTTTATCTATGACCGAACAGTAGGCCTTGATGTTGAGGGGACTAAAGAGTATGTCAAGACTGTGGTAAAAGAAATGAAGCAGGAACAGTTGATTAGTGTGTTAAAACATTTCCCAGGTTACGGCAATAACTTAGATTCTCATACACAAGTGGTACATGATACACGTTCTTTAAAAGAATTAGAGACCCATGATATTCCTGTGTTTCAAGAAGGAATTCAGGCAGGAGCAGATAGTTTACTAGTGGCACATTTAATTATCGATGCACTAGATAATCAACAACCTGCTTCTATCTCTCCTAAAGTAGTAGATTATATCAGACATACACTGAATTTTTCAGGAGTTATTATGACTGATGACATGGATATGCAAGGATTATCTCAATTTGTTTCTCAAGAAGAAGCGGCTTATCAAGCGATTGTAGCTGGAATTGATTGGGTAATGAGCTCTAGCTACCAAATTCAAATTCCTACTATTATAGCAAAAGTTAAAGCAGGGGATATTTCTGAGCAACGGTTAGATGACTCTGTTAAACGTATTTTAATCATGAAGCAACAGGCTGGTTTATTACCTTAGTCAAAAAAACAGCCTAGACTTTACAGGAAAGTAAAGTCTAGGCTGTTTAGTTTAGCTTTATTTTGCTACATTACCAGCGACATTTAATACGTCCCAAGTTCTAGCAAAAGGTGGTGCATAACATAGATCTAGCATACCTAGTTCATCTGTTGTCATTTCTTTTTGAATAGCTGTTGCTAAAACATCTACTCGTAAAACAGCTCCTTTTGCTCCAATAATTTGTCCACCTAATAAAACTTTTGTTTCTGCATGGTAGACTAATTTAACATGAATAGGAGATTGACCAGGGTAGTAGTCTGTTTGGTTTTTATCATGAATCCAAACTGTTTTGTATGGTACACCTAGATCGATGGCTTCTTTTTCAGTAATACCTGTTCGTCCTGCTTCTAGTGACATCACTTGAACAGCAGAAGAACCTAGAGTACCTTGGAAAGTCAATTCTTTTCCAGCTAGGTTTTCACCTACTAGACGACCTAATTTATTTGCAGTAGTAGCTAATGGAATAAAAACATTTTCTTTGCGAACTCGGTGATAGACACTAGCACAATCACCAGCAGAATAAATATTAGGTTGAGAAGTTTTTCCAAACTCATCAATCACAAGTGCGCCATTCCCTAATGTATCAAAGGAGTCTAAAGGTAGGAATTGCGTATTAGGTTTAACACCTGTAGCAATGATAATTAAATCAGCAGGATAAACCCCTTTATTAGTGATGACTTGTTGGACAGTATCTCTACCTTGTAACTCAGTCACGAACTCATCTAAGTTCAACTGAATGCCTTGATTAATAAGTTCTTCTTCCATGATAGCTGTTACTTCTGTATCGAAGGCATCAGGTATCACTCGACTATCTAATTGAATGATTCTAACATGTTTACCTAAACGATGCATAGCTTCTGCTAATTCTAAGCCGATAAAACCAGCGCCGACAATGACGACTTCTTTGACTTGTTCATTAGTAGCTAATTGTTTGATATCTTGACCATCTTGTAACGTTTTAAGAGTGTGAACTCCTTTTAAATCTAAGTTTTTAATAGGAGGTAAGATTGGACTAGCTCCACTAGCAACCATTAATTGATCGTAAGTTTCTTGATGCGTTTGACCAGTAGTTAAGTCTAAAACAGTCACTACTCGTTTTTCGATATCGACATCAGTTACTTCATGCTCTGTGAACAATTCCACTCCTGTTTTTCTAAAAGCTTCCGGTGTTCTAGCAATTAGACGCTCTGTATCGTTAAAGAAATCTCCCACATAATAAGGTAGACCACAAGCTCCTAATGAAACTACAGGTGTTTTTTCAAACACAAGAACATCGTATTCAGGTTGTAGTCGTTTAACTTTAGCAGCAGCACTCATACCCGCTGCCGTTCCCCCAATGATGATTATTTTCATCCTATTAACTCCTCCTTCAAATGTCTTAATTATTGTACTTCAGCTAAACCAGCGTTCTCATCATTATACACGTCAAGGTCGATTTCATTCAAGATACGTGCTGAACAAACACCAGAAGTCATAGCACCACTAACATTTAAAGCAGTTCTACCCATGTCGATTAAAGGTTCAATTGAGATTAATAAACCGGCTAACCCAACTGGTAAGTTCATAGAAGATAAAACGATTAAGGCAGCAAATGTTGCACCACCACCAACACCAGCTACACCAAATGAGCTGATAGCAACAATGACAATTAATTTAATGAAGAAAGCAGGATCCATTGGATTGATTCCAACAGTTGGAGCGATCATTACTGCTAACATAGCTGGATAAATACCTGCACAACCATTTTGTCCAATAGAAGCACCAAATGATGCAGAGAAGTTAGCAATTCCTTCAGATACACCCATACGTTTTGTTTGAGTTTCAATGTTCATTGGAATAGAACCAGCACTTGTTCTAGAAGTAAAAGCAAAAATCAAAGTAGACATAGCTTTTTTGAAGAATGTGATTGGATTTAAACCAAAAACTGTTACTAGTAAACCATGAACAATAAACATAATGAAGATAGCTACATAAGAAGCAAGGACAAATGTTCCTAAGTTAAGAATTCCTTCAATGTTAGTTGTTGCAATAGTTGAAGCCATTAAAGCTAATACACCGTAAGGAGTCATTCTTAAAATTAATGTTACAATTCGCATAATTACTGCGTAACAAGCATCAATCATATCGTTAAACATTTCAGCTTGTTTTGGTTTTTTACGTTTTACTTGTAAAGCGGCAATTCCTAAGAAGGCAGAAAAGATAACTACACCTAAAGTAGAAGTTGGACGGCCACCTGCCATATCTTGGAAGACGTTAGTTGGAATAAATTCTACAATTTTTTGAGGAACGCTCATTTGCTCTACATCCCCAAGTTTTTCTTCTAAAACTTGAGCACGATCTGTTTCATTTTGTCCAGCTTGAATAGATTCAGCATTAAGATGGAAAATATTAGCAGAAGTAGCTCCGACAACGGCAGAAATCAAAGTAGTAAAAACTAAGAAACCAATGATGATACCAGCCATTTTTCCTAAACCTTTTGTAGAAGATAATTTAGTAATAGCAGAAATGATAGATACCATGATTAATGGAGTTACAATCATTTTTAAGAAAGCTACATAACCATTTCCTACTAAACCAAACCAATCTGTAGAAACAGCGACTACATGGGAATCTGATTTAAAAATAATCTGTAAAATAGCACCAAAAGCAATCCCCATACCTAATCCAACAAAGACACGTTTCGTAAACTTCACATGTTTACGAGCCATATTCCATAAAACACCAAGCATCACAGCCATAACGGCTACATTTAAAATAATATACAATAAATCCATATAAATCCTCCTAAAAATTAGATTGTGTTTAAAGCTTGTTGTAAATCATGTAACAAATCTTCTGTATCTTCAATTCCTACAGAGAGACGAATCAGGCCATCAGTAATTCCTTGTGCTAATCGCTCGTTTTCTGGAACACAAGCGTGAGACATAGTCACAGGATAAGATAAGATTGACTCTACCCCACCTAAACTCACAGCGGTAATGGGAACTGTTGTTGCATTGAAAAAGTTTCGAGCAGCTTGTCCATCAGCTAATTCAAATGATAAAACCGCACCTCCATTTTTAGCTTGTTTTTTATGTGTCGCATACCCAGGATGAGAAGGTAACCCTGGATAGTAAACCCGATTAACTTTTGGATGGTTTTCTAACAATTCTGCAATAGCCTGTGCACTTTTGGTGCTTTGAGCCATTCTAAGTCCCATGGTTTTCATTCCTCGAAGCACTAACCAACAGTCTTCTGTACCAAGGATACCACCAAATACTTTTTGATTGGTGTGAAGTGTCTCGGCCCATGTGTTATTATTAGTGACTACTAAGCCGGCTATAACATCACTATGACCATTTAAGAATTTAGTAGCACTATGAATAACTACGTCTACTCCTAAAGTTAGTGGCTCTTGTAATTGTGGTGTCATAAAAGTACCATCCATAATGGTGGTTAATTGGTTTTGTTTGGCAATCCCTGCAACTCCTTCAATATCTGTAATGCTTAATAAAGGATTAGAGGGAGTTTCTAAGTAAAAAGCTTTTGTGTTAGCTTGAATAGCTTCTTGCCAAGCAGCTAAATTTGTTTCATCTACAAAGGTAACCTCAATGCCAAATCTTGGAAATACTTCTTGGACAAGTTGAAAAGTTCCACCGTAAATGTTTTGACACATAACTAGGTGATCCCCTTTAGAAAATGAAAGCAACACCGTCGTAATCGCTGCCATACCAGATGCAAAAGCAAAACCATGTGTCCCTCCTGTTTCGATTGCGGCAATTCCTTTTTCTAAAGCGTCTCTAGTTGGATTGCCAAAACGTGAATAGGTAAAGGGTTGTCCCTGGTCAATATCATTTTGATGAAAGGTAGAGGTCTGATATAAAGGGATGGAAGCTGCACCAGTTTCTTTATCGATAACAGGATAACCGTGAATAAGTTTCGTATTAAATTTCATTTATGAACTCCTTTCTTGAATTTCTTTTAATATACATTTAATCGAGATAAAAAACAATAATATAAAATGTGAAAATAATAATTTTTTATTAAAAAAAATCTTAGTAAAATTGCTTTGATAAAAATTTCTCAATATGGTAAAAATAAATTGAAGACTAGTTAAGAAAGGAGTCGTGTGTTTGAATCAGCAAATTTTACAGCAATACGTTCGATTTTCCGAGTTTTTAGCGGTTTTTTTAGGAAGCTCATATGAAATTGTTCTACAAAAAATTGATCGTTATCAGTCAGGTATCATTCAAATTTATCATGGAGAAGTAAGTAATCGGAAAATTGGAGATCCATTAACAGATTTATCATTAAGTTTTATTAAGAATAAAACGTATATATATAATGATTATATAACTAGTTATACAGGTAAAACATTCGATAACAAACGTTTGGTTTCTGGAACATTTTTTATAAAAAATGAAAAAAAAGAATTAATAGGGATGCTCTGTATCAATGTGGATAAAACTGAAGATATTGAAGTGATCAATCGGTTACTGTCTTTACAAAATATTTCATCTGAGTGGTTACAACAAGATAGTTTTTCTCCCAAAGAGGTAGATATGTGTTCTAATGAGGAGGAAGAGTGTCTCGAAACTTTTACTGATTCTCTAGTAGACTTAATAGAAAAAAATATATTAATTCCTGATTATGATAAGCGTAAGCTATCTAAATCAGAAAAAATGGCTATTATTACTCATTTATATCGGCAACATTTATTTAGAATGAAAGGGTCTATTTCTGTAGTAGCAGAGAAGATGAACATGTCAGAATCTAGTTTGTATCGGTATTTGTCTGTAGTAAAACAAGAAAATCAGGTTTAAAAAAAGCATCTTAATTAGTGGAAGTCCACTAATTAAGATGCTTTTTATTAAGCTAATACGCGTTTTAAAAATTCTTTCGTTCTTTCTTTAGTTGGATGATTAAAGATGTGTTCAGGTGTGCCTTCTTCAGCAATAACACCTTGATCCATGAAGACAACTCGGTCAGAAACATCTCTTGCAAAATCCATTTCATGAGTAACTACAATCATCGTTAGTCCAGACTCAGCTAAACTTTTCATAATATCAAGTACTTCCCCTACCATTTCAGGATCTAGGGCGGAAGTTGGCTCATCAAACAATAAACAATCAGGTTCCATACATAAAGCACGAGCGATAGCCACTCGTTGTTTTTGTCCACCAGAAAGTTGTTTAGGTTTAGCATGAATAAAAGCTTCCATGCCTACTTTCGCAAGGTTTTCTTTCGCCACTTTTTCAGCTTCTTCTGGAGATCTTTTCAGCACTTTGATTTGACCAACCGTACAATTAGCTAAAACATCATGGTTGTAAAATAAGTTAAATTGTTGAAACACCATACCTAGATGAGTTCGATATTTAGGAAGATCATAATGTTGATCTAGTACATTGTCTCCTTTAAATAAAATTTGCCCACTTGTAGGAGTTTCTAATAAATTAATGCAGCGAAGAAGGGTGGATTTACCTGAACCTGAGGAACCGATAATCGTGACTACTTCTCCTTTTTCTACTGACATATCAATATCAGTTAATACTTCGTTATTTCCATAGCATTTTCGTAAATTTTTAATTTCAATAATTTTTTCCATGAATTACCCTTCTTTCTTAGCGGATGCTTCTGGTTTTTGGACTTGCATTTGATTACCATAAGGAATGTAATTATCTGGTCCGTCCATTTTCTTCTCTAAACGTCTTAATAATTGAGTCACAGTAAAGGTCATGACAAAATAGATCACACAAACGACAAAGAATGTATCAAAGAATCTAAAGTTACTTCCTGCTACTGTTTTAGCTTGGAAGAATAATTCTGAAACAGCAATCACATTTAATACAGATGTATCTTTAATATTAATAACAAACTCATTCCCGGTTGCAGGCAAAATATTTCGCACAACTTGAGGGATAATAACACTGGTCATAGTTTGGCGATGAGTCATACCTAAGGCTTCTGCTGCTTCAAACTGACCTTTTTCGACAGCAAAAATTCCCCCACGGACAATCTCTGTCATATAAGCCCCAGTATTAATTGAAACAATCACTAAAGCTGCAACTGTCCGGTTAATATCAATACCAAAGGCTTGAGCTGAGCCGTAATAGATAACCATAGCTTGTACGATCATCGGCGTACTTCTAAAAATTTCAATGTAAACAGTGAAGAAACCATTTAATAATTTGTTTAGAGCTTTCTTAAAAGCAGTGGTAGGAGTAGGTAAGGTTCTGAAAACACCAATTCCCATACCAATCATTGTTCCAACAACGGTTCCCACTAAAGAAAGTAAAAGAGTCATACCAGCGCCTCGTAAAAACATCCCGCCATTTTCTTTTAGAATTTTGAGTACCCAAATTTCTTTTTTATTTTCCTCTGGTTGACGGTCAATCGTAGTCGTCATAATTTGATCTTGTGTGTCATCAGAAATAGTTCCTAAAATTTGGTTGATTTCTTGTCTTAATGGAGAGCCTTTTTTGACACCAATAGCAATAGCTGTGTCATCAGGACTGGTTTTAAATCCTTTGTTTTTAGCGAATTCAACCATTTTAAAATGTGAATTAGCTTTTTCAGCTGTTAAAGCTTCTGGCTTTTCAGTGACATAGCCATCAATAACTCCAGATTCTAAGGCCACTCGCATGGCTGAAAAGTTATCCATGGGTGTTTCTTTCGCTACCTCTGGAATTTGATCAATCACGCTATAGTGAAAGGTATTTAACTGTGCAGTAATTTTAGCATGTTTAAAGTCAGCTAAACTAGTTGCCTCTGCATAGTCTCCCCCTTTTTTTGTTAAGATAACTAAATGAGATTTATAATACACATCTGTAAAATCAATCGTTTTTTGACGTTCAGGTGTAGGAGACATACCTGCGATAATAGCATCAATTTTTCCAGAAGTTAAGGCAGGTGCTAGGCCATCCCATTCTGTTTTGATAATCACTAATTTTTTATTTAATTTTTTCGCAATGATTTTGGCAATTTCAACATCATAGCCTCCAGCATATTCTTTCGAACCTTGAATTTGAACAGCACCATTTTCATCTGTTTGTTGCGTCCAGTTAAAAGGGGCGTAGGCTGCTTCCATTCCTATCCGAAATTCCTCCTGATTAGCAGCGTGGGTGAGTGACGGAAAAAGTGTGCAAAAAAGCGTCAGTAACAGGGCAGTGAATGTCCATTTTGTTAATTGTTTAGTCATATCTATATCCTCCTAAAAAATAAAAAAGCGACCTCTGTGGGAAACTAGAGGTCGCGAACATACACGGTTTCTGCCTTTAGACAAAAATAGCTCAACTTAATTCTCACGAACTAAGACAGTCCAACAGCTATCAACTGTTGTCCCAACAAACATAACTTGAGGAGCTATGTTCATTTCGGCGGTTTTCCCTCCTTACAGTTTCAACGTTTCCTCAAACTCAACTGTAATTCTTAATTACCGCGACCTCTACCTCATCACGAGGCATATTCAATTAATGTTCAAATCATAACGTATTTTCAGAAATATGTCAAATCTCTTTCCGAAATATCTAGACTCAATTGACGTGTTAGGGGAAATAAGGTATTTTTATAAAGATATAATAAAAATGAAGGAGAGGGTCATATGTGGTTTATACCAGCAATTATTACAGTGTTTGCTTGGGGAACAGCGGATTTATTTTATAAGAAAGGAAATGACCCATCAGATAGTCATAGTGCCATTAAAACAGTGATTATGGTAGGGTTTGTTATGGGAGCTCAAGCTATTTTTTATATGATGTTATATAAAGGGGTAGCTTACCAGCCGTATAATATGTTACTTTATCTTCCAGTTTCAGCGATGTATATTTTATCCATGGGAATTGGCTACATTGGTTTACGTTATATTGAATTATCTATTTCGTCTCCAATTAGTAATTCTTCAGGGGCGGTTTCAGCCATGCTATCTTTTTTCGTATTAGGTAGTTCCATGAAATGGATTCAATTTGTAGCAATTGGGATGATTTCAGTAGGGATTTTCTTATTATCCATATTTGAAAAGCAAGAAACAGATCAAGAAATAGCAGTGACAGGAGAAAAAATAGATAAAAAATATCAAACAAGTTTTTTAGCTATTTTATTTCCTATCTTTTATTGTGTGATTGATGGGCTAGGTACTTTTTTAGATGGCTATTATTTAGAAACAAAAAAAATTATGAGTGAAGATCAAGCCTTAATTAGTTACGAGTTAACTTTTTTAATAGTTGCTTTGATAATGTTAGTCTATTTATATGTTGTGAAAAAAGATCGGATTGTACTTAAAAATGAAAAATACCGAGGACTTGCTGCCGCTTTTGAAACATTTGGACAGTTTTTCTATATCGGGGCAATTGCCAGTAATGCTATTATTGTAGCACCTTTAATTTCTTCTTATAGTATTGTGTCAGTTATCTGGTCTCGTCTTTTCTTAAAAGAAAAATTAAGTGCTAAACAGTATGCAGTAGTTGGGATGATTATTATAGCGATTGCTATTTTAGGTTTTTATGATGGCTAAGTTATGGCAAGGGATGGAGACATTCCTTGCTTTTTTTGTTTCATGGTATAATTAGGTAGAAGGAGTGATGACTATGACCAATCTAAGACAACAAGCACTTGATAGTATTCGTCAAGCAAATCATTTAGTGTTTTTAACAGGAGCAGGAGTATCAACTCCGTCCGGTGTTCCTGATTATCGTTCTTTAAGTGGTGTTTATACTAAAACAGGTATGGCCCAACCAGAGTACTTACTGTCTCATACCTGCTTTTTAAGAGAACAGGATTTGTTTTATCAGTTTGTTAAACAGTTGTATCATCCACAAGCTAGACCTAATTCAGTTCATCTTAAAATGGCTCAGTTAGAAAAAGAAAAACCAGATACTTGGGTTATTTCTCAAAATATTGATCAACTTCACCGAAAAGCTGGTAGTCAGCAAGTGGTAGATTTTCATGGAAGTTTATATGATGTTTATTGCAGTAAATGTTATCAACAGGTGGATGCTTGGACCTATTTAGAAGACAATCAGCATGCAGGTTGTGGGGGAATATTACGGCCTAATATTGTGTTATATGAAGAAGGGCTTGAGGAAATGGCTATTTATCAAAGTCAACAAGTTTTAAAAGCTGCAGACGTGATTGTGATTGCAGGTACTAGCTTTAAAGTCAGTCCGTTTTGTCAACTAATTTATTATAAATCCCCAGACAGTCAAGTGATTGTGGTGAATCAAGATGACGTTTATTTATCAGTTCCTTATACCATGATTCAAGAAGATGTGGTATCCTTTTTTAAGGATATTTAAGTTAAAGAGATAAGGAAGTTTAAATTTATGTTAGAAAAAAAACGGGAAGAAATTAATGAAATAGATCAACAACTGATTCAGTTGCTAGAAAAAAGATTGGCAGTTGTGTCTGAAATTGGACAGATTAAACAGCAACAAAATTTATCTGTTCTAGATAGACAAAGAGAACAAGCGGTATTAGATCAGGTGAACCGGTGGACTCAAAATGAAGATTACCGACTTCCTATTCAAAAAATTATGCAAAAAATTATGGACGAATCTAAGTTATTACAAATTTAAAAAGAAGCTCACTTTCCTTGAGTTAAAGGAAGCGAGCTTCTTTTTTTAAAGGGATAAATCGGTTTCTTTTAAATTTTCTGAAAAAGTAACAGATTGAAATTCTTCTAGTTGTAATAATTGATTTTCAAACTTTAAAAGTTGAACAGAAATAAATTTATAACTGTGCCAATTTTCCATATATATGAAAACATAAAACAAGATAATGGTAAAGGCAACAATCTCACCAAATTCCATTTGTAAGTCGGTGCGAATTAATTTATCTAACACACCTTGTAGTAACACAAAGGTGACTATAATAGGGGCAATCACTTGTAGCATATTGATTTTTTTATCTAAAAAATCTAGTTCATGGTGATGAATGTTAATTTCTCGTTTTAGAGCAAAAGCTTGATGTTCTTCCTTTAAGTAGACGTCTGGATCTTTTCGGTGACGTAATTTCATATAATGATAGCTAGAATTAATTAAAATAAAGCCAATAAAGAAGAGGGTATACAACCGACTATTTTCTTCAAAAGAAAACTGGTTTAAAATGTGATCCTGTTTATTTTGAACGATTAAAAAATTAAAAAAGGAAAATAACAAAATAAGAACTAAATACATGCTGCCTTTGTAACGTAAAACATAAAAAAGTGCTTCTTTTTTCTTCATGTGTTTAACCTCCTTTTTATTAAGTATACCTTAAATTAAAGCAGGTGCATAAAAAAAGCAGTTCATCTGGGTTTAGATGAACTGCTTTTCACTAGAGATTAAAAAACAATAACAGGAGTCCCCACTTCTACAGCATTAAAGAGCTGGCCTGCTTTAGCAGGAGGCGTATTGATACACCCGTGTGAACCATGAGTTTGCCAACGGCTACCACCATAAGCAGATTGCCAAGGTGAATCATGAATACCTACACCAGTCCAGTCGATAGGCATCCAGTAATCAACTGGGGAAGCGTAAGGTGAACCATCGTCATTAGTTCCTCTTAAAGTAGAATTTCTCTCTTTACTCCAAATGTAAAAGACACCTAGTGGAGTAGGAGTAGTAGGCTTACCTGTCACAATATCAGTATCTAATACAAGTGCGCCGTTTTTATAAAGGTACATGTGTTGGTTTTGTCGATCCACTTCTACATAGGTATTTCCAATCAAAGGTTTGTCAGGAGTGGTACTTCCTTGGGTGATAGGAGTTCTTGAGACTCCTTCTCCTTTTAAAATATCTGCTGTTAAAGCCGCTGTTTCTTCTGTTGTCTGGATAGTCCAACTTAAAGTTCCAGCTGGCACAGATACTTCGCCTCGTTTAGTACTTTTGAAAGTGGTTGGATTTGTACTGGTATTGTAGTCTGCTCCTAAAGCAGCCACATAATTAGTTACTTTTTCCTGATTTAAAGCTACTTGATTTTTTTCGTTGTCATAATCAATCCAGTCAGCTAATTGTTCTTTAGGGACTGTGATCGTTTCCCCTGCAATTGAGTAGGTAACAGATTGATTGACGATTTTGTTGATTTTTTCTATGCTTTTTGTAAGGGAGCTATCATTTTCTAACACAGTCGGTTTGACTTGATAGTTTTCTAGTTGAATTTGACTTTTCTTCCCTGTTTTTAAAGCAGCAGTTAAGTCTTTAATCAACGTATCAATCTCTAAATTATTTCCCACTACTTCTGGAATAATTTGGAATGTGTCCCCTTCTTTTTTAATGCTTGCATTTTGGGTAACTGTTCTCGTTTCATTTAATTTTTCCAAATCTGTTCTAACAGTTTGTAAAGTGTTGTTTAATTTCTCTTCATTTAAAGAAGCATCCATTAAAACATACTTTCGCTGGTTAAAATAAGTGGGAATCCAAGCAAAAGCATTTTGTTTATGAATGATCTTATTCAAGCCAACTGTATAGTTTGCAGTGATTCCTAAATCTTTTTTAGGAATACTTTTCCAAATGTTGTCATTATCTAGTAGGGTAAAAGTATCATTATCTGCATTAGCGACTAGTTTTTTTTCTGCCTCTGCAACAGTTAGCTTATCTAAACTAACCCCATTAGCCACTGTTTTTGGGAAAAAATGATCATTAAAAAAGGCCACTTGATAAACATAAACGCATCCAATTATTAAAATGAAAGCGAGTAGGCCAAATAGCCACCCTCGTTTTGTTTTTTTCATATCAACTCTCCTTGTAAGTCCAATATTTGCTACCATATTGTAACATAAACTAATAGAGTTACAATGTTTATTTAATTAATTACTTACAAGTTATAAGTAATTAATGAATTACTTAAATAATAAAGAGAAAGTTTCAATAAATCAAGTATAAAGTATGCGAGACATCCTAGCTTTGTGCTATACTTGGAAAAACTGGGCAAAGTAATGATACTTGCCCAGCTGTTTTGTGTGGAAATAGAAAGGACGGACTGCTATGAAATTAATTGTAGGCTTAGGAAATCCTGGCCCTAAATATATGGCAACTAAACATAATATTGGTTTTATCACCCTAGATGAAATAGCTCAACAAGAAAATATTAGTTTTAATAAACACTTGTGTGAGGCAGATATTGCAGAATTTTTCGTTAACGGAGAAAAAATAATTCTGGCAAAACCGACTACGTTTATGAATGAATCTGGTCGATCAGTCGGCCCTTTAATGAATTATTTCAATATTGATTTAACTGATCTATTAGTTATTTATGATGATTTAGATTTACCTGTAGGCAAAATTCGCTTGCGTCAAAAAGGCAGTGCAGGAGGCCATAATGGTATAAAAAGTTTGATTCAGCATTTAGGAACTAAAGAGTTTGACCGAATTCGAGTAGGGATTGGTCGACCAAGACCAGGACAAGATGTGGTTTCTCATGTACTTGGCACATTTCCTAAAGAGGTGCACAGCGATATGCTAATTTCTGTTAAAACAGCGGCAGAAGCTAGTCTTTACTGGGCAGATGGCCATCAGTTTGATGATGTGATGAATCATTATAATAAGAAATAAGGGGGAAAGCTAATCCGATGAAATTAATGGAATTGATTAGTCAATCACCTAAAGTTAATCAGTGGTTACAACAAATCGACCAACAACCTCGTCAACTAATCACAGGTTTAGGTGAGTCGGCTAAGATGCTAGTGATGGCATCTCTTTTACAAGAAAAAAAATCCAAAATAGTGATTGCAACACCTAACCTCCATACAGCTTCAGTGCTAATGGAGGATTTTCGGCATGTGCTAGCTGATGATCTTGTTCATTTATTCCCAGTGAATGATATCACTTCAGTGGAAATGGCAGTTTCTTCTCCGGAAGCGGTTTCTAGTCGAGTGGAAGCGTTAGAATTTTTGTTAAGTCAACAAGCGGGTATTGTGATTGTGCCAAGTGCTGGTTTACGTAAGTTTGTGCCTAGTCCAAAAAACTGGCAACAATTTTCAAAAAACTTAGCGGTTGGGAAAGACTATAAAATAGAAGAAATTATTCAGGATTTAGTGCTGTTAGGCTATGAACGTCAGGGAATGGTTAGTAGACCAGGAGAGTTTAGTAAAAGAGGCAGTATTTTAGATGTTTATCCTTTAACGTTAGAATATCCGGTTAGAATTGATTTTTTTGATGAGGAAGTTGACTCTATCCGGTTATTCGATCCAGAAACCCAACGTTCAATTGAGTCTTTGACCCAAGTCAGAATTACACCAGCTACTGATGTTTTTGTTTCTTCAGACCAGTTAAAACGAGCAGGGGACCGGCTACAAAAAGCATTGGATAAACAGTTAACGGTCATCTCAAGTGAAGAAAAAAAAGAGGCATTAACTGCTTATTTTGAGCCTATTCTTGCCCAATGGACAAAAGGTTATCCAACGGAAGAAGATCGCTACTTAGTGGATTATATCTATGAACAGAAAACCACTTTGCTTAATTATCTATCAGTTGAAGATTATGTGTTAATAGATGATTATAGCCGCATACTAGATACAGAAAAAAATATTGTGCAAGAAGAAGGGGAGTGGCAAACGTTAAAACTAGCAGAATCTCGTTTGTTACCTAACCAATCTTTTGGTAAAGATATTAGAAGTTTAGTTAAAGAAAGTAAAGTTCCTTTCACTTTTTTCTCAGTATTTCAAAAAGGAATGGGAAATTTAAAATTTCAAGCAGTTTATGATTTCCAATATCGTAGTATGCAGCAATTCTTCAGTCAAATTCCTCTTTTAAAAGTGGAGATGGATAGATGGAAGCAAAAAAATCAAACAGTTATTTTGTATGTTTCAGATGAAGAAAAAAGTCGTAAAGCTGAAGAGTTACTAAAAGAACACGACATTCAAGTAGTCGTCAATCACAGCGATCAAGTAATTCTTCATGAAACCCAAATTTGTATAGGTGGCTTGCAAACTGGTTTTGAACTGCCAGAAGATAAATTGGTAATCATTACAGAAAGAGAGCTATTACAGACACAACGAAAGAAAAAAAGTGCTAAAAGACAGCATATATCTAATGCAGAGCGTCTAAAGAGTTACAATGAATTAAAACCTGGAGATTATGTGGTACACGTTAATCACGGGATTGGTCAGTATATTGGAATGGAAACCTTAGAAGTAGACGGTGTCCATCAAGATTATATGACTATTTTGTATCAAAATAATGATAAGTTATTTATTCCTGTCCACCAACTTGATTTAATTCAAAAATATGTCGCTTCTGAATCTCGTACGCCTAGAATTAATAAATTAGGTGGAACGGAATGGACTAAAACTAAGCGGAAAGTATCTGCTAAAATTGAAGACATAGCAGATGATTTGATTAAGCTTTATGCTGAAAGAGAAGCAGAAAAAGGATTTGCTTTTTCAAAAGATAACGATTATCAGCATGAATTTGAAGAAGTCTTTCCTTACAGCGAAACAGATGATCAGTTGCGAAGTATTGCTGAAATAAAAAAAGATATGGAACAAGATAAACCTATGGACCGGTTGTTAGTAGGGGACGTTGGTTACGGGAAAACAGAAGTTGCCTTGCGGGCAGCATTTAAAGCGGTACAAGACGGAAAACAAGTGGCTTTTCTAGTCCCAACGACTATTTTAGCTCAGCAACATTATGAAACAATGGTGGAAAGGTTTGAAGATTTTCCAGTTGAGATTGGCGTTTTAAGTCGATTTAGAACAAGAAAACAGCAAACCGAGACTTTGGACAAACTACGTAAAGGTCAAATAGATATTTTAGTAGGGACACACCGAATTTTATCAAAAGATGTAGAATTTCAAGACTTAGGATTGTTAATCATTGACGAAGAGCAACGTTTTGGAGTAAAACATAAGGAACGACTTAAACAACTACGCTCTCAAGTAGATGTTTTAACCTTAACGGCTACGCCTATTCCTAGAACTCTTCACATGTCTATGTTAGGAGTTAGAGATCTATCGGTGATTGAAACGCCTCCTGCAGAACGTTATCCTGTTCAAACTTATGTAATGGAAACTAATCCAGGAGCCATTCGGGATGCAGTGGAAAGAGAAATGGCTAGAGGAGGCCAAGTTTTTTATTTATATAACCGAGTCGATACGATTGAACAAAAAGTCGATGAGTTACACATGCTGATTCCAGATGCCCGGATTGCTTATGCTCATGGTCAAATGACTGAAGTGCAACTAGAGAATGTGTTGTTTGATTTTATTGCAGGAGACTATGATGTATTAGTTACCACGACCATTATTGAAACGGGAGTAGACATACCTAATGTTAATACCTTGTTTGTCGAAAATGCAGACTATATGGGATTATCTCAGTTATATCAGTTAAGAGGCCGAGTTGGTAGAAGTAATCGGATTGCTTTTGCTTATTTTATGTATGAACCGCAAAAAGTATTAACGGAAGTGAGTGAAAAACGACTTCAAGCAATGAAAGATTTCACTGAACTAGGCTCAGGTTTTAAAATTGCCATGAGAGATTTGTCTATTCGAGGAGCCGGTAATTTGTTAGGTGCACAGCAACATGGCTTTATTGATTCAGTAGGATTTGATATGTATACTCAAATGCTTAGTGAAGCTGTTGCTAGAAAACAAGGAAGACCAGCAAGTGAGTTTAAAACTTCAACAGAAATTGATTTAGAAATTGACGCATATATTCCAGCAGAGTATATTCAAGATGAACGACAAAAAATTGAAATTTATAAACGAATTCGTGAATTAGACAGTATAGAAACTTATAATGAGCTAGAAGATGATTTACTTGATAGATTTGGCGAATATCCAAATGAAGTAGCTTACTTATTGTCTGTTGGTTTAATCAAAATGTCGGCAGATTATGCTCTAGTAGAAAAAATTAGACGAAATAAACAAGTGATCACTATTACGTTAAGTTCAGTAGGGACAAATACTTACACTGTCCAGGACTTGTTAAAATCTTTAACAGCTACTTCCTTGAAGGCTGATGTAGGGGAAGATGATGGAAACATGCAAGTAAACCTACATATTCCACCGAAAACAGGGCAGGCCAGTTGGTTAAATGAAGTTGAACAGTTGATGAATGAGTTAAGTCACATCAGACAACTGATTATCAAAAAACAAGAAGAAAAGGAGAAAAAATAAGATGCGTTTAGATAAATTTTTAAAAGTTTCCAGAATTATCAAAAGAAGAACGGTTGCTAAAGAAGTAGCAGATAAAGGCCGTATTCAAGTAAATGGTCAGTTAGCTAAATCTTCTACCAATGTGAAAGAAGGAGACTTAGTTAAGATTTTATTTGGAAATAAAACATTAGAATTAAAAGTGTTACAGCTACAAGATTCTACTAAAAAAGAAGATGCTAAAAACATGTATGAAATTATCTCAGAAACACAAGGAAGCAGTTTAGAAAAATTAGATTAGACAATACCTCCCCTTATTGTTATAATATCTTTGATACAAATTCCGGTGATAGGAGACTTCAACATGCCCAGTAAAGCAACTGCTAAAAAAATCGCTAGACTAGATAATCAGTACACACAAAAGCAATTAGAAACGGTTAAACAGGAGCAAAAAACGCTTATTTACCGTCGTCGTCGGATTGCTGTCATTTTTGCTGTAGCCATGGTGTTTTTTGTTGCAATGGGAGTTAATCTGGCAACAAGCTATCAAAAGATTCATCGATTGAAGCGAGAACGTCAAGTTGTTCTAACAGAACAAAAAGATGTGACCAACCAGATTACTCAACTGAAGCAAGATGTCTCTTTATTACAAGATGAGGAGTACTTAGAAAAATTAGCTCGAGCTAAATACTTCTATACTAAAGAGGGCGAATTAATTTACAGTGTTCCTCAAAACCAACAAGTAACGACTCAAAAGAGTCAAGGCTTAGATGAACATGAGTTACAATCAACGAAATAATTAAAAGGACTAGTCTGGTTAGACTAGTTCATTTGAGTTAAAAATACTAAGGAGGAACAACTTTTTTATGTCAATCGAAGTAGGCGCAAAACTTTCAGGTAAGGTGTCAGGAATTACTAATTTTGGAGCATTTATAGATTTAGGTGAAGGAAAAACAGGGCTTGTTCACATCAGTGAAGTCTCAGATAGCTATGTGAAAGATATTAATGATGTGTTAACTAAGGGCGAAACTGTTGAAGTAAAAGTTATGTCTGTTGGAGATGATGGAAAGATTGGTTTATCTATTCGTCGTGCTAACGGAGAGGCACCTACTAAACAAAGAGAACAACGAGGAAAAAGAGAGTTTTCACGTCCACAGGGAAAACGTGAATTTAAAAAATCATCACAACCTGAAAGAAAACAAAGTTTTGATGACTTAATGAGTGATTTCTTGAAAGACAGTGAAGATCGTCTTTCTTCTTTAAAACGTAATACAGAAGGCAAACGTGGTGGCCGTGGCGGTCGTCGTAACTAAGACCTTCATTTATGAATGTAATCAGTAAAAAGGATAAGTTTATCTTATCCTTTTTTTCTTTTTGAGTGGATTCCAGAAAGAGGTGGATATTTAATGGAACAAACATTTTTAAAACAGTATCAAGAAGACAAGTGGTGGCAGGCAAACCAACGTGTATTGCTTGCTGTGTCAACTGGGGTAGATTCCATGGTACTTCTTCATCTTATCGAGCAACTACCCGCTAAATTTAAACCTGATTTTGGGGTTGTACACATTAATCATCAGTTGCGACAAGCCTCAGAAAAAGAACAAGCTTTTTTGGAAAGCTATTGTAGAAAAAAACAGATTCCTTTATATGTGAGAGTGTGGCAACAAGGGAAAGAGTGCCAAAACAGCACAGAATTAAAAGCCAGAGAATTTCGTTATGGACAATTTGATCAAATAATGAAACAAGAAGATTATCAAGTTTTGTTAACTGCCCATCACGGAGATGATCAATTAGAAACGATGTTAATGCGACTGATTAAAGGCGGACAGCTCTATCATTTAAGTGGTATCAAGAAAATAAGTTACCGTTCAGGTTATCAAATTAGTCGTCCGCTTCTTTCGTTTTCAAAAGCTGACTTAGAACACTATGCTAAAGAACATCACCTTATTTTTTTTGAAGATGAAACGAACTGTACCAATGATTTTTTTAGAAACCGAATGAGGCATCAAGTCATTCCTTTATTAAAGGAAGAAAATCCTAAACTATTAGAAAATATGGCAGCTTACCGAGAACAGCTAGTAAGTAGTGAAGAAATTGTCCAAGCTCATATTGAACCAATTTATAATGAACTACTTAGGGAAACTAAGGGTAAAATACAGCTAGATGTTACAAAATTTAAGCAGTTAACTAAAAGCGAACAATATTATGTATGGACGATGATAGTAGACCAAGTGCTTCTACCAAAAGGGGTCGAATTGAATCGACATCAATTAATGGGGATTTTAGCCATTTTAAATGGAGCAGAGCCTCAAAAAGTAATTCAACTAAAAGAAGATTGGATTTTTGAAAAATCTTATGAATATGGTTATTTATTTCAAGATTTAAGGTATAATCAAGAAAGAGAAGAAGAATCTAATACCGAATGTTATCAACTAACTTTGAATAATAGTTGTTTTTTAAACTCAAGGGAGTGGGTTGGCTTATATGAAAGTGAGACAACCGCTAATTTTCCGAAAGAGGTAGAAGGTTGGTACAGTCAGGAATTAATCGTTCCAAAAGATATTCTTTTTCCGTTGACCATTCGTAGACGTTTACCGGGAGATCGTCTGGTAATGGATCAAACAGGGCAACATAAAAAAATATCCCGATTTTTTATCGATCAAAAAATACCTCAATCAGAACGAGATAATGCTTGGATTGTTTGTGACCAAAATAAGAAGATTTTGTGGCTTTATCCGTTTCGTAGAAGTTATTTGAGTATTGATAAAGAAACTGATAAAATACATTACAAGCTTATTTTTAAAAGAAAATAAGTAGAGAGTGGAAGGAGAAACTCATGTTAGAAAAAGATATTGAAAGAGTATTGATTTCAGAAGAAGAAATTCATACCAGAGTGAAAGAAATAGGGGCTGCTTTAACAAAAGATTACGAAGGAAAAACACCTTTAGTAGTAGGAGTGTTAACGGGAGCTGTTCCTTTCTTAGCAGATTTAGTCCGTCAAATGGATCTTTTTGTAGAAATGGATTTTATGGATGTTTCTAGTTATGGAGATGCTTTAGTTTCATCAGGAGAAGTCAAAATTATTAAAGATTTGGATACTAATGTAGCAGGCCGAGATTTAATTATTGTAGAAGATATTATCGACAGTGGCCGTACCTTAAATTATTTGGTTGAACTGTTTAAATATCGTCAAGCTAATTCAGTGAAAATTGTGACGTTATTAGATAAGCCAGAAGGACGTGTTGTCGATCTTCATGCAGATTACTATGGTTTCCATGTTCCTAATGAGTTTGTAGTTGGCTTTGGATTGGACTATAAACAAATGTATCGTAACTTACCTTTTGTTGGTGTGTTGAAACCAGAAATCTATCAGTAAAATAAAAAGCAAATCACTCTGTTTTTTTTGAAAATATGTTAAACTTAAAAGTGAGTGAAGATTATAATATAGTAAATGAGAGGGAGGGCCCTATATGAATAAAAATAAGAATAAAGGAAATAAAAATCCTTTATATTATGTCCTAGTAGTTGTTGCCATGGCCATGGTAGTTTACTTCTTATTTAATGGTCCAGGAAGTAGTGGAATGGGAGCGGATGTGAACTATTCAACATTTTCTGAACAGTTAAAGGATGAAAAAGTCAAGGAAATGACGATTAAACCTGCCAATGGAGCTTACCGCATTGAAGGGACATACCGTAATAAACAAAAATCAGAGGATAAAGGTTTATCAGTATTTGGTAATTCAGATGTTGAAAATGATGCCTTTACAACGATTGTTTTACCAAATGACACTACCTTAGCAGAAATTAATAAAAATGCTGAGGCTTCCAATACGAAAGTGCATATTAAAGAGCAGTCTAATAGTGGACTGTGGGTAACATTAATTAGTATGTTACTGCCAATTATCATTATGATTTTCTTCTTTTATATGATGATGGGTCAAGGCCAACAAGGTGGCGGCGGCCGAGGAGTTATGAACTTTGGAAAATCTAAAGCTAAAGAAGCAGATAAAAAAGCGAATAAAGTGAGATTTTCTGATGTTGCAGGAGCGGAAGAAGAGAAACAAGAATTAGTAGAAGTTGTTGAATTTTTAAAAGATCCTCGTCGTTTCGTAGAACTTGGAGCAAGAATTCCAGCTGGTGTTCTACTAGAAGGACCTCCAGGAACAGGTAAAACATTGTTAGCTAAAGCTGTTGCTGGTGAAGCAGGTGTACCTTTCTACTCTATTTCTGGTTCAGATTTTGTTGAAATGTTTGTAGGGGTAGGGGCAAGCCGTGTTCGTGATTTATTTGAAAATGCGAAGAAAAATGCTCCATCTATCATCTTTATCGATGAAATTGATGCAGTTGGTCGTCAGCGTGGTGCTGGAATGGGTGGAGGTCACGATGAACGTGAACAAACTCTTAACCAATTACTTGTTGAGATGGATGGGTTTGACGGAAATGAAGGAGTTATTGTTGTTGCTGCAACCAACCGTTCTGACGTATTAGACCCAGCGTTACTTCGTCCAGGTCGTTTTGACCGTCAAATTTTAGTTGGCCGACCAGATGTTAAGGGTCGTGAAGCTATTCTAAAAGTTCATGCGAAAAACAAACCATTAGCAAGTGATGTTGACTTAAAAGTAGTAGCGCAACAAACACCAGGATTTGCTGGTGCTGATTTAGAAAACGTCTTAAACGAAGCGGCTTTAGTAGCTGCTCGTCGGAATAAAAAACAAATTGATGCTTCTGATATAGATGAAGCTCAAGACCGAGTTATTGCAGGACCTGCTAAGAAAGACCGAGTTATTAGTAAAAAAGAACGAGAACTTGTGGCTTATCACGAAGCTGGACATACTATTTGTGGTTTAGTTTTAAGTGGTGCTAGAGTGGTTCATAAAGTAACTATTGTTCCTAGGGGACGGGCAGGGGGCTATATGATTGCTTTGCCTAAAGAAGATCGTCAATTAATGACACGAGACGAAATGTTCCAACAAATCGTCGGCATGTTAGGTGGACGTACAGCTGAAGAAGTTATTTTCGATGTCCAAACAACAGGGGCAAGCAATGACTTTGAGCAAGCAACACAAATGGCTCGTAGTATGGTAACGGAGTATGGAATGAGTGAAAAATTAGGACCTGTTCAATACGAAGGAAATCATCAAGTCTTTATTGGCCGAGATTACGGTCAAACTAAAGCTTATTCTGAGCAAATTGCTTTTGAGATTGACCAAGAAGTTCGTAACCTTCTAAATGAAGCACATAGAACAGCTCGTGAAATCATTGAAGAATATAGCGAACAACATAAATTAATTGCTGAAAAACTATTAGAGTTTGAAACGTTAGATGCTCGTAGCATTAAATCTCTTTTTGAAAAAGGGGTTATGCCAGAAGATGTGTTAGCTAATCAATTCCCAAGTGAACGTGCTGGCACTTTTGAAGAGGCAAAACAAGCTTTAGAAGCAAAAGAAGCACAAAAATATGAAGAAAAAGCACATGAGTCTGATGATCAGGAACATGCAGCTGAAAGTCAAGACAACCAAGAAGATTAAAACAAAATTCTTGTGACAAATGTGTTGAAAGATGTATAATCATAAAAAAGCAAAATGGGTTGCGACTGCAACCCATTTTTGTATGGAAAAATAGAGGGTGAAAAAATGAAAGATTATTTAATTCGCGGATTAAGCTTTGATGGACAAATTCGTGCAGTAGCAGTTAATGCAACGGAAACAGTGGCTGAAGCTCAGAAACGTCATGATTCTTGGAGCGCTTCTTCAGCAGCTTTAGGTAGAACTATGGTAGCTTCTTTGATGCTAGGTGCAACAGTTAAGGGAGATGATAAATTAACTGTGAAAGTCCAAGGAAATGGACCAGCCGGAGCAATTGTTGTAGATGCAGATGGCAAAGGACATGTGAAAGGCTATATTCAAAATCCTCATGTTAGCTTACCTCTTAATTCAAAGGGAAAGATAGATGTGAGAGGAGCTGTCGGAACAGAAGGATTTCTAACAGTCATCAAAGATTTAGGTTTAAAAGAGCCTTTTTCAGGCCAAGTTCCCTTGATTTCAGGAGAGTTAGGAGAAGATTTTACTTATTATTTAGCTAACTCAGAACAGGTTCCTTCAGCTGTTGGTTTAAGTGTATTAGTTGATCCAGATGAATCTATTTTAGCTTCAGGTGGGTTTATGATTCAAGTTATGCCAGATGCTACAGATGAAACTATTACTGAAATTGAAACAAGATTAAAAGAAATTCCACTTGTTTCAGGTTTAATTGAACAAGGAGAAACACCAGAAGAAATTTTATACCGATTACTAGGTAAAGAAAATGTGACTATTCTAGATAAAATGCCAGTAGAGTTTTATTGTGATTGCTCAAAAGAGAAATTCTCTGATGCTTTGATTTCATTAGGCGTTTCAGATATTCAAGAGATGATTGATGAAGACCAGGGTGCAGAAGCTGTTTGTCATTTTTGTAATAACAAATATCAATACACAGAAGCTGATTTACTAGAGGTAATTGAAGAAATCAACGCACAAAGTACAAATGAAGACAACTAGGAGGCTCTGATGATGTGGAAGATAGGCCAAGTTGAAATTCCAAATCAAGTAGTAGTAGCTCCTATGGCAGGAATAAGTAATGCAGCTTTTCGGGTAACGGTGAAAGAGTTTGGAGCTGGGCTAGTTGTGTGTGAAATGATCAGCGATAAAGGAATTCATTTTAAAAACAAAAAAACACTAAACATGTTACATATTGAAGAAGTTGAACATCCTATCAGTATCCAAGTATTTGGTGGGCAAAAAGATACATTAGTAGAAGCAGCCCAATTTGTAGAAGCTAATACGGCAGCTGATATCATTGATATTAATATGGGCTGTCCTGTGAATAAAGTGATTAAAGCAGAAGCTGGAGCTAAATGGTTGTTAGATCCGAATAAAGTTTATGAGATGGTTCAAGCGGTGGCTTCTTCTGTTAAGATACCAGTAACGGTGAAGATGAGAATTGGTTGGGATCAGGAGCATGTCTATGCAGTCGAAAATGCCTTGGCAGCAGAAGCGGCTGGAGCAAGTGCGATTGCCATGCACGGCAGAACTCGAGTACAGATGTATGAAGGTCAGGCTAATTGGGATGTGCTAAGACAGGTAAATGAAGCTTTAACTATTCCTTTTATGGGAAATGGTGACGTTAGAACACCGGAAGATGCTAAACGGATGCTAGAAGAAGTTGGCTGTAACGGCGTGATGATCGGTAGAGCTGCTTTAGGTAATCCTTGGATGATTTACCAAACTCAACATTACTTAGCAACGGGTGAATTGTTAGAAGAACCTACTCCAAGAGAAAAAATGGAAACGGCAAAACTTCATTTACAACGTTTGATTGATTTAAAAGGTGAAAAATTAGCTTCTTTAGAATTTCGCCAACATGCTGCTTATTATTTAAAGGGAGTTCCTCGGGCAGCAAAGGTTAAACTAGCGATTAACCAAGCAACGACTCAAGATGAAATCGTTACGCTTTTGGATGAATTCGTTAAAAAACTAGAATTTCAAGGAATTACACCTTAAATATTGATAAGAAACAAGGAAAGGCAAGAATTTCTCTTGCCTTTTTTTTGATTGGTGTGGCATTATAGATAAAGAAAGTAATATGGACGGAGGAAGAAAATTGACGGAACAACAAAATAATCAACAAGAGATGAACGACCAACTGATTGTTCGTCGTGAAAAGATGAGTGCTTTAAGAGAAGCAGGCATTGATCCATTTGGTGCTCGCTTTGATCGTAGCCACAATTCCAAAGAATTACATCAGGCCTATGAACAGTTAACTAAAGAAGAAATTAGCGAAAAAAATATCGTAGCAACTGTTGCAGGTCGTATTATGACTAAACGTGGTAAAGGAAAAGTTGGATTTGCCCATTTACAAGATAGAGAAGGCCAAATTCAAATTTATGTTAGAAAAGATACAGTAGGCGAAGAAGCTTATGAGATTTTTAAACAAGCTGATTTAGGTGATTTTATTGGCGTAACTGGTGAGTTAATGAAAACTAATACTGGTGAGTTATCTATTAAGCCAACTGAGTTAACTTTTCTATCTAAAGCATTACGTCCCCTTCCTGACAAATATCACGGATTAACAAATGTAGAACAAAGATACCGTCAACGCTATCTAGATTTAATTAGTAATAAAGATAGTTTTGATACGTTTATCCTACGTAGCCGAATTATTAAAGAAATCCGTAACTATTTAAACGAACATGGCTATTTAGAAGTAGAAACACCAACACTACACAATATGGCTGGTGGAGCTGCAGCACGTCCTTTCGTTACTCATCATAATGCGTTAGATATGGAGCTTTATTTACGAATTGCTTTAGAGCTTCATTTAAAACGATTAATTGTGGGCGGCATGGAAAAAGTATATGAAATTGGCCGTGTTTTCCGTAACGAAGGAATTGACACTACCCATAACCCTGAATTTACTATGTTGGAAGTTTATACTGCCTATGCGGACTACCGTGATGTAATGGATCTAACTGAAGGAATCATTACCAGTGTCGCTCAGAATGTTTTAGGTAAACTAGACATCCAATATGGTGATAAAGCGATTAATTTAAATGGACCTTGGAAAAGAATTCATATGGTAGATGCCATTAAAGAGCAAACAGGTGTAGATTTCTGGCGTGAAATGACAGATGAAGAAGCAAGAGCCATCGCAAAAGAACATAACATTCATGTAGAAGATCATATGGATTATGGACATGTCATTAATGAATTCTTCGAAGAATTTGTAGAAGAAACATTGATTCAACCTACATTTGTTTACGGACACCCAGTTTCAATTTCTCCATTAGCTAAGAAAAATACTGAAGATCCAAGATTTACTGATCGTTTCGAAGTATTTATTGTTGGAAAAGAATATGGCAATGCTTTTACTGAATTAAATGATCCAATTGATCAAAGAGAACGTTTTGAGGCACAAGCTCGTGAGCGTGAATTAGGAAATGATGAAGCTCATGGTATTGATGAAGACTTTATTGAAGCATTAGAATACGGTATGCCTCCAACTGGCGGACTAGGTATTGGTATCGATAGATTAGTCATGTTGTTAACAAATTCTACATCAATTAGAGATGTTCTATTATTCCCAACTATGCGTTAGTGAATAACTAAGAATATCCTGGAAAGTACTGATCAGCTATTTAGTCTGGTTGGTACTTTTTATCTTTATGAAAAGAAGACTAAAAAAAGATTGAAAAAAAACAGAAAAAGTACTTGCAATTGTTTTGAAATCTTGATATATTATTACATGTCGCTAAGACATCATAACAATTTAATTTATTTGAAAATAAACTTTTAAAAAAAGTTGTTGACATTTTAAATTAAACATGTTAAACTTTAAAAGTTGTTGCGATTTAAGTTTTGAATTTAAAACTTAAATTTGTCAAAAAAAGTTGTTGACAAAGTCAACTGCTTCTGATATGATTAAGTAGTTGTTGAAAAAGACGACGAAACAAATAGATCTTTGAAAACTGAACAAAGAATAAGACGAACCAAATGTGTAGGGCGTTTTTACAAGATGTAAAAACAAACTTATATTATTATAGTGAAGTCAATTCGCTAGCAA
>NZ_PXZH01000009.1 GCF_003950325.1 Vagococcus humatus
GCGTGGCAACGTCCTACTCTCACAGGGGGAAACCCCCAACTACCATCGGCGCTAAGAAGCTTAACTTCTGTGTTCGGCATGGGAACAGGTGTATCCTTCTTGCTATCGCCACCACACTATGTTGTTGTCAAGTGAACTTTGTTCACTCAAAACTGGATAATTCTTCTTTTAATCAAATCATTCCGATACTTCTTAGGTTAAGTCCTCGACCGATTAGTATTGGTCCGCTCCGTTTATCACTAAACTTCCACTTCCAACCTATCTACCTGATCGTCTCTCAGGGGTCTTACTTTCCGAAGAAATGGGAAATCTCATCTTGAGGGGGGCTTCACGCTTAGATGCTTTCAGCGTTTATCCCGTCCACACGTAGCTACCCAGCTATGCTCTTGGCAGAACAACTGGTACACCAGCGGTGTGTCCATCCCGGTCCTCTCGTACTAAGGACAGCTCCTCTCAAATTTCCTGCGCCCGCGACGGATAGGGACCGAACTGTCTCACGACGTTCTGAACCCAGCTCGCGTGCCGCTTTAATGGGCGAACAGCCCAACCCTTGGGACCGACTACAGCCCCAGGATGCGACGAGCCGACATCGAGGTGCCAAACCTCCCCGTCGATGTGGACTCTTGGGGGAGATAAGCCTGTTATCCCCAGGGTAGCTTTTATCCGTTGAGCGATGGCCCTTCCATGCGGAACCACCGGATCACTAAGCCCGACTTTCGTCCCTGCTCGACTTGTAAGTCTCGCAGTCAAGCTCCCTTCTGCCTTTGCACTCTTCGAATGATTTCCAACCATTCTGAGGGAACCTTTGGGCGCCTCCGTTACCTTTTAGGAGGCGACCGCCCCAGTCAAACTGCCCATCTGACAATGTCTCCCAACACGCTAAGTGTTGCGGGTTAGAATGGTCATAACACAAGGGTAGTATCCCACCATTGCCTCCGCCGATACTAGCGTACCGGCCTCCTCGGCTCCTACCTATCCTGTACATGTGTCACAAACACTCAATATCAAATTACAGTAAAGCTCCATGGGGTCTTTCCGTCCTGTCGCGGGTAACCTGCATCTTCACAGGTACTAAAATTTCACCGAGTCTCTCGTTGAGACAGTGCCCAGATCGTTACGCCTTTCGTGCGGGTCGGAACTTACCCGACAAGGAATTTCGCTACCTTAGGACCGTTATAGTTACGGCCGCCGTTTACTGGGGCTTCAATTTTGAGCTTCGCTTGCGCTAACCCATCCTCTTAACCTTCCAGCACCGGGCAGGCGTCAGCCCCTATACGTCATCTTTCGATTTTGCAGAGACCTGTGTTTTTGATAAACAGTCGCCTGGGCCTATTCACTGCGGCTGATCTTGCGATCAGCACCCCTTCTCCCGAAGTTACGGGGTCATTTTGCCGAGTTCCTTAACGAGAGTTCGCTCGCTCACCTTAGGATACTCTCCTCGACTACCTGTGTCGGTTTGCGGTACGGGTAGTTTATTTCTCACTAGAAGTTTTTCTTGGCAGTGTGATGTCAGAGACTTCGGTACTATATTTCCCTCCCCGTCACAACTTGTCCTTAAGGAGAAGCATTTCACTCTTCCTCAGACTCACTGCTTGGCCACACCCTTCCGGTCGTGTGGATCTCTTAACCTCCTGCGTCACTCCATTGCTCAAACAAAATAAACTAGTACAGGAATATCAACCTGTTGTCCATCGCCTACGCCTTTCGGCCTCGGCTTAGGTCCCGACTAACCCTGGGAGGACGAGCCTTCCCCAGGAAACCTTAGTCATACGGTGGACAGGATTCTCACCTGTCTTTCGCTACTCATACCGGCATTCTCACTTCTAAGCGCTCCAGCAGTCCTTACGGTCCACCTTCAACGCCCTTAGAACGCTCTCCTACCATAGGACCATAGGTCCTATCCACAGCTTCGGTAATATGTTTAGCCCCGGTAAATTTTCGGCGCAGGGTCACTCGACTAGTGAGCTATTACGCACTCTTTAAATGGTGGCTGCTTCTGAGCCAACATCCTAGTTGTCTGTGCAACTCCACATCCTTTTCCACTTAACATATATTTTGGGACCTTAGCTGGTGGTCTGGGCTGTTTCCCTTTCGACTATGGATCTTATCACTCACAGTCTGACTCCCGGATATGAATGAATGGCATTCGGAGTTTATCTGAATTCGGTAACCCAAGACGGGCCCCTAGTCCAAACAGTGGCTCTACCTCCATCATTCTCAATCCGAGGCTAGCCCTAAAGCTATTTCGGAGAGAACCAGCTATCTCCAAGTTCGTTTGGAATTTCTCCGCTACCCACACCTCATCCCCGCACTTTTCAACGTACGTGGGTTCGGTCCTCCAGTGCGTTTTACCACACCTTCAACCTGGACATGGGTAGATCACATGGTTTCGGGTCTACGACCACATACTCATTCGCCCTATTCAGACTCGCTTTCGCTGCGGCTCCGGCTCTTCACCTTAACCTCGCATGGAATCGTAACTCGCCGGTTCATTCTACAAAAGGCACGCTATCACCCATTAACGGGCTCTAACTTGTTGTAGGCACATGGTTTCAGGTTCTATTTCACTCCCCTCCCGGGGTGCTTTTCACCTTTCCCTCACGGTACTGGTTCACTATCGGTCACTAGAGAGTATTTAGCCTTGGGAGATGGTCCTCCCGGATTCCGACGGAATTTCTCGTGTTCCGCCGTACTCAGGATACTCATAGGGGGATAAACCATTTTATTTACGGGGCTGTTACCCTCTTCGGCTGACCTTTCCAGGTCGCTTCAACTATGTTTTATCGCTCCCACAATTGAGTCCTACAACCCCAAAGAGCAAGCTCTTTGGTTTGGGCTCTTTCCGTTTCGCTCGCCGCTACTAAGGAAATCGATTTTTCTTTCTCTTCCTGCAGGTACTTAGATGTTTCAGTTCTCTGCGTGTCCCCTCTATTACCTATGAATTGAGTAATAGATAACATCCTATTAAAGATGCTGGGTTTCCCCATTCGGAAATCTCTGGATCATAGCTTACTTACAGCTCCCCAAAGCATATCGGAGTTAGTCCCGTCCTTCATCGGCTTCTAGTGCCAAGGCATCCACCATGTGCCCTTATTAACTTAACCTTGCTAACACTAAGTGTTAGGTTTTGTGATTTCTCACAGATAGCGATATCTGTGTCCATCACTCGTTTTAATCAGCGTTTTGAACTTTAATAAAAAACTCTTTTCAACGCGGTGTTCTCGGTTTGTTTTGATTAATTTTCTTAAATTATCCAGTTTTCAATGAACAAA